>CAYONZ010000011.1:0-57699 GCA_964405465.1 uncultured Bdellovibrionales bacterium | reverse complement strand
GCAAAAAAACGGACTCGATCCTGCAGTTTGTTTTTCCCCAGATGAACCCATGAGTGACCCGCGCGACTCAATACAAAAATCCACGCCAAGATCACGGTCGCCAAATTGACCATGCCGAGTGAATAATGAAGAGTTCCCGTGATTAGAAATAGAATTGGAACTTGAAATTGATTATCGTAATGGCGCCCAATCACCATCACACGCTCAGTAGGCCCCTCTCCCATAAAGGTTCGAAAATATTTATACATTGCTTTGTTTTCTTTGATTGCACGAACACGGCTCAAAAACATGGTGACCGCGAGTGCCCACATCGCGAACACATAGAATGCCATTGGATATATGAGATCATTTTTCACTCGACCCGCTCCTCCGCAGACATTAGTACCTGACTGCAATTTCATTTTGCGATTTCAAATTGCCTGCGATTTCAATTTACAATTTAAACAAGCAATTTCAAATTGCTTGCAAATAGAAGACCGCAGTTCATGGTGAATTGACAAGGGCTAAACTTGTCGAGACGAGTCAGAGGATGCTCCTACTTGGAGTAGGCGTTAATTCCATCAAACATCAAACCTACTGTGACATAGCTTCCAGATAAATTGATGTTTTGGATATTGGCATTTAAGGTATCGGCGCGCTTGAGTGAATCAACTTTGTTTGTCTCAACTCCACCTTCGATCACCAAAAACACACTCTTATACCCAATTGCAATTGACCCACCAAAGCTAGACACGACCGATGCAAACCAGTCATTCGCCTCACGACGAGTGATCTCCCCTGTCTGACTAGAGGTTTTCAAGTTCAAAGTCGTATTGGTTCCACCCACTGCTCCAAAAACATCCATGTGGATCAGCTGAGTTTTCAGAAAAGGCACGCGCGCCACAAACATCACCGCGTCTTGGTCTAGTATCGCCCGATAGTCAGCACCTACGGTCTCGGTGACCTCTTTATTTATGGTGTAGATTTTGTGATAGCGCATTCCCACATCAAGAATACTCAGCACAGGATAGGTGATCTCTGCTCCGTATTGAGTGATCGACTTGAACTCTTTGAGACCGAGTGTGTTCATTTCATCATTGAGATTTGACGGGTCCGCACTAGTCGAACCCACAAACAGCCGACCCTGCGCTTGAAACTGAGCCGCGGCCATAGCAAACGAACCACTTAACACGAATCCGGCTACAACTATTTTGCTGAACATTTTGAAAAATCTTGAAGAGACTGCTGTCACATCCACCGACAAACTTCGAATAAACACCGCCATCATGTTGCACTCCCTCGCTGTTGTAACTAAGGTGTGTCCTCATTTTAATTAACTAACGCAGCAACGAACAAGTCCAGATAAACAAATCAAATTCACTTGACCGATCAAAGTCTAAGGCTCGAACATCGACAGATAACGTGATCGCGAATCTTAGACAACTGAACTATCACACTGTCGATCTAGAGAACGGTTCTAAATTCAATTGCGATTTTTGAGCAACTGTCTGTCGTTTTGACGATAGAACGAATTTGATATCATACTCCAGCGAGGTGACTCTTGAAGAGTGAAATTTGGCTAGCAATTTTATTGCTAATCACCACAGCATTTTCACTATGGAAGTACAAAAAGATCCCTCGAAACCGTTTGAGTACACTTCATCTTGTTCGCAATATCTAACGACAGTTCGAATTGAAATTCTCGTGAAAGAAAACACAATCCCAACACACTCTGAGCGAATCGTAAGCTGTATATAGAATTGACAGTGTCGGACGCGTTTGGGCTCTTTTGTTAAATTTGTTGTTAGCCTTGTTGTTAACCGGTGGGTCGACTTGTACCTGCCCTCAAAAATACCCACTCGAATTGGATTCCCCTGGCAAGGCTATTGCACCACTATTCAACGGTGACCTCGCAACACTTATGCAGAAGGACTGAAGAAATGTCGATATTAAGCACAACTAAGCTCGCAATAAACGCCTTCATGGGTCTAACCTTCGCCTCAATTCTCGCGTGCACACCAACACAAGAACGAAAGATAGTAAACCCAAGTCGTAGCCAGTCTCCAGCAAGCCCAACGCTGAGATTAGATGCGAATAAAAATCAAAACACCGACCAAAACAAGATTTCACTTTCGCCAATTGAAGAACCAAAGCGTGTGGCCCCAAGGGAAACCAGCGAAAGCACAAAAATTGCGGAACCTCCTATTTCTGAACCTCCAGTATTTGATCAAAGACCGCAGGCCAATGGCGGTGCGAAAATCGAGACCAGTGTCGAAGTAAAAGTCAAAGTACCAACCAAAGCTCAAGATGAAGTTCGGGTTCAACTCCAGAACGATCAACCCGTCAAGCCACAACAAGACCCAAGCACCGCCCAGGTGCCAAAACAATCTTCTGAACCCAACAAAAGCGAACCCCAGGTTTTGTCTCTGCTCTGTGGCGACGTCAAAATCGATCGACTCACTCAGTGTCTAATCGACCAGTCTCAAGACCTAAATCAAACTCTTCGAGACCCACAACCAAGCCCACAGACAAATCTTCAGACAAACCCACAATCAAATCTACTGAAGACTTTCTCGGTGCACCCTCTGGTGAAAAAGGCAAAATACTCAGAGGAGCAACTGCACGAACTTCTCAATATTCAAGCACTTTATGCAGGTCCTACGGGAAACAGCGATCAAGACGCGGTCACGATTAAAATGCACACCGACAAGGCCCTTAATATTTTTGTCAACCAAATAGAGTTCTATCGAGAACAAGGGCAGCTCGGCACAAGCGCGCTTGAAAATTTTGAAAAACTTATGGCATTCACCATCGCACTTCACGACATTGGCAAATCCATAGCTGTTCGCCTGGGCGACAAGAATCAAGAGGAGTTTTTCAGTGTTCCAATTGCAAGAGTTTTGCTTAAAAAAATAGGTTTTCCCTCTAAAGCAGTCGGTTTGGCCGCAGGCTTGATCGAACAGCATCAACTGATCGGCGATACACTCAAAAAAGTTGCAACGCTTAGAGAACAAAAACGTGAGAATGAGATCAACAAAACCATACAACTCGCCATCGGCAAGATGAAACAGCAGGCAAAAATATCTGGAGTTTCAAACTCGGTATTTGTAAAGAGTCTTGCTATCCTGTTTATTGCCGATGCAAACTCTTATGATTACCTTAGCAAAACATTTTTTCATAACAAGAATGGCAGTGGCTCAATGCTTGTTCCAAATGACGAAGACACTTATGATAAGCTTCTCACACCACTTTATGGAAAACGCTAAGTCTGATCTTAGCGTTCTATTTTAATTTGTCTGCATCAACTTGTTTGCTTCAATTCTTCTGCACGAAGTGATCTGACTGACTTTTGGATGAAATTTAAATTCGAGAAAAATCAAATTCAGCAGTGGCGCACTTCATTGTACTTTGTCCGGTTGCGATCTGAGTCATCTTAAAAAAACGAACAAACACATTCTCCTGAATGTAGGGAATCCGATACTCAGCACACAGGGCCTTCACCTTTGGTTGGATAATTCGATACTGCAACATGGAAAGAGTCGGAAACAAGTGATGCTCAATTTGATAATTCAAATACATCTGCGAAAAATCGACCCATTCACTTCCGGTGGAGAAATTGGCAGAACCCAGTATTTGCCTAAGATAATATGAGGATCCTCCCCTTTTCAAGGGATCCACACTCGGGTAACGATAGACATCGGGTCCGGAGTGATTTGGAATAATGACTAAAAAGGTATGCACATTGTGAAGGACCTCAGCGATGATCCGGGCCTGTAAATAAAGCGCCCCCATTCCTGGCACCAAAGCATTCAAAACCAACGAAATGAAAAAGTAGTGAAAAACCACATACGGCAAAAACAACTCGAACCACATCACTCTTTGCGAACGCTTGCGAAGATCGAAAAAATTAAAGAAAGTAATTTCGTTGTATCCCTTTAGATATGAAAGCGTACGTGCCGAATAATATGTAAACTTCCAAGTTGCTGCGAAAAACAAAAGAATAAGGTATTTCATCCACAGAGGACGTCTGGCCTGTGCGAGCCAAATAAGATTCTTTTCAACAAGGTCAGGGTCTTTGTCTTCACCAGTGAAATAATGGTGAAGATAGTTGTGCTCAAAATTCCACGCTTCGGGTTTAAGCCAATCGAACCAATCCACGTAACGGCGCCAACCGAGTGCATATCTTTTAGAATGATATGCACTCGGAATATTTGGAATACGATCGTAGCCGCCATGACCTATGTGATGCATCAGCAACCATCGCACCATCAGCGAAACCGCGATGAAAATCGCAGAGACATACACCATTTTTTTCAATAGAATTAAAATTCCAAAAGCAAAAAACATATGCCCCAAGGCTTGTACCTTTCGCATATGTCGATAGTCCGCCATGCCGGTGTTGGCATGCGCAGCGGTTCCAATTTCTTTGAGTCTTTTCACAAACTCTGTGAGCCGATGAGAATCTTGTTTGGCAGAAGACCTTTGAGAATCGGACTCCGTTTCAATTAATGGACCTCTGTGTTGATTCACTTGCACATCCATATTCTCTGGCACATTTTTTAGGATATTTTCTGGCACACTGGCTGGCTTCTCATCATCACTTAATCTGTTTGTCATTAGACAATCTCCACACGTGTCTTCACGCACATCTAGCCTTTTTGCAAATTTCAACCTGAATATTGCTGATCTAGAATCGCATGGCAAGTTTTAACGGTCCAAAAACTGTCACCATAAAAGCATCTCTCTACTGTCAAATCTTTAGACAGTTTCACAATTCACGGCAAAGCAAATTTGAAATACTAATTCAATTTAATTTAGAAAACACCTAAGTAAATCGGCTTGAAATAGTCTGATTTGATTTCGCTTTCAATGGCACAAATGTGCTTTTCCGATGCGACTCTAGAATTGGTCCGTTAGATCGTGGCAGAGTATTTGCTTAGAATGTAACTGAAGACCTTGCTCAAGTTCCTCGCTCTTTGCAAATTGGGATACTGAAAATATTTTGGTCTTCGAAAAGGATGGTCTATGTCGAAACGAAGTGCTTATCTTTCCCCAGTTCTCGCTTTGCTGATTTTGCAGCTTGCTGCCTGTGCACCACAAAGTGGTAAATCTTCATACACCAGAACGAAACCCAATGGAGACCAACCTGTTGCCACCGACGGCACAGGTCGATTGATAGATCAAAACCCAAACGGCGCCAACAAACCGAGTGTTCCATTACTTGTTGAAAAGCAGAATCCGTCAGTCCCTCTGGACACAGACAGATCGCTATCTGATAAATCACCAACGATTGCACCTGTCCCGCAAACTTCGCAAATAATTCCCGAGTCTAAGAAACTAGATGTGCCTACAAAAACTGACTCAACTCAAGTGCCGTCTCCGCCGAAAGACAATAGCGCAGTGGCGAATTCAAGTCAGAAGGCTCAAGTTGCACCTACAGCAATTGCTCCGTCGAAAGAGGAACCAAAAAAAATCACAGCCACCTTGAATTCTGACAAACCAGTTGTGGCCGAATCAGTTAAACCTAGTGATCCATCCGAAGATCCAGATCAACCCCAGCTCACGCTTCAACAGAGTGTACACATGAAAATCGATATTCTGAATCAGGCCGATTTTGCTTCGTCACAAAAAACCTTAACCCAATCGAAGTACTTCTTTGACATCCTATCCTTTCAATTTACAGCTGAAGATTTAGCAGCAACCGCCAAAAGATTTGGGCCTGCTTATCAGAGAACGCAGAGTCTGATTAGCAGCAAAAACACTTCAAGCCTTGAACTCAGAAAATCGTTTCAAGAGATTCACGACTCACTAGCACTCATGGAGCCAAAGTTTGGTCCCAGCGCCTGGGGCGCAGATTCTCTACAAATAAAAATGGGTACCGCCCTCATGAAATGGCTGGGACGCCTACAACAAAAGCTTGCCGGAGTTTCGATTGGCCCCGTCACAATCCCAGAAAATCTCGCAAAATTGGTTAACGAAGCGCCGAATAAAATTCTGGCACTTAGCCCAATGCTCACGATTGATGAGCAAGCGAAATACTTTGGGAAATTCATTTCACTAGCTCACAGCGCTAGTGTGGCAATGAGAGTGAATGGTGCAAGCCCACAAACACACGATATATTGCGAAAAATGGTGGAGACTCTGAAAGCCAATCAGGCATTTTATGACGAGCAAATCACAGCACCGGACAAGAGAAATACAGTTCAAGAGCTAATGAATTGGCGTGAACAGACTGAAGCCTACTTGAAGACCACGATTTGAAGATAGGGATCGTTCTAGCGCTTTACCAACAGCCGCAAATGATACTGGCCATCGTCCTTTGATGGTGGCCAATTTTGACTCAACGGAATTATTAAAAAAAAATTTGCTTTATGCAACAACAAGCGGTACCGCTCCCACGTTTGTCGCGAAGTCACCACCTCACATAGAAATCCATTCCTCGGCCAATGATACTGATTTGAGCCACCTTCAAATTTTTTGCTCCCAAATTCTGCATCCAGAAAGACAAAAACCAATATTTTTTAACAATTCTCTTTGGGTCAACAATGAGCATGCTCAAGAGCACCAATCTCATCGCCGAAAGATTGGCATGAACGAAATATCCATTTGGTCGGCATGTTTGCGTGCTCACATCAAGGAGAGCTCTTGACTAACCAAGGACGCCCCAGAAAGTACATGGTCTTTATTTTGTCAGGAGAACACTACGCCATCGCACTTTCGCAAGTGAAGGAAGTGATTCGACTAAGTAAAATTACACCCTTGCCAGAGGTTCCTCGGTATTTTCGCGGCATGATCAATCTTCGAGGACGAATTATTTCAGCGCTCGATCTCAGCATGAAACTCTCACTCCAAACCAATCCACAAATACAAAAACCAAAGAGGCAAACTGTGATTATTACCGAAGTGGATGGACTCTTAATTGGCAACATTGTTGATGACGTGCAGGAGGTTCTCGGTCTTCACGACGATCAAATTGAACGGCAGCTCAACATCACAAGCCAAGTGAGTCGCGAATATATTATTGGCGTTGCAAAGGTCGAAAACAAACCGTTGATCATCGTAATCGATATGGCAAAGGTTCTAAACACAGCCGAGCTCAATCAAATTCAAAGGCAAGAACAAGCACAGAAAGTCGCTTAACGTGACGGAGGCATTTCTATGGCATCTCGACGAAAATCAAATCTCAGTCTAAAAGCAAAGCTTTTTACCCTGGTGGCGCTCTCTATCGTCGCGTTCTCCGCTCTTGCATTTTACTCTAGCTATTGCCTAAGTAAAATGAGTGATACCGTCGTATATCTGGGGAAAGAACGAATTCCATTAACTGCTACTCTCGGAGATATTCGAGCGGCATCAAACGCGGTTCCAAGATTTATTTGGCTCGCCTTAGCCCAACCTAGCGGAAGCCCAGAGAGAAAGAAATCACTCGAAAAAGTTGAGCTTTTCCAAAAGTCCCTGAGTGCTTCAGTCAGAGAGATCGAAAAATATCGACTTGTCGATCAAGCCACAGAACACGTCAAACAAATTCAATTGCTTACCCCACAACTCGAAGAAGTCGCGACCTCCGCCACCTCACTTTTATTGCAGGCCGATAAGCTAAACTCTTCATCCAACAACGAAAAAGAAATCAAAGCCATTCTTATGACCAAGATGCCACCTGTTGCTGTCAAACTCACCGAACATGTCGTTGAACTTGCAAAGATCATTGAAGCACGCAACACAAGTATAGTTTCTGAGGCTGAGGAAAGCTCAAAGGAGACCTCTCGCATACTTTTTTCCACTTCGATTCTTTTGGGAATGGGTCTTAGTATCTCTGGATTCTTCTTTGCTACCCGTCTTTCAAAAGACTTGAGTCTGATTGCAAAAAAACTGGGAGATTCAAGCCGGCAGGTATCCTCCGCTTCACACCAGGTTTCTGCCGCATCACATGAACTTGCCAGTACAGCCGCGGAACAAGCAAGTGCCGTCGAAGAGACCTCGGCCTCGCTTGAAGAGATTAGTGGCATGGTCGAGAACAATGTCCGCTTCGCCGAAAACGGATTGAGTGTTGCTGAGACAGTTCGCGAGGAGTGCAACAAGGGCGAAGAATCGGTGCAAAGTCTGACTAGCGCCATGAGTGAAGTCATGGAGTCCAATAGACGCATTGAAAAGCTCGTAAAGGTAATCAATGAAATTGGAGAAAAAACCGAAATCATCGACGAGATCGTGTTTCAAACCAAACTTCTTTCGTTCAATGCCTCGGTCGAAGCGGAACGAGCAGGCGAACATGGAAGAGGTTTTGCTGTCGTGGCACAAGAAGTTGGAAACCTCGCACAGATGAGTGGCAAGGCCGCGCTTGAGATATCATCGATCGTAAACAACAGCATCAAAGACGCACAAGAAATTGCTCACGAAAATCGAACCAAGGTGGAGAAAGGAAATGAATACGTTCATGAAACAGCTCTTGCACTTAAACAAATCCAGAAACAAGTCGAAAGTGTCTTGAACGGTTCACGTCAAATTCTTCGCGCATCTAAAGAGCAATCCTCTGGAATCTCACAGATCAACACAGCTATGGAGAATATAAACAAAGCCACACAGGAAACGGCATCGACCTCAGAGGAATCTGCAAGTGCAGGAGAACAGCTCAATGCTCAGGCCCAACATCTCGATCAACTTGTATCAACAATGAACATCATAATTTCTGGATCAAGCGAAGAGCAGGATCATGACGATGCCGAAGATCAGGAAGACCTAGATGACCTTCCAAATTCAAGTCGTCGAGGAAATGTTTTACCCATTGAGCTAAACCGATTCGCTAAATCCCGAAGCTCAAGAAATATAAAGAAATCGTCTTCGAAAACAAATAGAAAAAGAAAAGAACAAGTAGACTTTAACAATCATCCTCATGCCACAGAGGAAGATTCATCGAGTGAGGATGTACTTCCTGCCGCAAGTGATGCATGGGAAAAACTTTAGAAGCTATTTATGGCGATACAAGACACACTGTTAAAGGAAATTAAAGAATGTTTTTTGATCGAAGCCTGTGATCTTCTCGATAAAGTCGAAACCTATCTATTGAGTCTCGAAAAAAATCAGTCTGACGTTGAAGCCTTTGATGCACTCTTTCGGGTGATGCACAATCTCAAGGGAGGAGGAAAATCGGTAGGTTTTAACGAAATCTCCTCACTTGCTCACCAGGCCGAATCGTTATTGGTCGCCATCCGTGCAAAAGAAATTCATCTCACCACCGAGAGAGTCGGAGTTTTACTCGCCTGTGGCGACAGGCTCAAAAAAGATATTGAAATTCTCATGCAAGATCACAATGCCGTACTTGATCACCGAGAAGTACTATATCTCTTGAGCGAAGTACAAAAGCAAGATACCAAGATCTCGTCGCCCACCCCTTCTCCAGATACATTCCAATCTAGTGTGAATGGCTCAATTGCGACAACGATGGTGACCTCGATCGATCACTCTTCCATCCAACACCCAGCGCATGCGGATGCTATTTCATCATATGAGACCGTGATCTCTAAAGAAAACCCACCTGTCGCAAGCCAGGCCGCCGAGCAGATTCCAATGCAAGCTGCGCAGTCAATATCCGCTCAATCTTCTATGAACTCCCTTGGGACAAATGGGGCAGCAGCCGGAACGGCCATCATAAACAAGCCAAAACAAGATGACTTTGTCAGAGTCTCACTGCAAAAAATTGAAGACCTACTGAACAACTTTGGCGAGCAGGTCATTCTTCAGGCGACACTCGACCATCTCAAATATGACCTTGAAAAAAATCAGGAACAAGCCCTCCGAACGATCAACCAACTTAACAAGCTGACTTACGATCTTCAGCAGACGACTCTCGCTCTTCGTATGGTCAGCCTCAGACAGCTCTTTTCGCGAATGGAACGAACGGCTCGCGACACCGCTGTCTCTGTAAACAAAAAAATTGAATTCATCTCCGATGGCCAAGATAATGAAATCGATAAAACTATTGCCGAGGCTCTTGCTGACCCGCTGACTCATATGATTCGAAATGCAGTCGATCATGGACTTGAAGCAGAACAAGAACGCATCTCCAAAGGAAAGAATCCGTGTGGAAAGATTACTCTTCGCGGATTTCGCAAAGGCGGATACTTCTATCTCGAAATTGAAGATGACGGTAAGGGCCTGGATCGCGAAAGAATCTTCAGCAAAGCTGTAAAGTCTGGTCTTATAAAAGCTGATGCGAAACTCACTGAAGCTGAAACCTACGACCTCATCTATGCAAATGGCTTCTCAACAAGAGACGCCGCGACTGACATCTCTGGACGTGGCGTGGGAATGAATGTCGTAAAGGACTCAATTCGCCAACTCAAAGGTGTTTGCTCGATCGAATCACAGCTTGGTCGCGGCACCAAGTTCGTGATTCGCCTTCCACTTACTCTCGCAATTTTCAATGGAGTCATCGTTAAAGTATCAGGGCAACTCTATGTGATTCCCAACTCTGATGTTGAACGCTTTTTAACCATGCCGAAGGACTGTCTTCGGGTAGTCAGTCAGTCCAGAGAAAAAGTAATTGAATTAGACGGAGTGATCATGCCATTCGTTGACCTAAATGAAAGGCTTCGAATTCAAAATGATTTACCAACAACGATTTCAAATTCAAACACAATAAAGCCAACTCTGGTTGTCACACGGACAGGAGAAACCAAACGCGCACTCTTGGTCGACGAGGTCATAGGTCAGCAGCGTATCGTACACAAGTCTCTTGGCCCTGAGGTCAAGTCTCTAAAGGGTGCCGCTGGAGCCACCATTCTTGGAGATGGTAGTGCTGCTGTCATTTTGGATGTTCCTGCCCTTCTCAATTCGCAAAGTTTGGCGGCATAAATATGGTGGCACATCGCAAGGTTCATGCAGAAAACAACCCCTCCCAATCAACAAAGCTAAGTGCAACACTTACAAGCTCAGTGTATGAGCAGCTTCGCCAAATCTTGGAAGAAAACACGGGAATTGAACTGGGTGAAAATAAATATTCTTTAGTTGAATCACGACTTCTAAAACGGCTCAATGCTTTGCAACTCTCTTCATTTTCAAAATATCTGAAACTCATCAAGGAGTCTGACGAAGAATTCGATATTTTCATTAATTGCATGACGACAAACAAGACAGACTGGTTTCGGGAACCTCGACACTTTAGATATCTGGTAGATAGCGTGATTCCTAATCTTATCAATGAAAAAAGAAAGGGCTCAGATCAGACTATTTACATTTGGTCAGCTGCAAGCTCAACGGGCGAAGAGATCTACTCTTTAGCGATGACGATTGAGGAGTATTTTCCCAAACTGGCTAACTATCGAATTCTGGGTACTGATATCGACACAGAAGTACTGCAGAAAGCTGCGTCTGCCACCTACAAAAAAGCAATTGTCGAGGAACAAGTTCCTGTTCACTTGCGCCTGAAGTACTTCACAAACACTGCGAAAGACGAGGTCACTGTTTGCCGACAGCTTCGCGATCGAACCAAGTTTAGACAGTACAATTTGATCGAAAGTCAGATGCCTGTAGAAATGCAGTTTGACATCATCTTTTTACGAAATGTTCTCATCTACTTCACCCGACCCACCATTGAGACAGTTATCAAACGATTGCTCCGCAACCTAAAGCCAGGGGGCCTTATCTTCATTGGACACTCCGAAAGCCTCAATGGACTTTCCCTTCCTCTCGACCAAGTCTCAGAAGCGGTCTATCGGCATAGAAGGTAGCATTATGCGAAAACCAATACTTCACCTAAAGTCAGGGGAACTAAAAGTCACTCAAAACGGCGAAGTGTTAGGAACTGTTCTCGGAAGTTGTGTTGCTGTGTGCATTTTCGACAACCAAAAAAAAATCGGAGGGATGAATCACTATCTACTACCCGAATCCAATCCATCTGCTTCGATAAGCCATCCCCTCAATTTTGGAGACACTTCCCTCACAGCGATGTTGAAACGGTTCAAGGAACTTGGCAGCCATCCTCTGCATCTCCAAGCAAAAATCGTGGGAGGAGCAAGAATGAAAACTGATTCGCAGGGTCCTACAGTTGGTGAGAGAAATATTCAAATAGCAAAAGACCTTCTACAAAAATTTGCCATTCCAATAGTTGCTGAATCCATCGGTGGGAATTGTGGTCGCACCATCGAATTCTATTCTAGTACTGGAGAACTGCGTCTCAAAATGGAAAGTGAATTTTCAGAAGGTCTGGAAACCAAGAAGAAAAATAAAATCAAAGTTCTGATTGTCGATGACTCTCAATCAGTTCGCAAAATCTTGCGAGCCGTCATCTCCAGCGATCCACAAATCGAAATCGTGGGAGAAGCCGAGGATCCCATAGAGGCAGAGCGTTTACGAGAAAATCTAAAGCCAGACGTCATGACGCTTGATCTGCATATGCCAAAAAAAAATGGAAACATCTATTTACGTGAACTTATGAGTGAACATCCGATGCCTGTGATCATTGTTTCGGATTGCCACCTAAAAGACACCGGACCCGTCATGAATGCCCTCGATGCTGGTGCGCTTGATTATGTGCAAAAGCCAGAACTGGCCCGTTTTCAGGAACATGCCGAAACCCTCATTGCTAAAATAAAGATGGCTTCGGAAGTCAACGTGGAGAAACTGCGACCAAAAAAAATTTCGGGGAGATCTCTAGCCAGACCTTCTAAAAATCTAATCTTAGATTCCACAACAGAAGAGACTGAAGAACAACATGCAACAAAGAAATCGAGAAAGAATCACCTCAGTATTTCTTCAGAAATGCAGAAGATTTCCCAAATGATCGCAATTGGGGCATCCACTGGGGGAACCGAGGCTCTTAAAGAGCTTCTCTCTTCTCTACCGGAGAATATTCCGCCGATTCTAATCGTGCAACATATGCCTGCCGCATTCACCAAAAGCTTCGCCGATCGGCTGAACGAACTCTGCTCTTTTCAGGTCAAAGAAGCTGAACAAAGCGAGGTCATCAGAAACGGCTGTGTGTATATTGCGCCAGGAGGCCAACAAATGGCCGTGTCTCAAAAAGGAAGTATTTATAAGATACAACTTTCAGATGAAGCTCCTGAAAACAGATTCAAACCCTCGGTTGACTTTCTATTTCGATCCTTTGCAAAAGTTCAAGAGGTGAAGAAGTCTGCAGCCCTACTTACGGGAATGGGGAGTGATGGCGCACGTGAATTGCTCACACTTAGAAATTCTGGAGCATTCACTATTGCGCAAGATGAATCTACCTCTGTGGTATTTGGAATGCCGAAATCTGCCATCGAATTAGGGGCTGCACAACAAACGCTACCTCTCGACCAAATCGCTTCGGCACTCATTTCAAAATGGAAACGGACCGCCGCATGATTCAAATAAAGAAATATCATCACCCAAACCTTAGCTGTGCCCTAAAATTCAATCAAGGATTGTAATATGATCGAATGGAATGACCAACTCAAACTAGGAATCGCCACCATCGATGATCAACATAAAAAATGGATTGAGATAATGAACGTACTGCTCGCCGGCATTCGCTTGCCAAATAAAGAGCAACAGGTTCACGAAGCACTCTACGATATGTTGGCCTACTCGCAGTTTCATTTCGCATACGAGGAACGACTGCTTAAAGAACACGGTTACACCGAGGAGCCTGGACACCTCGAGCAACACCGACTGTTTCGCGAAAAAATAGCACGCTTTAAGGAAGCCGCACTTTCTGGAAACACACCACTCTTGAGCGTCGTATTGGCGGAAATGAACGATTGGCTGATTCAGCATATCTGTGTCGAAGATCGAAAATATGCAGAATTTCTCAAGTCCAAAGGAGTCATCTAGCGCAAGCGCCTTAGGCCGGACGCTGAGCCGCAAGCGCTTGTTGGATCGGAAGATCTACAACAAATGAAGTATGCCCGTTTTTGGTTTCATAGAAAAGTCGTCCCGAGTGATTGGCCGCAATGCCTTGAGAAATACTCAGGCCAAGTCCCGTGCCCTTGCCGATCTCTTTCGTCGTAAAAAATGGCTGCATCATCTTATCGACAATCTCAGCATTTATACCACGACCCGAATCAGTCACTGAAATCTGGACGCGATCTTCGGTCTTCTTGGTGCGAACCTCAATCCATCGATCAGTATAGTGAAGGACAGCATCATAGGCATTGTTCACCAGGTTTAAGATTACCTGTTCAATCTGCGTCGCACGACACTCAATCTCAATTTCGTCTTCGACTTCAAGTCTGATTTCAATGTCGTTGTTCCGTAGTCGTTCTTTACTCAAATCAAAAACCTCCTCCACAATCTGTTTCACACTGGTCAATTGCATCGGATCTGCATCTGCATCTCGAGAGAAGGTACGAAGGCCTTTCACTATTTTTGCAATTCGATTTGCGGTTGACTCAATTTTTTGCAGCGAAGTCTTGAACTGTTCTGCGTCCATTAGACCCCGATCACATGCCCTCTGCAGCAAATTAGCCTTTCCAGAAATAACTTGAAGTGGATTATTAATTTCATGGGCTATGCCAGCAGCCATCTCACCCAGTGAAGCCATTTTCGAATTCAAAATGACTTTGGCCTGTTGTTCTCTCACCAAATCATCTGTGCGTTTTTGTTCAGTGATATCTTGACCAGTTCCATACAGTTTAATTGGTACACCTTGCGCATCAACCTTAGATCCCCCCTTGGCCAAGATCGTGCGGATCTCACCATTTTTACAAATAATACGATGTTCAAATTGAAAGTTGCTTTTTCTTTCAACAGCATCCCGAATCGCTTGATCAAGGAGCTTCAAGTCTTCGGGGTGATACTTTTCACGATAAGCTTCGTAAAGTGCAGCCTCTGAAACTCCTTCTAGCTCAAACATTCGATACTGTTCTTTCGACCAAACCAGGTTTCCCGATTGCAAATCGAATTCCCAATTGCCAATCTTTGCAACCCGCTGAGCCTCTTCAAGAGAACGCTCCATCGATCGAGAGTGCTCAAGCTCTTGTAAAGCAATTTTTCTTAGCTGATTTAGAAATTCACCATACTGATAGAGAAAATATCCGGTGATAATAAACGCACCAATAAAATTAAACACCTGAAAAAAATCGGAAGGAAAATTTTGGGCATACCATGATTCAGGAAACTCAGGCCTGGGTGCCCATCTAGTTGCGGCCCAGGCAAAAAGCGGTGCCATTGAACCAAACGTAAGTTCAAGCTTTTGATTGGCCTCGAAAACCAAAAGACCAAGCATCATCGCTGGAATAAAATAGCACTCCGCAAATACAGTTTCTCTTATGCCGAATGGTGCTGCACTAATGGCTGTCAAACTCGCGATGATCAATGAAAAACGGGCAAAGGTGTAAAAACCAATTCGATTCAACCAAAAGGTCACTGGCAACCAAATAAAAGCCACAACTCCGATAACGAATCCTGAGAACTTGACCCCTAAAACCAAATAGAGAATAAAGTAGCCGATACAAAATAGATTGATCATCAGCAACAGACTCCGAAAAAACTCCTCGCGCGTTTCTTGGATACCCGATTCTATTTGTGTCGTAAATCTCAATGGCTGTTTAAAAAACACCCCTCACCTCTTTCATTTTCAAAGCCTATTTCTTCTCCAAAAGATAGCCACACTCAATTGTAAAGGTTTTACCAGAGCAAGCAATAATCGATTGTTTACATTTTTTGGGTTTCTCTCATATTTGGTCGAACGTCGCGAGAAGAAAAATGGAATGACCTGGTTGTCTAGTCAGCTTAGTATAATTCAACGATCTTGACCTCGAACTGAGTTAAGATCTCATCATCTGAACTTGCAACCAAATGGAGACCGAAATGTCTGATTCAATTTTCGATAAGCCGCTTGAAATTCCCCACAACGATCCCGACGTCACCCCCAACTGGCAAGAGTTCATGACAGTCGTTCGATCTCGCCGCAGTGTTCGCGTTTTCGAAACATCGCAAAAAATCAGTGACCAAGATATGCAAGATGTCTTCGAGGCCGCCTTGCTGGCGCCGAATTCTTCAAACTTACAACCCTGGGAGTTCTATCGCGTGCGATCACCAGAAAAAAAACAAAAGCTTATAGAAGCCTGTTTTTCACAGCCAGCGGCTTCAACAGCCGCAGAACTCATTGTTTGTGTCGCAAGAACCGACACCTGGAAACGAAACAGCGACCTGATGATGCAGGAATTCGAAAAACAAGGTTCAGTACCAAAATCAGTTCGAAATTATTATACTAAGTTGATTCCTATGCTCTACCCACAAGGATTTTTAAACTCGCTTGGATTTATTAAAAGAATCACATTTTTTGTGACAGGTTTTTTTCGTCCGGTACCGCGAGGACCGTTTTCTAAAAAAGATCTGGCCTCGATGGCGATGAAGACCTCGGCCCTGGCTTGCGAAAATCTAATGCTGGCTCTTCGAGCTAAAGGCTATGACAGTTGCCCGATGGAAGGATTTGATTCGCATAGAGTAAAGAAAATTCTTAATCTTGGATCTGGCGCACATATTACAATGGTTATCGGCGCTGGCAAAAGAACCAAACAAGGAATTTATGGATCGCGAATTCGTTTTGATAGTAAATTGTTTTTATTTGATATCTAAGGCTTTGCTTCAAACGGGACAGCGTGGGGCTGTCGTCTTTGTAAATGGTCGACCGGAATATCTTCCATTTCTTTAGGCGCCAATCCCACGCATGGTCTAAACATGAATTACTCGACTTCTTCTTTGACGATTTTGGCATCAACCGGGTTGAAGTAAATCTCGACTGACTTTCCGTCTTTGTTCGTTCCGTATATTTCATAACAAGTTCCAGGTTGTTTGAACTTACGAATTTTGTAACCTTGTTCTTCCATCTTCTTTTTGAAATCAGCCTCACTCATCCATTTGTCTTTAGGCTGATCCGTGCAATCTTTCTTGGCAAACGCCGTGCCTGAAACGGCAATTGTTAAGGCCACCAACAAAAGACTTTTTGCCGA
Organism: uncultured Bdellovibrionales bacterium; assembly: GCA_964405465.1. GTDB lineage: Bacteria > Bdellovibrionota > Bdellovibrionia > Bdellovibrionales > JAMPXM01 > CAYONZ01. The sequence continues at coordinate 40,792 of CAYONZ010000011.1, read as the reverse complement.
TAGTACACCTGTGAATACATTGGACACCTTCATAAACACTCCTTTGTGTTTGTACTGCTCCGTACAGCCGAGGCCAACACCTTGGTTATCGATCTATACCGAACATAAATTGTTGAAAGGCAGACTTGAACGCTATGTTCACTCACGCCTCAATCTGATTCTCGTCATTTTTTAACGAATGCAAATCGGTCAAATGTCTCACACGACCTATTGCGTTTCTACAACACCGTAGCTCAAATTAAATTTAAATGAGTACGACATATGTCCCATAGCCAAATCTTGTATTGAGCCCGATTCTAGTTTCATAAAACCTTTTAAAGGAGATGCTCAAATGCAAAAAACCACCAATGAAAACCACATCGACCAGCAGGCCTATAGACCAAGTGAGGCCAAGGGACAATCTCGACTTGTCTATGATCTTCCCGTTCGTGTCTCACACTGGCTCATGGCCTTTCTTTTTTTGGCAGCATTCGGTATTGCTCAGTTGGTTGACGATGAATCCCCCGTGTTCTCTTATCACATGCTTCTGGGCTTTATGTTGGCCTTTGTCGTGATTTTACGAATCATCTGGGGGCTGGTCGGCAGCCGTACGGCTCGTTTTTCATCCATGCCCCTGAGCCCTAAGCAGCTTTTTGATTACTTCAAAAGTTTTATTGGCGGCCCAATTCAAAAACACATGGCACATAATCCGGCATCGGCATGGGCCGCTCTACTGATGTTCTTCTTTTCTATCGGTCTAGCTTTCACCGGGTATCAAATGTCACAAAATATCGGCCACCAGAGCAAAGAAGTATTCGAAGAACTTCACGAGCTCTTTGCCAATGCATTTCTCATCACCGTCATTGCACATATCGCAGGAATCGTATTGCACACACTTCGCCACCTACCACGAACGGGAGAAATCATTGCACTTGCAATGATCAACGGTAGAAAACACCACGAAGGTTCATCAAGAAAAGTCCAGGAATCAGAAAAATCAACAGAACAAGATCGAACGGAAGAGGTTCATCTCAAGAGCTCTTACCCTTTAGTTGCCCTTGTACTAGTGCTTCTCTTTTCGGGATTCACATGTACCTTAATTAAGAACTACGACAGCAACTCACAAACGCTCAACCTCTTCGGCAAAACTCTGCAACTTGGAGAGAACGAGTCAAGTGAACACAACGAAAGTCACATGGACTCAGAAAGAAATGAAACAAACGAGGATGAGGACGAAGATTAAATTTGCTACGAAGGCGGAATTTGCAGTACATGAAATTTGACCGAAACTGTTTGGACACAGCGAAAACACTATGAGAGCAAAGAAAGAACAACAAGAGGATAAAGAGAGAGCTCGGCGAGAAACCATCGCCGAGTCAGGATTGTCTCAAAGTTCAAAAATATATATTTATTAAAACAGATGTTTTTTAAAAAATAAAACGGTGTGCCCGATTTCTAAAACCTGATTCGATCTTTTTTGGGCGAGGTGTCCCTCATCTGCAAACAGGATCAAATCACCAGCGAGCTTTTTTTCTTGCATCTTCTTGTGCATTTGCAGGGCCTCACCGACTGGAACACGTGAATCACTTACCCCTTGAATAATCAAAAGTGGATCACGAATTTTATCCACATGCGTGATCGGCGAAAGCTCCTCCATCACGTCTTTAATTTTTTCTGGATCGCCATACTCAGGTGTTCGCAAAGCTCGGCGTGAGGGTGCGGTATTGTTGATGAAGCTGACCAAGTGACTCATACCAACCAATGAAACTCCAGCATCATAACTCCCGGCAAACTTTGTCATTGCATATAAAGCTGAGTAGCCACCATAGCTCCATCCCATCACGCCAACTTTGGCTTTTTGCCCTGGAGGAGCCCATTTGGTTTTTGCAAAATCCGCGACAGTTTGAATGTCTTTGATCACATCCAAGCGTTTCTCGGCATTGTCAGCGTCGAGGTACTTTCGCCCATAACCTTCACTGCCACGCACATTCGGTTCAAGAAATATCATACCCTCTGCAACAAAGAGTTGAAACTGAGGAATGAACGCAGGACGAGATTGCATTTCAGGGCCTCCATGAAAATGCACCACCACTGGGCACGGCTTCACTGGCTTTTCACATCCCGGAGGAATACGCACAAACGCAGGGATTCCCCCAAAGTCTGAAGGAATGGTAATCAATTGGGCCCTGACAAACTTTTGCACATCAACCTCAGGAACACTCGCCACCACCCATTGCCTGAGCTTGTTTGTTCGTAAATCGAGTGAGTAGCTCGTTTTTGGTGCCGTACCCGAGTCAATGCCCAACACCACTTGATTTCCATCTTTGGACCATGCCCCAACATAGACTTGATCGGCCTGCTCTTGCTTCAATGATAATTTAAGTTTTTTTCTTGTTTGAAGATTGAAAAATTCCACACGCGTGTAGCCTTTGCGATTCCATAAAACTGCAACAGTGTGATGAGTTGGATCGACCGAAAAACTCTCGATCTCATCTTCCATTGGAAACACAGGCTTGAGCTGGATATTCTCTGTACCTTTGACCGAATCTTGGACAGCACCTTCTCCATCTCCCTGGGCAGCACCCTGGGCCACATCTGTGCCGAAACTTTGGGCTTTCACCTCAGCTTCGGTCGGCACAAAGAGTTTGAATCTCTTTTCGAACGAAGCATCGGTCGCCGGCGAATCGCTGTTTAGCAATTCACTTTTCGAGGGCGCTCTTTCCATCAAATACAGACGGTGCGAGTCCGAAAATCGATTGGTTCTAACTAAAAACTGATTTTGTTTGTTTGCATAACTGACGTCGTAACTCGCATTTTCACCCTGCCCCAGTAAAGGTGAAAGTTTTTTGGTCTTCAAATCCAACTCGTAAAACTCGGTGCTCGTGTTGGTGATAGCTTTGCCTAAAAGAAGTGTCTGATCTTGGGAGTCTTTAGTCCAATGATCGGCAACCGTCCAATATCCCGATTCGCTAAAAATTTTCTCTTTGGTTTTGGTTTTTAAATCATACCGATAGATCGTATAAGAATCGGCCCTCTCATCGTTGGCACGAAAGTAGATAAATCGGGAATCATCTGAGCAAAAAGCAAAAGCCGTCTGCACCTTTGGTTTATGTTGAATCTCAATGAGCGATCCACCTTCGGCAGGTTGCAAATAAAGCCCCTGATTCTCTTCGCCATTTCGATCACGTGACAAGATCAAATACTTTCCATCTTTGGTGATATCTAACAAAGTTGTCGGATCTTCTCCTCCGGTCATTTGAATTGGAAATCCCTTTGGCGCGTCAACGCGATAGACCTGTACTGTTCCAGTAATTCGCCAGCCGAAATAGAAGCTTTTGTTCTTAAGATTGAGCATACCTAAACCAGGTGAGCGAATATCAAAGAAACTTTGAATTTTGCGACTTAAATCTGCGGGAAGAGACTTCGCCCGAAAGCTTTCAATTTCATCTTTCGACACAGAATCCTTGCCTCGGCCAGAATAAGAATCCGACGCCCAACTCTCGATACACCCGATTGCAAACGAAAGAGCAACCAGCAAAAACAACATCACCCTTTTGCAAAACACCAGTCTGCCGACCATGATTTTCTTTTCGTTTTGTACCTGATATAGCGCTTCGACTCTTAACTGGGATATATGGTTCTCGTGGATCATTGTCTCTCCATTGGCTATTGATATAATTCGAGATGCTACCGCATTTTTCTATTTCAAACTACGGAGTTCACTAGTTATTATTTAATCCTGCATTCAAGTCTGCATTTAAATAAGCAAGAATATTTTTTTTCATTTCAGTTTTGACTTGATCAATTTCATAGGGAGCACTTTGAACCTGTGAATACATATAGACAACGCCAAACGCACAATTGATGAGATAGAAAAATTTTTTTTCTATCTCTTGGGCATCACCTAAATTTGGATAACGCTTGTGTGTTTCATCAGCCATAATCTTAGCCATTAAATGCCGTGATTCAATAATCTTGTCAGCTTTCTGTAATTCAAATTGAAAATATATAAGCGCTCTCAGGTAACCTTTTTGTTTGAGAAAATGATCGACCATTTGATCAACTACAAAGCCAATAAAATCTTGCAAATCACCTTCCGGCTGACGGGCAAAAATCTTTTTTACTTCTTGCCGATTTTGTTCGAGACGCTTGTCAATAACAATTGAAATCACGGATCGCTTATCAGCAAAATACTGATAAAAAGAACCAATACTCACCCCGGCATATTCAGCGATCTTATTGGTGCTCACTTTTGAAAAATCAATTCGTTCAAAAATGTGAGTAGTGGCCTCTAAAATGCTGTTAAAAAGCGTTTGCGAACGTTCTTGCTTAGGTGTTTTCTTCTGTGATTTCAAAGACATATGCCACCGATCTCTTTTTGCAAAATGGCGAGTAGGCCAATTTTCGACTTTGCATTATTATCGCATCCACACAAAGTCATTTCAATGGGATTAATTCAGGAGAACAAATGTTAAATCTGGAGTTTCCACTTCGATCATTCGTATTGTATTCGTCTTTTTTGGTCATCAGATATTTCTTAATTGCTGGCCTCGCCTATTTATTAGTGTGGAGATTTTTGGCGAAAAAACAAACTCTGTTTAATACCAAGTCTTTGGCCCATGCTCCACTACGCCCATCACAAATTAAGAAAGAAATATTTCATTCGATTGTGACCTCAATTGCATTTTCTTCTGGGGGATTGGGTCTCGCGTATCTCAAATCAAAAAGCATAGGCATGTGGTACACAAGTATTTCAGATTTTGGCGTTTCTTATTTCATTGTGACCATTCTGTTCATGTTGATTGTCAATGATGCCTATTTCTATTGGACACACCGACTTTTGCACACTCCTAAAATTTTTAAATTCGTGCATCGCGTACACCACTACAGTGTCAATCCCACTCCGTTTACGTCTTTGTCATTCGATTTAGTCGAGATTTTCGTCAACATGATCATTGTCTTTCTATTTCCGTTTATCATGCCCATGCACATTCTCGCATTTGCGATTTTCACTCTGGTCGCCTTTCTTTACAATGTCTATGGACACCTCGGTTATGAAATCATGCCGCCCAAACTTCAAAGACTCCCGCTTTTCAAATATTTCAACAGTGCCACCAGACATCAATTTCACCATCAGACAAGCAGAGCAAATTTTGGACTGTATTTCACTTGGTGGGATCATATCTGTGGAACCTATTCAGAGTCCTCTCGAGAGAGAGCAATTCCGCCACTCGAAGCTTTAAATTTTGAGAAATCCTAAATACGCAACTACTGGCCAAGTTGCAGACCACAACTTGCGTCGCTGTTCAAAACTTAGACACTTGTACACAGGTAAAATCGACTTGAACGTGCACCAATTGTGCAGGCACCAAGGTACGCACTTTTTGAATCATGAAAATCGGAGAGCGCCGGTGTGTGTGCACAAATCTGAGTTGAAAACACAATTAATGGCTTCTATCGCCACTTTTCTATCTGCTCTGGGCATTGCTCACGCTTCGCTGAATTCTCCGCCCATTGGAGACTTTAAAGCTCCGCTCATGCAAGATTCTGTGGCAAGAACCTCTCGAGCCTCAACCCATCCAGAATGTGGAGATCTGATCGCGTCGAGTGCATCAGAAACTTCGATGGAAGTCTTTGAAAAAACTCCTTCGGCTTCGTCGACTCACACTCAGCCTTCGCCCATCGGCAATCGAATCACTGGATATCTCGATGAAATTCTCCCAGTGATTAAAAATCGTTTTGCAGAACAAAGTGCGGCCGCCGATGCACTCAACTATATGTTCGCGCGTGATTTTCGTTTTGATTACCAGGATTACATAAGCGGATCGCTGCGTTTACCGAAAATTCAAAGTGACCAAAGAGAAAACTATTTATTTATCCAGACGGGCCAAGACTATGCGACCACCGTCGGAGAGCTCAACAAAGCTGTAGAGGATATCGAAAAGCAAGAGTCTTTGCCAAATAGCTGGTCCAAAAAAATTGCAGCCAAGTTTACTCCAGGGATTCTTTCAAGAATTCAAAACGGAGCAAATGAATCTCGCTACCGCACGGCCAGCCAGCTCGACAAAAAAGCCGATCAAATTATCGAAAATGCGAGAAAGCAGCAGGATGCATTTTTGCTCCGGGCGAAAGAAAATCAAGACACCATCGAGAAAGTCAACACTTGGCTCGCTCGCATCGACGAGGAGTCTCGGTTTCTGAGTCAGTTTGCAAAAGAACTAAGTCAAAACAATGTCAGCCAGAGTACCACCCGAGAACGAGATGCCATTGATCTTACTTTGGCTAAGGTGCAGGCACTTCTACAAGATCTTTACATTGAACATGAGAAACTCCGCACTCTTCGCAACTCTCTGAGGTCTCTGGATGAGTCCAATAAAGAAGCCTCGTCGGTATTTTCGAAAATTCTCACACTCAGGAGACTGGATTTCAAATCTGAGGCCATCAATGCGGATTCAAGCGGTCAAGCAAATGAGCGCGTTCCGCGGATTGACTCTGACAAAAATCTTGTGCAAAAAAACAAAGAGAAGCTCCAGCTTTTGGGTTGGGAACGCCCTATTCCTAAAGGCGTCAAAATCGCCTCGATCTTTGATTTGCAACGCGGATTGATCATTGGTGAACAAGTTTTTGTCGCAAGTGAAAAATCCGAAAAAGGCCTTTATGGTCGCACCTTCAACCGGGGCGATTCATTTCCTATTGCCACGGAAACAAAATCTTATTTTCTTTCATTCAATCCACTCAATTTTTTAGATGCAATTTTCCTCAATCCGGTTTCAAAGATCCTGGAGGGACAATTCCCCACACCAGTTTTTAGCTACGTTGGTGTTAGGTATTATCACCAAAGACAAGACCTGGGGTGGGGGTTTCATGACTATCAACTCCCTCGGCAAGAGCTCGCTATCACCACCACTGACTTGATTTATGGCGGATTCAGAGTCGGTGATGTCTTTAGGTCTCCTAGCGCAATTGAGGGGCTCTTCACGGTTCGTGGTTTCACCTACTGGGGTGACCTTCTTCTCAGTCATATATTGAATACACAAAATGGTGGCATCGAGTCTTGGCATGTCTACTCGCCGCGAACACTGCGCAAACGAATAAGCAAGGGAGTACTCATTCCTTACATTCTCAACAATGCACCGGAGAAGACGATTTCAACTCCTGCGCTAGAGTAGTTGGGCTCAGGGGCAACGTCAGAGAGCCCAGCCACAGGCCAATCACAAACCGCAACTTCTGTCGGGGCAGCCACAGGCCGCAACTTGCGTCGATGGCGAAAACTTAGACATCTCAGCAAGCTTGAAGCCGAATTGAGAGTGCATAGAATGTGCATCAAACGGGTTGCAATAAACTCTCGAGCAGATCACTGGCCGCTATTGACCCGATGCTGACCCATTATTAGCCAGTATCTGACAACTGCGAACTGAATCCAAAGGAAGTCGTTCATGAATGGTTTCAATATTAAAACACCACGATCCGCACTTCCGCTGGCGATCTTCCCTGTCTTAACAGTCCTGATTCTCCCTTCGTCAGGGTTTTCGCAAAATTCCTATTCAGACTCCTTTAAGGTTCCGCGTATTCCTCACCAAACCTCCCTTCAGCAATCGATCTTGAGCCCCGTTGTGAATTCTGAAGAATCAGCGCGAGATTGTCGGTCGCTTCTCACTGACAGCGCAGCAGACTCGGTGCTTTCGCAGGCTGATCGAGTCAAAAAATATCTCACCACCCTTGAGAGTATAGTTCACAATCCGTATGCTGAGCAGAGCTCGGCTACAAATGCTCTCGTCATGCAGCACACTAAAGAGTTTCTTTTCGATTTTGAAGCCTATGTCGCCGGTTCACTTCGAATGGCTACAGTGGAGAAAGACCGAGCACAAAACCAAGAGTTGTTCAATACGGCGAACGATTACGCTGAAATCGTAAAGCATTTGAATGATGCCGTCATAGCTATCAATCAGCAAAAGGGTTCACCTACTGAATCAGCTCAACAAACCAACAAGCTCATCCCCAATTGGCTGAGTCGAATCAGTGCAAAAATAACTGATCGAGGGACAGCTTCAAGAATGGCAAAGGCCGAAGAACTAAATAAAAAAGCCGATGAGATTATTGAAAACGCAAGAGACCAGCATGAGGCTCTATTAACTCGAATAAAAAGAAACGACGAAGCCATCAATGAAACAAACCGTTGGCTAGCAAGATTTCAAAGTGAATCCGACTTTTTAGATGAGATTGCAAGAGAGTTGGCTCAATTCAAAAATCAGCTGACAAGCGAAAGAGAAGTGGACGCCGTGAACCGAGTGCTGGCAAAAATTCAGAACATCAAACTCGATCTGCACGATCAGGAAGCCCAATTGCGCCGACTGCAGACCTCGCGCATTTCTTTGATCGAAGGAAACCTGCAGGCCTCGAATTCGTTTTCTAATATTCTCACTCTTAAGCGATTTGACTTTCAACGTGTCTTCGAATCGACTGAACCCAAATCAGCACTTGTCGATACCACAACCAATGACAAGAAAAGGTTTTTCCCCCTTGGCAATGGCCTCGAGCGCCACATTCCGCAGGGCGTGAGAATCGCTTCGCTCCGCGATCTAAAAAGACGTCTTGTGATAGGCGAAAATGTTCTTATAGCGAGCGAAAGAACATACAACGGTGAACACGAAGTGATTTGGTTTCGCGGATCAAGGTTTTCAGTAGTGAAAGACGAGAAGTCCTACTTCTTGACTCTCAATCCTTTTAATCCGCTAATTCCCCTCTTGTTCAGCCCTATCGCTCAAATATCTCGAGGCAAACTACCAGAGCCGCTTCTGAGCTATGTTCGCCTGAGGAAAATCGAATGGGATAAGAAAAAGAAAGAAGATGTTTACACAGACTACAATATAACAAGACAAGCCGTCGCGATTACTGACCCAGATCTTATCTATGCCGGATTTCGTGTTGGCGACATTTTAAACGGCTCAGGATCAATCGAAAGCATTTTTGAAGTTAGGGGTTTCACTTTTTGGGGCAATATTTTGTTGCATCAAGTGTGGACGCAGAACAAAGAAAATTTTGCTTCCTGGCAAGTCTACTCCCCTCGGCAACTTCGCAAGCTGATTGCCACCGGTCAAATCAGACTTTCGACTCCAAACGATAATCCAAAACTGAACTGATTCAGTAACGAGACTGTTGTGAAGCTGTTGGTTACCTGCCGTAAGCCTGTGGCAGGGAGAACCCAGACACTCAAGACGAAATTTTTGGAGCAAAAAATGACTTCTCCTGACAGGGTAAAGTGCCGATGGGCGGCACCCTTTAAGCGACAAGATCGAAAATGGACTGAGTAATCGAATACAAACGAACAGGGTTCTTTAAATAGGAATTATTTACTGGCACTACAATTGAAATGAATGGGTCTGATTTAGAATATCTTTTGAAACTGACTTGATGAAAGGGACGTTTTATGAAAATCACGGGTCGCATCTCTCTCTTAGTATTATCCTCGCTTGTCTCCATACAGAGCATGGCTATCCATCCGCCATCAATATCCAGATTGCCGGTGATAAAAAATGGGTCATCTTCAAAAAAATCGAATTCAGGGCTTTTGCCTGAGGTAGAGCGAGGTCCACTCTGTCGAGAAATAGTGCAAATCGATGTTGATTCTCTGCAGTTCACACAAGTGGTCATTGGCGAACGGGTCGAGCTCAATGTTCCAGTGTCGCAACAACGAGAACTCACAGAGCAGGCGGATGCCTGGGCTAAGGCGCTCATTGAAGCTGCGGCAGACCCTGAGGGCCGGCTCAATGATCTAAAGAACGATCTAATTGCCAATTCTCTTGAACAGACGTCCCAAGATATTCAGGACCTCATCGCAGGAAATACTCTTTTAGAAAAGCAAGACAAAGGCTTCTCCGGCAAGACACTCAACGCCATCGAGAATTCAGACATCACCACACAAAACATCGTCAAAAATGTTCTGGAAGGGCAAGAACTAGCTGGGCGCGCGTCAGATGAAATTGCAAGATCTGCGCGCGCATTTACTGAAATTCAAAATGAAATTCAACCACCAAAAGGGTTGGCGGGAGTTCGCTACAAACTCGGAAAAAAATTTAATGCGCTTCATGACCGCATGGCTTCTGGTGGAAAGATTGCCCGATTTGTTTCAAAAGCCATACCCTCAGTGCGAACCACTCAAGAGTACAAGACTTATGCTGACCGCATATTAGCAGTTGTCAATGGAATGACGGTAAATGTTGGGCTCTTGCAAGAAGCCGAAGTGTATCTCGGTGAATTTCAGAAAAAGATCCAAGACCGAACCCGTGCCCTCCCCGAACAGATATTTTTCGAGCACCAACTCGCACGGGCAATCGAAGCTTGGGTTCAATCTACCGAAACTGAAAAAAACCCAATCATTCAAATTTTGCGGCACAATGTTGAACAGCATGTATGGCCCATGATCGAGAGCCAGCTCTCCTCTGACCAAGAACTCTTAGAGAAACTCAATCTTCTCACGGGCACAATCCAGTCAGCAAAACAGGCGGCGACTGATACTAAAATGCAGACCACTATCTTTCAGAGAAATTTTGTGGTCTCAGGCGTGACATCCCTCACGGCGAGCTCTGCCCTCGACATGACACAGAAAACAGGAGCTGCGAATCGCCTGGCCAAAAATGCGGCTGACGCGGCAGCAGCCTATGCTGTAGACCAAGCCAACCAAGCACAAAATCAGATCTTGGCAAACATGGAACTAATGGGAAGCTTCCGAGAGAGTGCCATGAAGCTTGCGAAAAAAGCAGAAGAAAACACCCGTACTTTCGAAGCCAATCGCTTGACCCTTACCAAAAAGCTGGCGAATAAAAACGATCAATATATGCAAGAGGGTGCATCTGGGGTGTTGATCGAAGGCGAAAAATCGAACCAAAAAACCAATCAAAAACCGCAGCGCGCTCCGACACCACGACTTTCCTCCTCGAATGGCATTCCTAGTGTGCCACCTGTCGTTGGCCAAAATATCTCAAAGGCCCCGATTTCTCGAGAAGACAATGAAGAGTGAAAAACATTTCTAACTCTGTCGTCAACACAATGCGGAGTCAGAGTATAGCGTAATAGGAATCTTCCTAGATCAAGTGAACCTGAAGGCAAACTCAAGAAAGAGTTTGCCAAAACAATTTACCTTCAGACTATGACCATTCGAGACCAGTATGATCAGCTTTCCTAGAAACACCTTTCGCATAGCCATAGGCATGACTACTCGTTTCTGTCTGGTCATTTTTCTTTGGCTTTCTCCACTGAACTTGTGTGCTAACCAAGACTTGAATTCACGTTTTGACTCTTGTCGAGATCTCCTTTCCGCAGAATTTGGAAGAACATCGAAAGAATCGACGCATAAGCTTGAAAACAAAAGTACCTCAATTGAAGGGCGAGCTCACGAAATCGAGACCGCGGCATATCCACTTCTTCTGCTCTCTTCTGATGGGATTGCTTCTAGAGCATTAACAGAAGATCTCATTCGATCCACTTTAGGCCACCATCTATTTAATGTGCATTTCAAAGCAACTCGCCTATTGAGTGAAATATTTAGTTTAAATATCACGGCGGATACCTCCGATGCAGATTTGATGACCATCAAAAAACTTCAGGAACCGGCAAAGCTTCCTAAGTTTTGGACTTCGCATATTAAAGAAACCAAAAACCTCCAAGATGATTTTAAAATATTGTCAGACTCGCAAGACAGAACTCAACGCCTACTCAATCACGCCAAATCCTCACTTGAAAGATTAGAGGCACTCTCGACCGAACTTCCGTACGCGGCCGGAATTCTAGAATTTGAAACCGACGCCGTCGAGTTGGGTCTAAACAAAATTCTGTCACAGTCTCCTGGTGCAAAACAAACGATAGGATCTGTTTTAAAAACCATGATCAGAGAGGCAAGACTTTTAGAATCGCAACTCCAAACCATAGCGAGTTCCCTCAAACACTCGCTCGACGCCACCGAGGCGCAGGTTAAGATTCTGCAGAGTCAGTTGGCGCAGGACCTACCTGGATTGCTAAGGGCAAATCGGGCAAAAATCGAGCTCGCGCAATTGCAAACGCTTTTCGATCAAGCTGCCATCAATAAACAGATTTTGTTTGCAACGCCATCTGAAACTCGGCACGAAAAACGTGTTGTACATGGAGCCTATACATTTGAAATTGAGCTCTGGACACCGGATTCCAAATTTGTCACCTTAAACAACGCCACGGCCTACACTTCGGCTCGAATATTTAATGACGAACTATTTCAAGATGTCGAGGTCATTGCCTCTGCAAGAATCACCTCTGCACAAGGTATCGCCGATTGGTATCTCCTACAACCTCGCCAAGCCGATTTTATGTTTGCCATTGAACCCACTGAATTTGTTTTGGACGATCATCAGTATCTGAAATTGGTGGCGGCACCTTCGGCAAAATTTCGATGGCGTGCAAAATCCGTACGCCCCAAGCCAGTATGGGTCAAAGCCACCGCCAACCAAAATATCGTCTGGAATTTTAAAGAGTAGCAGGCTTAGGGGCTTAGGGTATACCAGCCACTCCGGGACCGAAATTCGATAACGTCGTAATTTTGTAGGACCGACTAATTTCTCTCTGTCAAAAGATCTAACATCTAGTGTGTTTAACAATAAACCTATATAGTCGAGCGATCTACGACTTGGATACCTTTAAATGAGTTCATTGACTTAGGTTCAAACAAAAAGCGAAACAGATCTGCAATAGCTTAATTCATTTATCAAAGGAGAAATTATGAACACCAAACAAATTTTTTCGACCGGAGTGCTGGCAGTAATGGCTTTGTCGCCACTGATTTATGGAATCGATTCTGCAAAGGCAAATTGCGATGTGGGTATCAATTTCTCCCAAAAATATACCATTGATGAAACTCCGCAGATAGGTGTCACCGTCGGAAATATTGAAAAGATGAAAGCTCGTTTCTCCGAAATACTCAAGGCCAAGGGCTACGGTTTCAACTCCGGCAATTCAGTTCATTATTCCTTCAGTGTCGAGAGCAATGTTCACAAACGATCAGCTTCAGATGTTCATTTTGCAATTGCAAAACTAGAAGTCCGACATAAAGGCATCGAAGCTCTCATCAATAGCCCGCAAACTGTGCCTTATTTGCCTGATTCAGGTAGCTGGATCAACCTAGATGCTCTCACTCGAACAGAATGGCGCGCTGGAAACAATGAACAATCCGACTCCATTAACTTATTAAGCGATGTCGAGTCTCTTGCAGCTCAAATTCCAGAATGTAGTACCTTGCAGGCCGCGGTAGAGCCAAGTTTTGAAAAGATGTATTCCTCTTTATACCAGCAAGTTCAATTTAACCAAAATCCGGATAACAAAATTTTTGACGGTTATATCCCTGAGATTAAAAACAACGATGGCAGTATCCCCAAAAACCTCGCTGATCGTTACTGTCTCATCAAGGTGACGGAACCAAAGTGTGAGTACTATCAACCCGGTAGTGACCTCTCTAGTGCATACGACTGCTCGGCGACATTCGAATTCCGAGTTAAAGGCGACCCTCGCATTTTTCAAAAGACTGAGTCGAGATTGGGCCTGGGCTACGATCGCATCAATGGGAATCTGGTGAGTGTCGTTTTGAATGTCCCACTTCTTTTCACTCCTGCAATGGTGGGAAAAGTTGTCACCAAGGCCATTGCCTATCAGGAAGCATCCACAAAAATTGAGAACCTGGTGCAAAGTTTTTCTAAATGCCAAGAATAGATTGGGCATTGAGTGCTGAGCAACCTCTGGTTGCCAGTGCTCTCTTGATCAATATGTTGATCAAGAGAAATGTAGCTTAACAACTGGAACCAGATTTGGAATTGAATTGGAATTGGAGCATAGCCAAATGAAGTCTCTAAGAAGATCAATTAGAATATTTTTTCAATTGTCCTCTTTGATTTTCATTTCAAACCATGCGCTTGCGACAAACCCAAGAACTTCGATTGCTCTACCGCAAACACCGGCCTGTATGGAGTTTGCGAAATATGCCACGAAAAACACGGCGACTAAAGAGGGCTTTCAATCTGATCAAATCTATATTCTAAAAGAAGGTAGTCCGATATTCGCATGGAATGACGGCAATTACACCGATGACTCGCTTCACTACTGGTGGTCTGCTTCGAAAACTATGACCGCAACACTCACTGGAGCCGCAATTCAACAAAAACGTCTCACGCCCAAGGGTGCGCCGATCACTGTTGAAACATCAATTACGGACTTCTTTGACAAAAAAGAAATTAAACAATGGCAGAAGTATTTTGGAAAGAATTTTTCTAAATTCAGCAGCATTCAAATCAAACATTTTCTCATGATGGCCACCAACTGGGTTTGGGAAGAATCTTACGAATCTGACCCAAAGACCTCAACCTTTCTGCCCATGCTCTACGGCAAGGGCCACCAAAACATGCTGCGTTTTGCTCTTTCACAGCCGTTCGACAAATACGGCGTCGGCAAGAGATGGAACTATAGCGGAGGAAACTCTGTCATACTCATCGCGCTGCTATCTCGTCTTCAGGGTCTCAATACCGACAATCTACTTGCAGAACTTTTGTTTAAGGATCTCGAGATCAAGCAGGCTATGTATGAACGAGACGGAAGTGGTCACCTTGTGGGATCATCTTACTTTCACGCTTCTCCAAAAGAGATGGCCATCATCGGTCAATTGTATTTGCAAGACGGCATCTGGAATGGCAAACGCCTCTTGCCAGAGGGATGGACGAGCGAGGCACAGAAAGTTACCGAAGCTCACAACCACGCAAGTCTTTTGAGCCCAGAAGAAAAAGCGAAACTCGCAAAATATGTGAAGACCGAGGGAGTATTTTCCAACCGAAGCTTCTGGCTAAATCAGGATGTTCCCCAAGTGAATATGAAACACGAGTTTCCTCGATCGCCGCGTGATCTTTACTTCGCTGCCGGTCACTACGGCCAACTGCTTCTCATTTTACCAACACAAAAAATGGTGATCGCACGCACCGGGCACGACCCAAGCTACTGGGAGAAAATCGACGACTTCGTTAGCCGAGCGGTCAGTTGCTTTACTCCAAGCGAAGCCTATTCAACAAAAAGCTCACTGAGCAGTTTGCCCACACAAGCGAGAAAACCATGAAACACTTCGGACTCACTCATACAGCTGCGCGAAGAACAAGCCTCCGATTCGCATTCAGTTTTTTGGTACTTGCGTTCACTATTGCTGGCGAAAACCAAGCCGAGGCTAAATTTTTAAATCTTGTGAGCGAAGGTCAATACCTCATCAAAGAAGATATCTTACAGGGTCTTTTAGCCAAAGAACTTTGCACCTGTGTAAATCTCAATCAACTTGGAGGGTCAGCTGCAACAGTCGAGCAACGCCTAGAGATCTGTCTTGAACGCGCCAATTTACCATTGAGCCAGAGCATGCTCGAAAGACTCACCAACACCAAACTGACAAAGAGCCCAAACGGCGTCGAGATTTCTCCGACCATGGTGTCTCGTCTGCTCACGCTTTTTCAAGGCTCACAGGCTAAAGCCATTTTTGAAGGACCTGAACGTGGTTGTCGGTTACTTTGACGCTTGCCTTGAGGACCACGTTGAAAATTACTTTGATGCTTGTCTTAAGGCTTACTTTCAACCTGGAATCATCGCAAATTTTTCTTTGCAAGCATTTTTCAGGCATCAGGCGCAGGCATGATTATCGTTACCGAAATAGTAACCGTAAAGTGAACAGTCAATGAACCCGAGAACTAGAGTTTAGACTGATGGAGGTAAGAAAAATGAGTTTAACAAAAAAATTCACAAACGCATTTCTATTCTCATCAACCCATTTGAGTCCGGTTTTCAATCACTTCATGAGTCTCACCAGCATCCTGATTTTTCTTTTTTCTCCTGCAACAGAGGCTGGCGAAAATCTGCACCTTTCTGAAATCTCAAAAAACGAGTTTCAAAAATCCTATAACGAATTCGGTGCTGTATACTCTGCGAATTCCAACAGCTCTAGCCGAAGGCGACTCAAACTCTCTCCACCAAAGACTTGTACCGGCTATGCCCCACAAGACTTAAGTGAGTATATCTCGCAAAAACAGCAAGGCCAGGGTTGTATCGCCACAGAAAGTGAACTCCACAACCAAAGAATGATTCGGATTCAATACAATCGAATCGGAGAAATGCCTTTGGCCATTCGCAACCTTATTCCCAACAATGTCGAAATCGACCCAGAAAAACCCGTCGACTTTCTCTTTTCACTTGGCCAAGGACAGATCCTTGATCCCGACGCTCCAGTCGATGTTAGCTTTAAACTTGAGAACGACAACACCGAGCTATTTAGTTTTGGTCTCCTGCAAAAGCCAGATGAGGGAGATGATTACGGCCTGACCCACGCCGCTTCCTTCAGCATCGGCACCGAGCTTTACGAAAACCCATATTTTAAAAATATATCATTTGATTATGGGACCACTCTATTTGCAAAAAAAGTTTCGGGCCCTAGTCACGTGAACTCAAATGGCGAACTCGAAGTGCCGCAAGTCTTCACGAATGAAAACATCACTCGAATTATTCTCGACAATATCGATCCGCACAAAATGCAGTATTACAAAGTGGGCATCGGATGGATCGAAATTGATCACCGAGATGCTTCGAACTTTCTCAATGGTTCGGGCCAACAGAAATGGCTTCACCATACCGTTAACAAGATCTCGGGAGACAATAGGGTTCGTATTCCCGTAGATAGGACCGACGATCAATCCAACCAAGATCAGATTCTTGTGGAGCTTTATACTGGCATTCAAAATTCTATACGCCTAGGTAAAACTCGGTTTGCTGTCGAAGGAGGAGGAGAAGTCGGTGCACGCTACACCCCGATTACCGATCGTCGATTTGCTCAAGGCAAAGGATGGACCGCAATCAAATTCGGACCGGTCAGCGATACAACCCTAAAAACCAAAGCAATGCGGACGATCCAACAATTTGACCAAGGAAAACGAACAACAGATAATCTTGAATTTTCAGTCGCTCGCCCCTCATGGCAATTGGGTGGCGGAGTCGAAAGAACCAAAGGCGCAAAACTAGATGCTTATGACATTCCCAACATTCGCAATCCAAACAAGCGAGACCCTATTTACTACATTTGGATCAATAAGCAGATCTGAAATTACGATTCCCGCTTGATGAGAGCTGGCGGCAAACCTTGATTCTTGAGAATTCCATTCATGAATTTTCTTTTTTGAAATTTTTCTTGATCGACGGCTTGTCTTTCGGATTGCCATGTCTCAAAAATATAAAAACCAAAATCAGCAGCAATGGACTGTGGTTGCACGAGAAGCTGACCGACTTCTAACTTGGCTTGTTCGGCCGAAACCGCGCAAGTTTTGTCCCAAAACTCACGAGCTTGCTGGGTGTTCATATGTCCAAGGTGCATTTGCAATCCTGTGTACAACCGACACCTCGAGCGAAGCAATTTCAGGTGAACACTCTCGCGAAACATCACGTCGTCAGCCCACAAGTCGATGTTTTGGCCAAGTTCACTAAACGAAAACAAAGACCACCCGCCGGAGTAAGACTCAGGCCGATTGAGTAAACGAACCTTTGAAGAACTCGCTTGCGGCGTTTGCATCAACAACCAATCCCCTGGGTAAAGACTCTGTATCACAAATTCTTTGAGCAATCGTTGCGCCAATTTACTTGCATCATTTGCAACGAAAATCTGATCTTTCACTTTCTCCTTTTGCAAAGGTAGTTGTCGCACAAAGATCATCGGTGCTCCCATGACTTCTGCGGCGACAGTCGTTCGTACAATCTCAGGAGGTTCGCTAGAATATACACTCACCCACTGTTGTTCCTCCATCCATTTCGTCAATTCTTTGAATGTCCGAGCGATATCACTCTCGATATTCTGACTCGGCAGCGCTGTCTCTGCCCCACGATCAGAATTTTTGGCAATGGTTTTTTTTCCAGAACTCTGCTTCGCAGTCTTGTTTGGGATTTTCTGGAATTCATTTCTTTTGTCAGCAAGCACCTTTTTAATTGCGGTCTTGTCGGCTGAAATTTTCTCGGTGGCTGTTTTTTCGGAGGCACCTTTCGGGACGCTGCTCATTTCAGCATCCTTCTTGGAAGCTTGTCTTTCTAGGTGTTTCTCTGGAGATTTCTCAATAGCTCCTCCGTTGGGTTTTACTATTTTTTTCGCCGTGTTTTTCTCCATTTTTTTCACTGTGGCTTTAGTCTGTAAAGACTGATCAAGCGCTAGTTTAACGCCTCTTGCGACCTCTGCAAGATCCCCCTCAAAAAACTCTTGATAATAGAACAACTTCTGTAAGTCATCCTTACGAAGTGCCATCTTCTTTGAGGTAGCTTTGCTTTTAAGCCAAATTGACAATTTTCTAAAGTTTTCCTCAGTCACCAGCTTCTGCGTATTCAATGCAGTTCGCAACTTTTGATCTGATTTGTTCTTTTGCAAAAGACCCTCGAAATATGAGAACTGTTTTTTAAGAAGCAAATCTCGAAGTCTCTGAAGTTGCAATATATTGAAGTCAATGGTGTCACGAGAAACGGATTCAATATTTTTTTGCATCTCTACCCAATAGAGTGGAAGTAATTGAACCCTCTGCAAAAACTCGGATGTCACCTGTTCCACATTGATTGCCTCTGATCTCAATAGACCCGAATTTGAACTCTCAAAGTTCATCTCGAGAATCTCATGGGCCATACGAAAATAAAGCGATGGATCTTGATTGAACACACGTAGGCTTTCAAGCTCAAATATCTCGCCTGAAATTCGATGACTCAAAATCTCTGCATCGGTGGACTCCTGTTGGCTAAGAGATTCCCCTCTAATTTTTTCCACTCTCGTTTTAAAGCCCTTGAGATCTGAAATTCGATTTGCCAAATTGGCCTTGGAATATGCGGGAAGACTTTTTGTTGCCTGAGTGAGACCTAAACCTTTTGTAAGATGAGGATAAAAAGCATAAAGTTCGGCATAATAGTCGGCCACCACCATTTGTAGGCCTTGGTTTTCAGATTTGAATGGCCAATGCGAACAGCCCACGACGATACTCATTAGCAGAGCCGTAAGCAATGCCATCCCCAGACCCGTCCTCAACCCAGTTACCGATCCAGTTACCAAGCCCTTCACCAAACCCTTAACCAAGCCCTTAACCAATAGATTCGATCTCGAAATATTCTTCATTCTTTTCATTCTTGCCTTTTTATCTTATCCAACTTTAGTCTCATCAGTCTCATCAGTCTCATCAGTCTCATCAGTCTCAATTCAGTTCCTGTTCAACTCCAAGTCAATTCCAAGTCAGATCCAATTCATCCTTCGATTGAAATGCGAGAAAAAATCGAAACTCACCTATATCAACTCAAAACGATCTCTTCGGGTTATACCTAAACATTTCTTTCAGCTGCGGCCAAAACCATCGGTACACTTTCAGCCCTCTCGCGGTCATGCGCCTTTTACCACATAAATGTAAATAAATTTTATTCACTTCGCTTTTCGAAATCCGCTGTGTCCCCTCTGACCAAGTGACCGGCAAGAGCAGCAAGAATCGTTGAGTTTCGGATCCATAGATTTCGGTCAAAATCTCGGCCTTCTTCGCAAAAATTTTCTTCGATGCAACCACTGATTTCTCAGGCAAACTATTATAAGAAACCGTGTGAATCTTTTTTTCTGAAAAAACTTGGTAGCAGGCATAACAGACATCTTGATGGTGCCGATGACCATATTCGCCAAGTGCTCCATGTGTGTATATCGAATCAAAATCGCCAAACAATTTTTGTTCATTGCTAAGTCTTTCGACTAAGCCATCGACATCCAAACGGGAGCCAAACTTATCAGGAAAATCATACATTTTAAAAGACTTAACCCCGAGAGATTTGCAGGCTCTGGCGAGCTGCTTTTTTCGCCGGCGATGATCACCATCAGCGTTGCCATCGGTGACACAGATCACTGTCCAATTCTCTTTGGGACGAGACAAAATCGTGGCACCAAAAAAAATTGTTTCGTCATCTGGGTGGGCAACCACAACAAGATTGTTTCGAACTTTTGTTTGCCTCACACGATCCCCTCGTCGCTGGATCTTTTTCCCGCGGTTACTTCATTTAGCTAACTTAGTTTAGAAAACTTAAATTAGACAACTTAGTTTACCTTAGGCTAAGACGACCAGCAAAGGTCGCACTCGCAACACGCGACTTAGGTATGAGGATCGACTTACTTTCCTAGACGCTCTCGCCAGATCGTAAAAAACTGAGCCGTGACATGCATCAGAATCTGATGCGTATCTTCGACTAGACCATAGTTATCAAAGGCGGCATAGAGATTCACGTCAGCCACCTGCGCCAACTTGCCGCCAGAAAATCCGGAAAAGCCAATGGTCTTCATGCCCATCGCCTTTGCAGCTTCAGCTGCGGCCAAAATATTAGGGCTATTGCCGCTCGAAGAGATCAACACCAATACATCTTGAGGTGCACACAGTAGCTCGACCTGTTTACTAAAGGCCTGCTCATAGCCAAAGTCATTTGCAATCGCAGTGAGCAAAGCATTGTTGGCAACCAACGAATGTGTCACAAGCGCCGGCTTTCCTGAACAGTGCGTGCCCTTGGTCCAATCACAACAAAGATGATCTGCGATGGCTGCAGAGCCTCCGTTGCCTGCGACCCAAATATGCTTACCTAAGGCGTGAGCTTCTTGCAAAATATGAAAGGCAGCTTCAAACTTTTTTTTGTCGACAGCCTTCAACGTTTGATGAAGTGAATCAGCGTACCAGTCAAGATAGGCGCCAATATTTTCGGTGTTTGCAGTTTTATTTCGAAAGCGTGGATCTTGGGTCATCTGGATCTCCTACTTCAAAAAGTGAGTTTGCCAAATAGCTAAAACTGTCTTCAACATTCCTTCAACATCAGAAAGTTTCATGGATGTCGGACCATCACAAAGCGCCGAATCTGGATTTGGATGTGTCTCTAGAAAAATTCCATCAACACCCACCGCCGTTGCGGCCCTTGCCAAAACACTCACCATCTCGCGCCGTCCACCACTTGAAGAACCGGTGGCACCAGGCAATTGCGTTGAATGTGTGGCATCCATGATCACCGGCACACCCATCGCACGCATCTCGACCAAACCGGTCATATCATTGATCAAGCGATTGTAGCCAAACGAAGTCCCACGATCACAAAGCAAAACCTTATGGTTACCGGCATCGTTGGCTTTTTTCACAATGGCCTTCATATCCCAAGGAGCCATGAACTGCCCCTTCTTGATATGCAAAACTTTTTTGGTCTCTGCCGCTTTGACCACCAGATCAGTTTGTCGACATAAAAACGCGGGAATCTGTATCACATCTGCAGTTTCTGCCACTCGATCCACCTGAATTGTCTCATGAACATCAGTGAGCATTAAGCAATCGGTTTTAGCCTTGATTTTCTCTAGAGACTTCAATGCTGCGTCCATGCCTGGGCCACGAAAACTAGAACCACTTTGCCGATTGGCCTTGTCAAACGAACACTTCAAAATCCAAGGCACATTGAGTTTTGTCGTAATGCGCTTAAGCTCTTGCGCCACCTCTAAAACCATTCCTTCATCTTCAATAATATCCGGCCCCGCAAACAGGACCGGCCGATCACAATTGCCCCAAACAATCTTGTGAGCACCCACAGCCAACTCAACGGGTTTCTCTAGAGGTATAAAATTTGTCATGTCATTCCCTTTCGTCTTTCGCTAAATGCCTTCGTCTTAATTTTTCAATTTACTCGATGGACCAAATTCAGAAATTCCAAATACTTTATTCTCTGGAGCCACACTCACGCCAGGTTTATAATTTGAATTGACTAACTCATTCAAAATAAACACAGATTCCGGCTTCGATTCTGAAGCCGCCTCAATCATTTCTTGCGTGCGATGAGCAAAGTCATTTGAACTAAAGTTTACTGGCAAGGCATCGCCTTTGGGAACAACCAAGATATCAGGATGTTCGGTATTCAACTCATTCCCAGAAATATAGAGCTCTTCAAACATTTTTTCTCCGGGGCGAAGACCGGTATACTCAATCTGCACATCCTCCTCAGATTTTCCCATCAGTGTAATCAAAGTGCTTGCTATATCGACCACACGAACCGGCTCACCCATGCGAAGCACGTTGATGTCTCCAGGGTTAGCGATGGAAGCCGCCTTGAGGACCAATGACACCGCCTCTTCAATCAACATAAAGTAACGAGTGATGTCTTTATGTGTGATGGTCAGTGGTTGATTTTTTTCAATCTGTTTTTTTAGAAGCGGAATCAAACTCCCACTGCTTCCTAATACATTGCCAAAGCGAACAGCACAATACGACCGCCCCGTGCGCTCCCCAGTTAGAGTCGTCATGATTTCACAGATACGCTTAGTGGCCCCCATCACTCCCGCTGGGTTCACCGCCTTGTCAGTAGAAATCAAAACAAAATTTTCGACTTCATACTGCTCACACATATGCAAAACATTACGAGTGCCCAAAATATTATTCAGGATCGAGGTATAAGGATTGGTTTCAACCAAATGCACATGCTTATAGGCGGCCGCATGAAAAACAATTTCGGGTCGATACTCTCGAAATACACGCAAGAGAGCCTCTTGATCTTTCACATCGACAAGACAGGGGACGACCACTTCGCTGTAGGCAGAGGTAGGACGCAATTCTTGATCAATATTGTAGAGATTGAATTCAGAGTGATCGAGCATGATCATACGCGAAGGCGAGAATCCTAAAACCTGTCTTACGATTTCACTCCCAATTGAACCTCCGGCACCAGTGATCAATACTCGTTTGCCGCGGATCATTTCACTTGTAGAGGTTAAATCAATTTGATGAGGCGCTCTTCGCAAAAGATCTTTCAGCTCAACTTCTCGCAAGGGGGCTTGCAGAGCCTCATTTGTTTGGTTGGCCATCAACTGAGGCTTGATTCCATAGCGACCTCCGACGGCCAAAATTTCACGCAAAAGCTCAGTCTTTGGGTTAGGAATCGCGATCACAATTTGTTTCACTTCGTAATTGCGAATGATGCTGTCAAGCTCACGCCGCGAGCCCAAAACTTTGAATCCGGCAATACTCTTGCAAAACTTAGCAGGATCATCATCGATGAATCCCACAACAAAAAGCTTAAGCTCTTTGTTAACAGTCAAGCTCTTCACCAAGCCCTGCCCGGTGATTCCAGCTCCATAAATGAGAGTGCGCTGGCCAAAACTTTTTACCAAGCGGTTGCTCTGATACTCATGCACCAGCCGTCGCGCAATCCGCACACCAGAAAGTAGAAAAATCAAAAGCACAGCATCGATAAAATAGACCGACCTCGGGAGATACCCCACATTGAAAAGATAGGTCGAAGCGATCACCATCAATGACGACAGCAAAATTGCTTTAGACAAACGAAAGGCATCGACCGCCGAAACATAGCGCCAAATGATATTATACGTTTCAAAATAAAGAAAAAACATCAACCGAAACGCGACAATCAATGGCAAAAGTTTAATCAAATGCGGCAGAAAAAACCGCGCCTCCTCTGGATTCACTCGCAACATCAAGCTGGCATATGCCGAGAACACAACTAAAAAAAGATCCGTCAGAAGATGTCGGTAATTAATTTGTTTAAACATCTCACCTTCCTAGTGTTGAATTCCCTCAGCCCGCGCAACTTTAAAAACTGTCAAAAAAAGAATTTTGATATCAAACGCCAAGGACTGACGCTCAAGATACTCTTTGTCGAAACCCACTTTTACAGGAATTGGGAGCTCATCTCGCCCATTGACCTGTGCCCATCCCGTGATTCCAGGTCGAAGCTTTTCAATTCCAAATTGCGTTCGAAGCGCAACAAGATCATCTTGATTGAAAAGAGCTGGTCTTGGCCCCACGAAACTCATTTCTCCAGTGAGTACCGACCAAAGCTGCGGCAATTCATCTAAACTGGTTTTACGTAAAAACGCACCAACTGGAGTGATATAATTCTGTGATTCACCTAAAAGATGTGTCGCCACCTGAGGAGCATCGGTTCGCATCGAACGAAATTTTGGCATAAGAAAAATCTGATTATTGAGCCCCACACGTTTGGACCAATGAAGCGCTGGCCCCTTAGATGTCAAGCGCACCCACCAAGCAATAACGACCATCGGATAAATCAAAATCGCAAGAAGGAGAAGGCTCATCACAACATCAAAGGCGCGTTTCATCATAAGCTCTTATACCAAACTGTGCGGTTGATATAATGAGTGTAGCTCAATATAATCTTCACGACTTTTTCTGAAACATTGTCGACGTTGTAGTCAGCAACAAAACCTGGCCGCGCCATTTTGGTTACGGTCTCAATCGAAGTGATCACGTCCTGAGGATTCAGACCTGACATAACCAATACACCTTGATCCATTCCTTCAGGACGCTCGTGGGCCTGGCGAATCATCACGGCAGGAATTTGCAAAAGCGATCCCTCTTCGGTGATCGTTCCACTATCTGAAACCACACAGTAAGCCGTTTTTTGCAACTTCACATAATCGCTAAAACCAAAGGGTTTCATAAACTCAATCAATGGATTGAATTCTTTTTGCGAAAGCGCCTCAAGTTTTTTTCTAGTCCGCGGATGTGTTGAAACCAAAATCCGATACTTGTACTTTTCTGCCAACGCATTGAGGGTACTTAAAAAATTCATAAAATTTTGCGGGCTATCGATATTCTCTTCTCGATGGGCAGAAACCACAAAAAACTCTTTTTCTTTGAGTTTGAGATCTTGCAATACTTTTGAAGACTCAATTTTTTTGGAATAGTAATCCAAAACCTCTTTCATACAGGAACCGGTCTTGATCACTTTTTCAGGCGGCAAACCTTCGTCCAAGAGATATTTTCGCGCGTGCTCAGTTAACGGCATATTAATATCGCTAAGATGATCGACAATTTTGCGATTGATCTCTTCAGGTACACGCTGATCGAAACTTCGATTTCCAGCTTCCATATGAAAAATCGGGATGCGCATTTTTTTTGCTGGAATCACCGCCAAACAGGAATTGGTGTCGCCATAAAGTAACAGGGCATCGGGCTTCACTTGCTCGAAGAGTTTTTCGGCTTTAACCAAGACATTGCTGATGGTTTGAATCGCGGTTTCGCCAGCCGCTTCCAGATAGTAATCAGGTTTACGAATCTCGAGATCTTTGAAAAACACCTCGTTCAATTCGTAGTCATAGTTCTGCCCGGTGTGCACCAAAATATGTTCGGTGTATTTATCTAATGCAGCCATCACACGGCTGAGTTTAATAATTTCTGGTCGAGTTCCAACAATGGTCATTACTTTCATTTTCGCGTCCTTTAATTTCGCTCCACTGGAGCGAGCTGTCTTACATCCGCTCCAGTGGAGCGGGCTATCTTGCAACTATCGCAAAAGTTCTCCATCGTGCGAATGCGCCGTTCCCCCAAGATCCAAAAGCCCATTTCGTTTAAGCAGCTGGTGGGTTCCGGCATAATCCAAGACACTATCAGCTGAGGAGTACTCTTTTTCAAGAAGTGGCTTCATCACCACTTCGCGATGCTGTCCCAACTCAGGCAGCATAGATTGAATCACATAGTAATCCCCCCGCTGCACTACATATGGAGCTTCTTCATCTGAAACCATGATCTCATACATTTTTTCACCAGGACGAATACCTGTCACCTTGATATCAATCTTTCGATCACCAATCATAGCGCGTGCAACGTCAGTCATATAACTCGCTGGAGCCCGCGGCACAAAAATCTCACCAGGCTTACCATGGCGAAGTGCCGCGAACACTGTATCGACCGCTTGGTTGAGTGTGAGTAAAAATCGAGTCATCTCAGGATCCGTGATCGTCACGGGGCCGCCATGTTTAATTTGATCATGAAACAATGGGATCACCGAACCACGGCTAGCCAAAACATTTCCGTAACGAACACAGAGGAATCGAGTTTTTGGGTTCAATACATTGGCCGAAATAAAGATGCGCTCTTGAATGGCTTTGGTCATGCCCATAGTGTTGACGGGCTTACAGGCCTTATCGGTGCTGATACCAATCACGGTGTCAACCTTGAAGCCATGTTCTTGAATAGCGCGAACGATATTGTGAGCACCTAAGCAATTCGTCATCACCGCCTGCGCCGGAAAATACTCGCAAGTGGGAACCTGCTTTAACGCGGCAGCATTGACCACAATGTCTGCATCCCGAACCGCAGAAACGACATCAGAATAATCACGAACATCACCAATACGAAATTCGAGTGTGTTCAAAAAATTGCGGTAAATGATTTCGTCTGTGGAGCTCTCCTGATGGAGGTAACTCACACGCATCTGATGCTGCTTGCCCTCATCACGAGACATGACAATCAGTTTCTTTGGAGTTCCGAGCTCGCCACTAAGCACGCGACGAACAAACGTCTTTCCCATTGAACCTGTACCGCCGGTCACCAATACTTTTTTGTCTTGAAAAAACACTGCCACTCCGTTCTCTTGTCTTCTCGCGCTTCGCTTCGACTTGTCTTCTCTCGTTTCGCCAAAAAAGCTTCAGCGAATCGCACGCACAACTTAAATCGGAAATGCCATCCGAAAAAACCTACTTGGTCAGCTCATAAATTGTGCGATCTGCAACTAGTTTTTCTATCATTTCGTCCCAGGAAGGGCAAACAAAGCCTGTTGCAGCCTTGAGTTTCGTCGAGAGAAGGACCTTATTAGACACGTAGTTGCAATCTTCAGTGAGATTGAGCTCCAACCTATAAAATTTGTTTATCTTCTCAAGCAGTGCGTACTTAGAGATCGGCGTCGATGAAACTTGAAAAATGCCTGAAAGAAAAGTCGCACGCCCCAAAAGAGATCGCACCAGTCGCCCCATTTCGACGGTGGTGGTACCTGAGTAAATCACTCGTCCAAAACCCTTCACAGCTTTTCCTCGTTGCGCGAGTGTCCACTCCAAAAGCTCTGTCTTACCGAAAAGCTCACGCCCAATCATACTCCCTCGAAGGGTAAGACAATGAGGGCTGTCGGCGATTTCACCCAAGTACTTGGTGCGGCCATAATTATCTTTGGCGGTGGGTTGACTGTATTCGCTGTAATCACCATCGGCTCCGTCAAAAACACAATCGGTGCTAAAATGTACGACGCGCGCGCCATTCTGGGCGGCCCAGCACTTCAATCGATGCGGGAGAAACGAGTTCAGTTCAAGACAGTGGTGCAGATCTTGAATTTCGGGCTTACGAAGAGTCACCCCGACACAATTCAAAATCACGCTAGGCTTGAGATCATTCAAAATTTTTTCAAGATTAGAAAAGTTCAAAACATCGACGCCGTCAAAGATCCGGTTCGCCGCAAAGACCGAGAACTTCTGATAGTCTGCAAATGGTCTGCGAATTGTTCCATAGGTCTCTGAAAAATCAGGAGTCAAACTCTGCACCATTTTGTGACCAATCATGCCACCTGCACCGACAACCAAAATCTTCATGACCTCTCCCCATCACAGGCTACGACGCCTCTATATCAATTTTTCTTGAATACCTGCGATCGCTTCTGCGCTTCAATCGCTTCGCTGCACAGCGCTTCAATCTGCCTAATAACCACCGTTTGCTCAAAATGCTTTTGAAAATAGGCAAAGCCTTGTGCACCCATGGCCTTGCGTTCTGTATTCGACATTTTCAAAAACTCCTGAACTGACCTCGCCAAGCTCTCAGGGTTTTGTGCCGAGCAACTAAGACCCGCCCGAGCTTCTTCAACAATTCGTGCACCCTCACCTCTTACCGATGCCAAAATCGGTTTGCCACTGGCCATGTATGCCTGAACTTTTGACGGCACCGTTAACGAAAAAATCGGTTCGTCCGTCAATGACACTAACATCACATCGCCTTTTGCAAACAAGGCCGCCATGTCTTCGTTAGGCCTGCGACCATAAGTGTGCACACAATGTTCCAGTTTTTTTTCTTGGCGAGTTTTCAAGACAAAATCGTAGTCGCTGCCGTCGCCAACCAAAATCCAATGCAAGTCCTGGGTGTCTTTTAAAAGTTCCGCTGCCCGCAATACAGTCGGCATATCTTGGGCCTTACCAATATTTCCAGCAAAAATAATTTTGAACCCCTTAGGCAAATCTCTTAGCCATTCGGGCTCCTGGTTTTCTGTTTGCCCAATGGCCACCGCTGGAGTTTTCGCCCAATTCGGAACATAGCGCATTTGTTCTGGACGCCCACCCCACTGCTGTACACTTTTCGCAAAAGCCTGTGATTGCATGAGAATCAAGTCGCAGTGTCGATAGACAAATCGAACAATTGAACCAATCGCATGAATGACATGTTTTGATTTTGTCGCACCAACCGCAGAGACACTTTCTGGCCACAGGTCTTGCACCCAAAACAAAAGTGGTTTGCGAAAAATCGAGCGAAGCACAATCGCGGGGAGACACAAAGTAACGGGCGAAATACCAAAACAAAAAATCACATCAAAATCCCGTGGCACTCGCCATGGACCCACAAAAATTCCGAAGATGACAAACGAAAGATAATTCAATGACAAACGAAAAAATCCCTGTCCCCGAGCCAGGAGCGGCACCCGTAAAACTCGAACGCCGGAGTAATCCTGCTCCCATGGGCCACGCCAGAAACTAAAGCCTGAAAAAAAGCGGCCCTGCGGATAATTGGGAAGCCCGGTCAGCACTGTCACTTCATGACCACATGCTTTAAGCTCAGTAGCCAGACTGTTGACCAAAAAGAATTCAGGCCAGAAATACTGACTTACTATTAAAATTTTCATGCTCTGCATTCCATCATTAATATCTTCATGCTCTGCATTCCATCATTAATATCTTCATGCTCTGCATTCCAACACAAAAATTCTCATGCTCAGCCATCTGGTATTTCCCTTTTGTTTCACTCTTGTCCTCTAAAAATTCACTCCCAAATTTCACTCATGGATTCCCTGAAGCTTGTTCCAGAATTCCTGCGCACTAAGAACTCGAACGCGAGACTCAGGCAAACGCAAAAAACGCAACACGGCTCGAGCAATGGACTTTGGAGAGTCTGGATCAAAACTTTCTTCAGGAATCACAAGGTCTCGCACATAATCTCTCTCTGCAGCCACAATCGCCAAGCCTTGGGCTCTGGCCTCTAAAAGTGGAAGCCCAAAGGATTCGCAATACGATGGAAACACCAGCGCCCGACTTTGCCCATAAAGACATAAAACTTCTGAGTGCGATAGCTGAGGAAAATTCTCAAGCGCCAAGCCTTCCGCTTTCAAAATTTCGACTTTTCCAAGTAGGCTCCTCGCCGATAGTGGTAAGGTGAGCGCCAATCTCGGATACGCTTTGTGTTTCACTAAAATCTGCCAAGCTGCCAAGAGATTCTCGTGATTTTTGTGAGGATCACCTGTAGCCACATAGACAAAATCAAATTTTTTGTTTACATCGCCGAACCTCGCAGAATCTGCGCTCCCGCCAAGTGGACCACCCAAATTCGAACCCAAATTCACCCGATTCGACGCCTCAGCTATTGAGCCCGATAGGCCCACAAAGGGCGCAACTCCCACCTCAAGTTCACAAGACGAATGCCCACAATGTTCCGCTAAAAATAATTCGCGCACCGATTCAGACTGCACCCAAACTCGATCCACATTCTTCAGACCCCAACGAAGCCATAGTCTTTCTACTTTTTGTTGCAATCGAGTTTTCAAAGCGAATGGAAAACCGCTAAACTTTTTTAACAAAATCACATTTTGAAAAAACAGATGAACCTTTTGTCGCGAACCCTTGGCATGATTGCCTCCACGCTTGCGACCAAGATCAAGCAATGGTGGAAGATTACCAAAGCACAACACCGCCTGTGGCTGATTTTCGGCCAGATGCTGCTGCACCACTCTCCGCAATCTAAACTCGGCCGCAATGCGCGCCAAAATCCTGGGTGCGACACGCACCAATTGCAAACGAGACAAAAGCTCTTCTGGGACCTCCAGCCGTTGGTCAACAATAAATGTCGAAACCGTGTTTTCTTGTGCCGCCACTCGCATCAACTCGACCAGTAAAACTTTGCCGCCACTTTGATGCACATTCGGCGCGTGAACAATCATCGCCCCATCCCCAAAAGAACCACTCGTACAGTACGAAGAATGATCAACATATCCAAAATCAGTGAGTAGTGCCGAATATAGTAAAGATCATATTGCAGTTTCTCTTTGGCATCTTCAACGCTTGCGCCATAACGATACAACACCTGAGCCCACCCCGTAACTCCTGGCCGAACAAGGTGCCGAAGATTATAGAAAGGAATTTCATGCTCAAGAATTTTATTGAACTCTGGTCGCTCTGGCCGCGGACCTACAAAACTCATATCACCACGAAGCACATTAAAGAGCTGCGGCAATTCATCTAATCGAGTGAGGCGAATAAATTTCCCAACTCTGGTTACGCGATTGTCATTTTTCACCGCCCACTTTGCCCCGTCTTTTTCGGCATCAGTACGCATTGAACGAAATTTATAGATCTTAAAAGGTCGCCCCTTTAATCCCGTCCGAATTTGTTGATAAAGTACAGGCCCTGGTGATTCAAGT
Organism: uncultured Bdellovibrionales bacterium; assembly: GCA_964405465.1. Classification (GTDB taxonomy): domain Bacteria; phylum Bdellovibrionota; class Bdellovibrionia; order Bdellovibrionales; family JAMPXM01; genus CAYONZ01. The sequence goes on along the minus strand of CAYONZ010000011.1, from coordinate 10,300 downwards.
TTCACGGCCACCGCCACAATGAGCAAAAATGGCCAAGTTAAAAGCAAGAGACCAGTCGACAATACCACATCGCCCAGACGTTTCACTCGCAGGCCCACCGGACTCTGCAGGAGTTGAAATCCCTCAGATAAAAAGAACCAATTGTGGCTTAGGTAGTAAATCGGAACTTTTCGCCAAAGATTTTCGTAAAACCCAGAAAGGTCAAAAATACGCTGCCCTTGAAAACGCGCTTCGACCAAAGCCTCTTCGATATCCAAAGCAAGATTCTGCTGATCAGTTGCAATCACTAGAGCGGTCCATTCGCGGTCTGTAACAAATTGTTTGACCTGATCCCAGGTCCCAAGCCACTGCTTTGACAGCTCTTGTTTATGAGTCAGATTTTTATTTAGCAGGTCAGCATCAAGCGTTCGATCAGTCAAAAAGTAGCACTTGTGCAGGAGATTTTGTTTCTTCAAGTCCTCAAGCAATGCCGAAAGACATTGTTGGGATGCCAGAATCAACCAGTTCATTGACTCCAATCGTGCCAGTATCGACCGCAACCAAATCGCACGAACCAGCGCCATCGCAATCGCAAAACCAAACCGCGCACCCAACAACGGCCAGAGCAAACTTCGATCGATTGAAAAAAAACGGACAGTTAGAAGTATCACAAAAGCCGACGCAAAATAACTCGCCAACATTCGCAAGGACATATGCAAGTAATCGTCTTCACTCAGATTGTAGAGACCAATCACATAGAACAAACTCAAATCAAAAAGCACCCAAAAACCAAGAACAACAGCCAAACTCAACGAAGAAAATCCCTGAAATACGTCCTGCGAAAAGTAATGAAGACAAGAGGCTAAGATAAATCCATCAACCAAGAGTAAAATAAATTTTTGAAAACGAGTCACAAGTTCCTCTTCTGCTGCATCGGGCAGCCCACAACAAACGAAAAAGCACGATTTCAACAGAATAAATTCAACAAATAAGCCGGCAAAGCTCAACCCTAAACCATGGGTGACGTCATGTCCCGAGATCTCTCCCCAAAAAACTGTTGGACGAGACCCACTCGGTGTGATTTTCTTTGGCTTATGAAAAATGAAACTCTCAGCAACGAGAACGAACTCGTTTCAGTGATCACTCCAGCTTACAATGCTGAAAAATTCATCACCGAAACCATCGCCTCGGTCCAAAAACAGACGTACCAAAACTGGGAACACTTGATCGTGATCGACAACAACAGCAAGGACCGAACCGAGTCGTTGGTGCGCGCGATCGAAAAACAAGATTCACGTGTTAAGTGCATTCGCGCTGCCGACGCCTTTGGCTCAGCCGGCAATCGCAATGTCGGTATTCGCGAAGCGAAGGGCGAACTCTTGGCCTTTTTAGATGCCGATGACCTTTGGGCTCCAGAAAAACTCAGCAAACAAATTGAATTTATGCAAAAGCACCATTCAGATTTTTCGGTCACTGCTTTTCAAAGAGTGTCAGAAGATGGAAAATCCCTGGGAAAAATTCTTGAAGTTCCAGAAACTTTCAATAAACGAAACATTCTGTTCGACAATTTCATCGGATGTTTAACCGTGCTTCTTCGCAAGAAAGCATTTCACAATTTGAAATTCGTGGACTTGGGCTGGGAGGATATGTCGCTTTGGCTAGAATGCCTCAGTCAGATCAAAGAGGGCCATGGACTCAACGAGGTATTGGCCTATTACCGAATCGTACCTGGATCGAGATCCCATAACAAGGCGTTCGCAGCTAAACTCCGCTGGGGAACTCTGCGCCAAGCAGAAAAAATGTCGTGGCCTGTCGCAGCCTATTACTTCGCCTGCTATGGTGTGACCGGAGTTCGTAAACATTTTCGGTTTTAACAATTCACAAACTCGGTCACCTTGGCAAAAACAATCGCACCTGAGCATCATCTCTCATGTTGACATTGCCCTGACCTTGCTGCCACTCTGATAGTCCTCAATCGGCGTCCCTATTGGCTCTCAGACCAACAGTCAGAGCAAATGTGGACCCCTTGATTGGATAAGTAAATCGGATAGGAGTAAAGCAATGGCACAAAAAGATAGCGTTCTTCGAATTCAGAGATACCAGGAGCCTAAAGTTGTTTCGGAGATTGGTTGCAATCACAAAGGTGATTTCAACACAGCCAAGGAGCTCATCAAGCTTTCGAAAGATTGCGGAGCCTATGCTGCTAAATTTCAAAAACGTCATGCGAAAGAGCTTTTGACAGAAGAACAGTACAATGCCCCTCACCCGAACCCAGCGAATGCCTACGGAAAGACCTATGGTGAACACCGAGAATTCTTGGAATTCAATTTAGATCAACATGCTGAGCTTAAAAAGTATTGCGAATCGATTGGCATTACTTATTCAACCAGCGTTTGGGATACGACCTCGGCAAAAGAACTGATTCAGCTTGAACCTGAGTTTTTGAAAGTTCCATCTGCATGCAATAATCACTACGGTCTTCTTGAAATCTTGCGCGATGGATACAAAGGCGAGGTTCACATTTCAACCGGCATGACGACGACCGACGAAGCAGAAAAAATCGTACAGTTTTTTGAAGAAAAAAAACAGGCTAAAGATCGCTTGGTCATCTACTCTTGTACTTCGGGCTACCCGGTACCCTTCGAAGATGTGTGTTTACTCGAAATCGTAAAACTTCGCGAAAAATACGAGTCAAGAGTGAACTCGATCGCTTTTTCTGGTCACCATCTAGGTATTGCCATCGATATCGCGGCCTTTACACTTGGCGCGCATTGGATTGAAAGGCACTTTACCAGAGATCGTACGTGGAAAGGGACCGACCACGCCGCTTCCCTTGAGCCATCTGGTCTTCAGAAACTTGTGCGTGATCTTCATGCGACCCATAAAGCCCTTCACTACAAGGCCGAAGAAATTCTACCAATCGAGTCCGTTCAGCGCGAAAAATTAAAATATCGAGAAAGATAAAATGGCACGTTTGGCATTTGTTCCGGTCCGAGGTGGAAGTCAGTCGATCCCGCTCAAAAATATCAAAGAAATTGCAGGTCGACCTCTGCTTTGGTGGACGCTTCGATCTCTAGAAGATGCCACCTCTATCGACGAAGTGGTGGTGGCCACTGATTCTGATCAGATTGAGCAAATGGCATTATCATTCGGGTTCACAAAAACGCGAGTTTATCGAAGACAAACTGAGAACGCGACCAACACGGCATCAACCGAAAGTGTGATGCTCGAGTTCCTAACTCATCAACCCCTAATGGGCGATGACCATTTTATTTTGGTGCAAGCAACCAACCCCTTCACTACCGCCAACGATTTTGATCAGGCTTTCGCTCTCTTGAGTAGCAGCAAGGCCGATTCACTTTTGACCGTGGTTCGTACGAAGCGTTTTTTTTGGTCACTCGAAAATGAGCCTTTAAATTACAATCCGACATCTCGACCGAGACGCCAAGACTATGACGGCCTTCTCATGGAAAATGGTGCCTTCTACATTCAGTCTGTTCATGGTGTCCTGAAGCACAAGAACCGCTTAGGCGGCAAGATTGTCACTTACGAAATGCCCGAGCACAGTGGCTTCGAAATCGATGAGCCTGATGATTGGACTATCTGTGCAGAACTCCTAAAAAAGCATCGTGGGCATGAGCTCAAGACAAACAAACCCGTGCGCGCATTTATCTCAGATATTGATGGGGTTCTAACTGACGCCGGAATGTACTATTCTGAGCAAGGCGATGAACTTAAGAAATTTCACACTCGCGATGGAATGGGCCTCAAGCTAATCCAAGCACGCGGAGTAAAGATCGGCTTCATTACCTCTGAAGACAGGGAGCTCAATTCACGCCGCGCTAAAAAGTTAGGTCTAGATTTTATTGTTCAAGGCGCGAAAAACAAACTCGAAATCGCACAAAGACTTTGCCAAGAATGGGGCATTTCCCTCGAGGAGTGTTCACATATTGGTGACGATGTTAATGATCTCGAACTTCTGATGGCTGTCGGCCACAAAGCCTGTCCCGCAGATGCACTCGATTGCATCAAGGCCATTCCTGGAATTCAAATCATGAGTAAACCTGGAGGCCAAGGCGCCGTTCGCGAATGGGTTGAGAAACTCATGAGTTCTCAACTTTAAATATCCGGAAGCTGGCGTCACCTTGCAAATGGCCTCAGCCTTGCGCCTCCTATAGCCAGTTGGCCTTTCGCTTATAGGCAAGAAAGATCGCGGCTCCACTAAAAACCATAATGAGATTCAACGGAAACTTATAGATAATTGAATTAAAAAATCCAAGAATCAAAATTTGTACAATGCAATAGGCATGAACAAGAAGTTCAATCTGACTCTTGTCTGCCATAAACATACGAAACGCCATCAGCAAAACCCAAAACGAACATCCGTAAAATATCGCCAAACCCAAAACTCCCCAATTGTTCATCATACTTGAAAGATTTGAATCGACCCGCACGTACCCAGGTGAAGTATAATTGCCAAAAAAACATCGCAAATAAGGTTCTACAGAATCAGCAGAAATCGAACACTGATCAAAAGTTCGTTGATTACTTGCCACTCGCCCCTGCATCATGGCCTCGACATTTTTAATTGGCCCACTTCCAAGACCAACATGAAAATATTTATCCGCCTGAACACGAACAACCGACCATACCCTGGCAGCAAGCCCATCTTCGACACCTTGAAAAGGGACCGCGAACCCAGCGAGAAACACAATAATAGCTAAGAGGTTCTTTAACTGAAAGACCTGCCTGAATGGCAATTGCAAAATAAAATAGGTCAGAACAATTCCCGCAACGCCGAATGAAAAAAACGACGTGACCGAAGCGGCCATGTTGATGGTGACTCCCGATAGAAATACCACCAGATAAACCCACCAGGCACGACTCAATTGCAGAAGATAGGGCAAACATGCAAAACAAGTCGCCGACAAAATGATTGGATCGCCCACAAACCCAAGTGGACGCTGACCATCAAGCATCGTTTCACGTCTTAAAAAGTATTGAACCGCGACCCCCAACAATTGCAGTGCCAAACACCAAGACATGAGTCGGCTCAACTGCAGTTGTTGCCGACGCATCCACAAAACTACGGGAGGGAAAAATATAAGGATCAAAAGTACATTGCGCCAATAGTGCCAGAGTGTCTCATGCAAGCTCTTCGCAAAACTGAGATGAATCAAGGATACCAGCGTGAGCAAACCAAAACCGAGCCAAAACCTAATAAACTCTTTTGCAAAGAGCTGGCTACGCCCAAAATACAGGGCAACAGCCCCCAATGCGACAAGCACCAAATCTTTAAGTGCGATCACCGCTTGAGGCGCAACCGGCTTCAAATGACCAGTAAATCCGAAAAGGTAATAAAACTTCCCACAAAGAACAAACAGCAAAAGCAATTCAATCACCCTGCTCAGCAAAAGTTCTTTGGCACGGGTATCATCCACCGTATCTGCCATGCTATTTTGCAAGTTATTTTGCAAGTTATTTGGCGAGCTATTTGGCAAGGCGGGCCTCTTGACTGACGAATCGAAATTTGACGACGTTGCGCTGGCCTGAATCAACTTCTCTCCTCTGCTCGACATTTTCTTAACAAAACAATATGCAAAATGACTTCATGCTATCCTTCTGGCTTTTAGTTCTTATGAACATAAGAACCACAGAAAAATATCCCTTAACTTTTTACGAAAGACCTTCCAAAAGTTCTTGGGCATTGTCCTCGCTACAAACTCAATCATTCTTGTTTAAGTGCACATTGCGAGTATAGTCCCTGCAATACCCGCTATTTCAAATCAAATTTGAAGTTCAATTCAATCTTGAAAAACCAGCGATTCACTTTGTCATTTCTTGAACTTTAACAAAATCGGCGTTTATGTCAAATGCATGAACACACTAATTAAAGCCATTCAAGTATTTCAAAAGCCAAACACCGGTCTCCGAATTATTTCGGCGATCAATAAAAGCCCACTTCGACATGTCACCAAGTTTGTGGCGACCACAGCCAAGTACAGTCGATTCGCCAAGAGAAAATCTTATTACGATTCTCTGTCTTTAACAAATGCCGAACAAATTGCGGTTCAGGAGATGGAGACCCAAGGCTACACGGATCTCACGAAACTTGTGAGCCCAGAAAAGCTCGCAGAGCTTGAGGCGCATTGCCTACCAAAACTCGCCAATGCCGAGGCGGCACGCGAGCGCGAACTAAATAAAAATAAAGATTTCTGGATTCGACTATCTGACGAAGATATTGGAGACAAGGTACTCGATTCGGAAAATCCGATGGTGAAATATGCATTGCAAGAAAATGTTCTGAAAATAGCCTGTGGTTACCTGAGGCAAGCTGCATTTTTGGACTATGTTTTACTCACGCTTTCTGTTCCATCTCCAGGTCCGCTGCGCTCATCACAGCTTTGGCACTTCGACCAGGACGACACCAAAATGCTCAAGATGTTTGTTTACTTGACTGACGTAAACGAAATTGGCAGCGGCCCATTCACCTTCTTCAATAAAGAGGATTCAGCTAAAGTGAAAAACAGCTTTATTATGCGCCATCTTCAGGACGCAGAGATTTTCGCTTCAGTGCCAGCAGAGAGACGCGTACAAATGATCCGCCCTAAGTTGAGCTGCTTTATGGTCGACACTACGAAGTGCTACCATATGGGGAGCCGCCTGACCCCTGGCCACCAGCGTCTGCTCTATACAGCGCTCTTCACAGGCATCCCCTCAAATTACCCTTGGGGCGGAAGAGAAAAGATTCGCATTGCCACAGCCAACTTAAGCCCACTACAATTACAAGCTCTAACAAATAGTTAATTGTAGGAGCTTTTCGATGAATGTCTTGGTCACAGGAGGAGCTGGCTATATCGGTAGCCATGTTTGCAAATGGCTTCACTCACGTGGGGATACCCCTGTGACATACGACAACCTCAGCCGCGGGCATCGATGGTTGGTCCGATTTGGTCCGTTGGTTGAGGGTGATCTTTTAGATTCACAAAAACTAAAACAAACATTACAGGATTTTAAAATCGAAGCCGTTATTCACATGGCGGCCTTTGCCTATGTTTCTGAATCTGTGCATAAACCTGAACACTACTATCAAAACAACGTCAATGGCAGCTTGAGTTTGTTGCGTGCTATGCTTGAATCTGGCGTAAAGAAAATAGTTTTTTCGAGCACCTGTGCAACCTATGGGAACCCGGCATATTTACCTATCGACGAGAATCATCCCCAATCTCCGGTGAATCCTTATGGACACTCAAAGCTATTTGTCGAAAATATTCTAAGTGACCTTCACGCCAGCGATGATCTCGAAGTCATTATGCTTCGCTATTTCAATGTCGCTGGTGCGGACCCAGATTTAGAAATTGGCGAATGGCATGAGCCTGAGACTCACTTGATTCCAAACGCACTTTTGGTAGCCAAGGGATTAAAATCACATCTCGATATTTACGGGCACAGTCTACCCACTCGCGACGGCACCTGCATTCGCGATTTTGTTCATGTACATGACTTGTCTGGTGCTCATCTTAAAGCTTTAGATTTGCTTACCTCTGGGCAAACAAAATTTGATTACATCAATATCGGCACCGGTCTGGGCTACACTGTGAAAGAAGTCATTGAAAGTGTCGAGCGCGTGACCAAGAGTAAAATCCGAACTGAGCTCCGACCGCATCGCCCAGAGGATCCTCCCGTACTCGTGGCGTCTTTTGATAAGGCAAAAAAATTATTGGACTGGAAGCCCAAGTTTCAAGATCTCGACAAAATCATCGAGACCAGTTGGCAATGGCTCAACAAAGTTCAGTCTGATGATTTTAAAGCCAACAATCAATTACCGTATCAGCCCCTTTAAACCGGGAAACAAGCTCTACTACCAATCTCCACGAAAGAAGATATCGATGCCGCTAGATAACTCAGAGAAAATTTCACAAGAGGGCGCTTCTCAAACCAAAGTTTTGCAAACCCATTCACCTCGAACTTCAACGTGGTGGAAGGTACTTTTTCTTCTGACGTCCCTGACTTTGGTTTTTCAAATGTACTTCTGGTCTCTTCGGGCTTTGTCGATAAATCGCGAGCTGGTTTCTGCTGATGACCATTACTCATGGCTCCTAAAAGCTCCGCAACTCGAAGAGTGCCCAAAAGGAGACTGCACTTTTAATAATGATGTCATGAAGCAAGTCGACACCAGAGAGTACTTCGGCGATGAACTTAACCATATTAGATGGCGCGAAGCCCATTGTCTATTCGACATCTATACTCCGCTTTACTCGGCTCTGTTTTTATTTGTACATAAAAACTTTGGCAATACTTGGGAGTATTCCTACCACCTGGTCTCTTTGTTTGGCGAAGGCGTTGTTTCGCTCGGCCTTATTTTATTTTCTCTTGCATTTTTCGGATGGTCGTCGGGCGCCATACTACTTTTGTTTTTGAATATCAGCCCATATGCACTGCAAGGATGGTTTACAGCCTCCCCATCAATTCTGACGGCGGGATTTTTTTTCCTTTTCATGTCGATCATCGTTGCGCTTCGAAAAAATGCGGCATGGCTTATGCCTTTTTTTATATTCATTCTACTCTTCATGCATCCTGTTGGAAAAATATTTTCACTCGCCATTTTCATATACTTTTTGAAAATAGAAAACTTGTGGCTCAAGTTTCGAAAGATACCGTGGCCTGTTTATTTCTCGTTTTTATTGTTCCTCTTCAATATAGCACTCGTTACTCTTGTCAAGTCTCCGCAGTTCAAATTAATTTCATGGAAATTTGACGGATCGGCACAGTATTTCAATCATGTTCTGCAATCGGTCGAAGATGCCGTTCGATTCACTTCATCGCTTTTCAATTTTCCACTATCTATTACTTTTTTCGGGTCGACTGTTACTGGAATTGTTCTTGTCGGACTTGCAGCCTTTTGGGGAACACGAAATCTCGGTCGTGCGCGTTCTGCTTTTGGCCTCACCCTTCTGTTTTTTCTTATCGTCAGTGTTTTTCATAAAATGAGAGGATATCCTGCAGACCTATACTCGAGAGTCCTACGTTACTACCAAGTTTACGCGATAGGATCCTTTGCATCGGCTGAAAAACCCTTCGAATTCAGGCAAATCTGTTGTAACAAAAAGATAAACTGGTCCTTTCTAATTTTATTTTTTATTTTCGTGGGAGCAATCCAGGCTCGCATTGCACTGCCGATCCCCTATCCATCCATTGCAAACCAGGCAGTGATCGCTCCAGACGATAGCTTCTACTCAAAAGAGCAGGTACAAAAGATATTTGATACCAATGGAAAATGCGATTCAATCGTTTACTTCAGTCAAATGCCCATGTGGTTTTATATTCTTCACGGCGCCTTAAACTGCCAAGCGATTGTTACATATGTGTGGCCGACCCCATCAAGTGATCTCAATCTCTTAATACATGAAAAACATCCTAAACTCATCGCACTTCAAAATCCGATTTACGAAAAACTCGGACTTCCTAAGCTCTCTGCGACCAGACCTCTATTCATTCGGAATGATTTATTGATACCGGATGAAACGACAAAGCCGACGAGCCACCATCCGCAGAAAAATATCACCATAAAGTTTCGGAGACCATTAGTCGAAACAAAGGGGCAGGTGTGGGCAATCAAGAAAAATGGAGAAACCGTCAAAATTAAAGAGTTTTCATTTATGCCGCGTGAATTTTCGAACGACACTCAGAACAAAAATTTCCAAGTTCAAATCACATCCAATTTCGAGGACGACTGGGTCACCGAGATTAAGATTCTAAGCGGAGCTCTTCTTCTTGAAGGCCTTAGCTATGGCTCAAGACAGGATATCACAGATGGAAGTGACGTTCTGTGGCCATGGGGCCAAAAGATTGCCATTGGATTTGGAGAAGAAACTCTCAAAAACAACAAATGGTCTTCATTTCTCAAGCTTCCTGATATCTCTTATTACTTCCCAAATGGTGGAGTCGTAATCGACGATCGAGGAGGAACAATTCTCATTAAAACAAATCCTTATGGCCCAAACACACCTTGAACTTTTAGTGAGACAAGGAGGATATTGCTCTATTTTAGTCATAAAAAATCAGACACGACTTAAATGAATTTCAATTCAACTCGAATTAAAAAATTTACCGAATTGTATTTTACATCTGTAGCAAATTCATCAAAAATGACCTGATCTCCTCTGTTTTTAATCACATGGAGACAATACCGGAAACTTTCTAACCAGCATTCTCTCTTTTTATTTCTGAAGCCTAAATTTTCAAAGCCTGACAAAAAAACACAGGCTAGGGCGTGTCCTCAATTGGCTAGACTACTACGCAAAAGCAATAGAAATGATTT
>CAYONZ010000010.1:68254-78178 GCA_964405465.1 uncultured Bdellovibrionales bacterium | reverse complement strand
GAAACCAGGCACGACTTGATCCACTCTTCTGAAGCCTCGGGGTGGAACTGCAGTCCAACAACCGATGAACCAAAGATAAAACCTTGATTTTCGCATGAGCGGCTCGAAGCGATGCGTGTTGCACCTTCAGGAATTGAAAAGGTGTCTTGATGCCATTGAAAAACCGTGAGGCGGTCTTCGGCACCGATTTGTACCGGGTGCCAACCGACTTCCCAATGTTCGTGTGGCTTCACCGCACCACCAAGGCATTGTGAAATCATTTGACCACCAAGGCAAAGTCCTAAGACCGTTTTGTTATTTGCAATGGCTTGTCGAACAAATTGTTTTTCTTCAGCAAGCCAAGGGTGCAAATCAACTTGGTCGAGGTTCATTCCGCCACCACAAAGCACAAGCCAATCGAAGTCTTCCATGCTCGGTAGTGCATCTCCTTTATGGAGTGCTCGAACCTCATATTTGGCGTTTTTATTTTTGAGCCACTCTAGTGTAGAGCCGGCCGTCGTCTGATCTGTGTGTTGTAAAATCAAAATTCGCATTAGATAATTATGGCGGAGACGAGTTCGGTATGCAATCAACTCTGTTTCTAAGATTCGTCGTCCTGCATCGAGGGAGATACTTGGCTAGACGATGGACAGCGAAATGAGTGAGACCAAGACAATAGCATTGCTAGATTATGGTTCCTCATTATAAGAGTAACCAACTTCGACCGGAACAGGAAACCCCATGGCTATACTTCTCAATGCACAGCTTTTAGAAAAGACCTTTGCCGCGCGCACGCTCTTCAAAGAAATTTCGTTCACTATCGAAGATCGCGATCGCATTGGCCTGGTTGGACCTAATGGAACTGGCAAGTCCACTCTGCTTAAAATCATTGCTTCACTGGAGACTCCAGACAAAGGTCAGCTCGCTATTCAGCGCGGATTACGGGTCGGATACCTGGCACAAGAGCCTAAATTGCAGGCAGAGGCAACTGTCTTTGAAACAATTCTCGAAATCGCCGAAAAAATTGATGAGCATGGAGGCATGGCTAAAGCCTATGAGTTTGTCGCCAAGCTAGGCCTTAGTGATCGCTCAGATGATAAAGTCGTCTCGCTTTCTGGAGGGTGGAAAAAGCGCGTGGCCCTTGCTTGTGAACTGGTTAAAGAACCACAACTGCTTTTACTTGATGAACCGACGAATCATTTGGATTTAGAGAGCATTCTTTGGCTTGAAGAATATCTCGCAAGTGCTCCAATGGCTGTTGTAACCATCACCCATGATCGCTTGTTTTTGGAGAGAGTTGCCAATCGTATACTAGATCTCGATCGACGTTATCCAAAAGGCTTGATTGAGGTACGTGGTCATTACTCCCAATATCTCGAGGCTAAGGAGCAGCTTTGGGCTTCAATGCAAAAACAAGAGCAAACCCTCAAAAACACTCTTAGGCGTGAAAAGGAGTGGCTGAGCCGGGGAGCTAAGGCTCGTCAAACAAAACAGAAAGCACGAATTGAGCGGGCTGATGACTTAAAAAATCAAGTGAGTGATATCAGTGAAAAAAATCTGGTACGTCGGGCACAATTTGATTTTGCAGCTGAAGGTCGTGCACCACAGAAGCTCCTTGAGGCCAAACAGATTTCGAAATCCTATGGTGAAAAAGATCTTTTTCGAGATTTCAATTTGATACTTGGGCCCAAGTCGCGAATCGGATTGCTCGGCAATAATGGTGCAGGAAAGTCGACTCTCATTCGCACTCTTCTTAAGCGTGAGGCGCCGACTTCAGGAGAAGTGGTGCATGCAGAGAACCTTCAGGTGGCCTACTTTGATCAACACAAAGCGGAACTCAATCCCCAAAAGACTCTGATGCAGACCATTTCACCTGGTGGAGACTATGTGAATTTTCGTGGGCAATATGTTTTTGCGAGAAGCTATCTCAGTCGATTTTTGTTTCGCTCTGAACAGCTCGATATGCCAATTGCAAAGCTTTCGGGTGGTGAGCAAAGTCGTCTGCGTATTGCCCAATTGATGTTAGAACCTGCAAATCTCTTGGTTCTAGATGAACCAACAAACGATCTTGACGTCGAAACTCTCGATGTCTTGCAAGACTGCTTGGTTGATTTTCCTGGAGCCGTGATTTTAGTGACCCACGATCGTTACTTTCTTGATCAAGTGGCAGAAAAGATCATCGCATTTACTGGTTTCGAGCATTCCGATACAGGCTTAATGGAGTTTGCCGGGTACCTTCAGTGGGAAGCCTGGTTTGATGCGGCCCAATCTCCCAAGCCGAAAAAGAACGAGACCAAAGTCAGTGCATTGACGGCAACAGAGAGTGGTTTTAACAGTTCTGATCGCACGAGCGAGATCATCAAAGAAAAGAAGAAGTTGTCGTTCAAAGAACAGCGTGAGTTCGATGGCATGGAGTCCATGATCGCTGATCTCGAAAAAAAACTGACAGATTTACATCTAGAACTCAGCAAACCCGAAGTGCTCGGTCATCCGAGTCGAGTGAGTGAAGTTGCGAAATCAGCTGAAGAGACCCAAAAAAAAATAGACCAGCTTTATGCACGTTGGGAAGAGCTTGAAAAAAAAGGTTCGAACTAACCAAAAGACCCAGCACTGACGGACCGCCGACTGACCCAACAGTCACGCAGAAAGAGTATGGTCGTCTCAAGCTGAGACGGCGGCACAGCCACGCTTGCCGCCAAGTAAATGGCCTAAAGTCGATGTCTAGTTGGGGATGTCAGTTTATCTTGATATTGAGTCCAATTGATCTATCAGGCCTTTCTGTCCCTTAGCTAAGGGTATAAAATGAGAGGCAAGATTATGAATAAAAGGCTGCTTCTGCTTTCATCTGATAAACATCTTCAAACTGAGATTCCCCAGTGGTTGTCTGAGTTTCCCGGAAAGATTGCGTTGGAGCGATTCTCAGATTTGCAGACCTTCAAAAAAGCCTACCTGGATGCTCGTGCAGGCGAAGAGCCCTCAGAAAATATGCCAGAGAAAAATGCCGACCAGACTTCAGAGTCAACAACTACAACACCGTCTGTTGAAACCGACACCCTAGATGCCAAGCATGTTGATAAAACCACTGAGGGATCCAGTTCAATTGTGGTTTTGGTGTTAGATCAAGAGTTGGCGTCGCATCTCGAATTATTTAAGTGGTTGACTGAAGTGCGAAATGTATTTTCTTCGACTGGAAAAACCACAAGTGACCAACCCCTTCGGGTCATGCTAATGGCAAATGACGACTCCCATTCCGATCCAGCTTCACTGCGACACGAGTCTATTACCGATCTCATGTACAAACCTCTTGATCGAACACTTTTCTTGCAAAAAATTGAACTTTTGATGGCCGAAAAAGAGGATCCGGCGACAAGTTTTTTGTTCAAACAAAAAACAAAAATGGCCATCGATATGGGAAAAGATGCGATGATAGAGCGACTCGGTGATTTCGGTTTGGCAATCTCTAATCCGGGCCCACTGAATCCGGGCGTTTTTGCCAAAATCTATTCACCGGTGTTTGGCAAAGCCGAAGAGTCGGCATTGCATGTGCGCTCCTATCACTCCGAACCACACCCACAGGATTCTGCCAAACATCTCTGTTATTTTAGTTTTTTTGGAATTTTACCTGAGCAGCTCAGTCGAATTCGGCACTACATTCAAAATGTTGAGGGGAATGTAAAAAAGCAACATAAACGTGTGCCCGAGCGCCCAAGGTACGCCGTGGGCCTCGATGCAAAACATTTTGCAGTTATTGATATGAATCTTCAAGTTGGAGAACTTTTCCAAGAAGCGCTTGAAAAAAATTTTCTCAATGCCAAAGCCCATCATTTTAAATCCTATGCTTCATTTTTAAGAACATGTTCAACTTTTATAAAGAAAGAGTCTGTTGAATTGGTGAATGATTTTGTAGAAGAAGACACTGTGTCTCCTCCCCAAGGAGAAGTTCTCAATGCCACCAAAGATCCGGAAGCCAGTGATCTTTTAGAAATAGTTGGCGAGGCCACTGGAGAGGCTCCGCAAAAAGTGAAGACGGCATTTTCTTTTTCCGCAAGCGTAAGTCTTATTGTTAATGGGGACGGTTTCGACCTAGTGAGCATTGATCCTCCACCTGACCAAGCAGATCATATTTTTGGATTCACCATCGAAGAGCACAAAAATGATCCGGGCCTATGGTTGAAATCTTTAGACAAAGAGCAACTTCCTGAGTTTCTAGAATTCATGAAGTGTGTGCTGGCCGGTCAAGAGGTTTCGTTGATGACCTTTGCTGAGGGGCCAAATCTTGAAAAATTTGAAATTGAAATTAAAGGTCACCTCGAGAGAGCAGGTGAAGCCGATGGGAAAAAACTGGTGCGGCTGACCATCCGAGAATTGGTGGAAGAAGATCGTCACTCCTTGTCTTATAAGGTATTTCGCAAAGGGACACCTCGTGAATTTGATCGTCTTGAAGCAATATATATTGATGCAAGTTTGGTTCAGGTTGAACAAGAATGGTACGATCATCTTCTCGATTTCATGCGCAAGCAAGAACTCTTGCAAGAGGAAGAAAAAATTCCTGTTTATCTGTTGGCCCGCGACGTTTCGAAAGAAAGTCCCATTTATTTTCGATATCCATTTTTTGTCGACATGCTGATCAAAGACATAGACAGAAAACTCTTGCTAGCAAAAATCTACGCTTTTCACCCTGATTTGAAACCTAAAACGGAAAGTGTTGATACCGAGTTTCATAGTGTTGCGCTTGAGGTGCGCATTGCTAAGGAGGTTCAACTTGAGGAGATTTCGGAGTTTGGTATTACCATCAAGCACCCGAGTCCGCTTAAGGCAGGGGCTTTCATGCGTTTTTACAGTCCAATATTCTGGCATGAAAAAAAGGATGGTATCGTGGCTCGAAGTTCCTTCAGCGTAAAAGACAAAGACAATCCAAATATTTACCACTGTTTTTTTAATTTCTTTGGCTCGAGTGATTCTTTCCTAAAACATATACGCCAGTATATTCGTGAAGAGTATGTCAGCAAAAAAGAGCAGGCCCAGGGGTAAATCCGCAAGGCCTGTTTTGGTCATACAGAGTTGTTACTTTTTCAGGCGATTTCGCCGCGAAAGTGAAAAACAGTTCATCTATCGTTCATGTTGAGTTCATCTCAGTCGGGTAGATTCTCTGAAAACAACAATGTTCTTTAAAGGAGAATAGTATGAAAATGTTAATTACTGTAGCTACTCTTGTATTCGCGGCTTCTTCATTCGCTGCTGACACAAAAACTGCTCCGACAGCTCCTGCTGCTGCGCCAGTAGCAACTGCACCTGCAGCTGCTCCAGCAAAAGTTGAAGCTAAAACTGAGGCAGTAAAAACTGCTGCTGCTGCGCCTGAATCAGCAGATTGCGGTAAATTGAAAGGCAAAGCTAAAAAAGCTTGCATGAAAAAAGCAACAACTAAGTAATTTCCAGAGTTCGCTCTAGAAAGTTTTTAGTAAAGGCGACGTTATAGTCGCCTTTTTTATTCAGGGTCAGTCAGTTGACTCGGTCTCAACCCTAGCTCATATTGAAATACATGGGTGGAATACTAGTTGTCGAAGACGAGATTAAGGTATTGAGTTTTTTAACCGAAGCGCTTCAGGGTGAAGGCTACACGGTACATCCTTCGAGTTCGGTTGAAGAGGCCGAAAATTTTTTGAACAATTATAAAGGTCAAATCGAAGTGATGATTCTAGATCGAATGCTTCATCGAACCGATTCGATCACCTTCATTTCAAAGGTGAAGTCCTCTTTTCCAAAGGTGAGAATTCTGATTCTATCGACAATTAATACTCCAGCACAAAAGGCCGCGGCACTTGACCTCGGTGCCGACGATTATTTGAGTAAACCATTCTCTTTGGTCGAACTATCTGCACGCATCCGATCTCTAATGAGGCGCGCTGACAGTGCAACTGCTCCTTCAGTGATTTATTCGGCTCGTAATTTAACTGTTAATGCTCTTGAACATCGGGCAGACGTCGACGGCACAGTCGTTGATTTGTCTAACAAGGAGTATTTGGTTTTGCTGACCCTGATTGAACATCCTGGGCGTGTTTACAATAAATTTCAATTTCTCGATAAAGTTTGGAACACCCAGTTTGATGTAGAGTCTAATGTGGTCGAAGTAACCATCAAAAATCTCCGAAAAAAATTGGAATCTGCTGGGTCTAAGGCCGAAATCATGAGCCGTCGAAACATCGGGTACTGGCTTGAAGCGTAAGTTTATATTCACTATTGGAATTGTTTTAACGCTGGCCATAGGTGCAGTCGGAGCAATTCAATATATTTTATTTAGAACCGAACAATTTCGATTGATTGATCATCAAATAGAATCGACAGCCTCGCTTTTAATTTCATCTGATCTCACAACTGCCGATCTCGCAGAGTTTGAAGAGGCCGAAGATATTATTCAAGATGTGTTGGGCGGAGACAAACTCAATCAATTTATTGTGGTCTATGGCCGACGAGGTCAAATTCTCTATCGATCGAAAAACACGCAATTGATTAAAGAGAATCTTCCTGTTGCTCCAACTTGGCAAACCATTGAAACAGACGAACATTTTATTCGCGTTTTATCGGTGCCGCTTGAGAATGAAAATCCAATTAGTCTTAAAGCTCCACGTCGACTTCTTCAAGTCGGAATCATACTCGACGAAGATTTACTTCGTTGGCGGGTGGTTGGGCAGCATGTGATGGTCTACGGAATTTTGATTATCGTTTTAATTTTAATCACCACATATATTTTAAGTCGAAGTTTGTTGCGACCCTTGGTTAGTCTTTCGAACTATCTTCAGTTTGTAGGGGCGCAACTCGATGAAAAACAGATGATAAAAGAATCGGCACAAGATTTAGCCTCTTCAAAAATTATCGATCAACTTTCTGGAGACTCTAACGATGAGTTCAGTCAACTTGTAAAATCCGCAGCGTCTCTACAAGAAAAGATTCGAAGTAGTCTGCAGTCTACTCAAGCATGGACGGCGCAAATGGCGCATGAACTCAAAACCCCTTTGACTATCTTGCAGAATTGCATTGAAGCTTCGGTGATTGCTCAAGACGAGGTCATTCGCCAGAAGTTGCTTCAAGATGGATTACACGAGGTCAATCATTTGAATTCTGTTATTACGGGATTTTTGGAGTGGGCTTCTGTCGAAAATTTTTCTGAGTTTGCGGTTGAGCTTCATGCGGTGAAACTCAAACCACTTGTTGAAGAAACAATAGAAAAGGTAAGCCGCAATTATCCATCCCGAATAGAATTTGCCGAATCGAATGACTTTACTGTTTTTGCGAAGCCAGCGTTCGTGCGCCAAGTTTTTTCGAATCTTTTGAATAATGCTTTGAGGTATTCGCCTGAAGGGTCAAAGGTTCGTGTGATGATTCGTGGGCATCAGTTGATTGTTGAAGATCATGGTCCTGGATTGCCCGCAGATATTCTCGAAAAAGTTGGTCAGCCGTTCAATTATGATCCGTCGAAAAAACACGGCACTGGCTTAGGTTTAGCCTGGGTGTCAACGATCTGTAAAAAATATGGATGGATCTTGAGCTTTTCGAAATCCGAATCTCTATCTCAAGTGTTTCAAACAATTGTTGATTTCGGCCTGGAGACCGACGGTGAGCCTTAAAGCCCACCGAGTAAATAGCCTTACAGGTTAGTAGTGAGAATACACCCTAGTATTTCAAAGGAACCTGAATAAATCTGTCTTTGCAGAAAAACATCATACGTGCGGGTTCATCGGCGTTTGCGCCAACGGCATTTCCAACAGATTCACAGTCACTTGAGGCATCTAGCTGCAAACGTGCTGGCCGTATCAATCCAAGAAGTTGGCCCGATTGATTGTAGCGTGGCACTATCACCTCAAGGCCTTGGGTCAAACCTAGTCCAGAAGCAACGTACATACCCGGAAGGCGATCGCTACCGTGCGACTTGAGGCTGTCCTCGATTGAGGCCGGTGAAAACAACCTGCTGTAAAAGAATTGTGGCAAAAAGCTAAACTTCCGCATTGAGGTGGTTGCCCGTTCTCGTGTCTTCAGATCCTGATACTCCAAATCGTAAATAGATTGCGCCATCACAGCGGCAGAGTTTCGTCCAATAAATAGACCAGGAACATTGATGATAGAATCAATCAGTCCGCTTGCCGCGATTTCGAAATCTTGTGAAACATCTAGTAGTTTTTGATCGTCTTTAGTTGCTGAACGATGATTTAACAGAGCAGTTGCCCGTTGAGCAGTTCGATAACTACTGTTGAAAAAAACTGTCCCAGAGAGATCATCGACTTGAGATATGTCGCTAACCGACGTTCGAGAAATTCCCCAGAGAGCTCGAAAGAATCCAGCGTTGAAGTTTTGTTGATTCTCGAGTTTACCATCAAAAGCCTCCGCAACTGAATAAACAGCATTTGTTGAGTTGGCATCTTTCACAAACATGATAGGTAAGCGTCCAGATATGATCTGCTCAGGCGAAGGCTTGAGAAGTGCTAATGGGACATAGTTTTTAGGTGCCGCAATAGTCTTAAGGCCATCGGTACTCCAATAGAAGACCTTGTAAATGGGCGCATCTAGATCCATTGCAGCCCAAGGATCATACGGTTTCTTCTCGAGATCTGGCGTGGTGCCGCGGTCAACCCAAAGAGGAACTTTTCCGGTTGAAGTTCCCATCCATTCAAAATCTTCTTTGAGACCTGTGACCTTGTTTGGGTAAACAAATGAGGAGTCCATTTTACCATCGAATCGAACATTTTTGGGTTTCAAATCCTCATCAAAATAGAAGAATCGAAAACCAACGGTGGGTTGCATTTCTGTTTCAGTCTGTCCTTGTCCAGTCTTAGTGGCTTTGTCTGCGTCAGCAGGAATTGATGTTCGATAGATCAAGACATAGGTTCTCTGCTGGTTCGTCGAAAGCGAAAGCTTTTCGATGAGTAGCAGATCTTGTAGGTCTTTTGTTGCCAATTGAGTTTGTGCAGTGACCGTGAATGATCCCCCCTGCAGTTTAAGAAGTTTAAGAGAGGCCGACTCACCTTGGGACTCAATAGCAAAATACTCCGGGCTGGTGCTTCCATCCTTGTTGAGCACAGATCGTATTGTCGCCTTTGAGAGATCACCATTTGATAGAATTGGAATCGACTTGATTTCAGGATCTAAATTGTTGGCGCCAATTGGTACACGAACTTCAGCTTGTAAGCGGCGAGTTTGCACGCTCCCGTCGGCAAGAGTGATTTTCATTTCAAATGTGAGCTCGCTTTCAAGTTGATTTGAAAGTACCTCAAGACTTGAATCGAAGTTTCGAATTTCATCTTCTTTCCAAAGAGGGACGACCCAATTCGCATTCAAGATTCTCGCATCATTTTGAGCTCTCCCCAAAAGACTCAACTCGATATTAGCATTGCGGGCTTCGGCCCAAAAGTTCTTCATGCTCACTGAAAAACTAATTCTTTTTGCAATACGATCCCAAGCGATGGCAATTGGCGTTTTAAATGTGGGTAAGAGCAAAGGTTGTTTTTTAACAGTGAATGCTCGCGCGAGATCAATGTTTCCGGAATTAACGAATTTAAATCGATTGAGCCGTTCTGACTGTTTTGTTTCGCGTGCTGAAGACATAATTCGAGCATAGGCTTCTCTAGGCGAAAATCCTGCATTTAGCAGACGTGCCAAGACACCGGCTACATAAGGGGAGGCCATCGATGTGCCGTGCTTGTAGTCATATCCTCTTGAGGTCAAAAACACTTCGGGTGTTGCTTCAAGCGGAATTGTGCTCAAAATTGAAAGCCCTGGAGCAGCAATGTCAACTCCACTTCCATAGTTTGAAAAGTGTGAGATCGCGCCGTCAGGATCGTGTGAGGCCACACAGATGACGCCAGGGTAAATACAGGGGCGAACCAAAGCATCTGTATTGTCGTTCCCCGCGGCAGCAACGATGAGAACGTTTCGCTGTTCTGCAAGTTGAATCAT
>CAYONZ010000010.1:53955-68154 GCA_964405465.1 uncultured Bdellovibrionales bacterium | reverse complement strand
CACCTTGAATACCAACACCGTTATTTGATTCCGCGGCAATGATTCCGGCAACGTGGGTGCCATGGCCAGTGGTTGTAGATGTATTATCTGAAGCATCATTGTTGCCCCAAACAAGTGCGCCGGGCATGGTTGGTTTCACCGTAAGATTCCAGCCAGCGCAATCAAGTGGGTACCCATTGTGATCTGAATCAACAGTGGAGTACTGGGCATCGCAGGCTTTCTTTTTGGCTGCGACCGTAGCTTGATTTCCTGAAGATGCGCCAGCACCAGTACCAGAGACGGTGCCAGTGCCAGAAACGGTGGATGAAGAATTTTTTTTGCCGTCTTCGGGTTTACTTTCTGCGTCCTTCAAACACTTTGTGTAGGCTACGAGTTGTCTACACTCTTCTGGTTTTTCAGCTATTCGATTCGTTATATCAGGATGTCCATAATCGAGACCGGTATCAAGAACGGCGACAACAACCTGTTTACTAGGATCAAGATTTTCCTTTGGTGCGCGGAAGACTCCGATGTCTTCTCCTGCAATCGCTTTTACTGGGTAGCTTTTCATATCGTCGAGTTCAATGCCAAAAGTTTGACCTGAATTCTTGAGGGCCCATTGAATTCCAAAAAATCGATCTTGTTCCGCTGAGATATTATCTGTAGATGCGCCCGCAGAGACCGAGGCGCCACCTTCGGCTAGGCTTAGCACTCTGTTGTATTCAATCGCAAGATCGAATTTCTGGGTTTTTACAAACGACTTGAGTTGTTCAAACTTTGCGATTGAGTTCAATCGAGCTCTTACAGAATATCCAATGTGATTGTTGCCAAGTCCTCTGAGATTTTCTCTTTCGCTTTGAGAAAAAACATAACTTGCGTTTGGCAAAAACCCACGTGAGCTCAAGACATTTATTTCGTTGATCCCCTTTGCACTCAAAACAGTCACGACGATATCGACACTCTGGTCAGTGTTGATCACCGAGCCTCCGGTCGTTTTTGATACCCTAATGGATGCTCCTTTTGGGCTAGTCACTCGAGAAGAAGTTGCCAGCAGAGTGAAGGGCGCAAGAGAAAACACGAGCAATAGAGATTTTTGTACTAACTTTGCTTTCATTTTAATTCCCCTCACTCAAATAGCTGGCGTTGAGCTCACTTGAGGAAATTCCATAGTTGTTTACGAAATCAGAGAAAATTCCGACAGATTCTGTTGAATTGTAGGTGCCGTATGAGCTTGATGTATAATCAGCTGTGTCGCCATTCTCGTCATGCGTTCTAAAACCACTGACTTTGATGACATAAAATAAATTCTTTTCGCCAATCAATTGTAGTAGTTGTCCGAGATCGGCATTCTCTTCGAGAGCCGACACGAGGCGAGTCGTCCAGCGGGCCGACTGCTCTCGGTCTTTGAGGTCAGGTAGTTCTCGTCGAAGTTTTAGTACCTTCTGCATCCAAGGCAGCAGACAATCATATGAGTTTCCGGCAAAAATAATTGGGTTGGTAAATTGAGTCTCAGGGTTTTGTTTCTGATATTCTGCCAGGCATTCACGAGCAAAACGAGTCTTGCCACCAGCTAAAGGAATTAAAACTTTTTCGACGAGTTGTTTGTCCGAGGCACTCCAAGAATCCCCACCAATTATCCGCCAAAAAGATTTTCCTTTTTTGGCGACCGTTCGAGATAGAAAGATTTCTTTCAGTCTATTTACTCCGTCGCTATAGAGCGCAAGAGTCGAGCGAATCTGGTAAAGTTGCAGACTCTTCATCTGTGCAAACTCATCGCGATTGATAAGAGTAAATCCAAGCCTTAAGCTCTTTAAACGTCTATCCAAAACATTGAGTATCGAAAACAAGGACTTCTTCGAAAGTGTCCACCCAGTCCAATAGTGCTGGCTCAACGTGACTGGGGCATCGTCTTTGCTCGCTGTTGTCTCAACTTCAGTGGCGACTTCTGACCATTTTGACTCTCCTAAAAAAGTATCCGATGGATTTGAACTTTCTCCTGACCCCAGAATTCCTCCGCGAATTTTGGATGAGTTTTGCACCAGTCCATCTAATACGTCAGAGAGAAACGCATAGTAGTTTTGACCGGTTCGATCTAAAAGTTTGTAACGATACAGAGTGCGAGTGTATTTCTTGGGGTCTTCCTTCTTGTGTTCTTCATCTAGCGGTGGCACCACAGAAACCCGATGTTCTTCTGCCAATTTGTACCAGCGTGTCCATAGAAATTTGCCATTTGCGACGCTGTCCTTGAGACGATGATCGAGCACATAAGGTCGGTAGAGAGTCTCTAGTTCTTCTGTGCTATTGTGTCTCAGCACAGTTGCAACTGATGAAATAAAATTTCCAGTTTCTTTAAGATCGGTTGGTGCTTCAGATAGATGGTAGGCGCGAGTTGCAGCCTTGCCCCATTTTTCGGTGCGATTGATATTCCAAATATTCATCCACCAATTGAAGTCAAGCGAGGCCGATAAGGCCTGGGATGAAACGTCTTGAACATAGATTTTGATTAAACCATTTTCGCGAATGAACACAGTTCGTTTTGTCAAAAACTGGTTTGCAGCAAAGCCTAGTACCAAACTGTTCACATAGTTCAAGGGATTCATATTTAAGACTGCAGCAAGCGGCACACTGGCCTGAGCCGTTGCACCCAAAGAATAGGAGTCAATCACAGTGAAAGTTTCTTGATCTTTAAGTTGATCAAGAAATTTCGCAAGTGATGCCTTCATCGCATCAAGGCGCGTGGTCTCGTCTTTATCATTTTTGAATTTGAGGGTGTCCGCTAGGCTGTGCATCGACGAAGGAACATAGAGGTCTTTCCAACTTTGTTTCGAAGCCGCTTCAATCGAGGGAACGGGGCGAACATGCACATAAGTTCGAGTGAAGCTCACCTGTGGAGAAACCGATGGCATCATATTGGTAATTCCGTCCCAGCCACGATAATACCCTATACGCGCAGAGGCTGAAATTTGGTCAACGAGCTGAACCTGAAAATCGCTCGACTGAGTTCCATAGTAAGATCCAGTCACTAAGTCTCGGCTGGCTCGAATCATCGGTCCGCCGATCACTCCACCCCAACTGGTGATCGGCATTGAAAATGGAGAATTCGGATTATTGCCGAAGTGTTGTTTCAATCTACTCATCAGAGCTGCAGTGCGATTTTTCATGACGGCTTCCATACCGCGCACCTCGAGTTTTTCGTTAAGCCGAGTAATCGCCTGCCCAAGAAGCGCACTCAGACCCTTGATTTTAACAAACCGTCCAATTTCTGGTCCTGTGATCGGGCTACTTGGATCACCATATCGAAATCGTAAAGCATAGCCATCGTAATTGGCTTTTGTTGCCTTACCATTCTTAACGTATCCCTTGTTGATAGTTTTACTATACGGCATGTTGCCGGCCTGGGGTCCGACGAGGGTTTTCATGTTGAACAAAGTCATCATCGTATTTCGGCGAGCAATAATTTTTTCGAGAATCAAAGCCGAGATGTCCTCTGGATAGGAACCTGCAGTCACCATCTCTTGCCAGTCTTTACGACTGAAGTTCGCCATTCGCGCCAGCATCCATCGGCAATCATCATAATCGGTTCCCTGAAATTTATCAGCATAGGCTTGGTTCATGGTGATGTTGCCACTAAAAATCTTAGCAGCTTCGTAACTAAACAGGTCTACGTTTTCAGAAATATCCATCAAAACAAATGGAATCAAAAGAGCCCGCATATAGCGACGGTCCTGCAACCGCGACGAATCCATAATGCCCATGTAAAATGCCGATGGAACATTAAACTCCGTTGGTTCGAGCATTCCGTCTTGAATCAATATGTGTTTTTCATCTTTATTGTCTTCAAGAACCCATCGATTGCGACCAGCGCCTTCGGCATCGATTGCGATATTCGAAACAAATTCTTCTTTGGCCTCGAGTGATTCAAATTCCACTCGCAATCGCCGATAGTATTTAGGAGATTGAACTGGGTATCCGACTCTTCGTAAAAGTGCGGCGCGAGCCATGGCCGCATGCGAATTTAAACTCAAGATAAGACGAAAACTTTGATTATTATAGGTGATGTTTGCGCGAAATCCATTGATGTTGTCACGTACAACTTCTTGGCTCCTTACGGTGGCTCCATCCTCTGGATAGTTCATTTCTTTGGTGTTAGTTGCCGAATAGCTGGTGGGTTGCCAAACATCCGACGAATCAGGATCAAGCGTCGCAAGATCTAATCCTTTAGCTCGCAAATCGGCGGCTCGTTCGGGATCGATCGGGTTTTTGTTGTAAATTAGATCTGCCGCCGGAATATCATCGTTTGCCTTGGATACGGCAGCTGTCGGAATGCTTTTGGACTCGGCATTTGCGTTCGAACTAATGCCACAATTGAGCAATATCAAGACAAGCATCACAAGGTGTAGAGGTCGTCGGTGGACCTTGCTTGGTTTACCAAAATTCTGTGGCATTAGCATAAAATCCCTTCGGCATTGTCATTAAAATCTAAGTAGAAAATGGTGCCTGGTTTGTGAAAACATCCACTGCGAAAATAGATCCACATCGATATGTTTGCACAAGTGTCAGTCTTGAACCGACGGCAGTGTAAGGGTAAACAGATTAAGTATCGACTGTCAGAATTTTGAACAGTAAAAAGTCCCCGCATCAGGGAAAAAGATCCGAATTACTTCATCGCGAACGATGATGTACTCGGTCGGCGAACCCGCGGAGAGAAAGATCCCCTGAGAAAATAAAGCATCTAATCATAACCAGAACACTCAAATACCAATGCATCTGGCAAAGAGCTCTCAGTTCTGGGAATTCCGAAGGCCCACCCCAAAAAAGCCTCGGCATTGAGGCGTTTTTTTTAGAATAGGGTTTTTGAATCGTACTTACGGAGCTGTACTTTGGGAACTGTGCCTACGGAACTATACTCAGGGAACGATGCTTTCACAAGTCATGCCGGCTGCAGATGGCGAACTGCTCCCGAGATGACTATATATAGTCTCTGGTCTTTCGACATAGCCGCGAAACTTGTGTTCAAGACGTCTGGTCTCTAGATTTTTTCTTGTAGTTAAGCCTTTTTTGCCAACAATAAGAAATGGATTTTCCATTGTGGGTTGAAACTTTTCCGGATTGGCTTTTATATCTTCAAGCAGCTTTGCGAGACCGTATTTTCCATTTTGCACTTCATCCCAAATCAAATCCATGTGCCCAACATCTGGAAGAAAAATAAAGCGTGTTCGCTTTGGATTGATGAGATAATAAGCCGCATATTCTCTTAGCAGTTCATCGACATTCGCCAATTGATCTTTTCCACCAACAACCATTGTTATTTCCATCCCTGAGCTTGGGAGATTCGCAGAGCTTCGGTCTTCTTCAATCGAGCCAACAAATGGCGGCAGTTCCGAATCCTTTAGCCCTTTCATTTTAACGAAGTCTCTCACTAACTCGCTCGTAGGATCTGAGTGTTCAGTGGCAAGAACCCATTTAAGTCGCTCTTTATTTTCGCCAAAGTTTTGCACATTGCCGGCGGCACTCATCGCTGCATTCAAACCAATGCCCAAGCCAAAGCTTCGAAGAACATCGTGCACTCTTCCAACCAATGATGCCTTTGATAGGTCACGAGTTTCCCCTCCCATTCCAAGTGGTATTTTACCATCGTATTCTTTGTGAACAGTGTTGAGATCGAATCCGAGCAATGAGCCCAAGATCAACAAGTCCATGCGAATTCCGCTAATATTGTAGGGAGGTCCACCCATCATCACCACATGTCCAATTTGCGATTGCCGCTGGCGAGCCACCTCGAGACTTCGAATGGGAATCATTTTATCGTCGAAAGCGATAGTTCCTGAGAAGTACTCTCGCGCGAGCATGGTACCTTCAGAATAGACGGTGAGATTGAGCTTTTCTGCTCCATAGTTTTTTTGAATTCCATGAAGGGTTTGTTCGAGCCCAGCAAAGGCGCCCACAAATCCATCTTTAACCGCTTCATGATTCACACCTTGTCGAATTTCAGACTCATATCCATAAGGACCTGCGCCCACATGGTTAGGTAGAAAAACAAGCTTTGATGCACTTACAGCTTCTTGCGCTGCTGTTCGCATCGCATGCCCTGTTTGGGTGAAGCCATGATAGAAGACTTCTATCTTAACATCTTTTTTGTCAGCAGAACTCATCGCACCAGGAGCATCGTTCCCAACGGAACCGTTGGTGAGAATCTCAGGATTTCCATATCGCGTACCAGTCACTCGATAAGGGGAAGTTCGCCCATTTGGATATTCAATAAATGAATAGGGTGTAGGGTTGTGACTTTCTAAAATATTGTTTCGAAAGAGAGGATTTTTGGAACTCGGACTTGTCGGGTAAGCTCCGTTTCTGGTCCCGTTGTTTTCTGCAGAGAAAGCAGAAGGAAAAGGCAAGATGATGAGCGATGCCGCTAACGTCAAATTTGCAAGCTTTGAGTTTGCAAGAGTCAGACGTACAAGGGTCAGACTAACAAGTGTCGAGAAGTGCTTGTTCAGCATTTTAGGTGTCTCCCGTTCTATTTTTTTGCCACAATTTTTTGGCTTCTTTTTTCTTTTCATTAACTATTCATAACTAATCACTGGAGTCGCTCATTCGACAATCAGCGCCCCAAGGGGCACCGATGTACAGAAGTTCGACACGCAGTCTCGAGTAAAACTCAGCTACTGGGCTTTATCCGTTAATTGTCTCTTTAAGCAAAGACTGTGCTCAGGCAATTCTTGAGTTAATTCGTGCGACTACGACGACAAGACACACGAGTATCAATGGGTAAATCAATTGGTAAATTTACGAGTAAATGTCTGAGCAGATGGCCGAGAAGAGGGACCTCAGGATCGTCATGCAAGTGCAATGGAGTTCTGCACTCTGCTCAACAGGATGAGAATAGTCTATAGCTATTGTGCATAAAAAAACCCACACAGAATTCTGTGTGGGTCTTGAAAATCAAAGCAATGACCTGCCGATGATTTAGAGTTGTGCCGCCTGTTGGCCGTACCAGCTCTTCATGATTTCTTTCATAGTCTCTGGAGTAGTAGCCCAGTTAGTTGCAGCTTCAGAGATAACTGACTCAAGAACTGCTTTGTTACCTTTTTGTGCTTCAAGCAAAGCGCCTTTTACTTTGTTGAAATCAACTCCGTAAAGTTTCTTAGAGAAGTCAGCAAGGTCAGCCTCGGTACGAGCTCGGCTCTTTCCGATTTTTGCCCAATCGTTCAACACGCGAGCAACTTTAACACCAGTCTCTGTGCTCAAATTATATTTCGCTGCGAATTTCTCACCAACTGTTTTGATAATGTTCTTTTCGTTACGAGCAACGTCAGCCACGATGTCGCGACCTTTAGACGCTGTATTGTTCAACGCATTTCCGTAGTCATCATACAAAACGCCATCTGGAGATTGCCATGCCCATCCAGTGTACTGGCGTAGGAATCCAAAAGTGTTGTAGTAAGTGTATGTTCCGTAGTGAAGCATGTAGTTGTAATCGAAGTATGGATCTTCGATGTCGATAACTTTCAAGCCATCAGCGTAGTAGTTACAACCTGGAGTAGGTGAGCCAGATCCACAGTAGAATCCGTACACGTCGTACCATGAGTTGTAACCAGAATCATACACCACCTCAACGCTTCCGCCACCACCGCAGCCTACTAGAGCTGACGATGCCAAAATCAAAGAACCAAGTGCTAATACACTTTTGTTTATTAAACCTTTCATTTTTCTCCCCTTTGTTTATGTTTGTTATTTAGTACAATAGAAACTGTTTACTTAATCTAGACTCACACCAATTGTTTCGATGTAAACATCGCCACTAAATTGAAGTGTGAGCGAGCCAATTCCATATCCAAACTCAGACTGTGAGTAAGGATAGAAGAAATAATCGCGAGTTCCCCCACCGATCTGAACTGAATTTCCCTGCACATAACCGTTGATAAGCATCTCGGCCTGACCCCATCGTCCTTGCGATGAAGCGCGAACTTTCACGTAGGCCAAGCGCTGCCCATCAAACTGACTGTTGATGTCGAGCAACTGGCGAACATCAAAAAAGGCGCGACCATAATAATTCTGATAAATCGGAGCTTCGAAGTATCGAACCGAAGGCGCTGGACGGGGCGGAGCAGGTGGATAAGGTCTTGGTGGATACGGACGTGGTGGTGGATATGGTCGTGGCGGAGCAGGAGGATATGGTCTTGGAGGATATGGACGCGGCGGCGGAGTTGGCGGATACGGACGTGGAGGTCTTGGACGTGGTGCCGGTTGATAAATCGGCGGAGGATATGGAGCTCGAACTCTTGGTGGAACACCTGGACGAATTTCGATACGAATCGGAGCTCGTAATTCAGAACTCTCATTGGCTAAAACATCAGTAGCTGATGTCATTGCAGCAATAAGCGCGACAAATGAAAACACGGTCTGCCTATATGGCCTCATAAAACTTCCCCCTATTTTTTCTCTATAAAAAAAGAGCAATGGTTACAAAGTGTCTACAAGTTATACAGTGAGCAAGACCTGTACCACGAACTTTTGAAAAAGCAGCAGAAGTTTTAAAAATAAAATCTGTTTAATTGGGTTTAGGATTTTTTTACTCGAGTTGTAACGCGGCATACTGTGCGTTTCGACTCCGAATTTATTTCGGTGGGACCAATTTGCACAGTTCGATGAGGAACGCATTTGCCATTGTTGCAGCGGGCCGTTGCTCTGATTCAGAAAGTTGCGGATCAAACAGAAGATACAGCTCCTGCTTCTTTTCTCGGCATTTTTGCTCAGAGATGAGTGCTCGCTTTGGCTTCTTCACTCTTTCGATTTTCAAAGTATAGAGAGGAGAAAAAAAGGTTTCAAAATCCGCGGCAGCTTGAAAGACATTTTTAAATTTCTTGTGCAGACCATTTTGTTTGAATTCACCAATCATTTTCTTGGTACGGAGTAGCACTTCCATCTTTTTCGTAACGGTTTTTGCACTTTTTATTTTTTGCAGTTGCTGTTGCATGGATTTGTTCAAATCTGCTTCGAGTTTCTCTTGTTTTGAACCGCTAATGGCTTTCGCATGTTCTTGTTCAACTTGGCTGAATCCAAGACTGTGTGAGAGTAAGGGTAACCAAAACAAAATTTGCAAAAAATATTTCTTAAAAGCGAAGGTCACATTTGAACTTGTTTTTGAGCACCGAAATGTCTTGATCAATTTTTTGCGAATATGAGTAGCTGCTTTCATTGATCACCTTTGCGATTTCGACGTCTATTGCGGCCGTTGCTTCCGGAAGACTTCCAAATGTCTTTATACCTTCATATTGTACAAGATTCTTCAGTGCAGTTTCGACTGTCCCTTGGCCGCGATTATAAATCACTCGAGTCAAGTAGGCCTGTAAGGATTTAGGCAGACCTGGTGAATTGAATTGCAGATGAAATGGTTGAAGACTTTTTCCAACCTTGATTGGGAAATTGCGAAGAAGACGCTTGGTGGTTTCTTGCGCCTGTTGATAGAGCACTAGACCAAGGATAAGTGACCGAGCTGGGTTACTTGGGACATGGGTAAGTTGACAAGAGGTGAGGGTACCATCCGAACCCATTTGTACGGGCGCATCCATGATTTTGCGAAAGGCTTGGCATTGCGAACGGGTCTCAAGGTCTTTCCATCGATTTAAGATTTTCGGATTTGGGGTCGTGATTTTTTGACTAGGGTTAGATGCCAACAAAGTCTCTTTTGCTGCACTCTTCACACCGATGGATGTAAGTGCCATCAAGCCAGTTCCAATGCCGTTTCGAGCATTGACCTGAAATCGAGACTCGTGGTTGATGATCGCAAATATTTCTGCCGCGTTGAGCGGGTATTCAAAAGTGTCCACACAAGAAATGGCCTGATCCATCCACCGTTTGAGAAATTCGAGGTACTCATGAGTGATGCATATAGGAGGTGCAGAAACTGACGATTTGCTGGGGCCTAGTGTTTCAGTTTCAGAGCTGCAGTTGACAAGTTTAATGAAATCTCCAGAAAGACTCATGCTTGCGGCGATACAGTTCATGGGTATGGTCTTCGGAACGAACAGGCTGAGAGCCTTCTCAATTGCTGTTGCAAATTTTGGTATGCGCAGAGTTTCTTCTTGGCTGCAGCTCTCTGCATTCATGATTTTACAAGGCAAAGGCACTTCGTATAGCGTTTGAAATTCTCTGATTTCAGACAGAGATACCTCGATTTTTTCTTGGAGGTAAAGGCTCTCTTTAGGGCATTGGGTCAACGTGCGGGGCTCCACTTCTTTTGGCGTCTCGATTTCTGCATGTATTGAAAATGCGAAAATCACAGTAAAAATGGAAACAATCATGAGATGTCGAAACAAAATGCTCATGGCGACTTATCGGAGGTTGTGGATGTGCAGTAAAAGTTGATTTCACATCTATTCAACGATTCATTCGAATGTCTAGGGTGTGGCCTGAAAGGTCTGGGCGACCAAAAAAATGCCACAGAAAATGCCACAGGAAAAGCCGTTGCAACAGAAGTGACCCCCAGCCGTTTGGGCGTTTACAATGCTATTGAAACGACAGTGACTCGCCACAATATTGGGATTTACAAAGGTATTGTTATTGTGTCTTCTCTATCCGGCATATCATTTCTATGAGTTTCAATCGAGACGTTTGGCCATATTTGGATGCGTCCTAGTCTTAAAGGTGGCTCGAAAAATAAACACAGCCACCACCAGAAGTAACCCACTGATCCAGGTTGAAATGCTCTGGTCTCCCAACATGCGTCCACGATCATCATCTCGCAATGTTTCAACGAGCATACGAGAAAGTGAATGCAGCCCAAGCCAGAGTGGAAAGGTATAGAGTCTTGGCACAAATTGCGCCAGCGAAGGAGAGGTGATTTTTGTTTGCGACAACTCATGCTTTTCGTAAAACAAAAGAATGGCTAAATTAAGACATTCAAAAAGCACAGCGTACAGTTGTGTTGGGTGTCGAAAAGGCCAGTTCGGATACCAGAGGCAAACTTTGCCAAAGCAGCATCCAGTGAACAAGCAGGCCAATCGCCCCAATGCGTATCCAAGAGCAATGACCGGCGCAGAAGCATTGAGCCAACTTCGGATTGGCTGTTTATGAAAATGCAGAAACCACAAACTTCCAAGAGTTGCAACTATGGCGCCTCCATAAAAAACAAAACCACCGCGCCAAAACTGTAAAATCCAGGAGGGGTGTTCAAGATAGAGAGCGGGTTCTTCATAGAGCACATGCATGAGCCGTGCTCCAAAAAAACCGGAAATCATAATTAGTAAATACAGATTGTAGGAGAGATGATTGTCGAGCCTGAACACCTTAAGGCGTCGCTGTAAAAAAAGAAAACAGACAATATACGTGAAGCTGAGCACGACATAGTAGCTTGGAATTTCTACGCCAAATCCGAACGGCACATTGGCAAAAAAACCATCAATGTGATGAACGGTCTGGTTTTCTATACTGTCTCTCCCTGTGATGTCTTCTTTTGGGTCAGTTCTAAAAATACGAAAATCGAAATTCCGCCGACAATTGCCATATCAGCAATATTGAAGGCAGGCCAAGCCACCTTCTCGAACCCCTTGATAAAATAGAAGTCTAAAAAATCGATCACGAACTTAAATCTCAATCGATCGATATAATTGCCAAGAGCTCCGCCAAAAACCAAAGCCAATGAATTGATTGAAATCAGGTCTGTATTCTTCACTCCTCGCAAAATGCCGACAATAATAAGCAATGCAATTGGTGGAATCGACAAAAAGAAAATTTCACGAAATCCAGGGGCAGCTGATGCAAGAAAGCCAAATGCTGCACCTGGATTTCTTACGTAAGTCAGGTCAAAGAAGCCATTAATAACCGTGCGCGATTCATGCAATTGAAAATTGGTATGAATATAAATCTTGATCAATTGATCAAAAGTTACAACAAGGCCAGCCAACGCGAAAAACATCAGGTATTTTTTATTCATGTCAGAGCCTTCACACATTTAGGACAACAGTGAACGTGTTGCGGGTGTTTGCCAACCTCAGTGCTATAGTACCAACAGCGCAAACATTTTCCACCAGCAGCTCTTTCTGCGGCAATGGTGTAATCACCATTTTGGAGGGCCACTTGTGAAACAATAAAAAACTCGCTGAGTAGAAACTCATATTTTTTCAAGAGAGCGAGCCTATCATTTTGTGCGGTTACGATCACTTTTGCATCAAGACCTGTACCGATGAGTTTTTCTCGGCGCAGCTCTTCAAGCTTCTTTGAAACATCCGAGCGTACTTCAAATAGTAGAGCAAACTCTTTGAGAAGTTCCTCATCATCCCACTGCGCAACGGGTTCAGGAA
The DNA here is from genome assembly GCA_964405465.1 of uncultured Bdellovibrionales bacterium. GTDB lineage: Bacteria > Bdellovibrionota > Bdellovibrionia > Bdellovibrionales > JAMPXM01 > CAYONZ01. Next base: position 55,873 of record CAYONZ010000010.1, on the reverse strand, counting down.
ATGGCATCAAAAAGACGCTTTCAGGTTTTTCTCCGGGAATATATTCGAGTGTCTCTTCAGATAAAAATGAGGTGATTGGAGCCATAAGTGCAATCAGTGTTTTGACCAAATCATAGAGCACCGTTTGTGCCGATTTCCGTTCTAAACTATTTTTATTTGCTGTATAGAGGCGATCTTTGAGCATGTCCAGATAGCCCGCAGACAAATCGACAGTAAAGAAAGTGTTGAGAATATGGTACACTTTGTAGAATTCATATGAATCGAAAGCGTGAGTACATTTGCGGACTACATTGTTGAGCGTGGCCAGAGCATAACGATCAAGCACCGGCATATCCTTGAACGAAACGCGATCTTTGTTCGGATCGAAGTCAGAAATATTTCCGAGCAAAAACCGCATGGTGTTACGAAAGCGCCGATAAGTTTCGGTGACACGAGCAAAACTCTCAGTTCCGCAGCCAATGTCTTGTCCGTAGTCCTCATAAGCAGCCCAGATGCGCAGAATCTCTGCACCACTTTTTTGCGTTACTTCTGCAGGAACCACGACATTGCCAAGGCTCTTACTCATCTTACGGCCTTTAGTATCTGTTACGAATCCGTGAGTGAGCAAGGTTTTGAAAGGGGCTTCCCCGCGTGAAGCCAATGCTGAAAGTAAGCTGGTCTGAAACCAACCGCGATGTTGATCACTTCCTTCAAGATAGATATCCGCAGGAAACTTTAATCCCTTTCGGCGAGATTGAACTGCCGCATGGCAAACACCCGAATCAAACCACACATCTAAAATGTCTTGGCCTTTGGCAAATTCGTGATGGCCACACTTTTCGCACTTGTGATTGCCAATAAAATCCGCGGAAGAATATTTATGATAGGCCTCAAGCCCACCCTCTTTTTCCATGAGGTCTGCCACTTTAAACATGACCTCAGCATTGGCATAGGGGTGATTGCATTTTTCGCAAAAGAACACCGGAATAGGTACGCCCCAAGTGCGTTGGCGGCTTAAACACCAGTCGGGTCGATTTTCGACCATCGCTCTCAAGCGGGCAGCTCCCCATGCAGGAACAAATTGAGTGGTTTCGACAGCAGCGAGTGCCATCTTTCGCACATTGAAATGTTCCATGTCCATTCCCAAAAACCACTGAGGTGTGGCTCTAAAGATCAGAGGCGTCTTACTTCGCCAATTGTGAGGGTAACTATGTTCAACAGTTTTGAATGCCAGCAGACGATTGGCTTCTTTCAATCGCTCAACCACCATTGGATTGGCTTCAAAAATTTGTATACCTTTGTACTCAGGCACTTCATCGGTGTAGCGACCGGCTCCATCGATAGGACTTAAAATTTCCAGTCCATATTTCAATCCGACCTTGTAGTCGTCTTGACCATGGCCAGGAGCCGTGTGTACCGCGCCGGTCCCTGCGTCGAGACTGACATGTTGGCCAAGAACCAAAAGAGATTTGCGTGGATAGAACGGGTGCTGAGCATTCATTCGTTCAAGCTCAGACCCTTTCAGAGTTTTACCGACAGCGGTAAGTGAGGTTCCAATTTCTTTTTCAACAAACTCTTTGAGTTCTTTGGCAATCAAAAGTGTATCCGATTCCGTTTCAAAAAATCCGTATTCGAAATCAGGATGTACGGCCACACCAAGATTTGCCGGAAGCGTCCATGGAGTCGTCGTCCAAATGACGATCGACACTGGTTTTTTGAATGGTCCAAACTTCAGGTTCGCTTCTTCGAATGGAAACTTCACGAAAATCGAAGGGCTCTTATGATTGTGATACTCGACTTCTGCTTCGGCTAGAGCTGTTTGCAAAGTCGGACACCAATAAACAGGTTTTACGCCGAGGTAAACCACTCCTTTTTGCAACGCTCTCGCTAATTCACGCACCTCTTCGGCTTCATACTCTGGTTGCAGAGTCAGATAGGG
>CAYONZ010000010.1:0-53855 GCA_964405465.1 uncultured Bdellovibrionales bacterium | reverse complement strand
ATTTTTTTTTGGTTCCAGTTCGCAATGATCTTTGGTTCTTTTTCCGGAAGGTTCCCCTTCATTGGGAAATCGGTAACCGGAAGATTCAAGGTATCCTTAAAATCTGGCGCCGGAATTTGTTGATCGGCCATGCGAACTCCTTATGTGCAAGACCTGTCCATTCGCACGGACTTGGTCAAAATCAATATAGGTTCAGCCTAACAAATTTTTCATGTTTTTGTAAGCGATTGCCACCAGCATATTCAGCGTTTCGGCATCATTTGAAAGATTCAGGGAGGCTTGTACCTCGCGAATCATGGAGCGGGTATTCGGATTGAGTGCTTCGATCAAATTGATGTTTGGGGTATTGCTGGTCGTGATTTGCAAAGTTTGAGAAGTCACGCTCCCGGTCATGGTTGTCGTTTGAGTACCGGAATGGTTGCCCACGAGGTGACCCGTTGCAATTGGATTAGCAAATGAATGTGCGGGAGAACTTTGAATAGTCGGCTGAACAATTTGAGATACAGGGGCCTGGGAGGCCATGGGGCTCTGAGCTGAGCTTGTCGTTTGGCCTGCCGGCGGTGCAAAATTCATATTTGGACCAGTCATTGACATCGGAGCCAACGTCGAATTGTTTTGTAAGGGATGATTGTTGCCGGCGGCATGCAGAGCTGCGCTCGAGGAATGCGGTCGGGAGGGGGGCTTTTGTGTGGCACCGAGTCCTTTAGTTTCTTCGAATTGGCGTAAACCTTCAGCCAAGTTCTTTAAGTCCGAAATAAAATTTTGTGAACTCACCGGTGCATCCTGCTCAGGAGTCGATGATCCATAACGCTGAGCGCGAAGATAGAGACCCACCAATGCGTCAGGAGTTGTCGCAAGCCTGCGCGTCGAATCGGGTTGATGTTGCAACCAATTGAAGGCTGCAGCAAGAACCTCGCGTGTATATGCCTGAGGAGGAAGAGTTGAACCATTTGCCATCGGGACCGAGACCTTACTGTTTCTTGTCATGACTCGCAACCAAAATTCAGGCCGAAATCAGGAGCAAAAGTTCATTAAATCATTTTAAGCAGTGACGGGCGAAATTTCTCAAAACGCCTTGATTTTTTTGATTTCTCAAAGATCAAGGCCGGAAAATCACTTTGGGTCTGCGTACTCTTTCGGAACGATGCCATACTTCTCAATTTTTCTCAGTAGAGTCTTTTTGGGAATGTTAGCATGCAAGGCTGTTTGATTGATTCGGCCTTTAAATGTCTTTAAAGCCTTAATGATAAACTCTTTCTCGAAAGCTTCTTTTTGCCTGTTGAAATCTAACTCTGGCGAAGTCGGAGCGCTCGAAGAATTTTCATCTATCTCGAAGTCATCATTGAGATCGTCGCTTTCGGAAAAACCTAAATTGGCTTCAGGTACCGAAGTACTTTCTGACTCGCTGTCTGGAAGTGAATTGAGATTGTACCCAGCAGCCAATAACATTGACTCTGGAAGCGAACTCAATGTCAGGGTGTTTCCATTTTCGAGTATAAAAGCGTGTTCAATTACGTTTTCTAATTCACGAATGTTTCCTGGCCAATCATATTTTTTTACACAAGCAAGCGCATCTGGAGTCATGCCAATTATTTTTTTACCGTGGACTTGATTGAATTTTTTTATAAAACTGTTGGCGAGAGTTTCGAGATCATTTTTACGTTCGCATAAAGAAGGCAAAAATATTGGGATAACATTTAAACGATAAAAGAGATCTTCGCGAAATTTTCCCTCTTTGATCATCTCCTCTAAGGGTCTATTTGTCGCTGCTATAATGCGAACATTAGATTCGATTTCACGGTTTGCGCCCACCGGAGTGAACAGTTTTTCCTGCAATACACGCAGAAGCTTCACTTGCATCAAAACCGGCATATCTCCCAATTCATCAAGAAAGAGAGTTCCACCTTCGGCATATTGAAATTTTCCAATTTTTCTTTGGTCGGCTCCGGTGAACGAACCTTTTTCGTGTCCAAAAAGCTCACTCTCAAAAAGGTTTTCTGGGATCGCAGAGCAATTGATTGCAACAAACTTTGAATCTTTACGTGATGAATTAAAATGGATGGCACGCGCGACGAGTTCTTTTCCAGTCCCAGAGGCACCGCGAATCAAAACCGGTGTATCCACTTTGGAAAGCTTGTTGATGATATTAAAAACTTTCTGCATCTCCGCTGTGTTCCCGATGATTTTGCGCCCAGCTTCCATTAAAATTGGAGCCGAGGCTGCAATATTTGAAATCATGGACTGAGCATTCAGGGCCTTTTTTACCAGTTCCTTCAGCTCTTCTGGTTTTACGGGCTTTGAAATATAATTATATGCACCATCTTTCACAGTCCTAACCGCATCGTCTATTGTGGCGTGCGCGGTCATGATGATTACAATAATTCGGGGGTCATGTTCTTTGATCAGCTTTAGAGCTTCAATACCGTTGAGCCGTGGCATGTCCACATCGAGAAGAACTAGGTCGAAGTGTGATTCTCTTACTTTTTCAATTGCGTTTTGACCGTCGAAAGCCTCTTCGATTGCAAAAGCGCCGCTTGCAGCGAGAGTTTCGCGGACTGAAAATCGTAGCCCTTGATCATCATCGACAACTAGAACCTTAAGCATAAACGTCTCCACAGGTTCAGGCACTTGGTGTGCCTGTTAAGTTTCATCTGTCAAATCCATAGGCAATTCGACGGTAAACGTCGACCCTTGCCCGAGGGAGCTATCCACAAAAATGGTGCCATGATGGAGCTCCACGAAATATTTAGCAAGATATAAGCCAAGACCTGAACCTTTGATTGTTGAGGACTTAGAGTTCTTGCTTCGATAGAACTTCATAAAAATATGCCCAATTTCGTCATCAGGTATGCCCATTCCCTGGTCCGCGACCTGAATCACAGCCTTACCGTTTCTATCTTCGGTCGTAATTAGGACTTTAGATTTGGGAGGGCTATACTTGATCGCATTTTCCACAAGGTTTGAAAAAACCTGACGAAGCAAATCGACATCCATTTTCATCGAAAACATGGGTTCAAATTCGGTCGAAATTTCAATTTGTTTTTGTTGTGCTGTGTACTCGAGTTTACTGACGACATCCTCGAGAAGTGAATTTACATCTTTGCTTTGCAAATGCAGTTTAAGTTCTTTGCTTTCGATGCGTCCGAGATTGAGTATCGAGCTGACAAACTGCAGGAGTTCTTCGGCAGATTTATCTAGGGTGGCGAGAGCTTCCTTCTGACGGCTACTTAAAGGATTGCTGTCAGAGGCCACGATCGAAGTCATCCCCTGAATGCGGGCAATTGGAGTTTTAAGATCATGGGACATCATGCTTAGAAAGTTTGTTTTTAATTCTTCCACCTGGGTGAGCAATTTGTTTTTTTGGTAATACTCCCAGCTTTTTCGATTTTCCATAATGAGCCGGTAGGGAATAAAGAAGTAGTAACAAATAAAGATTGAAAGAAATGGATGTGCCATTCCGATCATGAGTCCCGTGGTCCAAAATGTCAAAAAGCAAGCGATCGAAAATACCAATACCGACGATGCTAGAATGACGAGACCCTTTGACGGCTTCAGCATTAAAACAACAAAAAGAGTAAGTATTGAAATGATGGTCGTCAGCACCTGATCCAACCATTTGGGAGCAGAGAAAGGGGCCGAGTTCAAAATCATCGTATCTAGCATGTTGGCATGCATCTCGAGTGTCGACATGGCGACGACATCACGTGAAAATGGTGTTTTGATATAGTCGTTTACGGTCGATCGAATGTCGCGTCCAATGAGCACCGCCTTTCCCTTTAGCGAGCCCTCAGTTAGGCCCTGAGAGATCGTCTCAACGAAGCTTTGTGCCTGGTAAGTACCGGTGGGATGGAAATCGATGTAGGTTTGATTGGCTTCGTAGAACTCGAAGAGACCACGGATATTTTTTTCGTCTTTGATTGTTTCGTTGTAAAGTGCTCCCACTACAGGGTGGAGGGTAAGGCGGCCCTGATAGGAAGTGATCATTCTTCTGGTTACATCGTCTTTTGCAAATAGAGTGCGATCAGAAGTTCGTGGAGCCTGTAAGGCATTAATTTTTTCAAATGGGGCCGAGAGCTTGAATTTGTCCTCTTCGGACTTCATATAGACGTCGGGAATGGCAACGTGAAAGTGTTTGAACTTCAGAGTTTCATTTGCCCAGGCGCTCAATTCTTCATACGACCCAACAAGCTCATTGGGTTGAAGGAGATAAATGACCACTTCAGCTTGAGCAATTTGCAGCTGCTTGAGAAGCTCGAGATGGTCGCGAACATTTGGTACTCTTTTGAGGCTATCGACAGTTTTTGGGTCGATGGCAATCGTCTGAATTTTGTTTGAAATATTTGATGTTGGCTTTAATCGAATTCGAGCATCAAAAAGAAATGACTCAATGAAATCAAAGCGAAACTGGCAAATGACCACCGCAATAGCGACCGCAAGAAGGATCGGAATGATTCGAATCAATGTCTTGCGGTTTTCAACCTTCACGCTAAATGTCTCCCGGAATTGCAACCCAAATTACAAAACTGAAAGGGAGTTTACTTTAGAATATCAATCAACTCCAGTTGGAATGCATCCCAAGCTCATTTTTTTTGGTTGAGCATCCGTCGTATTTTTCTTTGTCATTTCGGTTTTCGCCTCAGTTTTTTCTTTGGCTGGAACCACTTTCTTAATGAACTTCACGTCTTCCCCCTTTGGACCATCAGATTTTGTGTTCTCTAGCTTGAGCATAATATTCAATCCCCTTTGCTATGATGTTTTTTGTTCTAGTGCAAAACTCAATATCTTTTTTGTGTTTATTACCTGTCCGTAGCTTGTGTACGAACATGCAGCCACCGCCACACATGTGTTTAGCCCAGCACGACTTGCATCCATTGAGCTCATTGAGTGGGTCAGCATAAGCACGAAGTTTCTCAGCGTTGACAGATGTCCCATTGCCGACGATTTCGCTGGCATCATTTGCAAACCAATTGCAGGCATATAGATTTCCAGAAGTATCAATTTGCAGCAATGATTTTCCGGCCCCACAGTAATTGTGAATACGTGTTTTCGAATCGAGAATTTTGAAAAACTGATCGAACTGCGAAATTCTGCGAAGTTCAGGTTCTCCACCAAAAGCAAATGCCGCATCTGCCACCTTTGCCATTTGCTCAGTGTAAAGTGGGCTGAAGGTCTCGTCTTGCGCGCTGGAAGCAAATGAAAAACTCATCATATCCCAAGGAAAAGATCGCAAATAGAGATAGCTTTCTAGCACGTTTGTTTGGTGGGATCCAAAAACTGCGTTAACCCCAAGCGATTGAAGCTGAGGTTTGATGGAGAAAAGTTGGCGAATTCCGTCTAAGACTTTTTCTGATGATCCGCGACCCGAAGCCGTGACTCTGGCTTTGTCATTGAGGCTTGGGGGGCCATCAAAGCTCACAACGACGCTTGCTCCAATTTGCGCGAGCATTGCCGTGATCTCTGGAGTGATGAGAGTCGCATTGGTGATGATCTCGAGAGTGAGTTTCGCCGAGCGATCGCTGAGAGTCTGGCGAGCAAACTCAGCAATTGCACGAACTCCCTCTGGGTAAATGAGGGGTTCGCCTCCAATGAAGTTGATGCGAAATGCCTCTCCGTCTTTAACATCTTTCAAAAAGTGTTCAACCTGTTGTAGGGCTTTTGGCAGCTCGATCCGCTTGACATCTGAGCCATAGGTTCCGTCGCCGTTAGCGCCGCAGTAGGTGCAACGAAGATTGCAAATCTGGGTGACATTGATTGAAAGCGAACGGATTTTAGACTCGAGTACCGAATCTTTGGTGTCGGGGTCATTCTCATTGTTCCAGACTTCAAGTTCCTCTGAAGCTTCAATGAGAGTGGGATCACTTTGTTTCAAGACGCTCCAAATCTCTGGAGCAAGACGAGCAACCTGGAGATTATGACTGTGAAAGCCAAAAACCTCCCCGTTTTCGTTTTTAATGGCTAGAATCTTGTCGGCTCTAGCGAGTTTCATAATGACCCCATCGTATTCAATTGAAGAACCCTGTGCTCATTACGTTGCAAAACCGCTGCCAAACTTTTTGACACCAGATTTTCAAAAATCCTTAAAAATCAGTAAGTTAAGACCCGAAAAAATGCAGAGTCGAGGGCTTTGCTGATCTTGATAGAACCATTTTGCAGAGTTCAGAGTAGGAATTACCTCGGAGTGGGTGTTTTCTAGGGACCAACCGGAGCGATTGTTGCGCCAGCGGGGGACTGACCTTTGCGAAAAATGAGTTGGATGGGTTTAAGTGATTCTGCAGATTTGTCTGGAACACCAAGTGCGTGCAGAAAATCAGGAGAAAGGCTTGCGGCTTCGACGGATTCGGGCCATTGAAAATCTCTGTCTGGATAAATTTGGGCGAAGTCTTTCATGTATTGGGTCCAAATGGGCACTGCGGCGGCTCCTCCAGTGAGGTTATGTGATGTGTTGTCGTCGTAGCCTACCCAAACTACGGCCGTGTGAAATGGTGTAAAGCCAGAAAACCAAGCGTCCTTCTTGTCGTTGGTAGTTCCAGTCTTTCCAGCTGCAGGTCGAATAAAATTAGCCAGAGTCACTCCGCGTGCGGTTCCATTCAAAACAGTTTGTTTCATGATGCCCACCAGTTGTGCTGCCGCCTCCGCGTTGACGGCCTGGTCAGTTTCAATTTTGTGATCAAATAATAACTGTTTAGAGAGGTTTTCTGCACGAATGATATAGGTCAGGTTGTGGCGGGTTCCGAGATTGGCAAGAGAGTTATAGGAAGCCAGGACTTCCCATGGGTAAAGCTCAAACGCTCCAAGAGTCAGCGAAGGCAACGGCTCAATTTTTGATTGGAGGCCGAGGCGTTTGGCTGTGTCGATAATATTGGATAGGCCGACAGCTAAACCCAGTCGAGCGGTTGGCACGTTGAGTGATTCTTTGAGAGCGAAGAAAAGAGGAATCTCCCCCAGAAATTTGTTTTCATAATTTTTAGGAGTCCAAGATTGGCCTTGATATTTATGGGTAAAACTTTCGTCTTTCAAAATCGTGATGGGGGTATAGGGCTTGCCAGATTCGTCTGTAGATTCGAGTGCAGACAAGTAGACAAATGGTTTCATGATTGAACCGACTTGGCGATGACTATCGTAGGCACGATTGTACTGTGTCAGTTTATAGTTTCTCCCCCCTTCGATCGCGGTGATATATCCGGTGAAAGGATCTGCAGAAAGCAAAACCGCTTCGATATTTTTTCCCTGGTCTTTGAGCTTTTGAACATGTGGATAGTTCTTTTCAAGACGTTCGATTCCACCTCGAACCGCCTGGTGTGCCGCTTCTTGAGCTCGTAAATTTAATGTAGTGAACACGCGAAGTCCTTCGGTCTCATCAAGCCCAATTTCATTGAGTTGTCGCCTTGTGCTCTGAACAAAATAGGGAGCCGGTTCGGTGAGACTTTTGTGTGGCCTGGTCGGAAGTGGTGCGGCCTTGGCAATTTGCCCCTGTTCAGGTGAAATCTTTTTTAGTTCGACCATGCGGTCGAGAACTTTTGCTCGTCTTTTGGTGGCTTGCTCTGGATGGGTAAAGGGATCGAAGACCCCAGGGCCATTCACCAGGGCAGCAAGAAGGGCGCACTGTTCTAAATTTAAATCACGAAGTTCTGAACCAAAATAGTGTTCCGCAGCAGCACCCCAGCCTCGAATTTGAAATGGACCGTTGGCACCCATATAGATGAGGTTTATATAGGTCTCGAGAATTTCATCCTTACTAACTCTCGACTCGACGAGAAAGGCCATCGCCATCTCAGTGATTTTTCGTTTGAAAGTTCGTTCTTCAGTTAGAAAATAGTTCTTTACGAGCTGTTGGGTGATGGTGCTTCCGCCTTGTGCTTTTTTTCCCTTTTTGAGATTGGTGACAATTGCGCGAAGAACACCTGTTATACTCACGCCACTGTGCTCGAGAAAGCTTGAATCTTCTATTGATAAAAGCGCATCAAAGCAAGCCACGGGTGTGTCGCCAATTCCGGCCATTTTTCGCAGGATCGGTTTGTCGCCATAATATTGGGCAAATAGCTCAGGCTCGATCGTCGCTCGGAGCGATGCTTTTAGTGGCTGACCAGAGAATGTGGCGAGAATGTGTTCACTGCTGTCTAGTGCAATAACCTGTGGGCCTGCAAGGTCAGGCTGGATAAGAAACTCATCAGTGTTTTGAAAGGCAATGCATTTTTCAAGCGGAGTAGGGTCCTTAAGTTGAATGACACTTTGGCAGTCTATTTTGTTCCAAACAGAGAAGTCTCCGGGATGCAAGGGTTGACTGAAGTCCCTTGTTCGAAAACGCTTTCGTGAAAATAAAGACTCCAAAAATTCCTTTGGCAGCTGATATCCATTACGCAAATCTTCAGGGGCGGAGTAGAATTCAACTGGCGGTGCGAATCTTTTTTCGGCGAAGCGCTTTTGAATATTTTGATCGAGCTGTGCAATCCAAAGCACAACGGCGAGGCACCCGAGGATCAATGCGCTCGCGAGCATAAATAAAAATTTACGAGTGACGAACCAGCGTTTTTTCTTTCGGTGTCTTGCCATGTCTGCTCTTTCAAATTGATCTCTCTTGACAATAGTGACATTGGTTCGTTTAGTCAAAGGTATGAAGCTAAATCAAATACAAATCGAAAGTCTTGCGAAAGCCGTCGTTCATGAGCTGCATTCGCAGGGGATTGCTGAACTGAAAGCAAAAGAAGAAGTCGTATTGGCTAAGGCGGCATCTTTTTTAAAAGAGGACTTCGCACGCGAGTTTGAGCTCGAAAAAGAGGTCAACAAAATGTTGGATGAACTCGAGAGAAAAAATCCGGGAGAGTTCGAGCGCTATAAAATGTATCCAATGTTGAAAAAGAAAATGGCACAGCAAAAAGGGGTGATCCTGTGATTTTATCTGAAGAGAGACAATCGCATTTTGCAAAGCTAATCGTGGATGGCCTGTGGAAAGCAGATCTTGTTGATTACACTGAAGACGATGTCGCCATGCGAGCTGCCAAAAGGGCGATTTTGGCTTGGGTAAAAAATGAAGAAAAGATTGATGAAAGGGTGCGTTTAAAGATTCAGTCGCTGAAGAAGACGGTGACAGAGGGTACATCTGAGTGGGATATCATGTACCGAAAATATTATGAAGAGGAGACCAATAAACGTGGCTACTAAAAAGATCGTGAAATTGAAGAAGAAAGTTGCGGCGAAAGTAGCGGCTAAAAAGACGCCTTCAAAGAAAATCGTTAAAAATTTGAAATCGAAATCTAAAGGTTCGGTAAAAACCAAATCGAAACCTCTTGCTAAAGCTCCTGCAAAGAAAACGACAAAACTTAAGAGCAATGTGGCAAAGGCGACAAGCTCGTCGAAGCTCAAGGGAGCCAAATCGGTATCTAAGCCTGTTAAAGTTAAAAAGGCGGTTCAAGCTAAGGTCACAAAGAATAATTCGGGAATCAAGAAAACAGTGAAACCCCTAGCGCCAGCTGTGGCCAAAAAAACTCGTGGGGCTTTGGATTATGCTCAGTTCTTTCAGCCGATTGATGACCGTGTTTTGATTTTGAGAAATGCACCATCTGCAGTTTCCAGCAGTGGATTAATTTTGCCGGATACCGCACTTGAAAAACCCAATCAGGGAGTTGTCGTGGCTGTGGGTGTTGGGCATCGAAGTAAAAAAGGAAACTTGCGTCCACTTGATGTTAAATTGGGAGACGAAGTGATGTTTGCACAATATGCGGGCACAAGTGTCGAGCTCGATGGTCAGGATTTGCTGTTGCTTCGCGAAGAAGAGATTCTTGGTGTGGTGGCAAAGTAGAAGCTCCCACGTTACGGTAACTGAAATTTCTATTGTCAATCAAAGCCAGGTGATGTCTGATTAAGGCAGAATCTGGCTTTTTGTTTATGGAGAATTTGATGTTGATACAAAAGAATGTGTTAAAAAGTGTGTCTGCTATTTTGTTGTTTGGTCTTGCTAGTGTCTTGGTCTCTTCAAAGGCCTCGGCCGATTTAACTTGGACCGGTACTTATCGGGCAGAAGCAAATAAAGTGAAGAATGCTGAGCTTGATTCATCGAATTCGGACAAATCTTATATTCTCCACCATCTTGTTTTAGAACCTAAAATTATAGCGGCAGATGGTCTGACGATTTTTGGGAGATTTGATCTTTTGAATGACAGCATCTTTGGAACCAATCAACAAATCGGGCAAAAATTTGGAACGGGTGTACGAACAGGAGCACGAACGGCCTCAAGTAATTCTGCTGATTCAAATGTTTTATCAAACAATCAGCGCTCTGGTGGATTGGCAGTTTCCCAACTTTATGCCAAGTGGTCACAAGAATTTGGATCTTTGGTTGTTGGTCGAATGCCAAGGCAATTTGGTTTGGGCCTCACTCATCAAGCTGGCAATGGATCGTTTGATCACTATCTAGACACGCAGGATGCGATCGCTTACAAATTTTCATTTGGAAACAATACGGTTATGCCAATGATCGGTAAAGTTGAAGAAGGTGCTTTGGGAGACGAAGACGATGTCGATGCCTACACTCTTCTTTACCAATATGAAAATCCAGAAACAGATTTGGGTATGGGTGTCTATTTTGAAATCACTAAAGCGACCCAGGTGGCGAACGATGCACCAGTTGGTGGTGATCGATTTGGAGGGACAGGAGCCAGTCTTTCTGATGCCTTCACTCGCCAGTTTGTCGGATTGTTTGCAACCCAGAGGCTTTCGTTTTTAAAGGTGGCAGTTGAGGCCGATCTCGTGAGTGGCAAGACTGGAGTTAAGACGGCTGCTGGTTCTGAAGTCAACATGGCCGGGTACGGATTTGCTGCTGAGATCAGTCCATTTTCAGCATCGGGCAAGTGGAACTGGATGTTGAAATTAGGAGCTGCCAGCGGTGATAATCCTGGAACAACGGATATCGATGAGGGGTTTGCTTTTAATAAGAACTACGATGTTGCGATGTTGTTATTTAATCATCCAGTTGGCAAAGGTGATTTTTTGCGCAGCGGTTTAGTGCGAGATACATCGACTTCAGCATCAACCCAAGTGGATACCGAGGCGATTAGCAATGTGTTCTATGTTTCGCCTTCTTTCTCTCAACAGATCAAAGATCGGTTGAGTTGGGGAGGTTCTTTGACCTATGCGATTTTGAATCAAAATCCATTTGTTGGAAATGACATCAGCAAAAACCTAGGAATGGAGTTCGATGCAAATTTGACCTACAAACCTTACGATCGATTTACTTGGGTAAATCAGGTTGGATTGCTGTTTCCAGGTGCGGCCTTCAATGGAGGCACGCTCGGCTATGACAATAAATTTGCTTACGGAATCAGTTCCAAGGCCGCCATTAGTTTTTAATCGCATCTTGTACGACAACATTGATAGCAGCTTGAGAACAACTTGATTTGCATCCCGCAGGATGGCGGAGCAGGGCCCCGGGGGGAGAAATCCCCCCGGTTTTTTTTAGGGTGGGGATGGGTCAAACACAGAAAGCAGGCCTTCGTGGCCTGCTGAGGGTGATCAAGGAACTAAATTTAAGTTATTTATAGAATCACGATCCACTTCCACCGAAAGATCGTGAACCTGTTGAAACCGGTGTTGATGCACCGGTTGTGAGAAATCGGTTGTTCATAAAATTATTTCCGGTGTTGAATGATGCGCCAGTTAGGCTGCATCCCGCAGTTAAGCCGTTTCCAAATCGGAAAGCATTACCACTGGTGTTACAGGTTCCGTTGTTATTAAAGGCTGAAGTGTTGCCCATAGCAAAGTTGGTTTGACCAAAGGCGCGACCTACATTGCTGAATTGATTGCTTGCAAAACTTGTATTGGGAGTCCAACTCGCACTTGCTGGAGATACAAACGTACGCTGCCCACCATTGTTATTGATTATTGAAGATGGTGTGGAGATGCTTGGCAAAGTTGTTCCGAGGTTTCCGTAGTTACCACTCCGCTGGTTGTGTGAGCGTGCTGCCCAAACATCCGAGGCTTGCTGTTGAGTCAATTGCACTCCTGAATTTATGTTAGAACCTTGTGCAATATCGTCAGCCATACGGATATCGCCAGCATACGGCAGGCCTTTGTAGTAAGCTGTGAAGGCTTCGTAATCAGCTTTGAACTGTGCTGAGTCGGTGGCTGGTAAAATACTTGCGTCTTTTGTTAGAAAGTTCGAGTAGGCGTTGGCAACTTTAGTATAGGTTTGATTCGCACTCAGACCTAAACGGTTCGAGAGGTTGCTCAGATTCCACTGGGCCTGCATGAGGCGAGTGCTGTTCGTGAAGTTGGGAAATGTTTGATAGGCGAGTTGCGCGTTTTCTACCTGGGCTTTGGCTTGTTCAAAGCGTTGGCTCATAGAGTTCAAATCCAGCTGGCCCTGAAGTGATTGTTGCTCGAAGTTGATACCATGAGTGTAGGCGGTGATTTCTTTTGCAGCCTTGGTGCATTTTGTGCTGTCGTCACTGCATGCGACCTCAAAAGAGTCTTTGAATGAATCGGCTTCATCGCGGCAGTCTTTTAGTTTTTCACGATCTGCATCACCAGAGTCTGTGCCAATGGCTTGCTTTACACATTCGCGCATGGCCTCTTTAGCGTTGCGGGCGATAGTAAAAAGGATGCCACGAATTTCTTCGTCTTTTCGATTGCCTTTTTTGTCTGTCGCTTTTTCAAGTGAGGCGCTGAGACACTTTAGGCGTTCAGTCGCGTCGAGTTTTCTTTTTACATCAGGAAGCTCTTGGTCGAATTTACAAGTGAGATTCAACTCCTGTTTTTTCTCGGTCGGTTTTTCATTGTCTGCAACATTGACCTTTATTTCATTTTTGCAGAACTCTTGAAAACGTGGGTCTTTGGCAACAGAAGCCTGCACAGCTTTTTTCACCAAGTCCGTTATGCTTTCTACTTTTTGATCAAATGATCCACCAATTGTTTTTTTGTCGCAAGTTCCGTTGGTGCAAGATGAAACATCGAGAGTAAATTGCGTGTTCTTTTCACCTTGTTTCAGAGCGACTTTACCGTCATGCCCACAGATTGAAATATTGTTTTCTGAGTTGCCCTCTTGCGCTGGCTTGGCAAGCTTGGCTTCTTTTGCGGCCAACTCTGCTTCTTTTGCTTTGAGAGCCTCTTCTTTTTTGGCTAACTCCTCGGCTTTCGCATCGGCACTGGCTTGAGAATTTCTAGTCTGTTTTTTAGCCTTCTTTTTCTTAGGTTTAACAGCATTGGCCTCGGCTGGTTTTGGCTCGTTGGCTGCGGGGTCACGGTTTGAGGAAAGGCTGAGTGACACCACTGTCGGGGTGCTCACGGCTACTTTCACGAGTCCTACTTGGTCCCAGCTGATATTGGCAGCGAGTGCCATCAACAAAGACGCCGTAAGAAAAAATTGGCGGTTATTTACTGGTTTCATTTGATCCTCCTCTGCGACAAAGTCGCACACGACCTTCCAGGTCAACTTTTACTAGTCCAAGAAATGGGCCTTCTCGAGCCAATGGGCCCTACTATTTAACATATTGATTTTGTTGAGGTATTTGTCCTAATCTCAATCGTCAAAAAGTTCGGCAGCTGCCGAAGTTCTGGAGACTCGGGGGACGGAGCCAGAAAACTGACCCAAGAATCAAGGACTTGCGATTGCCGTATGAATCGACAGAGGAGCTCGCGCAAAACCGGCGCATTTGTGTCGGGCAACACCAGTCTTCAGATGAACGCAAAATCCAAAAGGCTTTCAGTTTATGTAGTTGGGTGGTCGGTCGCCCGAAAGCACGTTCACAATCAATACTTGAAATGCCCGTGAATCCTTGGTTAGTTGGCGGCCACATGAAACTTCGTTATGATTTATTGTCGCCATTAAAAACATTCTCAGTTCAACCTCATGAGTGGCACGATTGGGCTTGGCAAATGCGACGTTGTCTCAAAACGAGACAAGATTTTTCCCAACACTTTATTTTGTCTGATGAAGAGAGTTGTGGCTTTGAAGGCGAAGGCAAAATATTTCAAATTCGCACGACTCCTTATTATGCTTCATTGGCCTCGGTTGATGATGCTGCTGATCCAATTCGCAAAATATTGATGCCGTCCCGTCAAGAGCTCTCCGCTGGTCATCAGCAGTTGCTTGATCCGTTGGGCGAACGCCTAAACAATCCGGCCCCCAGAGTGATTCATCGTTATCCTGATCGCGCTTTGTTTCTGGTGACTGACACTTGTAGCGTTTATTGCAGGTACTGTACCAGAAAGCACTTCACCGCGTCCGATCAGGCCTTTGTGAAAACTTCGGAGTATGATCAGGCGCTTTCTTATTTTCGAAAAACCACTGGGCTTCGTGAGGTGATTCTCTCTGGTGGAGATCCACTCACTTTGTCAGATTCGCAGCTTAATCGAGTGTTGACCGATCTTCGATCAATCGATCACATAGAGATCATCCGTATTGGCACTCGAATGCCAGTTGTTTGTCCGATGCGAATCACATCTGAGTTGGTGCAAGTTTTGCGGAAAGCAAACCCGGTTTTTATGATGACTCATTTCAATCATCCTCGCGAGTTGACTGCGCAGGCGGCAGAGGCGCTGAATTTACTGGTAGACCATGGTTTACCTGTCATGAATCAAATGGTTCTCTTAAATGGGGTAAACAATCATGCTGCAATTGTACAGGCACTTTCGCGACGACTTCTTTTCTTGCGGGTAAAGCCCTACTATATGTTTCAGTGTGACCCCTCACAAGGCACAGATCATTTGCGAACTTCGGTTGAAGACTCGCTCGAAATTCAAAAAGAACTTTGGGGTAACCTTTCTGGCCTGGCCATGCCGACTCTTTCGCTCGATATACCAGACGGTGGAGGCAAGGCTTCTTTGGTACCCAATTTTCAAATCGAGCACCAAGATCGTGTGCGAAAATTTCGAGGTTGGGATGGCGTTGAATGTGCCTATATCAGTCCGCCTCTTGCCGAGATTCAAAAACCCAAGGATTATTCACTATACCTTGAGGAATGGGAATCTCTTAAAAATGCCAAGCTGAAAACATCTTGAGTCTCAGCTGGGTTGGGTATGGCTGGGTAAGTGAGAACAGTCCCGAGTATGCGGAGACATTGATTTCGCTCACACCATTTCAAGACGTGCATATTTGACCACGAATTTTTTTACAGTTCGGTCATTGAAAACCACGCTGACTTTCATATTGTCACCACTGCCTTCAATTTCAAGAACGGACCCGACTCCATAAGATGGATGTCTCACTCGGTTACCCTTTTTTAGACTGGGCTGAGCACTGGCCTCATTTGGAGTGTCATCATTGAAGTCTTCATAGTTAGGCATTTTGTCTGTGGCGAATGCGTTGGATTTGTTCCATGGTTTAGAGTTTCGTGGAGTATCGAAATCGTAGTCGTTCGATGAGTCCAGGCGAGCGGCTGCATTTTGCACAAAGCGTGGTCGTCCCATAGAGCTTTGTTGGGCCACATACTGTGCCGGAATTTCTTTGAGAAAGCGACTAGGGGGATTGAACTGCTCGGCTCCCCAGACCCGTCGAGTGCGTGCATAGGTGAGTGTGAGCTGTTTCTCTGCGCGAGTCATACCAACATAAGCTAAGCGGCGCTCCTCTTCGATCTCAGTGGGATCTTCACTATCGGTTGACCGTCCACTTGGAAACAATCCCTCCTCGAGGCCGACGATGTAGACGATCGGATATTCTAAACCCTTGGATATATGCAGAGTCATCATCGTTACAGCTTCGGCATTCTCATCAAGGTCATCAACGTCAGATACGAGCGACATCTCTTCAAGGAAACTTTGCAGTGTGGCTTCTTCGCCCCGCTCTTCACAGAATTTTGAAATGGCGTTATCGAATTCTTCTAAGTTTTCGATTCTTGAGTCGGCCTCAGGAGTATCTTCTTCTTTGAGTTTTTGTACATATTGAGTCAGATCCAATATCGAAAGATAGAACTCATGAAGCGTCAATTTCTGTGCGTTCTCGCGAATTTTTTCAACGAGATTCCAAAATTCACGAAGCTTTCGTGTTGGGCCGGTGCCAAACTCGCGTTGATCGATCATCTGTGGAAGTGCTTCGAACATGCTGATCTTGCGGCCTCCGGCATAATCCTCAATTCGTTCAACGGTAGTTTTGCCGATACCTCTGACTGGCGTGTTGATGATGCGTTTAAGTGCAATATCGTCCCCAGGATTAAGAGCCAGCTTCATATATCCGAGAACGTCTTTGATCTCCATTCGTTCATAGAACTTTATACCGCCAACGAGACGATAGGGAATATTCATCACTCGAAACTGCTCTTCTAGAACTCGTGATTGAGCATTTGTTCTGTAGAATATTGCGATATCTTTTGCTGAGAACTCACCTTGCTGCAAGAGGCCTGAAATGTCTTTGACCACAAATCGAGCCTCTTCGTATTCATTGGTCTCTTCACGGACTCGAATGGGATCCCCTGATGCATTTTCTGTGTAAAGAGTCTTATCTTTTCTTTGAGTGTTATTGCGAATCACTGCCGATGCGGCCTGAACAATTGTTTGTGAGGAACGATAATTTTGTTCGAGCTTGATGACTACGGCTTCAGAAAAATCTTTTTCGAAGGTCAGAATATTCGTGATATCAGCGCCTCGCCAACTGTAAATGCTTTGGTCTTCGTCACCAACTACGCAGAGATTGCGAGTTTTTGAGGCCAGCTGCTTAATCAAAAGATATTGAATTCGATTTGTGTCTTGGTACTCGTCGACCATTATAAATTTAAATTTGTCTTGATAGGCCTCGAGCACGACCGGATAGTTTTTGAAAAGCTCGTGTGTCTTCAATAACAAGTCAGCGAAATCAAGTGAGTTTGCTTTCTTCATTTCTAGTTCGTAATGCTCGAACACTTGTTGCGACATAGCATCCATCAAATGTGTGCGACGTTTGATGGCGTCTGGAGTAAGGCCTTCAGTTTTTGCGTGATTGATTCGGGCCTGAAAACCCTTGGCAGGATATGTTTTGTCGTCAATATTTAGCAGGTTGAGCACCTTTTTGATTTGTGACAGCTGGTCAGACGAATCGTAGATTCCAAAAAACGGTTTGTAGTCGAGAAGGTGAATGTGCTCCCGTAAAATACGTGCACAGATCGAGTGAAAGGTGCTGATCCACATCTTGTCAAAAACCGGAATCTCAAGCTGCCGAAGCAGTGTAAGAATTCGACTTTCCATTTCGCGCGCGGCCTTGTTTGTAAAAGTGACTGCCAAAATATTTTGCGGTGAGGCTAAACCCTGTGCGATGAGATTTGCCGTACGATAGGTCAAAACTCGGGTCTTTCCGGAGCCAGCTCCAGCGAGAATGAGGAGAGGGCCCGTGAGCGTATTGACCGCTTGTTTTTGGGGCGGATTTAAACCTTGTGAAAAAAATTCATTTGATTCCATAAAAGCCCGTCCTTGCAGGAGTTGACGCATTGTACTATAAAGCAAACTGCTTCCGGTTTCGAGGTGTCTTTGGCGGTTTGTTTTGTCGTTATAAATGGGGCCTGCATGTTTGTTAAGTGTTCAATGCAAATTCAAAAGCTATTTGCTGCAAGACGATGGATCGTGCTTCAGACATGTGTGGTTATTCTCGGAGTGATGGGCTGTTCGAAATCCGCCTATGACGGAGCGACAGAATACCAGATCCCCTGGCCGACCAGTGGTGGAGATTACCGTCTCACCCGAGTGCGAATTGATTCACTGACGGAGCCTGAGGCCTTGCGCGGTTCTAAGGTCGAAATTTTGGTGAATCCAGGCCGAGGGGTTAAGGGCTTAGAGTCAACGACTCCTGTGGGACGATATGCAAAGTTGAAGGGCGGAGTCATGGTGCCCGCAGACTTTGTGACCATGCAGAGTGTGGTGGTGATTGCCCATCAGGAGCGACTGTTGGATCTCGATCAAAAGGTAGGCGTTGCCGATTTGTTGTCGCTTCCACTTAAAGTTGGCGTGAGCGTTGATTTGAATGTACCGAACAGCGATTTGAAAAAAAACAATGCTCTCTATGTTGGGCAATATGATGCTCTTTTGATTGTGCCATATACCAATACCGGTTTGCCGATTTCGATCAACGCTGGAGTTTTAGCGCATGAACATTTTCATGCGGTTTTTCAGCGGCTTTTGATAAATCCACTTCTCAAAGAACTTGCTAAACAAAATACGACGTCCGCTCTCTATGTTTCGCAAGAAGTGGCGGAACATTTTGACGGTGATGACCGAATTCGCCTTCCGCGAACCATGTTTGATGTCGAAAATGTGAAGCTCAAAATAAAAAAGAAAACTGCAAAAGCCAAAAATGATAGCAAAGAGCCGCCACCTCCTCTGGTAGACAAATCGGTACATTCTGAAATCAAGCCAGTGCCTGATGATCGAGGGGCAATGGTTTCGGAAGCGACGTTCAATGAATTTATTGTTGCAGGGATGAACGAAGGATTTGCAGATTTTTGGGGTTGGATCTATTCAGTGGACGATGATTTTGTTGGTCGATCCTTGAGTTTTGCAAGTGAGAGACGGCGACTTGATGGAGAGATATTTGGAATTCCAGAAATAAATATTTTAAAGCTTTCAGTGGCCTCTGTGGATCGACCTGAAGAGCGACGGGCTCTTTCATATGATTTGGGAACGCGGTACGCTCGATTCTTTCGGCGTATTGTAAAGAACATGGAGTCCGCGGGAGTGGAATCAGAGCAAGCTCGGTTGATTGTGGCAAAAGCGTTAATTGATTCACTCAAAGACGTTTCAGGAAATATGGTTTCTCAGTATGCGACAGAATTTATTTCGCCGAATTCAATTTTTTCGCCAATGTTTCAAAGGATCAAGTTGGCCGAGCAGCGAGGACTTTTGCAGAGTTGTCGGGACTTGGCCTTAATCTTTCCATTAGGTACCTATGATTTGAAGGCGCCGATTTCGCCCTGTGAAGGTGTGCGATGAGGTATCTTTGGAGCAAGTATTTTTTGATTGTTCTCTGTCTTCTGCAGGCGATGCCAGGGGTTTCTGAGGCGTCGTTTGAATTGTCATTGGGAACAGGACTCGTGGTGGAGAAAGATTCGGACGGCCGTAATTATTCGGCACGAGCTCCATGGCTTGCACAAGCGGGTTATCGTTTTGATAAATATGAATTGTTTGTCGAGCATTCAAGATTCTACGATCAAAGTGGCGAATCTACCTATACGATAAATCGTACCCATGAGGAGTGGGGGGTGGGTTTAAGTTATAGTTTTTTAACCTGGAAAAATCTTCGTCTTTTTTCGGCATATGAATTGGGTCGACAGCAAGAGGTGATCAAGACTCAGGCGGGGACTGTGTCTTCTGTCGACTATGGAGATGGAGAATGGCTTCATTCATTGCGCTTGGGAACGACTTCAGTGCTGTGGCGTGGACTCTACATTTCGGGTGAACTGCGTGCCGATTTTTCGTCTAACTTCAATCCCAACCCTCGGCCAGGCGGATTTTTACTTTTAGGTTATCTGTTTGATCGCGAACCTTCTCAAGGTCAAACAGAAGCACCGAGCAAATAAAAAAGCCGAATTTCTTCGGCATTTTCTATTGAATCAGATCAATTCTTTTAATGACTATTCGTGCAGAAATTTCGCCACGGGTTTATTTCTTCTCGATCTTAGAAACGAATGCAGTGGTTACATTTGCTTGTTTCATGAAACTAACTCGGTAATCAGTTGCTTCCTTTTGAGTCTTAAACGAACCCACGCTGACACGGTAGTAAGTCTTTCCTTTTACATTAGCTTCAACCGCATACGCTGGAAAACCTTGTCCCACCAGGCGATCGACATGTTTCTTCGCGTCTTCCATGGTCGGATAGGATGCCACTTGAACCGTAAATTCGGCTGCAGCCCCAACAGACTTAGGTAGCTGTGGCGGTGCCGTCTTTTCTACAACTTCTTTTGACTTGTCAGATGGTGGTTGATTGGCAGCGACTCGTCTTGCAGCTTTCTGGACGTCAGCCAAATCAGGCTTATGCTCTTCTTTCGCGCCATGAGCATCTGCTTTTTTGTGATCTCCATGTTCTTCGGCTTTCGCAGGGGCATGGTCTGCCGCTGGGGCATGAGCATCAGCCTTTGCGTCGTGTGTAGATTTCTCAGAGGCCACTTCACGTTGTGTTGAATCAGTTTTTGCGTGATCGTGAGCCGCTGATTTCGAACGCTCAATTTTTGTAGCTGGTTCTTCGTGCTCTTCAGAGCTGGCTGCCGTCGTCTCCTCGCCATGTCCTTTTTCTGCATCCACCAACTTGTCAGCAAGAGCGTCAACCTCTTCATCTACAAGTCCATCTTCTTTGCTCTTGTGCTCAGCTGTTTTCTTCTCTTTATTGAAATCTCCTTCGAGTGCCTTCAATTGGTAATCTGAGTCACTCATTCGTTTCCCGAAATAAACACCACTTGAGAAAGCGAGCAAAGAAATGAATGCAATGAGCAGCATCTTAAGAATTGAATCAAACATTGTACTACCGGCCTGGTTTTTCATTGGTTTTCTCCTAAGACCAAAAGAATTGATTTTTCCTGTTCAATAAAATCATGGTATCTTTGGGTCATAACTTGGTCAACGTGTCAAAACCTTGACAACTCTACTGCGTGTATCATTTAGGAGTGTTCATCATGAAAAATCAAGACGCGTTTTTGGTCGAGGCCTTGAAAGCTGCACACACTGCGGCGGATGGGGCGAGTGAAATCTTGTCGAAGTATTTTGGTAACTTAGCGCAGGTTAAAGAAAAATTTCAAGCTGGTCTCGTAAGCGAAGCCGATCAAGCAAGTGAGAAATTTATCGTGGAAACACTTAAAAAAAGTTTTCCGCATCATCATTTTTGGGGAGAAGAATCTGGTCTTTCTTCGAGTCCTGATGAAACGTTGAAAGATAGAAATGATCAGACATTTTGGATTATTGATCCATTGGATGGCACGACAAATTATATTCATCAGTTTCCATTTTTTTGCATTAGCATCGGTCTCGAGGTGAATCGCGAGATTGTGTTGGGTCTTGTTGATGCACCGATGTTGAATATGCGATTTTGGGCAACTAAAGGTGGCGGTTCTTTTATGAATGGCAAACAAATTAATGTGAGCTCTCGAAAACTTCTGAAAGAAGGTTTGTTTGCAACTGGATTTTCATCACATGATTCAAATCTTCATCAGCAACTTGAACTTGTTGAAAATCTCATTCGGCAAACGAGAGGAGTTCGCCGAGCTGGTGCGGCCGCTCTTGATATGTGTTTTGTAGCGCAAGGTGTATTTGATGTTTTTTGGGAGAGAAATCTTGCGCCGTGGGATACGGCTGCTGGCGCTATTATTGTTCGCGAAGCAGGTGGAAAGGTTTCTGATATTTTAGGAAATGAATTTGATCCACGAATGAAGTCAGTTGTTGCGGGAACATCGGCCATGCTGCCTGAGTTGGTGCGCGCCTATGCAGAGGTAGCAAAAAAATAGCCGAGAATATTTGGGCGGACGTAAATATATTTTTGTGTGAGTGTGTTGTGAAGTAGGTGTTTGTCATGTTTTTCAAGAGAAGCCTATTTCTGAATTTGTCTGTAAAGTCAGTCAAAATCTATTGTAAAATATTTGGCTTTTTGGGGTGAAACCTCGGCTTTGATGGAGTGTGAAAAATTACACACTAGAATTTGATCGAGGCTCAGTCCTGTCAAAATGATGACCTCGTCGTCAGAGAATCCCTGGCAGTTTCATGGTTGTGTGGTCTTGGTCTGAAGACTTAAGGCGCTATATTTCATCTCGTAATAATTTTTGCGAAAAGATTCGGTGGCATTGCACTTGCTTTAGAAATGCTTGTGAGGGTCTGTGTTTGGGAAGACCAGACCTAGGCCTTGTCTAAGCGAAGGAGTGCTTGTGGCAGAGGAAAATGCAGCGAAAGATTCGGGCGGCGGAGAAAAGAAGTCGGGTTCTAAGCCGATCATTATGTACGCTCTTGCGGTCATCAATATGGTGTTTATGGGAGCCGTGGGATTTATGGTGCAGAAGCACATGAAGAATCTCGAGTCTCAGCCAAAAATTGATGATGTCATTAAAGGCGAACATGAGACGCAAAAAGAAGAAGCGCAAAAGGAAGAAGAATTTGTCGGCAATATGATTCCGCTTGAGACCTTTTTAGTGAATTTGTCGGGAAGTCGTGGACAAAAGCTTTTGAAATTGAACATGGAGCTTGAGGTTGAAGGTGAGAAAGTTCAAGAGGAAATCGACAAGCGCAAGCCTCACCTTCGAGATACGATTATCACAATACTTTCGAGCAAAACATATGCACAGATTTCTTCTGCTGAAGGTAAGGAATATCTTCGTGGAGAAATTCGCGACACCATGAATTCGATTTTGACCAAGGGAAAAGTAAAACGAGTTTTGTTTACCGAATTTATTTTCAACTAAGGATGAGGTTCAAGGATGAGTCAGGTCTTATCGCAAAGTGAAGTAGATGCCCTGTTAGCTGCTGTCTCGGAAGGGGAGCTTGGTGCGCTTGATAGTGCAGAGGCCTCCAAGCCTAACAACGATAAAGTTGTGGTTGTTTATGATTTGACGAGCCAAGATCGAATTATAAGAGGGCGGTTGCCGCAGTTAGACGTTATCTATGAGAAGTTCATGCGTGCTTTTCGAGTTTCGCTTTCGTCTGCACTTCGTAAACTTGCTTCGATCAACCACGCGAGTACTGACTTTTTAAAATTCGGGGAATTCATCAATACGCTACCGATGCCAACTTGTATGAGCGTTTTGCGTTTCAATGCACTTCGAGGATCGGCGTTATTTGTCATTGAAAGTAAATTGGCTTACGCGTTGGTTGACAGTTTCTTTGGTGGCGATGATCGACCGTATACAAAAATTGAAGGTAAGGACTTTACTCCGATTGAACTTTCAATTGTTCAGAAAGTTGTGAGTTTAGCTATAGATGATCTTGAGGCGGCCTGGGCCTCTGTTGAACGTATTGATGCGAGCTTTGTGCGAACAGAGGTCAATCCTCAGTTTGTGGGAATTGTGCCCCCAACCGATGTTGTGATCGCTTCCACTTTTGATGTTGAACTGGAGAATGCAAACGGCACGATCACTTTGGTTATACCGTATGCAACGATTGAGCCCATTAAACAAAAACTCGCGACTGGATTTCAGGTCGAGTCCGATCAGACAGATAAAAAATTGTGGACCTCTATCATTCAAGAACAACTGCTCGAAACAAAAGTAGAACTTGGTGTGAATCTCGGGCAAACCGAAATCTCATTGCGTGAATTGATGCGGCTTAAGCCAGGTGACGTGATCTCATTGGATCAAGATGCTAATGGAGAATTCGACATCCAGGCAGAAGATGTCAAAAAATTTAAAGGTTATTATGGAATTCACCACGGTTCGGTAGCGATACAGGTTACGAGAAAGATTACAAAGGATTAAGGGAGAAAATATGGCTGATCCAAAATCAAATGTAGCGGAGCTTTTTGCAGACGTTGGTGGAGCTGTAAAGCTCGACGACAAACAAGAACGCAATCTCGACCTCATTCTCGACATTCCATTGCGTGTAACAGTTGAGTTGGGACGCACCAAAATGTTGGTCAGCGACTTGCTCAACCTGGGGCAAGGGTCGGTGATTGAATTGAATAAGCTAGCGGGTGAACCAATGGAAGTGCTTGTGAACGATAAACTGGTCGCGAGAGGCGAAGCGGTTGTCGTCAACGAGAAATTCGGAGTTCGGTTGACTGATATTATTTCTCCTGCTGAACGAGTGGAACAACTGAAGTGAGGTATTTGATGGGCATCCGAACGCGTGCTATTTGTACATTGCTGTTGACGGTATTTTCCCTTTCCGTTTGGGCGGAGGGAGGTCGGGTACTTGCTCCCAATCTGAAGCCAGAAACCGATTCATTCGAACAGGCCAAGTTGACTGTGAAGGCTGACGACAAAGTCTCGGAACGGGAGATAGACAAAACCCAAGATAAAGGATCAGAGATTTCATCAGCCAAAAGACAAGAAGGCGAAATCAGTTTGAAAAAGTCAGAAGAGCGTTCGAAGTCTGTGACTGCATCAAGTAAAGAAAGTGAAATTCCATTTCAATTGGATGACAAAACCTCTAAGAAGTCTTCGATGGATCCGCTGCTTCGCCTGTTTTTGACGATGGGCGTGCTTGTTGTGCTTCTTGCTGGAACAATGTGGGGAATTAAAAAATACTCCAAAGATGGAAAAACAAATTTGCACACCATGAAGATGCGAGTTCTCGCTCAGCATTACTTGGGGCCAAAGAAGAGTCTTATTGTGGTCCAGGTTGCTGGAGAGACAATTTTGTTAGGTGTGACCGAACAAAATATTTCGATGCTAAAGAATCTCGCATTGATTGATGACGAAGTTCCTGAACAAGTTCCACAGAATTTTGCAAGAGAGATGGAGTCTTTTGATGATGAGTCCGGACATCAGGATGACTTTGCACTTCGCGGGCTTAATGACGTTAAAGACATTGTCTCGACTCGATTAAAAGGCATGAGGCGAATGTAATGCTAGTCAAGAGTGGCTATTCGAAACTAATGAATCGCAGAGTGTTTATATGGTTTTTTAGTCTGCTTGCACTTTTTGGTGCGATGACAATCACTCTTCGAGCCCAAGCTGCTGGATTGACATTACCGACTGTAAACCTAGGATTCAAATCGACAGACAATCCCAATGAGGTCGTCAATACAGTAAAGATTGTGTTGATGATGACTGTTTTGTCGCTTGCTCCCGCGATTTTAATTATGATGACGAGTTTCACTCGAATTATTGTGGTACTTTCTTTCTTGCGGCAGGCGTTGGGAACCCAGCAGATGCCTCCCAATCAATTGCTTGTCGGTTTAGCTCTGTTCCTGACTTTCTTTATCATGGGTCCAGCCTTTGAGGAGATTAACACCAAAGCATTGCGACCATATCTTGCTGGCACGATGGTTCAAGAAAAGGCTTTCGATGAGGCCCTATTACCGTTGCGACGATTCATGTTCAATCAAACTAGGCCAGCGGATATTGCACTTTTTGTTAAACTTTCAAAAATGGAAAAACCCAAAACTCGCGCTGATGTTCCGACCTATGTTTTGATTCCTTCATTTGTCATTAGTGAGTTAAAGACCGCCTTTTCGATAGGTTTTATTATTTACCTTCCGTTTTTGGTAATCGATATGGTGGTGGCGAGTGTCTTAATGGCGATGGGCATGATGATGTTACCGCCGGTGGTGATTTCATTGCCATTTAAAATCATGCTGTTTGTTTTGGTAGATGGATGGACATTGTTGGTTGGTTCGCTCGTTCAAAGTTTTGGATGATGAGGGAGCAGTATGACAGATGAATTGGTGATGAAGCTCGGACAAGAAGCACTCAAGACGACCGCGATGCTTTCAGCACCGCTTTTGGGAGCTGCATTGGTGACCGGTCTTGTGGTGTCAGTCGTACAGGCAATCACTCAAATCAATGAAGCAACTCTTACCTTCATCCCAAAAATGATTGTGATTGCGATTATTTTGATTGTTGCAGGGCCATGGATGATTGATGTTCTGACCCATTTTACGGTTGGTCTTTTTGAAAATCTTGCGATTTATGTGAGGGAATAGATGTTTCCGGCATTTGCGTTTAATGAACGAGAAATTTTGGTCTTTGCGTTGGTGCTTATTCGCATCGTCTCGTTTGTTATTGCATGGCCGGTATTTAGTGTTTTCAGTGTTCCGAATCATGCTAAGGTATTGTTATCACTTTTGATCGCAGGGTTGTTATTTCCGATCGTTGAAAAGGGAAGTCTGACGATAGCAATGCTCTCTTTGGAAATCGCATGGCTCTCTATTAAAGAAGCATTCTTAGGTCTTTGCCTTGGGTACGTTTGCCGTTTCTTCTTTTTTGCGACGACCATTGGTGGAAATGTGATTTCAACTTCTATGGGGTTAGCCAGCGGTCAGATGTTCAATCCTGCACTTGGTACCACGAGTTCTACCTTTGAACAATTTTTCAATATTTTAGCGACGTTGTTCTTTTTGGCAGTCAATGGTCATCACCTTTTTCTCTCGGGACTTGTGCGCAGTTTTGAGCTGATCCCAATTTCGACAACTGGGCTAGATTATCACGTGTTCGCTGAGTCTGGTCTGTTTATAAAAGAAATATGCATCATGGGATTGCAGATGGCAGCACCCGTGATGGTGGCTGTGTTTTTCATGAATGTAGCGATGGGGATAATTGGCAGAGCAGTTCCCCAGATCAATGTGTTGGTGACCAGTCTGCCCGTGAATGTGCTGACTGGAATGGCAGTTGTTTTGATGATGATTCCACTCTTGATGGTTGAGATGGCGAATTACATGGATGGTCTTTCGTCTTACTTATTTCGATTTTTGAAGGCGTTCTGATTTAATCAGAAGGTGTTCTAGGAAGGAACATGGCGGGTTCAGACGAGTCAGAAAAAACAGAAGAGGCGACACAGCAACGACGCGATGAATTTCGCAACCGTGGTCAAGTGGCTTACACGCGTGAGCTTGCGTCTGTTCTGGCACTTTTGAGTATGGCCTTGATGCTTTGGGGGATGGGCCGATTCTTTCTTCTGCAAGTGACAGAAATTTTGCGTCAGTCGTTGAGTAGTTTTGTTGTTGATGCTGCTCGTAAGGGTGACTTTGTAAATGCCATTGCATTTGTTGGCCAAAGAGCATTTTTTATTGTGGCACCTCTGATGGCGATATTGGCAATAATGGCGATTGCTTCTTCGGTGGTTCAAGTTGGATTGCTTAACAATGAAGAAGCTTTGGATTTTGACCTTGAGAAGATCAATCCAATCGCCGGTTTTCAGAGAATGTTTTCAGTTCGATCTCTTGTTGAGGGAGTGAAAGCGTTACTCAAGGTGATGGTCGTGTCGGTTGTCGTCTATGTTTTGTTTAAGGACAGAATTCAAAAGCTTCCCTACCTTTTGGGCTTTCAGATGGATCAGCTGATGGCTTTTGCTAGCGATATCGTTTTGCGTCTTTTGGCTGGGGTGGGGGTCTTCATGCTGGTCATCTCCGCCGCCGATTATTTTTTTCAACGTTGGCAGCTCGAGAAGCAAATGCGCATGTCCAAGCAAGAAGTCAAAGAAGAGCACAAATCTCGAGAGGGTGATCCAATGATCAAGGCTCGAATTCGTCGTATTCAGCGGGATATGGCGGGTAAGAGAATGATGAAGGACGTGCCGAAAGCAGATGTAGTCATCACCAATCCAACACACATTGCTGTTGCTATTCAGTATGACCCCAAAACGATGCCTGCTCCAAAAGTTGTGGCCAAAGGTGCAGGCGTAATCGCTGAGAAGATCAAGAGTATTGCTAGAGAACACAATATACCAGTGATGGAAAACAAGCCTTTGGCACGAACGATTTTTAAGAGTCTTAAAATTGGTCAAGTGATTCCGCGCGAGCTTTTTACCGCGGTCGCACAAGTGTTGTCGTATGTTTATAAATTGAAACGAAGGATGGTGCGCTAAATGGAAGAGCTGTTTCAGTTTTTAAAGAGATTTGAGAAGTACACCAAGAATGCGGATCTAGTAGTGGCATTGGCGTTGGTTGCAATTCTTGCTGTCATGATCATTCCATTGCCATCAATTCTTCTTGATGTGGCACTTACTATTTCTTTGAGTTCAAGTCTTCTGATCCTAATTGTTGCACTCTATACACAGAAAGCACTCGAGTTTAGCGTGTTTCCGAGTTTGCTTTTGATTACGACTTTGTTTCGTTTAGCGTTGAACGTAGCGACGACAAGACTTGTATTGACTGAAGGACACAATGGTACGGCCTCAGCTGGGGCGGTCATTGAGGCTTTCGGAAGTTTTGTGGTTGGGAACAACTATGTCATTGGTCTAATTGTATTTTTGATTTTGGTTATCATCAACTTCGTCGTTATCACGAAAGGTTCGGGGCGTGTGGCTGAAGTTGCTGCTCGTTTTACTTTGGATGCTATGCCAGGTAAACAGATGTCGATTGATGCCGATCTCAATGCTGGGCTCATAAATGAAGAGCAAGCGCGAAAGCGAAGAAAAGAAATCGAATCCGAAGCAGACTTTTATGGAGCAATGGACGGTGCGAGCAAATTCGTTCGTGGAGATGCGATTGCCGCGATCATCATCATGGTGGTGAATATTGTTGGTGGCTTGCTTGTGGGAATGTTACAGCATGGCCTGGATGTGGCCACAGCAGCTCAATATTATACAAAGTTGACGATAGGTGACGGTCTGGTCAGCCAGATACCGGCACTGATTATCTCAACTGCCGCAGGTACTATTGTCACTCGAAGCTCAAGCGATAAAAATATGGGACAAGAGGTGGTATCGCAGCTCTTTGCAAACCCCAAGGCTATCGGCATAGTGGGCGGTCTTTTGGCGACATTAGGACTTGTGCCGGGATTGCCAAAGATTCCATTTTTCTTGATTGCGCTCATCATGGGTGGAATTTCATGGATGATGGTCAAAACTGAACAGGAAAAGAAGACTTCAGATGCAAAAAAAGAAGCCGAACAAGCCGTGCGGCCGCAAAAAGAAAATATCGAAAATCTTTTACCCTTGGATCTTGTGGAGCTTGAAGTCGGATACGGCTTGATCAATGTGGTTGAGAGTAATCAATCGGGGGATCTGCTTGAGCGCATCGTGAGCATTCGAAAGCAATTTGCGCTAGATCTTGGAATCATTGTACCGAGCATTCATATTCGCGATAATTTACAACTGAGTGCTGGTGAATATCGAATTTTGATCAAAGGCAATCGTGTGGCTGGCGGCTCTTTGCGAGCTGAATACTTACTCGCGATGGACCCTGGAAATGTTACGGCACATGTTGATGGTATTCCGACGAAGGAACCAGCATTTGGTCTAGATGCTCTTTGGATTTCCAAAGGACAAAAAGAAGAAGCTGAATTTGCAGGTTACACAGTTGTCGATTTACCAACTGTCATGGCCACGCATATCACTGAGGTGATTCGCACTCACGCTCATGAATTACTTGGTCGCCAAGAGGCTTCGCATCTCATTGAGAACTTCAAAAAGACTTATCCGAAAGTTATTGAAGAATTGGTTCCTGATCTTTTGCCACTTGGAACTGTAGTTCGAGTTTTACAAAATCTCTTGCGAGAACAAGTTTCGATTCGTGATCTTTTGACTATTTTTGAAACGCTGGCAGATGAGGCTCATCGTTCGAAAGACGCAGAGGTATTAACCGAAGGCGTTCGTCGTGGTCTCGCGCGTGGCATTTCATCGCGATACAAAAATGATGAAGGACAAGTTCCGGTGTTGAGTTTGGACCCAAGGTTGGAAGAGTTGATTGCCAATTCACTTTTACAGACCGAGCAGGGTGTTCAATTGGTGATGGATCCTCGCACGGCTCACGGAATGATCGAGAGCATTGCCTCAACAATCGAAACACATCCTGAAATTGCAGGACAACCCATATTATTGACAAGTCCAACAGCTCGTCGACACCTGTTTAAGCTCACGCATCGATTCATCCCTCAGTTGGTTGTTTTATCACATAATGAACTTTCTCAAGACGCCAAAATCAGATCAGTGGCAATGGTGGAGTTAGCACATGCGGGTTAAAAGATTTGAAGCCAAGACAATGAAAGAAGCTTTGCAAATGGTCAAAAATGACCTCGGACCAGATGCAATTATTCTGTCAGCCAAAGACAATCGTAAATCTTATGGCATAGCGGGAGAGGGAAGCGTAGAAGTCACGGCTGCGGTTTCAGATTCAACACTTCACAAAAAGAACTATGTTGAGTCTCGTCTTCCCGAAGAAGCTCGGGATCGATTTCGACAGGCACCTGCCAGAAAGCAGAAAGAGATCATTGATCGTGTTTCTGAGCGAAAGATCCAGGAATTTCAAGCTAAACAAAATGCTCGATATCAAATCGAACAAACCGAATTGGGTGGTGGTAGAGCACGACCTTCAACATCGGCTAACTACATAGACATTCCAGATGAGGACCACGATGAAGATGTGTTCGTCCAGCGGCGCCTTGATTTCAGGCAGGCTCGGACATCTCGATCAGCCTCAACAGAGGATTCTTCCTCAGAGCAAAGTTCACCGCACGCTTTACGGCGAATTCGAAACGCAGTTCAAGAGGCTGCTCAGGCTGGTCGGTACACCGTCGATGAGGCCCCCAAAAAGAAGATGCCTGCGGGCAACAGAGTGTCGGGGTCTGAAATGCCAAGAATACAAACTACAGAGCGTCCAGACTCTGTAGGACAGGTGTCTGCTGTTCAAGCGCCTAGGGCCGACGAGGTGTGGGCATTGAAAAATGAAATATCTCGTTTACAAAAAATAATTGAAAATTCTCATGTTGCCCCCGCGCCGATCGTCAATATACATCCTGGAGCAGAATTCGGAATCAACTTTGACTTCAGTCACTCCTATCAAAAACTTTTGGAGGTTGGAATTTCTCCAGAGTATGCCAGTGAAATTTTATTAATGGCGCAAAAGGAGATAGATCCAGTTCAGGCCAAAAAGAAAGCCCTCATTGATGCTTGGATGGCACGTTGGTTTCTTACGAATATCAACACTCAAGGGCAGCCTTACGCGGGAAGGGTTCATCTGTTTGTTGGCTGCTCGGGTTCTGGTAAGACAAGCACCTTGGTCAAAATGGCAAGCCACCTTGTGGTGAATGAGAAAAAACGTGTGGCAGTTGTTTCAACTGATTCGTTTAAAGTTGGCGCCGTTGAACAAATGAAAATCTACTGTCAGATTTTGAATATACCATTTGCCGTGATTAGATCGAAAAATGAATGGGAATGGGTGATGTCACAACTTGGCTATTGTGACTATATCCTGATCGACTCTCCTGGGTTTCATTTGCAATCACTCGAGGAGATTCATGCCTATAAAGACCTTCTTCCTCCAGCAGATCTTAATGCCGTAACTCACCTTGTTTTGTCGTCAACAAACAAAGATGCGGATGCACTTGAGGTGGCAAAGCGTTTCAAGATTGCAAATTACAATGATTTGATTTTTAGCAATTTAGATCAGGCCACTCAACATGGCGTGATCTTTAACGTTCATCGAAAGCTGCATTTGCCACTTCATTCATTTGGCACAGGCCACCGGGTGCCAGAAGATTTCGAGGTTGCAACGAAGGAACGGGTACTAGATTTAATCTTTAAACTGACCAAAGTGAAAAGGGAGATAAGATAATCATGGGTTCAAGTCAGTTCTTTTCAACAAGCTCGAGTTCTTTTCCGATGAAGACGCGAACACTTAGTATCACCTCAGGCAAAGGCGGAGTGGGTAAGTCAACTTTGGTTGCCAATACCGCCTTTCAACTTGGGCGCGAAGGAAAACGTGTATTGATTCTAGATGGTGATTTGGGAATGGCCAATATCGACATCATGTTTGGAGTGAGAGCGCAAAAAACTGTTTTCGATGTTCTTCAAGGAAGAGCAAATATTTTCGAGGTCATTGTCAACGTAGCTCCAAATGTTGATTTAATTCCCGGCGGGAGTGGCATCTTTGAACTACAAAACTTGAGCGTCTTCGAAAAACAATTGCTATTAGATCAAGTTAGTCTGCTTGGTTGTTCATATGAATACTTGATTGTTGATACTGCTCCTGGAATTGATGATAAAGTTCTCTATCTGAATAGTGCAGCACAAGAGACATGGATCGTTGTGACTCCCGATCCTGCAAGCATCACCGACTCCTATGCTTTGATCAAAGTTTTGAATCAACGATATCGCGAAAATCATTTTTCAATTGTGTGTAACCAAGTTCGTGATGAGGCCGAGGGGTTGAAGTTGTTTGAGCGTCTCAATGATGTGACTCAAAAATTTCTATGTGTAGGCCTAGACTATAAAGGATCCATTCCAACTGATCCCAATTTGAGACAAGCCGTAAAAAATCAGCACATACTTTTGCAGGCCTTTCCAGACTCGCCCTCGGCATTGTCGATCAAAAAGTTAAGCCAAAAATTGAAAGGTTTCGCTCACGTAGAAGAGTGTAAAGGAAATCTACAGTTTTTTTGGGAGCAGTTCTTAGGTGTGGCATGAAAAGATTAGGACTTTTAGGGTGCTTCTCAATTTGATAACCTGTTTGCAGTGGGGTGGCATAAATGGCAAGAGATAATTTTCTCCGAAAATATAAAGAAGATTCTGGGAAACTTGCTCACAGGGACAAAGATAAGCTGGTGATGGAGTACGCTCCACTCATTCGTTTTATTGCACAGAAAATTGCAGTGCGACTTCCCTCGAATATCGAATTGGATGATTTGATCTCGAGTGGTGTGATTGGCCTAATGGATGCGATAGACAAATATGATCCGACTCGCGACAACAAGTTCAAGACTTATGCGGAGTTTCGTATTCGCGGAGCAATCCTCGATGAGTTGCGCGCGCAAGACTGGGTGCCTCGATCGGTTCGCGATAAGGCCAAACTTTTAGATCGAACAACTCTCGAGCTTGAAGCCGAACTTGGGCGCAGTCCCGCTGACGAAGAAATTGCAGTGAAGCTGAACATGAACATGGATGAATTCTATGATCTTGTGAATCAGGTTCGGCCTGTCAGTGTTTTGTCTATCGATGAAGCTGCGACATTCAGTACTGTAGATAAAAAATCAATTCTCAATATTTTGGAAGGCTGCAAGCTCAACAACCCTTTGATCCAACTCAACATCAAATCGGTTAAAGAAATTGTAGCAAAGGCCATCGAAGAGTTGCCAGAACGACAGCGCTTGGTCTTGTCACTCTACTATTATGAAGATCTCAATCTTAAGGAGATCGGAAAAGTTTTGCGCGTGACAGAGAGTCGGATTTCTCAGTTGCATGCACAGGCGATTTCCAAGTTGCGAGGTAAGTTGACTCAGCATTTCGAAGATCAAGGCGCAGAAGCGTCTTGATCTGAGTTGAGTTAATCCGACTGTTGATAGGCCATCTTAATTTTTGACATCAACCGATTTTCAACCTGGCGTACGGCTTCGCGAGTTGTGCCGTATTTGTCGCCAATTTCTTGCAGAGTCATTGGCTCATCCGCAAGTAGGCGATTTTCTAAGATGAAAATTTCCTTCTCATTTAATCCAGGGCGAATGGCTTCGATTTTCTCTTTTAGGTGATGCAGCTCTTGCTCATGGCCGAGTTGTTCGTCCACTGCGGGCGAGTCATCGGTCTCGAGATCTATCAATGTGCTCTTCGAATCAAGGTCGAGAGGGGCATTGAGGCTGACGTCTCTGCCTTTGAGGCGCTTCTGCATAGTTTCGACTTCTTCTTCTGTGACGCCAAGTTTGGCACTCAAAAGTTTCGCGGTCGGCTCAAGGCCCAGGGCGCCGAGGGCTTCTTTTTCTTTTTGAAGGCGATAGAAAAGTTTTCTCTGGTTTTGCGTCGTGCCGATGCGAACAACGGAGTACTGGCGCATAAGATATTCTTGAATATAGCCACGAATCCACCACACGGCATAGGTGATGAGGCGAACCCCTTTATAGGGATTAAATTCTTTCACCCCATGCATGAGACCAACATTGCCCTCTTGTATAAGGTCGATCAATTTCGCTCCGAACTTGGTGTATTCAGCTGCGATTTTTACTACAAAACGCAAATTTGAAGTCACCAATGCCTCGGCAGCTTTTGCATCTCCAGTCTCTTTATAACGGACCGCGAGTTCATGTTCTTGCTCGCGAGTGAGCAAAGGGTATTTTCGCAACTCAGCCATATACAACGCCACCGGATCAACGGCGGCCACCGCTGGAGTTTTGGCAAGTTTGGAGTCACTGTCGTCGTCGTCAGCATTTAGAATTTCGGCAGAGGTATCAAGAGTGGGCGTTACAATTTCATCTCGCGGATGGTCGATGTCGAATCCAGCATCTGCTTCGAGCTCTTGAACAAAAGCCTCTGGCGCCACGTCACTATCATCTGTTTCGATGATCTCGGCATTGACGGTCTTGATGTCGACCGCTCTTTTTGTAGGTCCCTTTTGGGGCGTCAAAGCAGACGATTTCAACAGAGCCTTACGTTGCCCGCTGGCTCGTTTTGTATCAGTAGATGTTGAATTGTCTTTCTTCTTTGCCATTTTAGCTGAGTGCTTTATCCAATTTCTTTTGCAGGGTGGATTGCACGACTCCCTTGACTGGCGTCAAAATAAAAGGAAGTTCAACTTCGATTTCGACCTTGGCTCCTTGTGCTTGTGGCACCACCGTCATCTTTGCATCAAACTGCGATCCCTTTGCTGATCCGGTGAGTGAGGCTTCATTAAATTCGCACTGATAGCCAGCATCCATTTTGCGCAGATCTTTATCGTCTTGGAGCATGGTTTTGATTTTTGCAAAGGCATCCTTAGGAGAAGCGCTCGATGAAGCCTCGACTTTCACTTTCGGCATAAAATCCTCTTTCTAGGTGAGAAATCTGAACACGATTCTACAAATGTAAAGCCAGCATAGCACAATTCTCACAAAGACCAAGGTCTAGCCGTGATGCCCTTGAATTTTCTAAGGAATTTCCGGTCAAAAACGATGAGAATTTGACTTTGAAAGGGGCGACTAATAATTTTAAAGCTTACTCCAGAATTGAGGTGCCTGATGAAGTTTTTGCGAGATCTAAAAAGAACAACATATTGCGGATTGGTAAACGAGCAGCATGTTGGACAAGAAATCAACTTGATGGGATGGGTTGATACCCGTCGAGATCATGGCGGACTGATTTTTGTCGATCTCCGAGACCGCGAAGGCTTGGTTCAGGTGACACTCGATCCTTCCAAGGATGCCATGGCTCGCGCCAAAGAAGTGCGAAATGAATACGTTATCGCTGTTCGTGGTAAGGTGCAAAAACGACCTTCTGGAATGGAAAACAAAAAACTTGCGACGGGTCAATTTGAGGTTGTGGTTTCACAGATCGAAATCTTGTCAGAGGCAAAAACACCGCCATTTCAGGTTAATGATGAAAATGTCAGCGAACTTTTGCGACTGAAGTATCGATACCTTGATATTCGATCGGCACGACTTCACAAACATCTTCGTATGCGACATGAGATCGCGCGAACAGTTCGTGAGTTTTTGAGCGATAATGCTTTTATCGAAGTGGAAACACCCATTTTGTATAAGAGCACCCCAGAAGGAGCACGAGACTATTTGGTTCCGTCACGAGTGAATCAGGGAATGTTCTATGCCCTTCCGCAGAGCCCGCAAACATTGAAGCAACTTTTGATGATTGGTGGAATGGATCGATATTTTCAAATTGCTCGCTGTTTTCGCGACGAAGATCTTCGTGCTGATCGACAGCCAGAGTTTAGTCAGATTGATATTGAAATGAGCTTTGTCGATCAAGAAGATGTGATGGATTTGACGGAGCGTCTTGCGGGAGTTTTATGGAAAAAATTCCGTGGCGTGGACTTACCAAAAATTCCGCGCATGAGTTTTCAAGAGGCCATGGAACGCTATGGAATTGATAAGCCTGATTTGCGTTTTGGACTTGAGTTAAAAGACCTAAAGGCAGAAACCCAAGGCACCGGCTTTAAAGTGTTCGAAGATGTATTGGCAAAGGGCGGAGCCATAAAAGGTCTTGGCGTTGAGCAGGGTGGTGAGTTTTCTCGGGCATATCTTGATAAACTAACCGACATGGCAAAACGCGCTGGAGCTAAGGGACTGGTTTGGATCAAAGCAGAAGCTGATGGGAAATTGAACTCTCCAATTGGGAAGTTTTTAGACGAGGAAAAGTTGCGCCGAATCTTTTTGAAATGTTGCCCAACAGGCAAAGGTGTAGCCTTGATCGTGGGTGACATTTTCGAAATTACCTGTGCGGCTCTATCGACCATTCGGTTGTTTTTGGGCCGTGAATTGAAATTGATTGATCACAGCAAAGATAGTTTTTTATGGGTTGTGGACTTTCCACTTCTTGAATTTGATTTTGAAGGCAAACGTTGGATGGCACGTCACCATCCCTTTACGTCGCCACAAGATCAACATATGCAAGACATGGTGAGCGCCAATGAAGCTAAGTTTGGATCAATTCTGGCAAAGGCATACGACCTCGTATGTAACGGCGAAGAAATTGCTGGCGGGAGTATTCGTATTCACCGAAGTGAGTTGCAAGATGCGATGTTCAAAACTCTTGGTCTATCTCCAGAAGAAGCCAAAGCTAAATTTGGTTTCTTCATCGAAGCTTTGTTGTATGGAACTCCTCCGCACGGCGGGTTGGCTTGGGGGATGGATCGCCTCGTGATGATTCTCACCAATACAGAAGCGATTCGTGATGTTATCGCCTTCCCGAAAACGGCAAAGGCAACTTGTTTAATGTCTGAAGCTCCTAATGAAGTTTCGCGTGATCAATTGATCGAGTTGGGAATTCGTTTGGCTCCAAGCCTTGAAAACAAGTCTGAATCGTAAAAATAGAATGACTAGGACTTTGATCTTGGGAATCTAGATCAAAGTCTAACCTATCTCGCGGCCTGTCTCTCTATAAAATTTATTTATCAACAGGCCTTCAGTTCCAAAATGAGACGCCGATAAGCTGATGTGCACATGTGCCAAGGGTTATCAAAGACATGATGTCTTTGTAATCGACTACAGGAGGTAGTTATGGACAAGATCAGCAGCATTTTACCCGGCAATTCACGAGTGACTTCGGTCGACCTTAAGGATTCCGCGCCGGCAAGGCCTGGAATGCCGGCATTTGGACGCCAGCAGGGCGTTTCATCATTGGCAAAGCAAAGGTTTGATATCGACACCAGCAAAAGCGCAATACAAGCGCACGACCAGTTAGCTGATTGGCGCACTAAAGACAGTACCCAAGCTGGAGTTGTACAAGAGATCACAGATCGATTTTTTGTAGGAAATAAATTAGAGGCAGGAGCTCCAGCATCGATGGAGCGAGTAGCGGTCGAGCGGATGGCAGCACCAAAAGTTGAATCTAGACCAAGTGGTGCAGAAATGGATTTTCAATCGAACCGCAACGAAATTGAGGAGGAAGAAGAGGCGCCAATTCGTCTTCCTGATACTCCTGAGTATTATCCCAAAGGAAGTTTTATCGATTACCGAGCCTAAGATATTGAGGTCGGATTCTGCCTTAGGCAGAATTCGGCGATAGAGAAAATTCGCAGAGAAAATTCGCAGAGAAAATTCGCAGAGAATTTTCACAGAGAAACTTCACAAAGAAACTTCACAAAGAAACTTCACAGAGAAATTTTGCTAGACGGCGATTTTTTCTAGCAGAAATCCAAACTCCTCGAGGGATGATAATTGATAGATTCCCTCGAGCACTCTTCTCCCTTCGTGGCTCCTTTTAACGACAATGATCGCATGGAGACTCATCAGAATCAGCGATCGCACGGCATGAAGATTCCACTGTGGGGCTCCCATTTGGATAAGCATTTCTAAGCGGATCAACGCCTGTTTTGCAGAATCAGCATGTAAAGTCCCCATACAACCCGAGTGACCGGTCGCAAACGCCATGAGTAGGTCCTTTGCCTCTTGGCCACGAATTTCTCCCATCACAATGCGATCAGGGCGCATACGCAAAGATTGTTTAACGAGTTGAGTTTGATCCACTGTTGGTAAAATTGATTGCGGATCATGACGAGTGAGAAGTTTGGTGCTCACCTGATTGGGTAAAAAGAGCTCTGGTGTGTCCTCGATCAAAACCACTCGTTCATTTTTGGGTAGACTTTGAAGACAAGCATTGAGCACTGATGTTTTTCCGGATCCGGTACATCCCACAACAATAAAATTTTTGTGTGAAGAAAGGAGTGTTTTAAGATGATTCATTCCTTGAGGACTACTCCAGTCTTGTTCGCGAAGTGATTCAAGGGTCCATGGATTTGTCGGGTGTCGTCGAAAACAGAGGCTCGAATATTTGGGGGTGGCAGGAGGGGCACAGACATTTACCCGAAACTCTCGCCATTTACCATCGGCAAAAGGGTATTCCAGATTGACCTGAATATCAGCATCTTTACAGATGCGATGAATGAAATTTCGATATGTGAGATCATTAAAAAAGGCATCATCAAGTTGTTCGAGGTGCCCTCTGCGTTCGGCCCAAATAGACTGCGGGCCGTTTACTATAATTTCGGTGACCTGGTTGTCATCAAAATAGGTGGCAACAGGACCCAAACCGAGAAATTCATCGGAGATTCGTTTCTGCATTTCTGCATCGAGGTCCTTGCAAAGTTCAAAAACAATATCGTGGATGACCTTTTCACTTCGTCTCTCGTGTGGTGAAGCCACGACTCCAGGATCGGTCATGGTGAGATCTCGAAGGCGATTTGCGATTTGCAAACAAGTGTCTTCAAATTGTTGGCGATTCATTTTGCTCCTCTGGTTTTACGACTTCAGGAGTGACAAAAATGACGAGTTCACTTTGATCATCACGAAACTCTTTGCTCGAAAATAGAGGACCCAAAATGGGAAGCCGTGAAAGACCTGGGAGCCCACTGGAGGCTTCGGCTTTTTCATGCTTGATCAATCCCGAGAGTGCAATGGTCTTCTTCTGTGTGAGATCAAAATGACTTTCAATTCGATTGGTGAGCATTGCCGGTACACCATCTACCGAATGAGAGTCGTCAATACTTGAAATTTCAGTGCTCAGGGAAACGCTCATGCGTCCCGAAAAGTCAGCCTTAGGTTTTACTTTGAGAAGAATTCCATATTTCTTCCATGAAACTTCGTGAGTTGTTTTACTTATGAGTTTGATTGGCAATTCGCCTCCAGCCAAAAATTCGGCTTCTTTTCCGGATCGACAAAGCAAACTCGGTGAAGCGAGTATTTTCATATTTCCCGTTCGCTCGAGCGCATGTAGTGTTGCTGTGAGTGGATCGGCACCACCGGTTAGGCTTGGCAAAAGCTGAGCTTGATAGGAAGTGGGCCATTCAATTCCATATTTTTGCATCGAATTCTTTTTGCTCTCGGTTACCGTAATCTGCACTCGAATCAGAGGCTCGGGAGTCAAAACTTGAGGATTGCTTTCGATTTTAAAACCGTAGGCTCCCATGGTTTCTTGATAACGAATTAGATCGGAAGTTTCGGGCGCTAGTGAAATCAGCGCTGGTTGGAGTTTCATTATGGGCAGGGCCAGCTGATTTTCTTTGAGTACATTTTTGAAATAAAATTGAACTTCGTTCTGAACTTCAGGTTCGATCGATGCCTTGAACCAATAGTGATTGTTGGAATGAGCAAGGTCGTGGAGCTCAATCCAATCATCGAGACGAAGTAGGCGACCTCCAATAATGATTGTTCCATTCTCAATCGATAATTGAAGTCCCATCATGTCACGAAGGGCTTCTTTGAGGCGGTGATAGAATGTAAAGTCTGGGGCTTCAAGTACGACGACGTCTCGTTCTGTTGATCCAATTTGAACAACAGTGGAGCCCTTTTTTCGTCCGATCAGTCGCACTTTTTGACCAGCTTCTTCGGCACGAAGAATTTTTCCGTCTCCCACTTGCACACGTTGACCTGCTGGAGCTGGAATCGTTTCGTTTGTTCCAACACCAAGAACCACAGTCGTTTCGGACCATGATTTGACAGTTTCCTTGGCTTGTAGGTGACTAACCCACCCAATCAAAAGACTTGCTAAAATGACCTTCATGCCTCGCATTTGAACTCCACCATTGTTCAAGACAGGTCGGAGTAAAGAAGACATCTTAACTCTGACTCATCTGCATCTTGTAGCCTGCAAATGGGGCGCAGCCGATCAGAACGCAATCAGGTGTCTCTGCTTAGAATATTGTCCGAAGTTCCGGGCAGATGTTCGGGCAAGCTGGAACTTAGTCTGGAATTGCGAGATCGAAGCTCACTATCACTTTATTGTCGCTTGACTGCAGCACGAGCTTGCTTTGAAGCAGCTTCAGCTGGGACTGGCATATGCTAAGTCCAAGCCCTGTTCCGGTGGAGTGATTCAAAATATTTTCATTGAGCGAAAATGGTTTGAAGATGTGTTCAATTGTTTTTGTATCTAAAGCGGGGCCCTGATTTTCAATTTCAAAATGCAGGCTTCGATTGTCTAGTTTTTTCGCGCGAAAATAGACATGAGAGCCAGCATCAGCAAATTTGGCGGCGTTGTGTAGCACGCGTTGCAAAACGTTGCGCACGATTTTTTCATCCGCTTGAACCTCAAATTCTGCAACGTCTGTTTGTAACTCCAGCCCGCGTTGTTTCATGAGGTCGAAAACAAAGTCGGGGAGAGTGTGTGTGAGTTCGCGACTCGAAAAGCGACTGAGATGAATTTTGGTTTGCCCTGTTTCAGCCGAGACAAACTCGAGTGAATCTTGAATCAATTCCTGCAGGCGTTTGCTCGCCGAAGTGATGCGGCTAATGCAACGTTGCTGTTGCTCATCGAGCTTAGACTCCGCAATAAGTTCGACAAAACTCAGAATGGTTGTAAGTGGAGTTTTAAGCTCATGGTTCAGCAGAATCATAAATTCACTTTTGGCCTTATCCAGAGATTTCAATTCTGCGAGGGCACGCTCCAGTTGTGCATTTCGGACTTTCAGCTCTTGGCCAATTTCAAATCTCTCCACAGCTTTTTGCACAGTATTGGTCAGATCAACGGGATCCCAGGGCTTTGTGATATAGCGATAGATATGACCAGAGTTCACCGCAGATATGACCGATTCAATATCTGCATAGCCAGTGAGGAGAATGCGAATGGCATCAGGAGTGACTTTGATCGATTCGGCTAAAAATTCAACACCGGTCATTTCGGGCATGCGCTGGTCGCTTATAATTACGGCTAAATCTGTTTTGTTTAGAAATGGTAAGGCGTCTTTCGCAGAGGTTGCTTTATAGACGGTATAAGATTTACGAAACAGGCGTTCGAGTGCCTCAACATTATCTATTTCATCATCAACGACTAGCACGGCAGCTTTCATATAGAGATATCTTAAGGGCTGTCTAAAAATTGGACAATACCAGTTTTTACCCAGGTAGAAATTTGGTTTTGTCTCAGATTCTAGCAGACTTTAGACCTAGACACTCTGAGACTTTCAAGACCTAGGTCTGAAATGCTCAGAATTGAATCAAGTAAATACAAGAACTTGACGAACAGACTAATGAAGAACTGAAGACTTTTCGAGGAGTCCGAAATGTTACGCAAAATCTTGAGCACACTAATTGTTCTGAGCTTCTTTGCCCCGCTGCATGCCTCAGCGGACATGTATGGAAGTGGATATATGGTTCCATACATGAACTCCTGCCCATTCTACGGTGGAGAAGCTGACGGAGCATCAAGCGAAGAAGACACTCTTGACGCCTATAAAACAAGTTTCAAAAAAGCGAAGAAGAGAGCGGAAGCCGCAAGAAAAACCGCGGAGTCTTATCGAAAGCAACTCGAGAAAATATTTGGCGCTGAAGTGACAGGAATGATTGAAGCGCAAGTTTCGGGGAATTACGATTGCCATTGTTACACCAACGACGCCGGTCAAAATGTGAAGGTGTCCAAAATCACGACCCCAGCGAACGAAGAGCAAGAAGAATACTTTGCTTTGATTGAACAGCTTGCTTCGCCCTATGTGGGCAATCAGCCACTCTTCTCGACGGAGTATCTCGAAAAAGAATTGAAGACAGCTGCGAAATCCAAAAGAGCCGCCGACCGAATGCCAGCTGGAGCCTCTGGTAAAAAAGGGTACTGTAGTGAAAAAGTCAATTGTAAAGGGCTAGTTGGTACACAAGGATTGGCGTGTACAACGAAGTTGGCTGCATGTGACTCAAAATGTAAGGGTGCAAAAGCACAGACTTCTGAAGAGTGTCAGAGTGCCGTAAACGAACTAGCAGCTTTTATGAATTCAAACAAACCTCCAGAACCAGCACCCGCCGTAGTTGCAGCTACTGAAAGCCAAACCATCTGTACGGCTCAGGGCCAGCAAAATTGTCGGCAGCCACCAGTTACGACATGTCGTTTTAGCGATAATTCGTGTACGGCTGGCTGTAAAAATCCGAACCCTAGGGCAAATGAGGCTTTCGCCCGAAATGCGTGTCCACGTGGGTCGAAAGAGATCGATCCCACCAAACTCTGTACTGTGGGTAATGATCTGGTCGATGCGAACGCGAATCGCCTGATGCTTTCAAGATGTACCACTTATGTGAAGCAATACATGGAGATGCAAAGAAAGTATGCCGAGGCACAAAATGACTATGACAGTGCCAAGTTTGAACTCGACAACGCTAAGTTTGAAAAAGAATCAAAGGATCCTGATGATGAGGATCTCGAAGCCAATTGCGTTGAATGTAATAAACGTAAAAATCGCAGACGGGGGCCTTCAACAACTGATCTTATGGTCACGGCGGGCTTTGATGTTTTGAACACAGTTCTTGGCTATCGTGAACTGAAGCGTTCCAATGAACGAGCCGCAAAACTCGGTTGGCCAGGAACAGACTTCTTGAGCACCGGATTGGGATACCCTTACGCCACAATGGGTCTCTACGGGGCCACCTATGGTTCACAGAACGGAAGCTTCGCTTGCTCGGGCTCAATGAATGGTGCCTATCCCTATGGTCCCAACCCTATGATCACACCTTATGGTCCACTGGCTAATATGAACTATGGCCCATATGCCAACTCGATGATCAATCCTTATGCTGCAACCAATCCATTGGCGATGCTGCAAAATCCAATGTTGAGTATGTATAATCCATGGGCCGGTCCCGCTGGAGCAATGATGAAT
This sequence comes from uncultured Bdellovibrionales bacterium, assembly GCA_964405465.1. Taxonomy (GTDB): domain Bacteria; phylum Bdellovibrionota; class Bdellovibrionia; order Bdellovibrionales; family JAMPXM01; genus CAYONZ01. Next base: position 11,350 of record CAYONZ010000010.1, on the reverse strand, counting down.
CCATGGGCGATGCAAAACCCAGCTCTGCAAGGTCAAATGTTCAACAATCCCTATGGCCCGATGAGTCCCTATGGTCAGATGGGTGCGTATAGCCCATTTGCCAGCATGCTAAATCAAAATCCTTTCGCACAGAATCCATTTGGGCAGAACCCATTTGCGACAAATGGTGTGATGTGCTTTATGGCGCCGTGCCCACAGCAAAATGGACTCAACCCAATGACGAATCCATTTGGTGCTAGTCTGAACCCATATGGTGTGAACAACGGAATGACCAGTGCAAGTTTGCAGTACTATCAGCAAATGTTGGACTCCTACAAACAATCGATTGGCAATCAGTACTCGTCAATTTCCTTTCAAATGCAGTATCTGAATGATCTCGCGGCACTTCAGCAGAAGTACCAAGCTTACGGATCGGGTACGGCTTCGATGGTGAACAATCGATTTGGAAACTTTGGAATCAACGTCACTTCTCCCGGAAATGGAACAAATTTCCCAGGGACTTCCACGGGAACTCGATAGTTCAATTCTTGCGATTAAAACAAAAGCCGGAGTCATCCGGCTTTTTTTATTTATGCTGCAATTTTTTGGATTTAAAATCCTGATGAATGTGAAGGAGCTGCCGTCGTGGAATCATTTTTCGGCCGGCTCAGGGCGTAGACCCCACCTGCAACAACAAAAGTTCCCACCCAGAACCAGGGGTTTTTCCAGAACGGACGTTTTTCTGCTTGTGTATTGCTCTCGATGTTTTCAACATTGCTCAGGGTCGGCTGCACCGATCGATTCATCGAGCTTTGATTCATGAATTCGCTGCCGTCACTCGAGGGGGACTCGCTCAAATGAGGTGACGTCGGCGAAGTAAATTTTTGGGTGAACTGCAAAACCCCATCGCGAGATTGAAATCTTGCCAAGCAATGTTGCGGCCAAACTAAAACAACATTGCGATCTGTGGCCTCGGCCAGTGGCTGAACACTTGGGTTCTGGCAGTTTCCTTTGGCAATGGCTTCTTTGGTGGGTTTCCACGCGGGCCACTGAGAACTGGTCAATCGACTCGACACATAGGCAAACGAGAGACTTAAAAATGAAATACGATGCTGATCAGGAAATAACTCGACTTTGACTCCCTCGCGAACAGGAAAAGAGCGACCATCTATTTTTAGAGTCTGAAACCCTTCATAGTTTTCATCAATTTCAAATACTCTGGCTTTAGCTTTTTGTTGATCGTAAGCCTTTTTAAATTTTTCAATAAATGGAGGCGGAAATAGTTTAGCATCGGGTTTCATGTCCGGCGCAAAATTGATGGCTTGATTCATCATAGATGTGCGTTCTTCTTCAGTCTCACTGAGTTGCGCCAGACGCAGTCGAGAATAAAAGATCACTGTACGTTGTGCATCCTTCCAGTCATCTACAAGTGCCATACTGGAAACTGTCAAAAACTTTTCTCTGGCAGTTGCAGCGCGATCTAAATACTCAGCTTGTGCTTGCTCAAAAACCCGCAATATTGTCTTTCGATTATCAATAGTCGGGTGTGCTGATTCGTAAACGTTCAGTAGGCTGACACCGTCAAATGTTTTTGAGAGAACCTCTCGAAACTCGAACTCGGGCACCTGAGGGGAAGACACGAAAACCGTTTGTGCCAAACAGGTCTGAGTCGTCAATGAAAACAAGCTGATTAAGTTTATAATGTATTTTTGTTTAGTAAGTCTATTCGTCATTTGAGCTCTCCGTGAAAATACGCGATCGATTTTTGGCGACTGGCGCCCGTTCCCGAGTATTTGCTTGTTCAAATTTCGTTCCAGTTTGGTTTGGGTTTTGAACCACGGCAAAAAATGGGCCTCCCGCTTTGACTATCAAATCGGCTTGTTCTTCAGCTGCTACTGCAGCGAACTGTCCAGGATTTTGTGGTGCGCGAATTATCTTGATATGTGAAGCGACACGCCTCGACGCACCGTTTGTCGATTCACTTACGGTGAACAGGTCGACCACCCCATTGGAGCCCAAAAGCCCATCGAGTGCTTCGAAATTCGCGATTTGCAAAGGTATCAACACAAATCCCTCGGGCAAATAAGTGTCGGGAGAGACTGCAGACTGGGAATCGGTCGCCTGCGGTTCCGTTGCTTTTGAATTCTTGAGCTCAAAAAGAAGAGCAATGACTCCTGAAAGCAAAAATAGAAGTCCCCATTTCTTAAGAGACTTTATTTTTTCTTGATCTAAATTGAAATAATTTAATTGGTTTTGAATGAGTGTTCGCATTTTTTTCTTCCTTTACTTGAAATCTTGATTGGTGTCGGGATTTGAACATTGCTTTGTGGGTGTCTACGAATAGTGCAGCGAAGACGCAAATTGTGACGACCCCAACAGCGGTCTCGACAAGGATTTGTCCTTTTTGAGAATGGCGTTCCATTTTCTATCCTTTCTCGGTCCCATTTCTTTTGGACCAACAGTGCATTGTGCCTCCGTGATTACGACCTTCCTTTGCGATGCGATCAGCCACCCAGGGATAAGGTTCGTCCATTCGAGATGCCAATTCGCTTTGAGAGTTTGGATATTTTTGAAATCCCGTTTTCTTCGGTATTCCGAAAGATATTGTGTTGGATTGTTCTTTTCGACCTGCATAAGCGAGGCTTGAACTCGAGTGCCTTTGGTCAGACTGGAAAGATTTTGAATTTGGTTGAGTGGTCTGAGAATTTTCGTGAGTTGCCACCACAGTTTTGCTACTTCAAATTTGTTTTCAACTTCGCCCGTATGAATAATTGAAATTTGCATTTTGACAACGGCTTCTTTTAGTTTTTCCAGATCAAGTGCAAGGCTCGCAAGAAGTGGTGCAGCAGCTGGAAAGAGAACGGCAGCTGCCAGAGTTGCAGATTTGATGGCTGTTGATCCTGAATTCAATATTTTCACGAGTGGATTCAGTGCAAGGAGCGAATCTATGCTTGCGAGCATAAAGTTTTCGGCATTTAAGAGACGCTCTCGACATAGGTGATTGGTTTCATCGTGTTTTTTGATCGCCAAAAACACGGCTCCCATAGAAGTCGCAATAATGCAAAACAGAGTGAGCATCATCAGCGTGAAAGTTAGAATGCTGCCTTTTTCATTTCTTGCCATAAATTGCCCCGCTTAATCAGTGGAAGATTGATTTGTTGAAATTCGTTAATTTTGAAATGCTCCGAAATGGTGAAGGTGAAATCGATTGTTGCTTTTTTCTTGGTTCTCGTGAGTTTATTTTTTTCTGTGTCCCCAAAGGGCAAAAATCGTTTTACCCGATTTTTGAATTGAGCTCGACACTGATAGAGTGTCGAGTCGCTGCTTGCGCATATCAACGCTTCATAAGCACTTCGATTGATCCAGACTTTTGCAAAGCTGAAGTAGGCGAGGCTCAAAAGGGCACTCACCACTCCTGCATAGAAAAGTAATACGATCGCAAGTTCAAAAGATGCGAATCCATTTGAGCGAGCCAATATTGGAATATTTCGAGACTGCAGAGTGAGCGATCTCATAAATCACCTCAGTCTGTCTTTTTACTGCTGGCACCCTTCATGAAATTTCCCATGTCACGTCCGCTATATTGGTTTTTTTGAATGCTCACGCGATTATCCACCTCGTTTGATTGAAGGGCCTCCGCAATAGAGTGAAATCGACTTTGAATCACTTCTCCAGTGGATTTGACGATGCTTATAGAGGCAATCGCAATGATTGCGACGATAATAAGATATTCGACCATACCCTGGCCGCGTTGCTTTCTATTTTTTCGGTGATTTATTATTTTCATATCCCCTCCTGTTTTGATTGGTAAACAAGAGGAGTTGCAATTCTTCGGTTGGTCTTAGGAAACGAAATGGCCTAAAAGGCAGCTAGGATCGTCCGAAGTTCGGTCGGTCCTTTCAGAAAAGCGGATTACTTCTTGGCTTTTTTGCCGGTTTTACCGGCCTCTTCTTTGCGACGAAGAATAATTTTTTCTAGAATTTCATAGCCCTCAGTGCGAAGGTCATTTTCATAAATAAAGCGGTAGAATCCCTCAATCTCAGGGCTTTGGCGAAACTTTTTGGTTGAGGTTGGAAGATTATCTGAGGCAACAAAGTCAATTGAGCTTCCATCTTTTGAAAGTTGAACTTTCTCTTTTTTCTTCATTTTTCCTCCTCAAAAATATTCGTGAAATCTTACGCGCTCTAGTATTTGGTGCTTTTATTCATAGAGTACTTTAACGGATGCGTCAAGGAGGCTTGGAATGACCCTCCCAAGGTTGGAGTTTAAATTTTGGGCAGTTCGGACCGAATGGCCGAAACTTCTTCTCCGCCTTTTATTTCTCAGTTACGCTGATGGGCAGATAGGCTGATGGCACAAAGACATTGCGAGCTAGAGAGTTTAGGTGGACGCCGAGTGGTCGACTTAGATGCTTGTTCGAAGGGAGTAGGAATGCCAAAATCAACACCAATTGCCCCTCTTTCAACACTGAAACTAGATGGAAAATTAGTGGCCCAAGTGAGGCATGACCGTTTGCGGGCGAAGGTGAGCGAGCTCACAAAAAAATATGGCCGGGCACCTGGCTTGGCTGTGTTGATTGTCGGCCAAGATCCAGCCAGTCAAGTCTATGTCCGTAATAAAGTGAGAGCTTGTGGTGAAGTTGGAATTCGTAGCCTTCATATCGAACTCAATGCGAATGTGTCTGAGACGGAGTTGCTTGGGGAAATTGCGCGGTACAACTCAGACCCAAGTGTGGATGGTATCTTGGTGCAATTGCCATTGCCAAAGTTCATGTCAAAGCAAAGAGTCTTGAATTCAATTTTATCTGAAAAAGATCCGGATGGTTTGACGACCGAAAACCTTGGGCTGCTTTGGACAGGCCATAAACTTGTAGCTCCCTGTACTCCCGCTGGAGTCATGGCCATGTTGGATCATTACGGGATCAATGTCGAAGGCAAGGATGCCGTGGTCATCGGGCGAAGTGAAATTGTCGGTAAGCCAATGGCGCAACTACTCTCAGATGCCAATGCGACTGTGACTGTCTGCCATTCGAAGACCAAGAATCTACGTGATTACACACGTCGTGCAGAGGTGGTTGTTGTGGCAGCAGGTAAACCAGAATTTTTAGGACGAGACGATTTCCAAAAGGGTTCTATCGTCATTGATGTCGGGATTCACCGCGTGGCAATCGAAGGAGCTGCCGAGGAGTCTACCAGCAAAACACGAATATGCGGAGATGTTCGGTGGCATGAACTTGATGGTCATTGTTCGGCGGTCTCCCCAGTGCCTGGAGGTGTTGGGCCAATGACCATTCAGATGTTGCTCGAAAATACGGTTGAGCTTTTTGTAAGACACCAAAAGGCTCAACCTAAATAAAATCTATTTTATCGACAAGTGCCGGATGGGGCTTTTGGATAATTGTTTGACTTAGGATCCAAAACTTCAAATCCGTACTCCGTCGGAGACTTTCCGATAAATTGTGCCGAGACAAACTTAGTCACATAGTCGAGTGATTCTCGTGGAGCCATGTTGTAGTGACGAATAGCCCAATAATCTAGGCCTGAAACTTGAATTTCTTTGAGCCTTTTGATTTTAGCGTATCGACGACTCTTGCACTTATCATTTTTCAGACATTTGACCGCGTTTTCCACACTTCCTTGTCCCCAATTGTACGACAAAATTGCGAGCTTCGGATCGCTTGGAAAATTCTCGTAGAGAAATTCAAAGTATTTTGCCGCCGCCTCTGTGGCCTTACGCAGATTCGCGCGCTCGTCACAACTGTGTGCCTGTTTAGACTTGTGTCCTCGCGCCATGCGCACAAGTGTTGTAGGTAAAGCCTTCAACTGAAGTAGGCTCCATCTCGCAGTGCTGAGTAGAAACTGCCAAGGTCCGACGGCATTAGATGAGCTAATAGCCACAGGAAATCCATCGGAGACAAAATAATTTGATTCGTTCAGCATGATAAAAATTGTTTCAGCCGGAAGTTGCCGGGCTTTGAATGGCTCGGTGACGATGGCCAAATTTGGTTGAGTGCGGTTCAAAAAATTTTGCATTCGGGTGTGTTCGCCACGCTCACGCATCCACTTTTGAATGCGCTCTTGAATCACTGGTTGATTGCGATCTTTATTGAATTTTTGCGAGATCGGGTTGCTTGCGTCAAATGCAAACCAAACTTTTCCCTTGGCGGATGATGGCACTACAATCGGTCCATCTGGTGGTCCAGATAGAGTAGAAGAAGTCTCTGGTTGGAGGTTCGGGTCGGAGTCGCCTTCAGCGTTGTCGATTTTGGGGCCGCTGTTTTCGTGTCCAGCAGGATTTTCGCCTAAGGTTTTACTCAAACGTTCAACTGATTTTTGCAACTGTTGTCGCTGAATTTCTGTAGCTTGGCGCCTATCGTTTTTAATTTCGATCAGGAGTGGTTGCTCTGTCAAATCATCGGTTGCACCAATGTCCTCACGTAACGAAATAACCAAATCACCAAATTCACTATTACCAATGAGCTGCGCATTGATTTTTAGGCCAGCAGAAGTCTTGATACGCAGATCGACATCGAGTTCATTGGTTGTCAGTGCATTTCCAGATAGGGCAATAGACTCGTTGAGGTCGACTTGAAATTTTGCTGCACCCCACGCAATCTCAAAGGCATGCCAAGGGCGAAGCGGGTCTTTTTGCATTTGCTGGGCAAGTCTGGCAAGCGAGCCGCGAAGCATTTTTGGGTTGCTGCGAACAAGGGTTGGTACAACTATCGATTGGGCCAAACCGCGCGCCTCTGCAACCTGTTGCCCTTGAGAATTGTTTTTGACGATATGAAACACGAATTTTTCACAACTCAAGTTCGAACCGGAAAAGTTCGAACACTGTCCCTCGATAAATAAATTTTGTTTTACATCGAGAGTCTGGCGTTCAAAGGCCAAATAGTTTTGCTCGGTTTTTTCGAGTTTTGAATTTAGTTTCGCAAAATACTCATGCTTCAAAGTCGAACTGGCTTTCTTTTCGCTCAGCACAACTTTAACGATCAATTGACGAGGAGTCGTTTGAGTTTGCTTATTCACTCCTTCGCTCAGCTTGCCTTGGTTTTTCGCTTGAGCAGGCTCACTCCACTTGAATAAAAAGGCATCAATTGACTGAGCAAAAGCTGCGTTTTCACCCACCGCCGGATCGACCATTTTTTTTAGAGATTCCAAATCAGACTCTCCTGTTACCGAAGTAAAAGGCCGTCCGGATGGAGTCGCCCCTCCAGTGAGAATTGCGTTGGCTTGATCCTTTTTCTGAAACTCAAAGCCATCTTGCTTCTGGCAAGCAGATAAAATGATTGCACTGATTGCTGCCCCCGCAGCTAACTTTTTGAAACCCATATTTTTCCCCTATGCACATTGATCGTCCTGAATGACGCTGAAACCACCCACAGCACATGAACTTCTGGATGATTCCTTCATCGCTCACGTGATCAATGTCTAGTCATTGAGCAAGAGATGGGCCAGCTACTCGCGCCACTCTGATGGTTCTTGTTGGTGCATACCAGCAAAAAAGAAAGGACCTGACTAAAAGTTGATCACTGATGAGTCGGTCGCTACAGTGAACAAAAAATCAGGGGGTTGAACTTTGGACGCGAATTTAAAATCCACAGTTTTGAAAGCAGAACATGAGTCTCTCGGTGCTCGTATGGTGCCGTTTGCTGGATGGTACATGCCAGTTCAATATAAGGGTGTTCGCGAAGAGCATCTTTGTGTTCGTGAAGCGGTGGGCTTGTTTGATGTGTCCCACATGGGAGAGATTCGCTTTCGTGGTCCGCAGGCACTTTCTTCATTAGAGTGGTTGACTACAAATGATGTGGCAAAGCTTGGCGCAGGAGAGGCTCAGTACTCGTTATTGCCAAATGCTCAGGGTGGCTTGGTAGATGATATTATTGTTTATTGTGTGAAGCCGGGCGAAGACTATCTTGTTTGTGTGAACGCAGCCAATATTGAAAAAGATTTTGCTCATATGGTTGCCAACAACAAAGGTGCAGAGATTGTAAACGAAAGCTCGCAATGGAGCCAAATTGCGATTCAAGGCCCAAAGGCACGGGACCTTGTGAAACGGGTTTTGCATTTCGACTTTCATGAATTGGGCACATTTTGTTTCGGGGCTCGAGAATATCGTGGAGAAAAAGCTCTGGTTGCCCGTACAGGATACACTGGAGAAGATGGTGTCGAGGTCTTTATATCAAATGCAAATGCCATAGCACTTTGGCGAGAATTGCTTGAAAAAGGAGCAGATTTGGGAGTGCAGCCGATTGGGCTTGGTGCTCGCGATACCTTGCGAACCGAAATGAAATATAGTCTGTATGGTCATGAAATTAACGACGTCTTGAATCCATTTGCAGCGGGGTTGGGTTGGGTGATCAAGCCGCAGAAAAAAGACTTTCTTGGACGCGGAACAATGATGGATCAAAAAGAGAAAGGATTGCCGCAAAAACTGATTGGATTTGTGCTCGAAGACAAGGGCATTCCGAGAGAGGGCTATGAGGTCTTTTCCTTTGACAATAGAAAAATAGGCAAGGTAACTAGTGGAACGATGTCACCATCACTTCAGCTTTCGATCGGCATTGCCTATGTCGATGCAGAATTTGCTCATGAAGGCGCTGAATTTAAAGTTGATATTCGTGGGCGTGGGGCCAAGGCAAAAGTGGTAAAAACGCCGTTCGTAAAACCAAAAGGAGCTTGAGATGTCGAACTACCAACTTCCAGAAGAGTATTATTATTCAAAAGATCACGAGTGGGCACAGGTTGACGAAAATATCGTAACTGTAGGTATCACGGAGTTCGCACAAGAGCAGTTGGGCGAAGTTGTATACGTTGAGCTTCCTGAAGAAGGAGCTAAAGTCAATCAAGGTGAAAGCTTTGGAGTTGTCGAGAGCGTGAAAGCAGCAAGTGATTTGTATGCTCCGGTTTCAGGGACTGTAATCGAAGTGAATACAGCTTTGATCGACAATCCAGCAGCTATCAACGAAGACCCGATCAATGATGGTTGGTTGATGCGCATCGAAATGGATTCAGAAAAAGAATTGGCGAACTTAATGCGCGCGCCAGATTATCGTAAAATTATCACAGAAAAAAAATAGCAAGCAAATCGTACGAAGAGATCGCAGCGGTGGGCCTTTTTTTGAGGTCCATTCTTGCTGCGACTCAATTCTCTCTCGAAATTTTCAGCACATCTTGAATTCACCTATTTCGCGGATTGCATTCGTTGCAAGAATTGCGGAGCTTCTTCAAAACCAGTTAGGGTTGCTGATTCCACTCGAATGCCCTGGGGATTAAAAAAGATCATGGTCGGCAGACCAACAACGTTAAACTTCTTTTTTAGTAGATCGAGCCCTTCAAAGTCTTCTGTTGCATCCACTTGAAGCAGTTCAAAGTTTGCACTTTCTGCTTGTACAGCTTTATCTGTAAATGTGAACTTTTCGAGTTCTTTGCATGCGACACACCATTCAGCAAAAAAATCGATCATGATCGGACGTTTAGATTTTAGTGCAGCTTCAAATGCTGTATTCGAGTACTTTTTAAAAGCCAAATGTTCAGTGCCCGGTGTGCTCGCTTCAGCTTTTGTTTGAGACATCAGGCTCAGTCCCAGGCGATCCGCAAGAGCGAGCAATCCAAAAGCCATTCCGAATACCATTGCGACGAGCATCAATCCTTTACGTATACGGCCTAGGGGCGAGAGTTTGTCGTTGGCCTCAAAAGCTCCGAAACTGCTGGCGATCAGAATCATCGAGAGTCCCAAGAGTGCATGGAACAACCATTTAGGATAGATCGGTGCAATATAGTACAAGGCCATGCCGACCATAGTTGTTCCGAAAATGAATTTGATAAAATCCATCCAGTGCCCGCTCTTTGGGACTTTGCCAATCAAAGAGCTGCTTGTCCCGAGAACCATAAAGAGAATTCCCATACCCATTGCGAAGGTAAACAAAAATAAAAATCCCAACATGCGGTTCTGTGTCTGTGCAATGTATGTCAAGATTGTGACCAGGACAGGACCTATACAGGGGCTGGCCACGAGCCCTGCGATCAGTCCAGTAAAGAAAGCTCCGCTGTAGCCAGAGCCTCCTTGCACTTGTCCAGCGCGGTCGCGAATAAAAGCAGGAACTTGAATTTCAAAGAGCCCGTACATACTGAGGCCCATCGTGACAAACAAGAGAGCAATTGCCGTGACCACATAAATATTGCTTAGGGCTGAACCAAAGAGAGATCCAGTCGATGCTGCCATGACCCCCAATGCGCTGTAGGTCGAAGCGATACCAAGAACGTAGACAAAACTGAGCGAGAAACTTTTGAGCTTAGTTTGATTCTTGGCTCGCGCACCCAAGATGGCGAGTGTAATTGGAATCATCGGATAAACACAGGGAGTGAGACTCGTCAAAAAACCCGCAATAAAAACAAATAACAAAGCCGAAAATACTCCGCGGCCAAGCGCCTGGCTGAACTCGTCTTTTTGTGCAGAAGTTTGCTTTAAGCCATCCGATTCTGGTTTTATTTTTGATCCATCATTTGGGTTTGGGCTCGAGGTCGAATCTGTTGATTTGCTCATAGAACCAGAAGTTGCCAGGTTGTGGTTTTCGACCTCTAGATCAAAATTGAGAGGAATTGTCTTGGGGAACAAGCAGACAGACTTCGAGCAAGCTTGGTATTTTAACAGGGCTGACACTTTATATTTTTTGCCGGCAAGTGAGATGGGAACTTCAATCACTGTCGAGATTTCTGCTTTGTTCTCAATGCCTTGCTTTTTTGCTCCGGAGGTGTCGACAAACTCATGCAGTGGAGAAATCTTGAGGTCACTAGATTTTAGGCCCTCGGGCTCTTCAAAGCGCAAAGAAAACTTATCTGCATAAGCATGAAAACCCTTGGCAACTGTGGCCTGGATTTTAAGAGTAAAGGTGCCACCAGCTTCAATTTTTTGAACCGAAGCCCTGGCTTGCGCCTGAACTGGGTTTTCATTGAGTTCCTCCTCTGCTCGTGCGGCTGAGAGGGGAGTCGCAAAACTAAATGCAACTAAGAGGAGCAAAAGAAATAATTTTTGCACGGAGAGATTCTTGAAAGTCTGGGTACGGGCCTGGGTTACCGATGAAAAACCTGAAAGAGTCCAGCGCACGCATTCGACATTTTGTAAATTCATGCTGAAGTTCACTTTGCTGGTGATTTGATTTCTTTCCTGGTGATTCAATTCTTGATTCAATCGCTGTCGCATTTGTCGTCCCTGTGGTGAGCGTAATTTCTCTGAGCTTCGCAATTCTTTTCGGTCTTGGCCAGGAATAGTTTATGTCTTCGGTCATGTTGTGGTGGGCGGTGGTTTTTGTGATTTAGGGCGTGTCCTCAATTGGCTAGACTACTACGCAAAAGCAATAGAAATGATT
>CAYONZ010000009.1:0-80704 GCA_964405465.1 uncultured Bdellovibrionales bacterium | reverse complement strand
ATCCAAGCTGACATTAAAATTGAACCGACTATTTGCGCTTCATAGATTTAATGACAATGTTTTCTTCCGGTACATTTTCCATCGGATACTTGGTCACGGTGCGAACGCCTTTGATTTTGTCCACATTTTCCATGCCAGAGATGACTTTACCGAAGACGGCGTATCCATAGCCTCGTGGATCTGGGCTGGTGTGATTCAAGAAATCATTGTCTTTAACGTTGATAAAGAATTGTGCGGTTGCGCTGTCGACTTCGGATGTTCTCGCCATGGCCAAAGTGCCACGAGTGTTTTTTAAGCCATTGGTGGCTTCATTTTTAATTTTTTCATGTGTGTCTTTTTGATTCATTTTTTCATCAAAGCCACCACCTTGAATCATAAAATTGCTGATCACGCGGTGAAATATTGTTCCGTTATAAAAACCTTCGTCGACATAACGAAGAAAGTTTTTAACAGAGATTGGCGCCTCTTTTTGCAAGAGTTCAATCTCTACTGGACCCATTGAGGTTTCCATTAAAACAATTGGATTTTTATCTGTTGTCACTTTTGCTTCTCCCTTTTTGTTCGCAGTTTCTTTGGCGAGGCTCATGCTCCCACTGAGAACAATAGCCAAAATTGTACTGAGTGTTTTACGACAAGTGATGCCGGTCCACGTTGCGTTGAGTGTCATGAAGAATCCTCCTGAACGAATGTATCTATCAAATCTAGGGGATACTGGGTGTGTGATCAAGGCAAATTGCCGTGTACGAGAGAGCGTCAAAAATTTGTGCCACGAGGAGGGATTGTCAAAAAACTGGCAATTCGATCCGGAACCGCCAAAAATTAGGCAACACCTAACAAATCGAGGAGACGGAGTGCCCGGATTTTGACATAAGTGGCCGGCCAGTTAGTGTTGCTGAAATAGTTGGCTGCGTTGGCGAACATGGCATTTTGGGCAGGCTGCAGTTTCTTTGATTGTTTGTTCTGGAGCTAGGATTTCATGTTCAAAAACGAGCGGCGTTCCACAAAGAGCGCAGTGGAGATGCTCAAAAAAATGGCGTTCTAGATTCGAGAGTTCCTGATTGCTTTCGTTGTTGTCTATGAGACCAGAGTCATTTCTTTGCATTTGTTTTCACTTTCTTTTGGGCTAAGGTCTTTGTGGCCGGCCTCGAGTCGGGGTGGGCTCAAAAAAACCGCTAATGACAAACATCAGGGTTGCAAATTAGATTCCATCTCGACCTCAATGTGGGTGAATTTTTAGGACAAGAATTTGCCCGTGAATTTGACAGTGAGTGTGCCAGTAAATTGGATCGTGAATTGGATGGCAAATTTGAGAGAGAGCAGAAGATGAATCTGATACAAATGCAGGATGGAGAAAAAAGTTTCGGGGCCCGCCGTCTATTTGAGCGGGCATCGTTTGCAGTCAATGATGATGAGCACGTTGGGGTGATTGGGCCCAATGGGGCGGGGAAATCTACACTCTTCAAAATTTTATTGGAACAGGACTCCCTTGATCAAGGTCTTGTGGTGCGTTCGACAAGTCTGCGTATGGCTTATTTGGCCCAGGAAGAAACGTGGCCGAATGAACAGACTGTTGAAGAGTATCTTGCTGAGCAAGAGCTGACTCCAGTTTGGGAATTGAAGCGACGTGCTCATGAGGTCGGTCTTGTGGACCAAGATTTTTCACGTGTGGTTTCAAGTATGAGCGGTGGTTATCGAATGCGAGTTAAGCTTTTGAAGCTACTTGCACAAAAACCCAATTTGATGTTGCTTGATGAGCCAACCAATTATCTCGATCTTGAAACACTACTCGTTCTTGAGAATTTTTTAATTAATTATGATGGCGCCTTTCTTTTGATCTCACATGATCGTGAATTTTTAAAAAGAACGACTGATCACATTCTCGAAGTTGAAGCTGGAGAGATCACCAAGTTTAATGGACATATTGAAGACTACTTTGAACAAAAAGCCATGTTGCGTGAGCAACTTGAAAAACAGGCGTTAACGGCTGAGAACAAACGCAAACAAATTCTTGAGTTTGCAGCTCGTTTCGGGGCGAAAGCGACCAAGGCTAAACAAGCACAATCGCGTCTGAAATCCCTAGCAAAAATGGAAGTGATTGAACTTAAAGATCTTCCCGTGAGTTCGGTGATTCGCTTGCCCGAGGCTCCAAGTGTAGGACGGGTGGTAGTGAAACTCGAGCATGCACAAATTGGCTATCAAAACAGAGCGATCTTGGCCGATGTCAATTTATTGATTGAACGAGGCATGCGTCTTGGTGTTGTCGGCTTGAATGGCGCGGGTAAATCGACGCTTTTGCGCGTTTTAGCAAATTCGATGGCGCCGCAGGCAGGAGTTTTTGAGCTGGGAGCTCAGGTGAAAGTTGGCTATTTTTCTCAACATGTAGCGGAGCGTTTGAACATGCAGCAAACCGTGCTTGAGGCGCTTGCGCAAGAGGCGAGTCGCGAGGTGACACCTCAAGAAGTTTTAAATATGGCGGGTTCACTGTTGTTTTCTGGCGACGATGTGCAAAAGCGTGTGAGTCTTCTCTCTGGTGGTGAAAAAAGTCGCGTTGCCTTAGGGCAGATACTTTTGCAACGATGTTCATTCTTGCTTTTGGATGAGCCGACGAATCATCTTGATTTCATGACGGTCGAAGCTCTCACGCAAGCGCTCGAAAAATATCAAGGCACAGTCGTGATTGTAAGCCATGATCGAAGTTTTGTTCGGCGGGTCGCCAATCAGATATTAGAGATTCACCAAGGTCGGGTGACCAAGTATCCGGGCACCTATGACGAATATGTATGGAGTCAGCAAAATGGCGTTTTGAGCTTAAGAAAAGGAGCTACAACTGATGGAGGTGTTTCTTCGACTGGTTTGGGCAAAGACACGCGGAGCTTTGGATCAACTGCTCAATTGAACTCAAAAAAAATGGATTTTGAGTCCGAAGTCCAACGCCTTGAAATGGCGGTTCCACCGAGGGAAAGACGCAAAAATTTAGAGCGTGAAATTAAGGCGCTTGAAAGGGATTTGTTGCGGAATGAAAAACGCCAAGAGACCCTGAGGACAGCCGTCGAAGATCACGGACAAAAGATGATTGGAGCGAAGGGTGAGGACGCAGCGAAGTTGGCCCGCGCAACAGCTGCAGCCCAGACCGAGCTAGAGGCTGCAGAGTCAGAGTGGATGGAATTGGCAGAACGACGTCAGGAGGCGGAGACGCAGCTGGCACAAGTCTTAAAACGTGATAGTTAAAACCTGATCGTGCGGCTCAGCTATTCATGCTCGATGGTTTAAATATGATCGCTCAATTCAGAATCAAATAAAAGGCTAGGGGAGCAGTGGATCTCGCTTTGGATTTTTTGTAAGCATATCGCAGTAAATTTTTGCATTCATGCCGAGCGCACCTTCGGAGAGATGCGCAAAATCAAATAATATTTCATGTTTTTCTAGCGTTCGTGTTGAAAGGGCTCGTTCAAACTTGATAGCAATCACAATCGGATCGGCTTGAGTTGGTCTTCCGGTCAAGAGGCCAGAGACATTGACGGAGCTCTGCTCAATCGACCAAGGGTATTCTAAATCTTGTTGGTGAATTAGAGTGCGTTTTGCTCCAGAGTCCAAGGGCAGAGAGCCTATTGTATTGTTTGTCAAAATCAAATACTCGCGATAATCCAAAACGAAGTGGCCATTTTTTTTAAGGTAAATAATGGGCTCGGCTACAATCGGAAATCCCTCTGGCGTTTTGGCCAGTACCGTAGGTCGGGCTTTCAGCGCACCAAAGCTGATGTCTCCCTTTCCGCATGATCCGAAGGCCTGATAAAGGGCGTTGTTGATAATTTCGGCTGAGTCTTTGCCGTCGACTTTCTTTATCGGTTGAGGAGGAGTTGGGCTTGCATCAAATGTTTTCTGTTTAACGGGACCACAGGCAATGATAGCATAAAGTGCGACGCCAAGGACGACGAAAGATGCTCTGAGCGTTGGTGCATGCATATTTACCTCTCGATAGTTTTTTTGAATTCTATAAAAAGGTTCAGTTGCTTTTTGCTGGGGGTCAAGATCTATGTTCGTGACGAAGCTGATTTAATTCTATTTGATATCTACGGTTTTGAGTTTCTGGTTTAGCTGGTGATGTAAGGCTCTAAGCGTTTGAAGTAGAGCCCGGCTGTGTCGATGTTCAGCAGAGGCTCGACCATAAGTAATGGCCGCATAGAGTTCAAGATAAGCTCGTAATTCGGAGTCGATGTTTGGGTAGATTTTGAGCGCAGCCAGATAGAGATCTTGTGGACCTTGGTTTTGGGCGATGGCCACGCCATGGGTTCTTAAGGTATTGATAAGGATTTTGTAGTCGCGTGCGATCGGATCAGTTCTTGTCGTTTTACGTTTAAGATAGAAATACATGACCATACAAAAAAGCAAAAGCACAAGCGAGCAAAACAAGGCTAGAAAATACGGCGACTTTTCTTTGAACCCAAGAGATTCAAGGAGTTTTGTTTGTTGAGAGAAATCATAGCTCAGCAGGAAACTGTTCCAAGAGGTCGAAGCCATATCGATGAACTGATTGACCTTGTAGCCCATTTGAATCACAAAGGGTTGGCCGACTTTGAGTTGAATCTCCTCGGGGCTAAATTTGAGTTCTTCTTTTGTGAGTCGATTGAATTGTCCGCCGTATTGCAAGCGAAGAGGAGCTACAACTGACGTGGCATCAACTCTTTGCCAACGACGAGTCTGGCGATTAAAGACTTCGGTCCATGCGTGCGCGTCGAGATTGCGAACCAACAGATAATCACTAAAATTATTGGCGACACCACCTTGAAAGCCAAGCACGACGCGAGTAGGTACTCCGAGTGCCCGAAGCAGAGTGGCTGTGGCGGCAGCGAAGTGTTCACAAAAGCCTTTCTTTTTAGTAAATAAAAAATCATCCAAGTTGGCAATTAATCCAGGTTCAAGTGTGTATTTGAACTCTTCTGTCTGCAGAAAGTTTAATACCGCATCAATGGCTTGTTGATCTGAATTTTTCGCTGGTAACTTGGATTTCAAACGGCCAACCAGTTCGCGAGTTTGCAGGCTGAGTTCTGGAACTTGTAAGGCAGACGAATTTATTTCTGGTGGGAGGGTGTCTTCAGTTTCTTCGGGGCGAACAGACTTGGCAATGTAGAGCAGGCGTTGATCGACACCGCGTCTGTTTTCAAAAATCTGTCCAGGTTTCTTCAGTAAATTGTTTTGTTTGGTCGTATCGTTTATGGAGATGTCCAAAGGAGTGTCGAGTGCAAAGAGCCACTTCGAGAGGCCTGGTTCTAAGATGATCTCCTGTTCAATGAACTCGGTGGTTGGGCGCTGCGGTCGCAGTGCCCGAGTGTTATTGAGAGGTTCTTCTTTTTGCCAAATGAGCCCATCGGAATGCCATAAGATCACTCCCCGCCAATAGAGCTCATCGCTGCGAAGCTTTACTTTTTTCAGAAAGCGCACACGAAAGGCGGGTTCTTCTGACTCGCTCAGTTTTGCCACATCTCCAGGGTTCAGTTGATCGGAAAATCCAATCCTACTTTTGTTATTCGAGTTGATCTGTAAAAATGTGGCATCAAATCTCGGAAATAATATAAACAGCGTGACCCAAAGTGGAGTCGTGAAGCCCAAGAGGGCAAATATTGGTTTTAGACTTTGTAAGCGCAAACCCATTTCACTTTTGTGGAGTTGAAACATCAGCCAGACAATAAAAACGGCATCAACGACAAGAAAGACAGTGCTGAATAGGGTTTGCGAGGTGAGGAGATAGGACATCAAAAGGAAAAAACAGGTAAAGATGACCATCATGGCATGACGGTAGCCAGAGGTTTCGAGAAGTTTTGCGCAAATGAGAAATACCAGAAAGGCTGTGGCGGGCTCTTGACCAAGAAAGGTTCGATATTGAACAAAAACACCAATTGCTCCTGCTACGCCTAAAAGGTTTGCCAACCAAGTCTTTGGAAGTCGAATTGACTTCAGTAGATGTGCAGAATTCCAGGCCAAGGTGACGAGTGCAAAGATGATGAGCCAGTTTGGAAGGGTATTGGCATGGGGTAGAATGTTGAGGCCCACACAAATGACAAGCAGCCAGTGTTGTGGACGCTCCAGCGGGGGAAACTGAAAATTGATGTGTTCTCGATTTTTAACTTTTTTAGAGAACATGGGTTTCCTGATTGTAGCGAGCTAGTTCTTCGAGGCATTTTTTATTGTGAGCCAAGTCCTGCCCAATTTTGATATTCTGATTTGGTAAGGAAAGTGAAAATGCAAGTCCTTTTGCCTGCGCTTGAATGACCCATTGGGTGAGTTGACTGAGGCGCTCCTCTGTCTCTGGATTTGACGGAGACGACGTCGAGGAATGAGAGGAGAGTAAATGCCAAGAAAGTTCGATTGCTTTCGGATCCCCGGCAGCAAAATTTTTAATTAAAAGAGGGCGGCCTTTGGCTAAGGCTCGCCAGTCTATTCGCCTTTGCGAGTCACCTTTTTGGTAATTGCGATGCGAGTGAAAATCATCTCCCCCGGTACTTGAACTAAGGTGTGAATCTTCGGGTTGAAGTGTAGGCAAAGGAAGGGGGCGGTCGCCTTTGGCTTCTGGATATATGTAGAAGTCTACTTCGATGTCTTGAAACATCCAAGCTTCAAACAAACCAATCGGGAAACGTGTTTTGAGTCCGATGCGAGTTACGTGGTAGTGGCCTCGGGTCGGGGTTTCATACCTGCTGGTGTAAAGCTTGCCAGCTCTTGGGTCTTGCATTTCAAACAGGTTTTGTTTACTGATGGGTTTGAGGTTTGGCAAATAGGGTTCGATATTTCCTTTTTGCAAACTTGAGTTGTTTTGAAGCGCGACTCGGACTTCAAGCGTTTCTCCCGCGTGCGCCGAGGAAATTTCGGCTTTACTGACGGTGAGACTTTTTAGATTCATGTTGGTCTGGATCATGGATATGAAGATCAGCGAGAATAAAAAAAATGCCAGCATATTAACGAGGTTGTTGGCGTAAACAGCTCCGGCAACTAAAATCGACACAGCTGCCAAAAGTATCAGCAAGCCGAACCGTGTGGGTAGAATATAAATTCGTCCACTGCGAAGCTGCCATTTTTTATTCATCCGATGACTCGTACGGATTGCAATATTTCACGTGTGAGACGTTCTCCGGTTTCTCCAGAGAAATCCTCACTAGGGTTGAGTCGATGTGAAAGAACGGAAGGCGCCACAGCTTGAACATCCTCAGGTAGGACAATGTCTCGTCCAGCTAAAAGTGCCCATGCTCTTGCCGCTTGCACCAAACCGAGTGCTCCCCGAGGAGAGAGACCAGTCGTTTTTTGGGCACGAGTGGCGTCGATGAGATCTTGCACATAATTTAAAAGATTGTCTGATAAGTGAACCTTCTTAACCTGTGATTGGAGATCTTTAATTTGGTGCAATGGCAGCAGGACCGGAAGTGACTCAAGAAGTGTTTGACGAGAATCTCCTTGTAGGAGAAGGCGCTCTGCTTTGCGACTTGGATAGCCCAGAGAAATGCGCATCAAAAATCTATCGAGTTGCGATTCTGGAAGCGAAAATGTACCAATCTGTTGCCGTGGATTTTGTGTCGCAATTATAAAGAAAGTTTCAGGGAGTTTTTGCGTTTGTCCATCGACACTCACCTGATGTTCTTCCATAGCTTGCAGAAATGCACTCTGTGTTTTTGGTGTGGCACGGTTGAGCTCGTCAGCTAGAACAAATTCGGCGAAGATAGGGCCTTTATGAAATACGAATTTTTTTATTTCAGGGTCATAGATAGAACTACCAATTATATCTCCTGGTAAAAGATCATTGGTAAATTGAATTCGATTTGTGGTGAGTCCCATCAGTCGACTAAAAGTTTTAACCAGAGTTGTTTTGCCGACGCCTGGAATATCTTCAATCAAAAGGTGCCCACCCGCGAGCAAGCACGCCATAGTTAGTCTGAGTTCCTTACTCTTGTCGAGCACAACGGTTTCAGCATGAGCAAAAAAATCGTTTAGCTCGGAGATTGGGATTTCAATGTCGGATTTGATTTTTAATAATGCCATAATATCTTATCGGAAATTTTATGTAGGGGGAAAGACTGAACCAATGGTTCATAAAAAAAAGCCGCTGGTCAGGCGGCTTCTTTATGGAAGAAATGGAAGATAAAAAATAGATTCTCTTTATGAGATTTTGAACGTGAACACTGATTTAAAGACTAGGCCGACTTCTTGTGCTTCATGTAGGCCTGGTGTTTTTTGTCGAAGTCGATTGGGCGTTTTCCTTCTTTATTTACAAGTCCCCATTTAAACCAAGCGTAGTGTTCATCGCAAAATTCGAGTTTTGAAATTCCCGACTTACATCCCTCTGCTTTGCACTTGGTTGGCAACGCTACGACTTTTTTTGCAGGTCCTGTTGCTGCCGCTGTCTCTGAGTTGTCTTTTGTCTTACCCATGTTTTCGTGCTTCATTTTTGTTGCCATAATCACTCCCGGCCCCTGGCCATTCGTTGTAGCACATCTGAAATTGTGCTGATAACTTTCTATCGACACCGTCTTTGGTCTTCTTTAGGCCAGAGTCGAGATCGACAGAGGTCTGAGTTGAAATCCGGTCGATGGTCCTGAAAAATGGTCTCAAGTCGAGGCAAAAAAAAGCCCTCTTATGTCTAAGAGGGCACCAAGGTCTAGGATTCTGGGTTCAACAAATACCTGTGTTAGTGATTTGATTTTGCAGAGGCCTTGTCATCACTGTCTGTGGAAACTGTGAAAATCTTCATCATGATTCCTTTCGACCAAACTCGAAAGCGATCAATAAATGAGTAAGCAGCTGGAACCACCAGTAGAGTGAGCAGTGTAGAGCTCACTAGACCACCGATAATGGCAACACCCATACTTGTTCGTTGCTTGGAAGCCTCGTTTAATCCCATCGCTATTGGGATGGTTCCGGCAATGAGAGCCATGGTTGTCATTAAGATTGGGCGAAGTCGGGTTTTGCCGGCTTTTACAATTGCATCGTCTCGATCGACACCCTGATCTCCCAGCTGATGGGCGTAGTCGACAAGCAGAATCGAGTTTTTTGTCGCGACACCCAAAAGCATGATCACACCAATCATCGAAAAGATATTGAATGATTCTTGGGTGATTGCAAGCGCAACGATTGAACCACAAACCGCCATTGGCAGAGCCAACATAATTGTAAAAGGTGTAACAAAAGATTCATAGAGACTTGCCAAGACCAGGTAAATAAACAAGATACCAGCGCCCATCGCAAAAACCATGCTCTCTAGCATTTCTTTAAAGTTTTCAGCTTGCCCCACAAAAGCGTAGTTCACTCCTACCGGAGGTTTGAGCTCATTTTTCATCAGGCCATCGATTTCCGTCATAATATCGCCAAGACCTTTTTTGCTACCGGGGCGGAGGTCGGCGTTCACTTGAATATAGCGATTGCGATCCTGTCGAGTGATTTTGGATGGTCCATCAGTAGCGACTGCCTGGGCCACATTGCTCAGTTTTACCAGTGATCCATTGATATTGGGAACATAGGTTGAATCAAAGCCTTCTTTGAGATTTCTCTGGCTATCTTGCAATCGCACGCGGACATCGTATTCGATTCCCCCCTCACGATACTTGGCAGGAACAATTCCTTCGATCTGTGTTCGGAGTTCCATTCCAAGCGAAGCCGTCGTGACCCCAAGTTGTTGTGCACGTGCCTTATCTGGTCGAATTTGGAATTCAGGTTTTCCTGGGCGAAAATTGACATCCACATCCACAAGTCCATCAATTTGTTGCAGGCGCTCTTTGACTCGAAGCGAGTATTCCTCGAGCATTTTTTGATCTTGACCCAAGATGTTGAGGTTGAATGGTCGTTGTCCTGCACCAACGGCATCGTAGTCTTTGACCTTAGGGTTTGCGTAAGCAAAATCCTTTAACTGATTTCGCAAGCGTTCTTTAAATTGGCTGGTGTTGACCTTGCGTTGTTTTGAATCGACCAAGTGCACATAGATATCTGCATAGTTTGGGTCACCCTGTCTACTGCCCACGGTGAGTGCCGAGACAGCGACCTCAGCATTTTTGCGAAGACTCTCATCAACTTTGAGGGCCACTTCGCTCATGGCTTGCAGACTGGTTCCCGGAGGAAGATCAAGACCAATGGTGAACTCACCCGCGTCTTGAGCTGGTAAAAAAGTTTTTGGAACAAAAATTATCGTCGACATCGTCAGCAAGAAAATAACTGTACTTACGAGCAGTGCCATGAATGGGCGTTTCACTGTTTTACGTAAAAGTTTTTCGTATCCATTTTCAAGCCAGACCTGAAATTTTTCAAAGGCATTGAGCAAAACACCGATCGTATTAGCAAATAGTGGTGATGGTTTTTTGTGTGGATTGCCTGCGAAATACGCCGAAAGCATCGGAGCAACCGTTAGGGCATCGAATAGACTGATGGCCATCGCAAAACATACCGTGAGTCCAAATTGTTTGAAGAACTGACCAACAACGCCCTTCAAGAAACCTAGCGGACCAAACACCGCAATGACGGTGAGAGTTGTTGCAATGACGGCCAGAGAAACTTCTTGGGTTCCAATCAGCGCCGCTTGTTTTGGAGTTTTTCCCATTTCAATATGGCGAAATATATTTTCACGAACCACGATGGCATCGTCGATCAATAAGCCAACTGAAAGGCTGAGCGCGAGAAGTGTCATAATATTGATAGAGTACCCTGCGAGCCACATCAGAATAAAGGCACCAATCAGTGAATTTGGTAGAGCAAGACCGGTGATGATCGTTGATCGAAAATTTGCCAAAAAGAAAAAGACCACAACGACAGCGAGTCCAATACCAATGTAGATGGATTCATTCACATCAGCGATATTGATTCGAATAGGGACCGCGGCATCGCGTACAAGCGCGATCGAGGGTGTGCCTTTTTTGTCTTTGATTTCGGCGTTAATTTTTTCGACTTTGGCTTTGATTGCGTCCACCACGGCGACCGTGTTGGAACCAGATTGTTTGAAGGCATAAATAAATAAAGAGCGTTGCCCATTTAAGTAGGTACGTGAAGTTTCATCTTCAAGTGTATCAATGACTTCGCCCACATCCGAGATGCGAGTCGAAACATCGTTGCCATAGAAACTCAAAACTAAAGATTTGATGTCTTGGAGTGACTTGAACTGACCAACTGTACGGAAAATCGTTTCTTTTGCACCTTCGGCTCGTTTCCCGCTCGGTATGTCCTCACCAGCTCCGGCAATTCTTTGTGCCACCAGTGAAGCCGAAACTTCTCTTGCCTTGAGCTTTGTGCGATCGAGTGCCACATGTAGTTCTCGTTTTCTGCCTCCGAGAATATCAATCAAACCAACATTGGCGATCTGTTCGAGTTTTGGTTTTATGGTTTCATAGGCGAGATCATAAAGCTCATCCTCCCGAAGGTCGGCCTTGACTGATAAAATCACAATCGGTTGATCAGACGGGTCTACTCGGCGAATCACAGGGTCTTTGATGTCGGTCGGTAATTTTCTCTTGGTTGCGGCCACTCGATCACGAACTTGTTGTTCCGCATATTTTACGTCAGTTTCCATTGTGAATTCTGCAATGACGACGCTCACACCTTCTTGGTTGCTCGAGCTTAAACGTTTGATTCCTGAAATCGTACTGACTTCATCTTCAACTGGTTTTGTGACCAGCGTTTCCACTTCAGCTGGGCCGGCACCGGGGTAGACCGTCGTGACGGTGACAATTGGAAAAGTCACATCAGGAAAAAGATCAACACCTAAGCGTTTCATTCCGGCTAAGCCGATGACCACACTTAAAATGATCAAGCACGCCATGAAGGTTGGTCGTTTAATCGAGAGATCAGCGAGATTCATATGACACCCCATAAAGTTTCATTTGCGCATTAATTTGTAACAATTCAGCCAAAGTTCGAATCCGAGCCAGCTGGGCCTGTTCGAAATCCAATTCGAAAATTAAAATCTGATAGGTCGTTGTGCGCCCTCGAGAATGGCGATCGCGTTCGTAAGCGAGTTTGTCTTTTTGAATTTTCTCAAGCTCAGTTGCCATCTGCAGACGGGCTTTGGCTTGAGAAAATCTTTTTGTTAGATCAGACCAATCGCGTTCTTGTTCAAAAGTCTTTCTTTGTAAGTTGTAATCGGCCGCAACTTTCTCGAGCGCGTATCCTTCGCGAGCGCTATTCAGCAAGCCAAAGTCGAGAGGGCTAGAAAACTTGAGGCCCACGACCATGGTGCGATTGAGTTCAAACGAATCGCGAATGGCTTGGTTTCCCTCGTTGGAGTTGCCATTGAGAGCAAAAGAGCCGTAGGCATCGAGAGTGGGTCGGTATTTCTCTCGCGAAAGTTCAGCATTCGCTTGCAGGGCTCTGGCTTGAGCTTGTGCAGCCTTTAGGTCTTCGCGTACAGCCACGCGGACAGGTTCCTGAATCGCTTTGAAGCGCTCGGTTTGAATTGGCTCAAGTGAGTCGGCCACATCTTCGCTTGCGATTCCTCTTGAGCTATTGAACGCGCGTGCTGAAGCTGCGACTTCATCTTCGGCGGATCGTAAATCAATCTTTCGAGCTTGGAGTGCCGCCTCTGCTTGCAACATATCGGCTCTGTCACCCAGTCCAAGCTTTGAGCGATTCGCATTCCATGCAAATATTTTTTCAGCCCGAATAAGTGCTTCATGGGCCACATTGCGAGTTTCACGTGCCAGTGCCAGGCGCCAGTAGCTGCTCTCTGCCTCAAGTAAAACAGTCTTCATGCGAAACTGCTCCGATGCTGATTTTGCTTCACTAGCGGCTGCGAGTGCTTGCTTTTGTGCTTGAACCTCGGCACCAAAGCCGTTGCGCCAGAGGGATTGAGTGAGATCTAAGCTTGGTCGTCCCTCATAATATTTTGGAACTAAACCTCGGTAGTCCATAGAATCAAAGGTGTACGAAAGCTTACCGCTCAGTCCAAAATCGGTTTGTTGTTGAACACCGAAGGATAGGCTATCAGATCCTGATCCTGGAGCGCGAATAAGCGGATTAGGCTTTTTGTCATCGTAAGACTGAACCTGAGCAAAACCGACGGGAGCAGTAAGAAGCTTATACTCATCGGCATATCCATGAGCTCCATCGATTGACTTGGAAGCGGCCTGATAGGTTTGATTTTTTTCTTTTACCTGGTCTAAGTAATCAGCAAGATTTAGAACTTCGGCTTTGGCAGTTAGACTGATAAAAATCAAATTGAGCATCAAAAGCTGCTGTGCTCTCTGCGGTAATTTGTTTTTCATTTTTTCTCCTGAGTCTTTTCATGTGCAATTCCATGCACTAGGTTTTGAATGAGATGTTTGATGATCAATTGTTGATACTCCGGATCTGCGATGGTTTTTCCCATCACTTCTCGACGAATGCCGTCCATATGTAGCATTTGAATGGCTGCACCAAAAAGCATTCCAGTTGTGATATCGGGATCCATGTCACTTCGAACAATTTTAGCATCACGTGCACTGTTAAAAAAGTCTTGTAGACGAAAGATCAGTGGTAAAAAACTGCTCTTGAAAACTTCAAGGGCGACTTGGTGAAGTGAGTGAAGATCGCGATGAAGAATTTTACACATTTCGTGTTCTCGTAAATGACAGCCCATGAACTCTTCAAGAAAAAGCTGTAATCGCAGGCGAAAGTCTTCGATCGATGTTGCAGGTTTTAGCACCCGTTCCGCAGCTGCCAGTTGTTCTTTTCCGAATGTCTCGAGGCAGGATTTATAGAGATTTTCTTTACCGCCAAAGTAATAGCTCACCATGCTGACATTTACTTTGGCGTGGTCGGCAAGATCTTTGACTGTTGCTCCTTCGAAGCCACGTTCCGCAAAAACGATCTTTGCAGCGTCGAGAAGTGCCTGGCGGGAGTCTTTATGACTCTCTTCGTGGGGGATGGATTCGTGTTTTTTCTGCTTAGTCTTCTTGATATTCACAAGTTTCCTTTCAAATATCTGTTTTATAATATCGAATAACACACACGAAAAATCAAATGGTTATTTGATTAAGTTAAATTAACATTTAAATTAAAACGATTTAAAGCCTGCTAAAAAATTATAATTACCTATATATTACAAGAATATAGAAGACATTCTGTATCTTGAAATAAGTCTCCAAATGACTTAATTTGAATCAAAATAGTGAGCGGCTTAGGCCGTGATCTTACATTTGGAGATAAGACTTTAGTATTCTCGCAATCGAGGTGCCGTTGACCTCTGGGGCCGGGTTTGGGCACTTCGCGCACTTGTTGATTTGAGGCGGAATCGGTCGGGTCTGGCCTGGCTTTTAGGGAGTGGGTTCTCCCCAGCAGATATTTTTGGGGCCATCGACAACACATGTGTAATCATCTGCCGCAAAAATGTGTGTTGGCTTTGAAAGAGTGGGGATATTGAGTTGGTCCGCAAAATTCCCACCCCAGCAAAGAACGCGGTGATCGTAGGTGATTCCGCATCCATGAACTCGTCCGATTGCAATCTCGGTAAACAATCCTGGCTCTTGATATTCTGGCAAGAAATGATCAAGTGAATCGCCCCAGCAAGCGAGCCCGAGACGATCATTTAAACATGAAAGATTGAGACCAATGATGAGCTGTTTGGGAGAGGAATTGAGCAAAGGCCATCCTTCGGGCGCAGAGGCCCCCCAGCAGTTCATTCGATTTTCTCCAGTGGCACAATAGGCATTGTCTGAAGCCGAAATACGCAATGGATTATCGAGAGGAGGTCGCGGGTCATTGGCGCCCGAGCCAAAACACTCAATTCGATGCTGGTTCATAGGGCCAGCAATCACGCATAATCCTACGTTTTGTATGGCCAAGGCTGAGACCTCTGTGACAGTTGGCCATTCTGGAACATAATCATTAATCTCTCCTGCACATTGTATTCGGTTGCTGGAGTAGGCGCAGATAGATCCGGCGGCACCGGTCATTCCAAGAAATTGCTTTTTTTGAATTGGCGCCTGAAGTTGCGAATACCGATTGTCACCCGTACAGGAAACCGTGTTCGTATCATATGCACAAATATGATCATGTCCAGCGGCAAGGTGGAAGTCCTTCTTTTGCAAGACTGCAAAATCCCTTAGCCCTCCCCAGCAGCGAACCTGAAAATTTTTGAGAAGGGCACAGGTGAAATCACTGCCGAGTTCGTAGCTCGAAAACGGTTGAAGATCGGCGGGTACTTTTGCCGCGTCGAAATCCTGCTGGCGAGTATCCCAGCAAACGAGCCCGCTATCATCAGTGAGGCAAAAGTGATGGTTGCCTGCTTTAAGCTCACGAGGATTTTTAAACTTCGGGAGAGCGAGTTGAATTTCTCCACCGTCATCAAAACATCGAACGGAATTCTTTTCGATGGTACAAAGGGTCGGATCTGATTTTGCCGCGACCATATGGTCTGCGCTAAGATCATTCGGAATCATTGGAAATGCTCTATTAGGATCGAATTTGCAGGAAACTTTTTTGTTTCGAGCAAAGCAAATGAATCCTTCGCCAATGGCGATGGCGTTGACCGTTTTGTCTAGGGTCTCCAGGGTGATATCGCCCGTTCGCGGTTTGGTGTTGGGTTGCCATTCGGTATCGCCGATACAGAAAAGTGTTTGGGCGCTGAGAGCGCAAAGTGTCTGAGGGCCAGTGTAAACAGCTTTGATTTGCAACTTAAGTTGGTTGAGTGCGGTGATGCCACGTCGCATTTGACTGTCATCGCCCCAGCATTCCATTTTGCCGTTGGCCTCGAGTAAACAAGAGGAATGATTGAACGAAACAACAGTTTGAATTTGCTCAAAGAGCGGCGCAAGCCCATTTGGGTTGGGTTGGCAAAAAATCTGCCCACTTTTTAATCCACAAAGATGGTAGTGGTCGGCTGCGAGCGGATGAAAAGTGTCGCTCTGAGGTGAATTGCTCCATGAATTTCCCGAAAAATGAGCGGAGATTGCCCACACGTTGCTTGGACAATTAAGAATCAGTGCCACCAGAGCCAAAAGAATGAAAAGGCTCATTTGTTTGGCGCTAGAATAACTTCTGCTTAGTGTGCCCCGAAATGAAATCATTTGGTGAATGCCCATGAGGAGATCCTAAGCAGAACCGTTCACGGTGTAAAAATAAAACTGCGAAAGTTGTTGTGTGTCAACGCACTCATTTCTAGACTGCAATCATATGATTGATTTCACGAAATTCCGTTACCACCCAGTGATCAAAATGCCAGTTGATTACGAAGTTTATGATTTTACTCAAGGATATGATCCGAATCGGGTGCGGCGCTCTGATTACGGCGTCGGCAAGTACAATGAAAAGCGCGTGGCAATGTACACGGCCGACCTATTTGGAGGCAACCGCGATATTCATATGGGAATTGATCTTGCCGCCCCTGAAGGAACTGAAGTTTTTTGTTTTTTCGATGGCGAAGTTTTTCTCTTTCAAAACAACACGGCACCAGGTGATTATGGGCCGACAATTGTGACCAGGCATTTTTTGGGTGCAGATGAATTGTTTGCGCTCTGGGGACATCTTTCAACGGCATCGCTCGAGTCACTTTATGTTGGCAAAAAAATCTATGCGGGCGAGGTGATTGCCCATGTGGGGGGCTCGCATGAAAACGGCGGATGGAATCCGCATTTACATTTTCAGCTTTCTCTCGAACGTCCAGAACGGGCGGATCTTCCGGGAGTTGTGAATGAACGGGATCGAGAACTCGCATTAAAAATATATCCGGATCCACGCTTGGTTTTGGGGGCACTCTATGAGTCATGAATCGTTAAAACCAGCTGCGACAGTGCGCTTGATCAATCGTGATGGCCGTGTGCAAGTGGAGCGGCTCGGTTTTAAGAAACACCTGTTGAGTGATTTTTTTCACATGATTTTGAAGGCCAAGTGGGGAGTGGTTGTCGCCATTGTATTGGTTGTTTTTCTACTTTTAAATTGTGGTTTTGCTGGCCTCTATTTGTTAACACCCAACTCAATCGAAAATGCCAGGCCCGATTCTTTTGTCGACGCATTCTTCTTTAGCGTACAAACGATGGCCACCATTGGGTACGGATATATGCATCCGAAAGGAATTTTTGCTAATTTTTTGGCGACGGTTGAGGCTTTGCTTGGGCTTTTAGGCTTCGCTTTGGCGTCTGCCTTGATGTTTGCTAAATTCAGTCGGCCTACTGCGAAGATAGTATTTAGTGAGCACGCGCTGATTTCGGTTCGTAACCAAAAACCGATCCTCATTTTTCGTTTGGCGAATGAACGCAATAATCAAATCATTGAAGCCTCGATGAATCTCACGATGATGAAGACTGAAATGACCTTAGAGGGTGAACGCCTACGAACATTTCATGACCTCAAGCTCCTGCGGAGCCGCACGCCGGTGTTTGCGCTGACCTGGCAGGTGGTGCATGTGATCGATGAGAATAGCCCGCTCTTTGGGTTGGACAAAAACTCACTTGCCCTGCTTGAACCCGAGTTTGTCGTGACCTTTTCTGGGGTCGATGACACGTATTCGCAGAATGTATATGTGAGGCACTCTTACTTGTTTGACGAGATTCTATGGGGGCGTCGTTTTGAGGATATTTTCTCTCGCAATGAGCGTGGCCTAGGTGTGATCGATTTTAAAAAGTTTCATCAAAGTCGCGAACTAGAGTCTTAAAAACAGAACCGGAAACTTAAAAAAGAGTCCAAAAAAACAATCTCAAAAAAACAGAGTCTAAAAAAAATGCGAGAGCATTGATCTCCCGCATTTTCGAATTTATCGGACTAAACAATCTTTGAACAACAAAACCTTGGTTCTAAAAGCTTCGTACTAGTGTGATTAGCTCACAGTTTCGGACAACTCTTCTGCCTCAAAAACACTGTTCTTTTCCAGGGGATTACGTGCGGCCTTAAGAATGTATCCGGCGCCATAAACGGTGGCCAATACATGATTGAATCCACTCAGTTTCTTGCGAAGATAGACCATATGGGTGTCAATTGTACGATTTGAAACAACAGCATCCTTCCAAACGCCCTCAAGAATATGTTGGCGACTCATGACTCGATCCCGATTCTTTACAAAAAATGTGAGCAATGTGAATTCGAGTACGCTCAAATCCAGTGCTTTGCCGTCAATTGAGGCCTCGATTTTGCGCGAATCAAGAGTGAGGTTGCCGCACTGTAAAACGTCAGCGATATCTTCCTTTTCCTCAATGCGACGAACTTTCGAAAGAATGCGTGCAATGAGTTCTTTAGGTCGCGCGCTTTTTGAGATGAAATCATCAGCTCCACGATCAAATGCTTCAGTGACGTTTTCAATATCCTCATGACCAGTGTAAATGAGCACTGGGATGTGTTTAGTTTGTGGATTCTCACGAAGTTTTTGACAAACTTCGAGCCCGCTCATCTGTTGGAGATGCATATCTAAAATGATCAAATCAGGAGGTTCTCCTGCAATTAGTTTCAGTGCCACTTCACCACTATTCGCCTTAATAATATCAAAACGAAATGAAAGAAGATCGTCGATAAAATCACAGATCTCAGCTTCGTCATCAATAACCATGATTTTTTTCTTTTTGCGATCCATTTTTCCTCCGGTTGCACACCATGTCCTATCAGTGTTGCGAGTTCTTTCTTTATCATCAAGCTTTTTTTGCGTGTCTGAATAGTCCAGAAAACGAAACAAGCGTTCGCTTCGAGTAATCTTCAGGCACCATAAAAACCCAATTCATTTATAAAGAAAATGTGTTTACAGAAAAACTCACAAATCCCCAATGAAGGTGCGTGGTAGTTTTTACAGTGTCTTTTGAGGTGCGTTGAAGTCAAAAGGAATAAACAAAATTCTATGAATTTGTTTATTTTTGCAAGGTCCACTTGAAGCGTTGCGAAATGTGAAGCAATTGTCGGTTGAAAAAAAGCATCGGGCTTTAGGAAAAATGTTCAAGAACTGTTCAAAATTTTGTCACCCGCAGGTGGAGCACTCATAATTTTCTCGTGTTTTCAGCCCCTTGATAACTGGCCTTGTTTTCGCAGAGTGGTATGAATTCTGCTTCGCAAGGTTCAGCAAAGGTCAGGTTTATGAGTTTTATGCATTTATTTTTGAATGAAGTGAAGTCATCTTTGCGGTACGAGCTGCGATTCTCCTCACAGGATCTCGATGATCAAGTGTTTTGGACGCTCGCCAGTCTGCTGGGGTTCGTCTATCTGGTTTTGTCTTTTGATTTTTTTGGTGAACCCGCATTTTTTTGGGTTCTGGGATGTCGATTGGCTTACGTCGTAGGTGCTTTGTTATCGGCACAGTTTGTTGGGTTTAATTCATTGATTGCCATCAGCACCAAGCAAAGAGTGAGCTGTAGTTTTATGATGGTGGCCTTAGCTCTGCAAGCGAGTCAGTCGATCGTAGAGGGAACTCATTCGATTCAGGCCTATCAGTACACTTCTGTGTTCGTATTCTTTTTGATCTATGCCTTTCGTGGGGATCTTAAAGAATGGCGCGGTCTCTACCTTCCCTTTGCGCTCTTGTTTATTTCGTTTCCCCTGTTTTTTAAATCCCAGGATTTGCTTTTGGCTCTAGATGTTTGGTTGCTATGGCTCAGCAATATGGTTCTTTTGGTGCTCGGCGATTTGTGGATACAACACAAATCGAGCTTACTGAGGCGCTTTCGAATTCTCACCCAACTCGATTGGGTCGCAGAGGTCAAACGCATTATGCTCGAGAGATTTGGTGTTGATTGGGAGCAATTGCATTTGCAATCCCATGAAAGCTTGGAGCGTTCACTCGCTGAGCGATCGCTTGCGGAGTTTCAAGAGGTTCTGGCTGAAGACGTTGATGATACAAGTTTAACCGAAAAAGATATAGTTCGAAAATCTATTGGGGGAAAAATGGATACTTTGGAAAAAGAAATGCAGGCGTCACTTTCTGTATTACGGGAGCTCTCGCAGATTGAGACTGAAATGTCTCCGGAAAGTCGCCGCCTAATGAAAGATGCCATTTTGCGATTGCAAAGCGTGGCATTGCGCAATTCAGATGTCAGAGCAGATGTCAGAGGAGAGGTCGGTGCAGATGTCAGTACAGATGGCGTACTCTCTGCGGATCGGCACGGTGTTGAGTTCGATGGTCCTGTGCTGTCTATGAATGAGTTGATCGGATTATTAAAGGCGATATGGACTCAGAAAGATGAGCTTTACTCCATCGGAAAAAAACGTCGCGTTGAATTTGTTGAACCCAAGTTTATTGATCAACGCATTGTAGTTTCGGTCAATGCGAGTGACATCACGAAGATCGTTGATTATCTGATGGAGCGTGGAGTGCACTCGCTTGGTGGCGGTCTGGGGGTCGTGCGGCTTCAGGTGCAGGCAGGACTGCGCTCTGTGATGATTGTGGTAGAAGATAATGGGCGAGGTATGACCGACGATCAGGCAAGGCAAGCTCTGCAAAAAGGTGTGAACATCGTGCAGGTGAATGGTCTCACTGTGCCGCACATCAAGGCTATGCTGCAGTCTGTGAAGGGACAGTTTGATGTGCAATCTCGCTTGGGAGTTGGTACTCGGTTTGAGTTGCAGCTTCAGCGTGTCGACGGTTTCGCTGTCTATGCCACTCATCAAACGGATCTACCTGCGTCGTCGTCTTTTCATTATGTTTAAATGATTTTTACCCGTCGATTTTAAACGGATTATTTTACGCATCGATTTTAAACGACGATGCACGATGGACGCGGTCCCAGACCGCGGCCCAAAGGCCCTGGCTCTGGGTGGTTTTTTTTCTAATCCATAGAATTTCTGGTTTGTGAGCAGCTTGTTTGCGCATCTCCGCATAGAGATTTCGTGCGGCCAGAATCGGATCTGTGCCAAGTTGAATCTCTGCCCATGAATGAGGTTTGTATTTTAGCAGTGCCTCTATTTTTGTGAGTTCCGCTGTGGTTAATTTGTTTGCCGGTTTCAATGTCTCGTCGAAGTTTGGAGTTTCGTTGATGAGAATTAACGGGACATCAGGTTGGTAGTGGTGCTCAAGGTGTCCTGGTGATTTGTGGCTCTGCATTTCTAAAACTCTAGTTTTGCCCGACCATTTTTTCAGTGCTTCTTCGATTTGCTCTTTGGTGATTCCCCCTGGGCGAAGAATGCAGATATTGGTTGTCTCGAGATCTGCAGTTTCGGTGGAGAGTTGCTGGGACTGACCCTCAGTTCGGGCAGAGTGCGGAGCTGTTTCAAAACTAATCACTGTTGATTCGAGTCCGATTTGGCAGGGGCCGCCATCAAGTACGAGCAGATGATCTGCTGCTATCTCTGGGGCAAACTCAGATCGCACATGGTCAGCTCGGCTGGGGCTTGTCTTGCCGAACTTGTTCGCGCTTGGTGCGGCAAGAGGCGCACCGACAAGTTCAATGAGTTCGATCGCCAAAGGGTGATTGGGAAAGCGTATGGCTACAGTTTCAAGTCCTGAGGTGATCAATGGGTGCACCAGATCAGATTTTGATAGGACCAGGGTGAGTGGACCGGGCCAAAAGGTTCGCGCCAAAAAATCGGCCACGGGAAGCCACTCTGAGGTGAGTTTTTGAGCTTGTTTGAGACTAGCGACATGAACAATAAGTGGATCGAAGAATGGACGTTGTTTGAGTTGAAATATTTTTTTGAGTCCGGTTTCACTTTCGATCGAGGCGGCAAGTCCATAGACCGTTTCTGTAGGCATCGCTACGACGTCGCCCGTTTCCAGAAGTTCTTTGGCTTTTTGAAGGTCATTTTGTTGAGCAATGTGCATAGTTTGAGACTACAAGAAGAGTTGCCAATAAAAAAGTGTTTTAGCGTTTTTTGACCATTTCATTTGTGGCATTGAGTGGGTCCTCTGGCCAATTGTGTTTTGGGTACCGACCTCGTAGTTCTTTTCTGATTTCGAAGTAAGAAGACTTCCAAAATGTTTCGAGGTCTGAAGTGACTTGAATAGGGCGCATGTTGGGCGCCAGGAGATGAGCTTGAATGCGCATTTTGCCGAAGCCAATGAGCGGTGTTTCTTTGAGGGTATAGGTTTCTTGGAGTCTTGCTTCGAAAAATGGAAGTGGTGCCGTATAGTCGATTTTGACGGTTCGCCCCGATGGCAGAGAGAGATGTGCTGGGGCTTGGCTGTCGAGGATGCGCTGTAGCTCGCCAGGGAGGCGTTGCGCAAAATACATGAGTGCATCTTTGTCGAAGATTTTTTGCAATGAGTTTTCTAAATAGCAAATTTCTTCGAGAAGATCTTCGGGGGCTGGGTTTAGGGATGGCCATTCTAATTCAGGCTGGAGAGGTCGCAGGAACTCTATTCGAGCAAGCCAGTTTTTCAGATTTTCTTGTTTTTGTAAAAACAATGGAAATTGTTTTTTCAAAACCAATGTGAGGGCGTGCTGCGATTCTTCGGGTCGGGCTCGTTCTTTGGAGAGAAGTTGAATTGGAAGATCGATAAAATTTCGTGAGCGAGTCTTCCACATCGTTTGGTCTTCTGGGTTGAAGGTCACTTCGCTCGAGTTGTGCAGATGATGTGCGAAAAATTCGCTGAGCCAGGTGTCTTCGATTGAGCTCGCTGAGTGCACGGTTACTTCTTTGGAGGTTGCACCGATGCCACTAGAGTTGGCTTTCGATGTATTGGCTTGGAGCTGGATTGCAAGAAAAAGATCAGCCGCTGTGACTCGTGATGAATGTGAAAGCGTCACGCCGAGTCCACCAACCATACGAGCCTGACGGGAGCGAGGGCTGCGTCGTTTGCAAACGCGATCGGGAAAGCCAAATAGAAGAAGTTTCTTTGCCGCATCGTCATTGAAGATAGGCTTGGTGTGGTCGTTTTGCGGTTTTGCATTCACGGAAAACAAAATTTGTTTATAGGTTTTGGTAAACGTCGGCGTGGATGATAGCGACGATTCGAGCTCGTCAAGTGGATCGGACTCATTGTGATTCGTAGATGGGGATCTTGATGCCTTGGAGTTCTGGGCCAGCAGGGCGCAAATCCTAGCTCCGGTGTAAATCTCGTTGAGTTCTTCGGCTGCAAGCATAATTCGAGCAAGCCGAACGGGTAGCGGGAGATTGAGCATTTTTTTACCTATTGGAGTGAGGCGACAGTCTTCGGTGATGGCTTCTAGGTATTTGAGCAGTAGTGTTCCTGATTCGAGGAGTTCAGAGTTGGGTTTCTCAAACCAGCCGAACTCGAGAGGTTTGGTTATGCCCTGACTAAAAAGGTAGAGCAGAGGTTCTGAAAGATCCATGCGGAGTATTTCAGGAATTTCAGAGTCGCGCATACTCAATTCGTCTTGTTTATTCCAGAGGCGGTAGCAAAGGCCTGGGCCCTGGCGCCCGGCACGTCCCGCTCTTTGTATGGCAGAAAAACGGCTGATGCGTTGCAAATGGAGTGTGTTGATTCCGGATTCATTGAGGCCAGAGACTCTAGCAAGACCACTGTCGATCACCGTTCGGACGCCATCAATGGTAAGGGATGTTTCGGCGATGTTGGTCGACAAAATAATTTTTGTTTGCACGGTGGGATTGAGGACCTGGCGTTGCTCGTTTAAAGAGAGAGTTCCATAGAGCTGATGAATTGTACAGTTTTTGGGGAGCAGGTTTTGTGAAAACAGGGTTGTGAGTCGCGAAAAAAGATCACGAATTTCTCCAGTTCCAGGAAGAAAGATTAAGATGTGCCCGTGGTCTTCTGAGTTTTTGGTCAATATGACTTTAAGTAGCGTTATGATATTATCGTAGAGTTCTGGGCATGGCTGCAGATATTGGGCGTGTTTTTGTAAGATCAGTTCAACCGGAAAAATTTGCCCAAGGCAATTCACGAAAATAGAATTTGGCAGGAATTCTAGAAGCGGTTGTGGGTCAAGCGTTGCCGACATGATGATGATTTTTAGGTCAGGACGAATTGAGTTTTGTAACTCTTTGAGTTGCGCAATGGCAAAATCGGTGTACCAGCTGCGCTCGTGAAATTCATCGAGAATAACCATATCAATTTCATCAAGAAATGGATTGTCTTGAAGTTGGCGAAGCAGGACTCCTTCGGTCATAAAGATTAGGCGTGTGCTGCGAGATGTTTGATTGTCGAAGCGCACTTGGTAGCCGACCTCTTGACCGACGCTCCAGCCATTTTCTTCGGCAATTCTTTCGCAGGCCGTGCGAGCTGCAAGTCTCCGTGGCTCGAGCACCACGATTTTATTTTTACAGTTTTTTAAAAGAGCAGGAGGAACGCGCGTGGTTTTGCCTGAACCCGGTGTGGCGCAAAGAACCAAAGAGGAGCAGCTTTGGAGTTGTTTGTTGATGGTTTCGAGATGGGCATCAATAGGTAGTGTGTAACGTAACAAATCCGCCTCTGCGTCACTTCGTTGGAGTAATCAAAACGTTGGGCTCTTTTTTTCACACATGGTCTTTCTGTCGTCGGGAGCACAGTTAACTAGAAAGATGTGGGGTGTGGGGTAAAGATGGACCAATTTGTTCTCATTATAGTGAGGCCATTTCGAAGAGCAAAACAATTTTTCGGTCTATTCCGCGAACACTTTGGTCTTCAATAATAGTTGACGTCCCAAATTTCTGGTTTCATGCTTAAACCTATATAATGTATCCGGATAGGAATTGTGAGGATGCATTGTGGGAATTTGTTGAGAGTTTTGACAGATTTAATTTGTGTTTTTTAATGCAAACTAAATTTGGTTTCAAGAGTGAAGCAGAGTGTGATTTTAGTGAATTGGATTAATTTAGTGAAAAGTAATGGTGTATTTTAGTTGTTATTTAATAATGTATTGAGATGCTTAATAAGGCTTTTTAAAGGGAGAGAAGAATGTCTGAAAACGAAAAAGGTGGAGAAGTTTTAGTTGTTGCTTCAAAATTGAAAGAGTACATCCGAGCGAATGCAGGAATGAATACATCAGCCCAGGTTTTTCCGATTTTGTCTGAACACCTGCGCGAACTCTGCAATCACGCGATGGAAAAAGCAAAAGAAGACGGCCGCAAAACTGTGATGGATCGCGACTTTCTTTCTGCTCTAGGTAAATAAAGTAAGGCGGGTTCAATGAAAAATCTAAGGTTAGGTTGGGCGTTGGACCCGGTTGCCATGCCGGCCTCAGGCATCAAAAACAGTGTGAGGTTCTTTTCTGCTCTTGAAAAAACCGGGCCTGTCGAAGTTGATCCGGTGTCGGTTGTTTGTCCTGATCAGGTCAATTGGCCTCTCAATTTTAGTCGGGAGTGGATGGCGGGATTTTCACAGAGTGCCAAGGCGATGGTTGAGAAGGGTCTAAAAACCGTAAAGCTGAAAGGCTTAGCCGAAGCTGAGGTTTTGTTTGAGAATGAACATTCACGAAAAAATGCCATCGATCTTCTTGAGCGATGGGGGAAAACGCGTAACCTAGACTGGTGGGTTGTTCGCACTCATCTTAAAGAAGGCATGGGACGAGCTTTTGTCGGTAGTTTTGCTGAAGGGTTACTGACTCGATCTTCGCGACCGGTTTTAGTTTTTAATAGTCATGAGCAGGATTTGAAGAAATTGACGTCGGTGTTGTTTCCGACCGATTTTTCACCTTCTTCGTGGAAAATTTTGCGAAGGCTTGCACTTGATCTTGCGGATAGAAAAATTCCGATTCTGATATTTCATTATCGACCGAAGGAAGATGATAAAACACTCGTGCAGAGCTCAGCTTGGTTCGGTGGTGTTGAAAAGTTACGAGATTATCTGTTGGCAGAAGAACTTGAAAAAAATAAGATCGGGAGTCAATGGGTGTCACAGCTTCACGGGCTTGGTGTGGAATCGGAGTTGGTGTTTGCTCATGGTAATAAATCTTTGGCCAAAGCCATCAATGAGGCCTCCCATAAAGCACGGGTCTCTATGGTTGTTTTACCCACCTTTGCTGGTCGGTGGGAACAGGTCGTGTTTGGAAGTGTGGCGCGAGAAGTGATGCGAGGTTCGAAGGTGCCAACTTTGGTTTTGAAGGAGGAGTCATGAGATTTACAATGCTCGTAGCGGCGATGATGGTGACGGCGGTCTCTTTTGCTGAGTCCTCTGGGCGGACTCAATTCCCTGGAACAATTGTTCAACAGGGGAACTTGGTCGACCTTAAAATAGTTCCTGGAGATAAAGAGATTTCGGTATTTTTGGTCGGTGACAAAGTTGCAAATATGAAAATCAATGATGTTGGCCTTGAAGCGCAGGTCCAGGTTGGCAAAGAGTTGCAGTCATTGACCGTGACCCGAAAAGAGGGGCACTTCGTCATCAAAAATGGGACGACTTCTCGAGCGCTTAAGTTGAAATTGAAATCAAATGATCTTTCTGAGCAATTTGATGTTCATTTGAAGTGAAATTCTGATGCGAGAAGCAATAGATCTTGTTAAGAACTTATTTAATAAATAAAATCTATTTACAGATAATTTGAATGCTGTCATGAATGGTACAAGGGGCCCGTTTTGGACTCTGATTGGGGATTTGCGTGCCATCACCGAGACTTTCAACAGCTGATGTGAACTTGGATTTGAATTTGGTCTTTGATCATCAAGGGCATTTGCTTGACGCATCTGAATTCTTTTGGAGCTGGGCTCTACGGCATGGTTTGGATCGTGCACAACTTGAATCAGCGCCGTTTTGGAGCTGGGCATGCGATGAAAAGACTTCTTACTTGCGGCGAGTTCAGTTTGAGTCTTTTTTGAAATCGAGCAGTAAAATGGTGAGTTGGCGCTTTGGCTCGGGTGATTACGGTGACTGGGAGCTGCTGCGTATCGGTGATCGGCCAGGGTTTTTACTCTTGACTCGACCGGCTCGGGTTCGGGATGGGATTCTTTCGAAAGATATTGGTGCTTGGGCTCAGGTATTTTTTCAGGATTTTTCTCAGCCTTTGCAATTGATTTCCGGTAGGGCATTGCAGATGCGTGAGCAGATTAAGGTACTAGCCAATGACCCCAATCGACTTGAATCTTTGGCTCTCAGAATTGAGCAGGGTGCACAGAAACTTTCTGATCAATTGGGAGCGCTTCGGGTTACGAGTTACGCGCCAAAGGTAGATTCTGTTAAAGTGACCTCTGTGTTTCGCGTTTTCTCGCTCTTGCAGGATGAGTTGAATTCGGATGCAAAGAATTTTGACCGATCGATTTCTATAGTAAAGCCGGAAAAGGATATTTTTCTAATGGTACGCGAATCGCAGATCGTAGATCTGCTTTTTTTTCTTACGGACTTCGCACTGTCGCAGGTTTTGGATCAATCTTTGGTTTTACAATGGTTGACGAGTGAGTCTGAACGGGAAATTGAATTTAGTCTGCAACTGATTCGCAAGGCTCCCAGTGATCTCTTGCCGCTCGAGTCCCAGCAGAATCGTTGGAATCTAAAAGCTTATTCAACACTCGCAGAAATGCATCGGGGAAGATTAGATTTTAGCCGATGGATCGACAGTGGAACAATCGGCGTGATCTTTCCCAAGAGATAAGTACTGATAAGAATCCAAAAGTTCCGATGTTGGTCTTCGCTTTGATTGTTGGTCGCGACGGAGGGCGGCTGCTTTGCCAAGGCGAAACATGAAAACCGGAGTTTCGTTGGATCCCAATTTAAAGAATTTGCTCACGGTCTTAAGACCATTCACGAAGAAGGTATAATGGTTTTGCTTCAAGATCCCCGGCATGGAGTTGTTTTCGAGGTTGAATAGATTGAGTGATCCTATTGTGTAGGGGTGAATAACGAATCCCATTTTTGTAAGGCGAAGCCAATTGAACATCATTAGCCGGCCGGCATCTATTAAGGCCTCTGGAGTCATTTGTTTTACAGTCACACAGCTGAGTGCAGAGCTGGAGCGAATAAGCTTCTTGGTGGTCATCGGGACGACGACATTGCCGATGAAGGGTGCAAAAAAGCGAAGTAGCGTTGGATGTTGGGTGATGAATTTTAGGAAAAGGAGCTCTAATTTTGAAAATCCAAGACCAGCACCATTGAGTCCGGTGTTGTGAGCTTCAACTTCTTTTTGGGTGAATCTGACCCATTTCGCAATCTCTGAAACGAGTTTGGTTTCTTTCCACAACAGTGATTCTCCCTGAGAGATATAGGTGAGAATCGCATCTTGCTCGGGTCGCATATAATGAATGCGAGATTGTCCGTTGGAAGAATCTTGCTCGTTGAGACTTTGCAAGACCGAGGAATTCAAAAACTCCTTGTTGTACAAGCCACGATGCGTATGTCGATTTTTAATTTGTTCAAAGAGCTCTTTATCCTCTTGGCTTGTCTGCTCTAAAGAAGGGGTGAAGATGAGCTGGGCCACTGGCAAAATACTTTTCTCTTCGAGATTTTGCCATTGAGATTTGCGGAGGACAACTTGGGTTTTAAATCCAAGCTGTGTTGCCGCTAATGCCAGGGACTCTATGACGAAACCCAGTGAAAACAAAGAAGCCATTCCTTTGGAGTTCAATGAATGAAATGCGACAGCACCGTCATGGAGAATTTCGGCGTATTGTTTCGTCGGAGTCTCGGTCCATGCAATTTTCCAGGGCTGGGTGTTGTCTGCACTTGGTACCATACTGAGTGTTTCAAGAATTAAGTTCTTTAGGTTTTGCACTGTGGCCCCCTTTTGATCTGAATTCAGGATATGCAAACTTTTGGGGAGGGCACAGTGACAGTTGTGGCCGATTAAAATTGAATTGTGATGGCGAATCAGGCGTTTGTCCCATTGTTTCATTCTGGGAAAATGAGGATTTGTGCTGCGAGATTCTTTAGGCCCTAGGGGACGGAGCCGATTAGCTAGCATGACGAGAAAAAACTGGCTGAAATACGTTTCAGAATTGGACGAATTGGTTCGCTCCGGGAGGGGTTCTGAAGTTCGACGTCGTTTGATGAGTGAGCGCCGTCGGAAAATGCCAGGAGATGTGCGAATACAAGTTGCGAACATTGCCCGGCGTTCAGGCCTACCACTGCTGTCGCTCCAGATCCTGCGGCCCTTAGTGAACACTGAGAGGGTCTCTGTGCGGACTCCAGAGAAGACTCCAACACTCGGGGCCAACCAAGAGCAACAGGCGGCTTGGGCCAGTTATGGTGCGGGCTTAATTGCCATAGGTGCATTGAATGAGGGACGTGAGTTTTTAAATCGCGTAAATGCCGATGAATATCCTGAAATCTTGCTCACCTCCTCGATCGGTTTTTTCAAAGAATGGGATTATGGACCTTCGGTTCCACTGCTGAAGAGATTCATCGCCTCATCAAATATCACGGATTATCAACGTCTTGTGGGGCAAGTGAATTTGGCGGCGGCCTACTCAGCCATCGGTCGCTATCAAATTGCGCAAAGACTGATTCGTCGAGGCTTGCGGCAAGCTAAGCAAATGAATGCCAAACTATTACTTGGAAATCTTTTTGAGATTTTGGCGCAGAATTACTTTTTTCAGGGTGATTATGAGCGCGCGCTAAAGACCATAGAGAACGCTCAGGCCACATTACAAAACGCGAACGTGTTGTCGAATATTTTTATCAAAAAATGGAAAACATTTTTGTCATTTGAGAGTGTGCGTGGGGCCACCGAGAATTGTACTGAGCAGTGCACAGAGAAGTGTACAGAGAAGTGTACAGAGAAGTACAATGATCGCAAGGACCAGCGCGAATTGGCATTGGATGCAGCGGCACAACTACGTGCTCAAGCGATAGCAAGCCGCCACTGGGAGACTGTTCGAGATTTAGACTTCCATTTTGGAATCTGGCAAAAAGATGTCAACACCTTAGAGAAGCTCTATTGGGGAACGCCATTTTTAGGTTATCGACAAAAAATAATAGAACGAGCACACCAGGACTCTTTACCGCTATCAATCGAGAAGAACTATTTTGAAGTTGGCGAAGCATCGAATGACATCCTGGATCTACAGAATTGGACTTGGCGCGGACAACCGTTAAACAAGACCGAACGTATGAAGAACAATCATCGCATGTTATTGGCTCTTTTTCTGGATCTTTACCGTTCGGAGCGTGTCGGGCGAATTTATTCTTTGGTTTTTCCTGGTGAATATTTTGACGCTTTCAGCTCGGTCAATCGCCTGAATAAATGCACTCAAAGGTTACGCAATTGGCTTGAGTTGCATGGTATTCCACTCAATGTGGATGTTCGAGCGTCAGAGTTTCGAATTGAGATGAAGAAGCCTATTTGTGTTCGTCTCCCGACCGATGTAAAGTTAATTGAAAATGATTACACCTATTTTTTACATCTCTATCGCACCATTAAATCACCTTTAGCAGACCACTCGTCTGCTGGTCTCGGCGTAAAATTGAGAGAATTAGAAAAATTAATTAGTAACGAAAAAGCCAGATCTTGTTGGGGCGTTTCTCGGCGAACGGCGCAGAGGTTGCTGGCTCGTCTCGAGGCGCGGGGTTGGCTGAAATCAGCAGGTAATGGCAGGGGACGAGTTTATGCTTTTACCAAGCAAATCTTACCCTCTGGCTGGCTTCGCTCACAGAGACCTTCCCTTACTCTCATTGATCTTTCCAAGCGAAGAGCGAGGCTGAAAGCGGGTTGAGTGGTGCAGTTTTAAAAAAGATCTCGTTGTCATTGATGATTTCAAATGAGGTTACACCGCCATAGTCGACATAGCGATCATTGATTTGTAAAAGAGATCGACCGTCGAGCGAAAGAACATACAATTCAAACTTAGAATCACTATCTCGATCTGCCATAAACACCGCTCGTGTTGAATCTTTAAAGAATGTGAAATTGAAAATATTAGGACCAGACACTTCGGTGTTGGGTAGCCGAACTCTTGTTTGTCCATCAAAGGTGACAAAATTTAAATAGCTAAATAAACCCTGTTTAGACCAATAGTAGACCCCCTGGCCACCAGGGGCAAGAATCGAACTTGCGACCCATGATTCCTCAGGGCGGGAGAGTAGAATTCGGTGCTGTCCATCTCGAGAGTATAAGTAAAGTCGTTGCTCCTGGGGTTTCATGTCATCCATTAAAACAATCAGACTATCGCTCTGCGGAGTCCAGTAAATTTCTTGAATCTGTCGGGCCCCAATGCTCCAAGTTTGGGTCCCATCCAATTTCATGATGGCAATTCCTGGATTATTGGAGTCTCCATTTATTGCCGAGATTTGCATGTGGTCAGGAGAGTATGAATTGACAGCAGAGTAGGGTCCTAAGACGAGAGGCTGAGATCCATCTTTATTAGTTCGAATTAGGGAGACACCTATGTGGGCTGCAGGAGAAGTCGCAACGGCACCATTGCTGGTGATTGTGCCTCGGAAGAACAGGTAGTTCAGAGGTTCAACCAATTGGAGGCTGTTGTACCAGGGCACATAGAGTTGGGTCAAAGCGGTTGGAGCAGAGTTTGTAGCTGTCGGGTCGTGAACGGTCATTAGTCCAGTGCCGTCGGTGGCAGAACTAAAACTTCGTGCTTGTTGAAAGCCAAGAGTGAAATGCAAGCGACCAGATGACTGATCAATTTTAAATTCACGCGCCTGGTCCTCTAGCGGATCTACTTCATCCACTATTTTGACCAGTGATTGACCGTCGAGAGTGTTCGAGCGAAGAAAAAGTTCGGTTATTGGAAATCCCTGTTTGTTTGTAGGCTCCATAAATATAACTCGCGAACTGAGCTCATCAAAAACAAAATTAGCAGGGACGGCGGGGCCTGCAAATTGGCGTGTGGAGCTGAGCTGATTGAATTTGGATTGATCAATTGCAAGGCGATAAAGGTCGGGTGAGTTCGCTATCCCATGAGTTCCTATGTACAGAATATCTTTTTCGTTTGGTGTTATGAGAAAGTGACTCACGCCTGCGCTACCTGGAGTAAACGGCGGTGATATTTTTTTGCGACTCTGTGATTTGAGATCAATGAGGAAAAGTGCGTAGGGATCTGTGTTGCTCTCTCGAGCTGACACAATCAACTTGCTTGGTGATTGATTGGGTGAATCCGGTTTTAAAACTTTAAACTCGCTGATTTGCAATTTCGCTAGCGCTGGTGAAGGCCATATCACACCATCAAATTGGCCTCCCAGGCGACACTCTAGTTCTTGATCAATTTCCTGAAAGGCATTGCTGGATGAAGAAGTGGAATCCGTTTTGACTCTGGCGCGAACCCTTGCCGAGAAGGTGTGCATGCTTGCAGCTTGAGTCTGATCAGCAGCGATTTCGAGCGAAAAGTCTTGCTGTTGATAATTGATTTTTTGCATGCTCACCGAGCGTGACACTGAAAATGGCAGAACTTGAATTTGTTGCGTGGCACCTTGCGAGTTTTGTGCCAGAACGAGTTCAACTTGCGGCAGAATTTCAGAGTTGTTTTGATTCTGTGCTTTGGTGATGATGAGGTCAATGGTGACATTGGGGCTATTTGAATTGGTGGTGTTCGATGTTGCGCTAGTCTCTGTTAGATTTGTCTGAGTGGTGCTAGTCGCTGGACCATTGGATTTTGCTGGTGCAGGACTGCGGCACCAAGACTCTGTTGAAATTTCTGTAGAGATTTCTGTAGAGATCACTGTTGAAATTGCAGTCAGCGATGAATTTGTTTTTTTGTTTTCGTCGATTCTCCGATAGAGTCCGTCGTTAAGCGCAATGATTTTTGACTGTAACGAAGAGATGGTGAGGTCACTTGCGTTGATGTTTGAATCGGTGCGGGCCGCACATTGCTGCGGCTCATTCGTCGTCAGCGTGATCGAAGAATTAGCCAAAGAGTTGGAACCGTTAGATACAATTTTTAAAACAGAGTGTTCGGATGGTTGTTCATTCTGGTCTTTGTCTTTGCAAGTGTATCCAGGAATTACGCGAACAAAAGTACCATCAGGTTTTCCTTCGTAGCCATCACCGTTTCCTCCGCGGCTTGTAGATTGAAGGCCACTCGAAAGAGACGCCAAAGACTGAAATTTGATAGGACTTTGCATTTGGCAGTTTTGAAATGAAAACAAGAGCACAATCAGTGTGGCACCGATCAACACGATAGTTTTCGATTGTTTCAATCTGAGACGAGACGCAAACCGTTGCATAGTTATACATCGGATTTGTAAAGACTCAACTTTAGGCTTGTTGCCGTTTTTGGGCTATCGCGAATAGTTTATGGGCACTGGCGTTTGATAGGGTAAAGCTAACTCCTTGGATTTTGGATGATTCCACTCAGCACAGTTTTTGAAGTAAGTCATGGTAAGGCCTCTCTAGGTGGGGAGGTCAGCAAGGATAGGGTTATGCGGGTCATGAAGAAATTCAACAGGGCTCTTAAGCCACTAGGTAAGTGGTCAATGAGATTTGTTGTTGTGGCTATTGGATTGGCATTTAGCTTGTTGTTTTTTACAGACGCCAGCGTTGCAAATACCGAATTGACTCTAGAAAAACCAAGTAGTTCGTCTCAGT
Organism: uncultured Bdellovibrionales bacterium; assembly: GCA_964405465.1. GTDB lineage: Bacteria > Bdellovibrionota > Bdellovibrionia > Bdellovibrionales > JAMPXM01 > CAYONZ01. Next base: position 47,504 of record CAYONZ010000009.1, on the reverse strand, counting down.
TCTCCCAAACACGCAGTAATAAAAATGCAAAAAAGTCAGCTGTGGCATCGACTTTGACCCAAGTTTCAACAGCACAAAAGAAGTATGCAAAAAAGCCAGTGTCTTCTCGTTCTGCTGGGCAGTCGCAGGCAACTCATCATTCGCGGGCCGCTAAATTCGTGTCTAAAAAGAACCTGGTTCGATCAGCTTCTGTTCGTCCGAGCAAACCTTTAGCTTTTAAGGCTTCAAATAATAAGCAGCAAAATACAACGAGCATTCCGCAAAATCTGCCTCTGAAAACGGTGATGCCGATCACGGCTCCGGTCGTTGTATTGACGTCGAGTTCAATTGCAAATTCACCTTCAGATCTAGCAAGATCGAAAGATTCTTTCGCGACAAATCCAGTTGCAAACAGCATCACAGGAATGGTTCCGACGCCGAAACGTCTCAATGTAGATTTTCGCGTTGGTGTTTCGGGCGTTGAACTGGCCAGCGAATTTGACAATATGCAATCAGCTGGAATGCGATTTGGAATTGATGGCAAATACGCACTTTTACCTAGGACGCTAGATATGCATCTCAGCGCAACCGCATTTTTTTTCGCGGGCCATGTGCAGAGTCGACTGGCTGATTTACAGAACAATAGTTTTCTTTGGTTGAATGAGGGAATTGTCACTTGGCACCCAGTTTCGGTACTTGGATTTGATGCCGGAGCCATCGACCAGTCCTCATTCGATATGCCTTTGGTTGTTGGGTACCGGGCATTTCCTGGTGTGCGTGAAACCTTGAAGACCGAAGGTCGGTGGGGCTTCGTACAGTTGCAGGCCGAGCAAGCTATTCCAACCAGTCCAAGCTTGAGGTCAAAAGCAACAGAACGTGAATCGATTCCACAATTCAACACCGAAAATCTATCGATTAAAATCGACGGACTTGGGCCAGTTGTCGCAAAAGGAAAAGTCTTCCACTACGGTTTTCGAAATCTTCCAGCAAGTATCGCTTACCAGGGTGGAATTTATGGAAACACCGTCAATGGGTCGAGTGAAGAGTTGTCGTCGTTTGAATATGAATTTGATGGTTTCGGTGTTGGCGGTGGTTTGAGCTACGATGTGTATCGTGGCTACAAGATTTCAGTCGGAGCTCAGGGGTATCAGAACTCTCGAGCACCCGAGGGACAAAAGGAAGCCCGCGCATTTATCTTAGGAGCGGAGTTGCCATTTGGCAAAGACTTGATCGTAAAGCCACGGTGGGAGCAATATTTTGCGGAAGCCGACGTAGCTCCAGCCTACTACGGAGAAATGATGTATGGACGCGCCAATCGCGAAGGCAATGTTTACCGTTTGGACTTTGCATTTCCTGAGAGCGATTTCAAGGTTTCAACATATTACTCTGAGGCGTCACCGTTGATTGAGACGCCAACGCAGAGTCAGCAGAAGTATTTGGGTTTTCTATTTGAAGCGACTTTAAAGGGTTTTTAAATGCGCATGAAGATGGGTCTGTCTGAAATTCGAATGCTCGTATTGGGTGGAGCGAAAGACATCGCGAGTTTTTCGTCTGCTTTCTCTGCAGCATTGCCAGTCGTTTTTCTGGCGCTGACCTTGGTTGGGTGTTTGCGTGCACCAAAGAAGTCAGGCGATATCGATGAGTCTAAGTCGACTTTCAATGTGAGTGAAGTTTCAGCTGTATCTTCAGAAAAAGAAATGGATGTTGTTTATAAAATTCCAAAATCTCGTTTGTATAACTTTAAAGTCTGTTTGCAGGATAAGACAACTCTTGATGTCATTCGGAACAATAAGTTTCAGATTCAGTCTGATTCGAAGTCTCAGTTGCCGCCACAGACACCAGAGCAGATTTCCGTGCCGACATCAGAGCCGACAAGCGAGCGTTCTCAGGAAGTGATGACCGATACATTTGGCTGCTTGCACTGGTCAGAAGAAATTAAATTTTCATGGGCACTACAGCCGAAATTCATCAAGTTCGAACGTCGTCTTTTTGCGGATGGGGTGCAGCGAGGAATTCGTACTTTGTCGATGGCCGTGAACCCTTGGAGTGGTGCTTTTGTTGATTTGCTGAAAAATGATTTGCCTCAGGATCAAGTTGTCGATGCTGCCCAGTCGCAGATGGTTCTGTTGGGTAAGGCGACGACAGGACAGGGGCTGCAGGTTCCGCTCTGGCTTGAAAATGTTCAGGTGGATTCATGGACTGCCGCTGATTCCAATTCAGGTTTGACAGCTTCGTTAGTGCTGCGTCCGCGAGTGAAGACTCGAAATCTTTTGGGTCAAATGGAGTTGTTGAATTTACAGAGCGGTGAATTCAAAGTTCGTGTGCACTTGGTTGCGCAGATCGAAAAAAATGGCAAAGCAAAACGGGTTTTATTGGCTAAGAGTGAGTCCGATTCGGTGACCATGGCTTCTGGTGTTTTCAAGGTCAATTTACCGCTCCATGTTCAGGGGCAACCACAAAATGGGCAAATTGAAATGGCTCTGGAGCTACTGCCAACTAAAGAGTTGGCCAATGTTCGAGGCTTTGAGGGTGTTTTTCGTCTGGGCTCTTACACCTCATTGACAGGAGTCAAATCGGGAGAATTGATTTCTGAGTTGAGTCTTAACGATGAGAAGTTTTCAATTCTAAATTACCTCAGTCAATTTGATCAAAAAGATCAATCGGTCGTTCCGCCACTTGCCAAATTTTTAGTGAGTCCGGTGCATGTCCAAGTTGAAAAGTTTTTTGCTGTTGGAACGGTTGAGAAAAAAGCCCTCCTAAGTTTGAAAGCTTGTGTGACAAGTCCAGTTCACAATGGTGACCTGGTACGAAATGAAGCATTCTCGATTTCACTTCTAGATCAGCAAACTCAGGTTGGACGTCGTACTCTAGAGAACGGTTGTTTAGTTTGGAACGATCATCTGCAGTATTCTCTCTTCAAGAGTAACGAGTTATTGCGCAAGACGATTCATATTCGACATGCCTCTGGATTTTCTCAGGAGATTGAGTTGATTTTTGAGCCATGGAATTCAGATCGAGAGAAATTTGCACGTGACCGACGCGAATTGGAATCGGTATCCATGGGTGCTGCTGGAGCGGGCCTTGGCAAACCTCTGGCGCACACTTTAGGGATTGGTACAGCCGCCAAGGGTTTGAATTCTACTTCGGGTTTACGTCCTGGGCAGAGTCAATTGGTTCTCGAGGGTCTTTCATTGGCCCAGAACACTGATGATGATCGATACACTGTCGATCATGATTTGATGATGAAGCACCATTCCTCGCGCCGCATTTCGCTTGGTGCTCGGATCGTTGTACCACAGCAAACAGATGATGCGACTCCAGCAAGTGCAAGTTTGCCAACCGGATTCTATCTAATGAAATTTGCCATCGTTAGAGGCGCTGTGAGCCTACAAGAAGTGCAATCGGGCCATTTGCAAAATCCGCAAATGAACAGTTCTGGCTATTCACGCAATAAAGATTTGCGCCCTAAAGAGATCGAGTTTTACCAGCGTGTAGTTGAAGTCAACGGTTTAGCTAAGATTCAAGAGACGATTCATTTGCAATCTAGTGATTTGCAATCTCAGGATTCGATGGCGGATCTCTATGTTCAGCTCGTACCGCTTGAGCAATCTACTCTCAATAGTGAAGCGAAGACCGGTGAGGTGAATTCATCCGTTCAGGAAATATCTGCCGACCAATCTGGCTTGTATTCACCTATTTACTTTGGCAATTTGAACACGGGGCGTGGTGGTGCCAGTGAACTCGTGGAATTGACGAAAGCCAATCGCAGTGGCGTGAACTTCACTTCGCTTTTGGCGTTACGTGAAGAAGTTGAGATTTTGAAGCGAAACTGGGCGGCCCAAGCCCGACGTCACGATTGGTTTATGAAAAATAGCAATACCGACATGGTATTTATGCGAAATGACCAGAGAATCGTAAAGAGTTTTATCGCCCAGCCAGGAGGAGCAGATCTGAATTCGCAGGCCTTGCTCGTGAAGACCGTCGGAGGTTTTGATTATGTCTTGCAGGCTCTTTCAGGCAAATCGCCACTCTACTCTAGTATCAAAGAGAAAAGTCAGGGCCTTGCTTCTGCCGCAAAGTGGATTGCCAAGCCAGTGGCCGAGGCTTCGATGCTCAATGAGTGGATGCCTGGTTTGATGGGAAAACTGCGTGGCTACAATGCAGTGGCTGAGTGGCCGACAGCAGTGGCTGAGCCAGAAAAAGAAATGATGGCGTTCATCTACGGAGATTTAAATAGTTCAAAAGCGATGCAAAAAAATCTTTGCGGTTTCTGGCATTTTGGATTTTTGGGTCGAGGTGATCTGCAGCAAAAGTATATGATCAATCAAGAAAAGTTATTTGAGTCATTTGGTCTTTGCCAAGACATCAGTACGACAAAAGGTGTGACTTCCGTCTTTGATCTACAGAGCTTTGACCATGTCTTCGAGGTGGGCTCTGAGGTGCGCCGCGTGGATGTGATCTCTGAGTCGTTACAAATCTCCAACACCTTTGCAAAGCGGGTGGCGAGTTTCTACGGCGAAATGGACACTCATGCCAAGACATTCACTCCACAAAAAATATTAGAGCCATTGGCCGAGTCATTTAAGGCGCTCAAGGTGTTCTTAGCAGGATTTCCATTTTCGTATAACATTTCACATAGTGAATCCAATGCGAATGAGTATCTAAAAGGACAAATGTACATTGCTGGAGATGCGCGAACTCTATCGGTTGATGGCGTGGCGCTCGAGATTCCTGTAAAAAAATATGAAGCTTGCACAACAATCACCTTAAAGCCTTCATTCATTGCAAACTCAGGTCTTCTCAAAGCTATGAATGAATCGTTGAGCCCGTTACAGAAACAACAGGTTTTGAGTCGTGGTCTTACTATTTGTTCTGGATGGGTGGACTCAAGACCCAAGACAATTGTGGAGAATTATTATACGTTGGCCACCCCGAATACGGGTGCGCAGATTTCGTACAATCCGAATTCTCCAGAGGCCAATTTAATTAATGTTAGCTTACGTGGCCAAGGAGATTTCTTTTCTTTCAGAGATGCAATCAATGGACAGCCGATCTCTGATAAGTCGCATGACGTGCGTGTGGATGCACATAAAGAGATTCAAAATGGTTTGCAGGCCGCGAAAAACCAGCGGCGGGCTGTTCCTTCAGTGAATGGAATATTTTCGAAAAATTAGGGCGTGTCCTCGTGATCGTTTTTAGTGAAGTGCTGTCAGCCAATCAATGGTCGATTGTGTTGCGCCTTGGTTGGCACGCACTCGATGTTGAATGGCATCACGGAGTTTACTCTGGCTGGTACGATCTAAAGCGAGCCAGTGAGCAAGTGCACTCTGGAGTTGCTCAGCTTGCGAGATGGCCTGCACAGCAAAAAGGTGGGGGTTGAGTTGCATTTTCATAAACAGCTGAGCTTCGCGATTGTTTTGAAAAAATGGACCAACAAAAGTGACGCAGCCACACGCCAATGGCTCCATAACACTGTGAACAAGTTTGCGAAACGAGCCTCCGACAAAGGCAAGGTCGGCATCCACATAAAGTTCAGCCAAAAATCCAACCTGATCCACCAGGAGTACAGAAGCGCTCTTTGCCGGTTCACTTGAGAGCTGAAAAGGAATTTGCATTTCGCTGAGTTTTTGACTTAGCGATTTAATGTGCTCTTCAGAGGGCTCGTGAGGGACCAAAACGATTTCGAGCTTTTGTGACAGAAGGTGAGGGAACAATGGCAACAAAAAGGCTTCGTCTTCTGGCCAAGTGGAGCCCAATACGAGTCGGACGCGTTCTGTTTCGGATTTTGGAGGTTGCCAATCAAAGGGTAATTTTTTGGGCTGTGCGAGGCGAGCAAACACTTGATCAAAGCGTGTGTCTCCTTGAATTTTTGTTTTATGCTCGAGACCTAGTTTGATGAATTGCATTTGGTCGTCAGCGCTCACACAAAAAATTTGATTCAACTTTTGATGTGCCAATCGAGTTAACCAACGAACCCAGGGTTTCATTCGACCACTCTTTTCAGTGAGACTTGCTGAAAAGAGCAGCGACGGAATGTGATTTTGTTCACATTGACGTAGCATTTCTGGCCAAACATCAGTGCGTGCGATCAAAAGTGCTTGGGGTTGGTGATGGGCGATAAAATCTTGCCACATCTTTGGATTTTCCCAAGGCGTAGGGCAGGCAAAATCAATTTCTTTAAACAGAGCCACGTTGTCGCGTACGCTCGGTGAGAAATAAGTGAGCAGAATTTTTTGGTTGGGATATTTTTTTTTGAACTCCCGAATGACGGGCTTGGCATATTCGAACTCGCCAGAGGCACAATGAAACCAAACAGGATTTACAAGTTTTTGGGAAAGCCAGGGGTAGACTCCATCTTTGGGTTTGCGCATTTCAATTCCGGCATGCAGCTTGGAAGAGAAATTTGCAAAAACAGGCAGAATGATTCGAGTAAAATTCCAGAGTTGAGTATAGAAAAAGTAAAATAGAGTAGTGCTCATGTTTTCTCGAAGATAGGGAAATGTTGTTGTTCTTGTCGCAAAACTTCTTGGGCGACTCGTTCTGGAGTGATATCGACCATGCATTTTTGGTAAACTTTTTGGCTGCAACGGCCACGTCCATCTTTGGTGCAAGGTCGACAATCGAGTTCGACATCTAAAACAGTCGAGTTTTTAAAATAGGGAAATCCGAAGGCCGTTGGCCCGATGAGAGCGAGAACTCGGACCCCCATTTGATCTGCGCCGTGCATGAGGCCTGTGTCTGCCGATATCAAACCTTGGCATTGGGTGATGAGCGCAAGGCTTTCGGCGAGACTGAGTTGTCCAGCAAAGTTTTGGACACGCTCTGGTGCTGTGGCCCTTAGCTCCTCGCAAAACAGATCTTGCGGTCCTCCAAGAACTACAAATCTATGCTCGGGCAAAAGCAGGATGAGTTTTTTAAAGTGTTCCACAGGCCATCGCTTCATGGGCCACGCTGCGGAGGGGGCCAGTGCCCAAACCTTGGAGTCTTTCGCAAGGTTGTGGCCAGCTATGGACTTGAGGGCCACGGGATCAGGGCGATAGGCAGGAGCAAGTGAAGACGAGAGCGCAACTCCCCACTTTTGTAGAGGTTCCAGATAGCTTTGTGAGCCGCGATACGGCTTCGGTAATGTTGGCAGCGAAAAAGTAAACAAAAGAAATCGTCGCCACCGTTCTTTTGAACGACGTAACCACTTGGGCCCCGAGAAAAGAGTGCGAAGTCCGAAAAAAAACATGGCCACTTGCAAAAGATGTGAACGCAAGTTGTTGTGCGCATCATAAACATGACTGAATCGCTCGAGTGAAAGCAAGCGGGCCAAAGAAACAAGCCCTCGTAAACCCTGCTTGCGATCGAGAACCCAAAGCTTTGTGAGCCACGGCTGACTACTGAGGAGTTGTTGTGAATCTTGGCGAACGACCCAATGAATCTCACAATCAGGCGCCTGAGTTCGCAGCAATTCTGCGGCAGGTGTGCACTGCAAAATGTCTCCGAAACTGGAAAGACGAATGATCAATATTTTCTTTAACTGAGTCTGGCTTGCCACCTATTGAGCCTACGATGGCCCCTGGCTTTTGACAAGAGCAAGGTTCGCTCGGTTGTGATTGAACCTTACAATGAGTTTTCAGAGGATAAACCTAGTTGAGAACTTTTATTTTTTTCGGGAAGACTTGCGTTTTTTCTGAGCACCGAGTTGTTCGGCCAGATATTCACGGGTTTCAAGCAGAATCTGTTCAATGACTTCGTTAGAAGAAATCTTATAAAGATCAATAAGCGTGGCAATTGTCTCAAGTGGTGGGGAGACTAAACCGCGCTCCCAGTTCGAAACGAACTGCGGTGACGAATAGCCCAAAACCTTGGCCACTTCGAGCTGACTTAGACCACTGTCAATTCTTTTTTGTTTGAGGTAGTCACTCAGGGTTCGCATAACAAGTCGCATTTTTATAACCTCCATCGTCAATTGGTCGACTTCATAATCGAGTTTAACATCTCTTGCGTGAACTCAGGCTGCAGCGGTTTCTCGCGTGCCGATCGAATTCCACAAAACAATTCTCATGGTTAAATTATCAACATGGTGTAGTCCGTTCAATTAGTTTAGCTGGCTAAAGGAATTCTTAATAAACAAAGTGCATTTGCTATGCTCTGGTCGTTGCGTCTTTTTTGTGCTTTTCATAAGTAGAGTAACTCCTCTTTTGTCGAGTTCTTCGCTTAAATTTGAATTGTTTAGGGCTAAAAGCGCACTTCTTTTGGGCAAAAAATGTCTTTGTATGAAAAAAGTTTTGAATCCGTCGATTTGCTTAGGTGAAGTGAGCTTACAAAACAGGATATGTTTAGTTTGTATTAAGAAGATATCAACAAAATATGTTTATAAAGCAAAAAGGTTTTGCCAATGTTTTTCATAAAACAAAAAATATTTAGAAGAAAAAAAATTGCGTTTGTGTTACTATCAGCAATGAAGTTACGGTGTGTAACTACTAAAACGGCCTCCAGTTGTGAGGAAGGAGAATTTATGTCGAAATACATTAAACTAGGAACCATGTTAAAAGAGAAACGAGTATCGAAAGGGCTTACGCAGATGGAGCTTGCGACAGAGCTTGGTTACTCTTCGCCGCAGTTTGTTTCGAACTGGGAGCGAGGGATGTGCAGCCCGGCTCTCGAGTCACTGCCATTTTTGTCGAAGATTTTGAATATTTCAAAGAAAGAAATCATTGATATGGTGGTTGAGGAGACTCGTCTTGAGCTTGAGAAGTCTTTCTCAGGAAAGTCTGCGCTGAAAGTAAAAAAAGGGCGTAGCAAAGCTAACTAGGTTTTGTTGACATGCTGAGAATTGAAAAAGAGGAGACCGAGGTCTCCTCTTTTTTTTTGGTCTCTGCCTATTTGAGGTAACATAATTCTTGGGTTTCGCGCGAGATGGTCGAGGTCCATGGAGATCGCTTGACTTGGTAGACTCCGATTTTAGACTTTGGATATGGCAAAACAAAAAGTCAAACAAGCAGAAGAAGCGAAAGAAAAATCTAAGGCAACTACCTCCAAGAAAGTGGTTAGAAGGGCCATTCGTTTTAAGCCTGACCCGGGCGATTATGCTCTGGTTGATATGCTGAACATTGAGAATGCTAGTGATTTTCGTCCGACGTTGTTGGGATTGATTTTGGAGGAGTCGGCAAAGGGCTGTGGCATTGTGGTTCTGTCAAATATGGTTTTGAAGGTTGGTACTTTTTGTCGTGTGAAAGTGGGGCGTGGACCGGCTCTCAAAGCCGAGGTGCGCTGGAGAAAAGACCTTGATGAGGAAGTGATGCGCCTCGGTCTTTTGTATTTGGAGTGACAAGTTTTTAAAGGTATGCCAGGGGTCTCAGATTGAGATGATTGCGGTTGTCGCAGAGACCTTTAATCGAGACCTGCATCGGTGTGGAACAATCGGCCTGTGTTTCTAACAATTTTTAATAATTGAGGCGGAGTTGGGATTGGGCGGGTTCTCTAAGGGCCACACTTAGGTCAAGTTCGCGCCAGTTCTTGTCGAAAAAGAACTGTGAAGTCAAACCGTCGATCTAAAAGAATTCGTAAAAGAATCACCCCGCAAAGAGTAGAGCGATCTGGAATCGAACCATCCCGTATCGCCCAGTCGCTTGCGCGATTCGAGGCAATAGTTCGTGATTCGCAAGACGCAATAGTGAGTCAAGATCTAGCGGGACGAGTTCTGAGCTGGAATCTTGGTGCCGAGAGAATCTCCGGCTATTCTGCCAGTGAAGTGATTGGCAAGACGTTACAAGACTTTCCTGAAACAGCGCTATTTTTTGATGCTGACCTTGCTTTGCTAGAGCAGGTTGCGACAGGGCAATCGGTTCTGCATTATGAGACCAAAAGGCGGGTGAAAGATGGTCGCACGATAGAAATTCAGATGACGGTGTCTCCCCTCAGAAACGAATTCGGTAAGGTGATCGCCATTTCGAAAATCGCTCGTGACATCACTGAACAAAAAAATGCAGAAAGGGCTCTACAGCGGGCCAAAGAGAACGCCGATCGTGCGAATCTATCGAAGAGTCTTTTTTTGGCCAATATGAGCCATGAAATACGTACGCCCATGAACTCAATCGTGGGTTTGGTCGATGTCTTAGAAGAGACTCCACTGACCGAGGAACAACGACGAATTTTAGCCACAGTTAAGCGTGCGGGCCAATCGCTATTGGGTTTGATCAATGACATTCTTGATGTCAGCAAAGTGGAAGCTGGAAAGTTACGTATTGAGAAGATTCAATTTCATCTCGAAGAAACCTTGGATCAGGTTGTGGAGCTCATGGCGAGTCGTGCCCACGATAAAAAAATTGAAGTCGTATATGAAATTGATGAACGAATTCCGTTGGAGCTTCAAGGAGATCCGTTTCGGTTGCGCCAGATCATGATGAATCTCTTGTCGAATGCGATAAAGTTCACTGAGCGAAATGGTCAGGTAGATTTACGTGTGCGTTTTTCAGAGATAATGGACAAAAAGGTTTGGGTGGAATTTGAAGTTAAAGACAATGGAATCGGCATTGCTGAGGATAAGTTAATTTCAATTTTCGAAAGCTATGCTCAGGCAGAGGTTTCGACTTCCCGAAATTTTGGCGGGACGGGCTTGGGGCTAAATATATCGCAACAATTGACGGAGCTCATGGGAGGCACCATTGGTGTGCAAAGCACTCTCGGTAAGGGAAGCTGTTTTACTGTTCGGATACCATTTTTGTTTGAAGGGGAGTTGCCCATCCTTTCACCTGGAGAAAGAAACCATCGTCTTTCCGGGCGAAGAGTTTTATTGATTGATGCACACATCGAGGCAAGCGTTGTGACACAAAGAATTCTCGAGTCATGGGGAGCGAAGGTGGTGAGTTGTACCACTGGGGAGCAGGCGTGGCTTTTGGCCCGTCAGTCGATCGAGCACGAGTCTCCATTTGATTTTGTACTGCTCAATCCAGATCTGCCGGATTTTACAGGAGAAGAGATTTTAAAGCGTTTTCGCATGTGGCGTGAGGTCTTTGAGCGGACCATATTGTTGCTTGATGGTTATGCTTCTCGAGTTGATTTTCACCGATCGAAAGAGTTTGGGTCATGTCCCTCAATCATTCGGCCAGTGCGTCGAACCGAATTGAATCAGGTTATGCAAACCGTGAGTTCGAGCAAGGTACTTTCATTTGCAAGATCACGCGATAATGATTTACGCGCAGATCTTTTTTCTACAAAAAGAATTCTCGAGGGACCTCAGGCTAGAGGTGAGGATTGTCCTGGAGAGCCGATGGTCTCAGAGCACACTAGGATCGGGCGGAATCAAGGTGTGATCCAAGGAGCAAACTCGGCAGAGGAGAAAGGCAGCTCTCGCTGCATTTTGATTGTCGACGACTCAGAAGATAATCGTAACCTGTTGCAGTTCTATCTTCGTGCTACGGGCTACAGATTAATAATAGCTGAAAATGGGGAACGAGGATATGAAGAGTTTCGCAAACAGCGATTTGATCTTGTGTTGATGGATGTTCATATGCCGATACTCGATGGATATGGTGCCACCGAAAAAATTCGAAACTTTGAGAAAGAAAATTCTCTTGAACCCACGCCCATAGTGGCGCTAACGGCAAATGCTTTCTCCGAGGATGCGGAGCGAAGTTTTGCGGTGGGCTGCACGGAACACTTGACTAAACCAGTGAAGAAGAAAGTTCTTTTAGAGGTCGTCGAGCAAATTTTAAGAAAAAAAGCTTCTTAATTTCTGACTATTCATATACGTGAGCAACAAGCTCAAGCCACTTCTTGGCAATAGCCGGTCTGGTCATTTCGGTACATTTCGTTGTCTATTTAAACGCAATTAAATGAGGCGAGGCGGTGAATTTTTCTACACAAGTTACGTAACAATTCAGGACACGCCCTAATATAGATTCTTTTTCTAATGCTGATGAAGGTCTAGTTGGGAGACCTCGAACAAAAGCTCGACTAAAAAATGGATAAATGAATGTGAGGAACTCGAAATAAAACCAGATTAAGGTCTAGTGTAAAACGAAATGGAATCGCGAGTTTGTCATTTAAGTCGGTTTCCAATGAAACCGATGAGCCCTTGGAGACAGTGTTAACTCACGTGGGGTGGGCATGGACGATTTTGAAATAGAATTACGGGCGGGATTTTTAGAGGAGGCATCGCAGGGCTTGGCGGATGCCGAACATTGCTTTCTAAGTCTTGAACGTACGCCAGATGATCCGGCTATCTTGGAGCAGATCTTTCGTATCGCGCATAATCTGAAGGGAAGTGCCAAGGCTGTTGGTTTTGATGAGCTGGGCGCTTTCACGCACGAACTTGAGTCTTTGCTTTTGAAACTAAAAAATCGTGAAATTCCAGTTCAGGAGGCAACAGTTGATCTTTTGCTTCGATGTAACGATCACCTTTTGCATTTTATCGCAACTCTCAAAAAGGATCACACGTCGAGTGTGGATAGCGATTCACTACTTGTCGAGATTCGCCAACATATTAATGGTGAAGTAAAGGTTGAAATTCACTCGGCTCCATCGGTGCGCGATCCATTTGAGGCGCATGCGCCGGCGGTTTCTCAGGCGGTCAACACCTTCGGTAAGGCAGACACGACAGCTTTGGTCGCCGCGAGCCAGGGGAATTTTGAAGAAGACACTGAGGAGCTTGAATTCCTAGATCCAGCTATGCAGGCCGAGCATCAAGCCGCAGGCGTGCCAGAGGTTTCGGCTCCGGTGGTGGCGCAGCCCAATAAACCAGCTGCGACAGTGATTCCAATTGCAAGTGCTCAGGCTGCCGCTAAATCGCCAGAGGCAGCGAAAAAGCCAGAGGGTGAAACGAAGAAGGCCGGCGGAGGCAACTCTGATGAAACCGTACGAGTCAGCCTCGGACGTCTCGAAAAGCTTTTGAATTTTGTAGGTGAGATGGTGATCTTACAAGCGGTTCTACGTGAGCAAGCTGTCGGGTCGAATTCTCCGTTGATGCGTAAGACTGTGCATCAGTTAGGTAAGGTTACAAAAGAGGTTCAAGATATTTCGATGGGTCTTCGCATGGTTCCACTTAAGCAAACGTTTCAGAAGATGCAGCGAATTGTCCGGGATACGGCGGGGCAGTTGAACAAAAAAGTAGAATTGAAATTGATTGGTGAAGAAACAGAAGTCGACAAAACAGTTCTTGAACACCTTGGGGATCCGTTGGTGCACTTAATTAGAAATGCCTGCGATCACGGTATTGAATCACCTGAGGCGCGAATTGAAAAAGGCAAACCTGCACAGGGTGAAGTTATTCTCAATGCCTTTCACCAATCCGGAAATTTAGTCATTGAGATCAAAGATAACGGTGGCGGGATCGACCCAGAACGATTGAAGAAAAAAGCTTTCGAGAAAGGTCTGTTGAAACCAGGGACTCAGTTGACTGAGCGTGAAGCAGTGAACCTGGTTTTTCACCCAGGATTTTCAACCAAAGATGTGGTCACCGATGTCTCGGGCCGTGGTGTTGGAATGGATGTAGTGAAGACCAATATCGAGAAATTGCAGGGTGATATTCAAATTGAAACAGAGTTGGGAAAAGGGACGACATTTAAAATCCGCCTGCCTCTGACTCTGGCGATTATCGATGGAATGGTTATTCGGTCTGAATCGGATCGATTCATTATTCCACTCTCGCATGTTCACGAAAGTGTGCGGCCGGCAGCAAAAGATGTGCAGAAAAACACCGGACTGGGTGAGGTCTTGATGTTAAGAGGAGAGAACTTACCGATGTACCGCTTACAAAGTCTCTTAGGAAGAAACGGTCCCGGAAAAGACGCATCAGAGTGTATCGCAATAGTGGTACGCACGCTTGAAAAACCATTTGCTGTTTTGGTTGATGATATTATTGGCCAGCAGCAAGTTGTAATTAAAAGCTTAGGCCCAGAAGTGCAACATCTCAAAGGCTTCAGCGGAAGTGCAATCTTGGGTGATGGTCGACCTTCTCTCATTTTAGAAGTGGGCGAACTCATCAAAAAGGGCCCTGTTGGGCCAACCTCGAATCGATCAAATAAAGAATTAAGGAGAGCCACGGTATGAACGACTTTCAACAAGACACCCAGGGATCGAGATATCTCAACTTTTCTCTCGGAACTGAAGACTACGCAATTCCTCTGTTAACTGTTAAAGAGGTGATCGCGCTTCCCGAAATCACGCCGATTCCATTTACTCCAGCCTACTTCTTAGGAATAATGAATCTTCGTGGTCAGGTGATTTCGGTCATTGATTTGCGGCAAAAGTTTGGTGTGAAAGTTTCGCAAAATACTTCGACTGAAAATGCAGTTATCATCATAGACCTCGGAACATTTTGTATGGGGGTTGTTGTTGACTCAATTAATTCGGTCTTGTCGCCAAAGGCCTCAGACATTTCTGATAAGCCCGAGATTCAAAGCAATAAGAGCACCGAATATATTACGAATGTTTTTAGAAACGGTAAAAAGCTGGTTCTTTTGATTGATATTACCAAAACACTGAGTGTTGAAGACCATGCCGCTGTGGCTAAAGCTGGAGCTGCAAAGAAAGCGGCTTAGTCTCTTTCTTGATAGTGAGGATCGTAGTAAGAATTGGCATCACAAAATTGCGCGGAGAGCATATGACAATAGCGAAAAAAATTGGATCGAGTGGCGATGTGCTGGCAACGGTCTCACAGATCGTGACGCAAATCACAGGTGTCCAATTAGGTGATAAGCAACGTGCAATGGTAGAGACGCGTTTGAAAAGAAGAATGCATGAGTTGAAGATAAAGACCGAAGAGCAATATCTCAAATATGTGCAAGACAATGCGCAATCTGAAACTCAAGCTCTCGTGTCATTGTTGACCACACATCATAGTTATTTTTTTAGAGAATTTGCGCATTTCGAATATCTTGAGCGGCATGCTCTGCCTGAAGTGATTCGTGCAGCTCGTGAGCGTGGCGATAAAAAGATTCGCGTTTGGTCGGCCGCCTGTAGTCGAGGTCAGGAAGTGTATTCGCTTTCAATGTTTTTAGCCCATCATCTTCGTAGACTTGCTCCTGATTGTACCTATGAGGTGTGGGGATCTGATGTAGATAAAGAATCAGTCGCACTAGCCAATAACGGAGTGTATCTTCGAAATGAAATCAAAGAGGTTCCGTTGTTGTACATTGAGAATCATTGGGCTCGCGGCACTGGCGATATTGCGGAGTATGTGAAGGCCAAAAAAACCATCAAAGATCATACCAAGTTCTTTGTTGCTAATCTTCTGGATTTCTCAAAAGAATTAAATGGACAGAAATTTGATGTGGTATTTTGTCGCAATGTATTCATTTACTTTACAGCTGATCAAGTAAAGAAAATCACTTCTAATTTATTGAACCATGTTCACACCCACGGCTATTTTTTCATTGGTATCTCTGAGTCTTTGTATGGCATGAGTTTACCAGTTCAATCAATGGGACCATCGATTTATCGTCATAAAGTGGAAGCGCCAAAATCAGAAGTCTCGGCTCCGTCATTCGCTTCTGCATCTCGACCGTCAGTTTCTCAAACAAATGCTCCGGCTGTTCCGGCACCTCCACCTATTCCTGATGTTTTGCGGGTTTTGTGTGTGGACGATTCACCAAGCGTTTTGACATTGATGAAACAGATTTTGAAAAAAGAAAATGGTTTCGAAGTTTGCGGTACGGCGATCAATGGTTTTGATGCAACCAAAAAAGTAAAGGAATTGAAACCCGATTTGATCACCCTTGATATTCATATGCCAGAGCAAGATGGAATCGAGTATTTGCGCTCAAATATGGCATCAGGCCATCCTCCTGTGGTGATGGTGACCTCGGTCTCTCGAGAGAATGCTGATGTGGCCATGCAGGCGCTAAAACTGGGGGCAAGTGATTACGTTGAGAAACCTGCACTGGCCAATTTAACTGAACGTGGTGATGAAATTCGTACCAAGCTTCGATGCGCATTTAGAAGTAAAGTTGAACATTCACATAATAGTTTGAAGCTCGACAATCAGTTTAAGGCGAAAGCCATCATCTCGCATCCTGAGAAAAAACTGCGCCTGGCACTTGCCAATATCTCAGATCGCAACAGACTCAAGGCCTTTGCCAAAGAGTTGACTGGGGATCAGCCTCCGACGGTGGTCTTGGTCGAGGGATCAGACGCGGCACTCGAGCACTTTGTATCGGAGTTTGGCAAAGAAGTTCCGATTGCGGTCAAACATTTGAAGACGGGTCAGGAACCTTTAGCGAAGAACACCATGTATTTTGGTGATTTTAAAACCTGCTTTGATGGTTTGAAAGACAAATGGAAGGTGGCACCAACGGTGATTCTCGTTTACGGCGAGTCAACACAAGTGGTGTCGCGTAGAGTGCCAGAATGGTCTTCCGCATTTTTAATTGTTGAAGACTTAGGTGCAAAGAGTTCGGGCCTCAAGGAAGTTGCTGCGGACATTGTTCCCGTGACCAGTTTTGCCTATAATTCTTGTAAATATTTGAGTGAGAATCATGTCTAATTCGAGTGTGTATTCTAAAATGAAATATTGGACCTGGGTGGTACCGACCGACAAGGTTCAATACCGGGTGGGTGTTCACTCTGGAGTGTTGATTTACTTGTTTTGTGGATCCACTCCGGGTGTGGCGTTATTGATTCCAGATCAGTGGCGAGAAAAACTTGATAAATTGAGCAAATGTCTTGAAGAAGGCATGAAGCATTTAAATGGCAGTGAAGTGCACGCTAAGGTTGTTGGAAGTCCCGCTGGGCATTTGCATGACCTGCAGAAACACTTAGAAAAGCACAGTATTCGTTTAGAAAAGCTAGTAGAGAAGCCATTGGGAACTGAGGTTTTGTATTTTCCTGATCAGGGGCGCTTGCGTGTTTCGTTGGAAATCGCTCCTCCAGTCGTACCGGAGCCAGCGATTGACAAGTCAGGTGACCGTGGATCGGAGCGAGTGTTTTCGGGACCGATTAAAATCTTAATCGTGGATGATTCGAAAACGATTCGTGATCTTTTAAGCAAGATCTTCAGCTCAGATGCCGAACTCGAAGTGGTTGCAACCGCTGATCGTCCATCACAAGTTGAAGAGTTGATTCAAAAGCATAAACCAGATGTGATTACGCTTGATATTCATATGCCCGAAATGGATGGCGTGACGTTATTGAAAAAGATATTTCCGAAATATCGAATCCCTACGGTCATGATCAGTTCGATCAGTATGGAAGAGGGACCGATGGTATTGAACGCTCTCGAGAGCGGTGCCGTTGATTATATTAAAAAACCAGACTTTAAAGAGTTGAGCGCTGTAAAACCTGTTATTATTGAAAAGGTTAAGGCCGCTGCTCAGGCCAATTTGGTGCAAGGTGGTGCGAGTAAGGTCACCAAAAAATCGACAGCCAAGTTGGATCTCAATACGATTGTGGCAATCGGTTCTTCGACGGGTGGCACCGAGGCTCTGCGCGCGATTTTAACTCAATTGCCAAAAGAGATTCCACCGATCATTATCGTTCAACACATTCCACCTGTATTTTCTTTGGCATTTGCCAAACGCTTGAATGAATTGTGTGCATTTGATGTCAAAGAGGCAGAAGATCAAGATGAGCTGAGACCAGGTCAGGTGTATGTTGCACCTGGTGGCAAGCAAATGAAGGTTTTCAAATCGGGTACAGGATTTAAACTTGAAATCAACAATGACGATCCAGTCAACCGACATCGTCCTTCGGTGGACTATCTTTTTGACTCAGTTGCTGAGGTCATCAAAGGCCGTGCGATAGGTCTGGTTTTGACAGGCATGGGTGCCGATGGTGCAAAAGGCTTGTTGAAGATGAAAAAGTCTGGCGCACGAACGATCTGTCAGGATGAAAAAAGCTGTGTGGTTTTTGGAATGCCTAAAGAGGCTATCAAGGCTGGAGGCGCGGATCAGGTGATGCACCTAGATGATATTCCAGATGGCCTGATTCAGCTTTTGTCCTCTGGTCACAAAGCTGCCTCTTAAGGGTTTGAGGCAGAGTCTTTCATTGTGGATGGTAAAGATCCCTTACTTTTCTTCGTCCAAGTCGCAACGCCCTTTCTTAGTTTTTGATTTTCAAATCACACCTTCAGGTCACATCAGTCATTTCAGTTCGCGGCGTTCGATTCAATGAAGTCCTGCTCTATTGAATCATTTGAATTTGGACTTCGCGTGAATCAGTGCGACCGAGGTTGTCGACGGCCCTAACTGTGAAATGACCGGGGCGGGCCGTCCACAGTATCGGGTGAAGGCGATCGGATTTTCCAACGAGTTCGCTATCGATGAACCATGTGATCTCACTTGCGTCGCTGTCGATGACTGCTTGTAAAGGAATTTTGTTTTGTAGCTTGTTGGAGACGCGAATTTTATATGCAAGTCCTGCGCGAGGTGAGGTGATTTGTGGAGGGCTACCACGTCCCTCATGGAGAGATAATGCGCAAGAGGCTTCGAATTCTGGTGGAGTGCGCTTGACAACACCAAAGGCTTTGAAGTCACGCAGCAGGTCTGTTGGCCATATTTCAAAAACTTCTGTCTGAGCTAAGAGTGGATTTTGTGGTGGATAGCACAGACGTTTTTTGCTGACCTTCGAAATCCAAATCTCTTGATGAATTTTGCAATCGGCGATAGGTGACTTTGTCGGGATGAACCATGTTGCCACTTGATGCCGGCAATGAGTGTTGGGTTGTGCGCCAGAAAGTGCGCAGACGTTTACTTTTTTTACGTTCAAACCCAAAGGTGATTGCCAGCGGGGATTTGCTTTCGCCAAGGGCTTGAGATGATCAATCACCTGAAAAAGCAAGGGGCCAGCCATATCTCGGCCAACAAAGGCTGGGTTCGGTGTGGAATCAAAATTTCCTATCCACACAGCGACGACATATTGACCAAAAATGCCGACGCTCCAAGCATCGCGAAAACCAAATGATGTGCCTGTCTTCCAGGCTACCTTGGTTGGATTTTTAAGGTATTCATCATAGCGTTCGCCGGAGGGGCGAGGGTTCTTTGTGAGCATATCCAATGCAATGAAGGCCGCTTCTTTTGAAAGCAAATTGAATTTTTCTTTGTGCAAAGGCGTTGTCTTCGCTGATTCGAACCAGTTTATTTTTTTTCTTTCTCCCAGATTGGCAAGGAGAGCATAAAGAGAAACGAGTTCTTCCATCGTGACTTCGGCTCCCCCCAAGGAAAGACTCAGTCCGTAGTGCTTTTGAGTTTTTAGATCTGATATGCCGAATTCAGAAAGGAAGTCGTGAAAACTGGGCGATTTTATTTGCGAATCTAAAGTGACTGCTGGAACATTTCGACTGTGAATCAACGCATCGGTTGCGGATATTGGACCCGAAAAGTTTTGATCAAAATTTTCTGGCTCAAATGCTCCGAAACTTTTTGGAGTGTCTTTGAGTAGAGTCATAGGAGTGATCAAACCCTGATCCAATGCCAGGGCGTATAGTAAAGGCTTGAGCGTGGACCCAGGACTTCTTTTGGCGATGGTTCCATTGACTTGCCCCTCAATGATTCGATCTTGATAGTCATTCGACCCAATGAGTGCTTCGATGTTCAGGGTTTCATAGTTGACGACCATCATCGCCCCATTGTGTGCACCGACTTGGTTTTTCGAAATTAAATAGGCCTTCAAATTTTTTTCAAGTGCAAGCTGTAGGCGAAGGTTGAGATTTGTTTTGATAGCGGTTTTACCGGTAGAACCAATATGAGTGGGCGATAATTCCGAGGCTTGTCTTCTGAGAACAGTCTCGACAAAATGTGGAGCATAGAAAGGAAGATTGCGAATTTTCTGTGATGTAAGTGGGAGTTCTAGATCAATTTGCAGCTGCTGATCTTTTGGGTGGCGCTGGACCCATGATCTGAATAACTCCTGCCGCGAGCGCAATAGAACGAGATGGGTGGCGTCGTCCTGATTGAGCGAACGAAGTCGAGGACTTTGTGGGATAATTGCAAGGGTCAATGCTTCAGCAAGCGAAAGATGCTGAGCGGATTTTTGATAATAAATCAGCGAAGCGGCCTCGATGCCTTCAATGTTACCTCCAAACGGGGCGAGCGTGAGATAACTTTTTAGAATCTCTTTTTTTGAGTAGAGTGCTTCAAGCCAAATAGCTAAGGCGATCTGTTGCATTTTTCCTAAGTAGTTTTTGGTATAGAGATCATATTTTAGCCTCGCAAGTTGCATGGTAATAGTTGAACCGCCCACCTTTTTCGCTTGTGGCAGAAACACAGCAAAGAGTGCTCTGGCTAATGAATACGGATTTACCCCAGGGTGGAAAAAGAAAAGTTGGTCTTCATGTAACAAAAAGGCTTCAACAAGTTTTGCATCTACCAAGTTGAGGTCGGTCGGAAGACGGTACTTCTCATCTTCTGAAAGTGTCAGGCGAAGCAATTGATTGTCTTGTGCATAAACGGCGCGGGAATAGGATAGGTCGCTGAGTAAAGGATTTTTAAAGAGCCTTAGTCCCAGTAAGCTTGCTGCGATAAAAATAGAAAACAACCAGATCTTGACTCGAAAACCTTCTCGAGTTGTTTCTTGATTTGGTTGTTTTGCAAGTCTATTTTTTCTCAACGTTGATCTCCGAACCAATGCCGATGTATCGCGCGCTTCGATCATAAAGATCTTCGCCGAATGTTGGTGGCACAGCGAATTTTCCAATATTCACGGCCTTGATTTTGTAAGTGAATTCTCGAACGGAGGCATCTAGACTGGTGTAGATCACAATTCGATCTTCACGAGCATCAGCATATTCGACCATCATCGAAGAAAGTTTTGTTGCAGCTGGCTCACGGCCAAAATTTTTCGATGTTCCCATCGCCGTTGCGGCATAAGCGGCTGGCACCACTTGTCGGAACCACGAAAGTGTTGAGGTGAAACTAAGCGACGCTGATTTGAATGGTGAATCCTGATGTCGGTATAAGCCTTCATCTGGTGGCGCCGGTGGATCTTGTCGTTCATTTGGAAGCAATCCATCTTCACTCTCTTCGGCTGGATTCTGACCTTCGGAATTCATGTCACGGCCATCTTCGCGAAAGGTCGAATCTCCGGTGGCGGTTTCACCAGAGACGATATCGTGAGGGGTCACGACGTATTCAAATCCTCCAGGAAAAAGATCGACAATTGCCACACGAAAATAGCTTGTGGCACTCAACGAACGAGCTCGCACATGCACCTCGACTGTGTCTCCCAACTTGACACTCTTCAGTTCTTCGCCTTTTTCGTTGGTATAAGTTCGTGAAATTTCAATTCCGTTTTTAACTTCTGATTTCCGTCCGACAAAATCAAATCCGCTCTGGTTGAGCGAGTAAAATATTGGATAGTTAAGGTCTGTGGTGGCTTTGATTTTTTTAATTTTTTCAGAAAAGTTTCCAGAATCTACAAGTCCTTGCTTTTGCAAAACAAGTCTTTCGGATTTGTTTTGGGCATCGACAAGTTGAATGTTGAGATTGGCAAGCGTCGCAGTAGCCAGTGGTCCCTCTGATGCCGTTTTCGACATGGAACCTAAGGCGAAGTACAAAGAGGCGAGTGAGTAGGTGTTGTATTGATTTTTTTGTAGTGGTGCCAACAGTGTTTTAAGTTGCACGGACTCAAACAAATTCGAAGCCAGGTTCGGAAAGTGTTTAGCAATGATCCAGAGTAAATGACTATTCCGAATGGTCGAATCGTACATATAGGCATAGTCGCTAGGTGTGCTATCAGTAAACTTCATTGTTTTGATGAGTTTTTCACCTACGTCGTCTTGTTTGAGAAGTTTAAAACTAGCAGCCATAAAAATAGCCACATCGTCTTTTTCCCAGATTCCTTTGAAGTTTTGAGTGAGGAAACTTTTAAGATAGATCAATTGATTTGTAGGTAAGACTCCATTGCGAGCGAGTAGGTAGAGCGACTGAGCAACTAAGCGAAGGTCTGCGAGAGATCGATAGTTTTCTGGTCGCAAAGTTTTGATGAAAGCCAGCGAGTAATTGTAAAGATCATCTGGCACACTCAAGCCTTGAGCGCGTGCCTCTGTCAAAAAGTGCATGGCGTAGACCGTGACCAAAAGATGTGTGGAGCCTCCAGGGTAAAGTGCATAACCGCCATCAGTCGTCTGCCGTCCGCGAAGAACTTCAAGTGCTTTTTTAAAACTTTCGTTTTGTTTCTTTGGATCTCGGTCTTCGCCTGTCAAAAAGAGATTGGGGACGGCAGCCGAGAGAAGTTGTTCGGTGCAGAGATATGGATAGACTGAGAAGTAGGACGTCATTCCCTTAAAGAGTGAGAGCGGTGAGGCTGACGCAGAGAAACTTTGTTTTCGATATTCAGGGAACAATATTCGCTCTATCGGAAACTCTGTCGTGGATTTCTCGAGAATTCCGAATTGTGCGTCCGCAATAAATGGAGCATTTGGGCGAATTGAAGTTTCTATGGCATATTTTGCAGATTTTCCCTGAGTGGATGCCAATAAAACCACTTTACCTGAGCCGAGTTTGCTATTTGTTTTCAAGCGAAAGTGCACTTCTCCCTCGTGTCCCTCAGCGATTTGCACCGTTTGTGATTTCTCGCCAATTGGTACAAAAAACTCACTTGTTTGGAGGTCGACTTTGATTTGTGCTTTGGGTCCAGACCCCTCTGCTTGGTTCGCCACCCCAACTCCGAGTTCAAATTCATCATTGGGCGCAACAACCAACGGTGCCGTCGGGGTGAGGATGATGTCTCCTCGCACCAGCGTTTGAGTGCTTGCCACTCCATAAGATCGTTCGGTTGCAGCAAGCGCAAAGATCTTAATGTTGCCATTGTAGTAGTCTGGAATTTCAACCACGTAATCTTCACTTCGTGGTCCGGCCTCGAGAACTCCCGACCAGAAGACCACCGGCGGATTGGATTTTCTTTTGAACGGATTTAGGTTTCTACCCAAGGCAGAGGAACCATCACCGCCGGCGCCAGCCGCGGACTTGAAAAGCGAGTATTCGGGCATTAAGAGATCAAGCGTCTGCCATGTTGCCACCTGTAAGGCTCGCTTTTGAAAAAAGAATCCAATCGGATCAGGCTGTTTGTAATGGGCAATCTGCAAAATCCCTTCGTCAACTCCCCAAAGAATCATCGGCGTCTTGCGATTGGCAGCAAAGTTTATTTTTAGCTTTTGTCCTGGTTTTACCAACGCTGGAGCATCGAGTGTGATCAAAGTTCGGTGGCTGTCGAGATTGATGTTAAATGGAGTGACAGCAAAGCTCAATGGACTCATGAAGATTTCATTTGAATCGGTTGAACGTAAAAGAGTGACGTTGATATAGGCGTTACCCTCTAAGCCCTCTGGTATTTTGATTTTGACCATCGTGCTTGTGGTGCTTGCTTTAAACCATTTGCTTGCATAGATTTTATCACGTTCAATGGTGATAAGACCAGCTCCTGTATAGGGAGCATTGATTTGCATTTCGATTTCTTCGCCCGGATTGAATTCGGATTTATTTAAAGACACTTTAAGTTCAGCCGTGCGATCAAGTTTGCGTGAAAGATTGGCTTCGGCCATGACAGAATAATCGAAACGATTGAGTTCGAGGTTTTCTGAGTTCTTTACCACGAGTATGAAATCTCCAGGACGTTCGGTATTCAATTTAAATTGTAGACCTTTTTCTGGAATGGCAACTTTCTGCGTACCCAAGGTGATTTCTTTTGTCACACTCTGGTACTTGTAACTCCCATCAGGTGCTTGGGTGAGTACCGAGACATAACGTTTTTCAATAGTTTCAAATTTTATTTCAGTCGCCGCAATTTTTTTGACATCTGGATCGACGGCAATGAAATCAATCTGACGAGCGCTATTCTTTTTGATGTAGCGAAGGTCTCCGTCTGCTTTATAACCCACCAAAAATTTGAGTGGTGAAATGATGGTGCTAGATGCCGCAACGACAGAACGCCCTCCTGCCGCATCGAAACCTTTGGCTTCAAAGCGTAGGAGATACATTCCTGCGTTGAACTGATTGAGATCCAAATCAAAGCTGGCTTCTCCGGCAGAGTTAGATTCGCTAGCCTCTAGTGGCGTGTGATAGTCGCGTTCATTGGGCTTGTTTAAACTCACAAAGTGGTAGTCTTTGAGAGGTTTAAAGTTGGGATGAAAAGGAGAGACATCGACAGAAGCCTCGATTCGACGTTTTTCTGCTGCCGTACCAAAGAGATTCTTTAAAATCACGAGACCTTTCATATCAGCTGGGGTGTTCCAGCCCAGAGCTTTCTCTTTTGAAAGATGGGTAGTGATTTTCATTTGATCAGGTAAAAATTCTTCCACCTGAACATTTGTTGAGCCAATGAGCTGCGGACGCTGCTTGTCTTTGACCAAGTAGATTTCAAAACTGTAGGAGCCCGTATACCAAGTGTCTAGCGTTTCGATCGATAGTTCTTTCAAATCAGTTGATGACGCTTGAAATTTTTCAGTTTTGACCACGGTTCCGCGTGGGTCAATCAATCGCCAGCTAAATGGTACATCTTTGAATGAAGTTTTCCAGTTTTTCGAGCGAAGCATAAAGCCAAAGCTGAGCTTTTCTCCGGGCCGGTACATACCGCGGTCTGAAAAAATCATCGCGGTTAAATTCTCACTCAGTGCATCTTCATAGACGCCACCCGTTTCGAAACGAGAGTAGTTCAAATTTCGGTCGTAATACTGAAATGGAATGAAGGAGATATCGTTGTCTTTTCTGACGATAAAGGCAACCGGAGCTTTTTCGTCTTTGAAATCGGAGAGGTTCGGAAAGCCAGCGTGCCCGTTGGCATCGGTTCTTTCACTAAAAAGCGAAATGCCATTGGTACCCATCACTTCGACGGTGGCGCCACCGACAGCTTGTCCATTGCTGAGTGATTGCACAAAAACTTCATGTGTTTTACCTGCAGTTTGTTTAACTATGACCCCAAGGTCAGTGAGCAGAATGAGACGTTTATCGTGTTGGTTGGTTTTTGTGTCCCGTACTTCAACAAAAAAGAGGCCCTTCTTCTCGTGTCCTTTGTTGAGATAAGAACCTAAGTCGAATGAAAAATAGTTTGTGGCTTGGGCATTTTTTGGAGTAAGTGCGACTTTGTCTTTAAAGACCTCAACGAAAGTTTGGGTGTTCCAGCTATCGAAGGAGGGTTTTGCAAAGTCGTAGCTGCGTTGAAAGACCTGGGTTATCGCTTGATTGAGTTGATCTGGAAGTATTTTGGAGACCCTGAATTCAACCTCCTGAACGTTACGTGAAAGTAACGGAAGCTTTTTTTCACCATGTAGGCTAAGTAGGGCTCCATCGCTCATGATCATGAGCTCTGTTGGGAAGTCTTGAATGCGAATCGTAGTTTTGAATTCTTTATTGAGAACATACTCATCCAGCGCACGAACCCCCGCTGCGATGTGAAGATAAACCATCCGTTGGGGAGCAGCGTGAATTTTGAACGAGTGAATAGTGCTCGTGTCGTGTTCTGTCGGAATCATATCTAAAGTGAGTGGAGTGGATTTGCTGAGGACGGAGTCTGACACTTCGCCCACGCTCCACTGGTCGAAACGGTTTTTGGCATTTTGTTTTTCGTCTTTGAGTCTCGGCAACATCCAGACTTTCATAGATTTTTGGATATCCTCAGATTTTGCCGCAATACTAGTTTCAATGACCACAATTTGTTCGGGCTCGAATTTTTCATTGCGAACGAAACTCATTGATGCCTTGTTTATTCTGAAGGTGTCAGATTTTCCTGGGATCGTGATTTGAATTTCGTCGTTTGACTCAGCAGGGGCTCCGCCGAGTTGTGCATGGTAGCCTTCGGTGATTCGAACCGACATCACACTTTCTTCTTCGGGAGCAGGAATATTTTCTGAAGAGATATAGGCGTGCTTGAGAAATTTATCGAACGAAACTGTGTGACCATAGTTTTGTCCTGGGATTTTAAGATTGTTCTTCTGTTTTGTCTGCAATCGCATTTCAACATGTTTTTTAAATTCATCTGGATCGATGGGGTAGTTGAAAGTCAGATTGACCAAGGTCTTTTTTATTTTGCTATTTGTGGGATCAATGTAGAATTCGTTTTTCATTACAGTGGCTCGAAGCTTTTCGGTTGTAAAGGCCGGTTGATAGTCCTCGAGAATAATGGCGTCATTAAGAATTTTTTTATCGAATTTGAGTTTGAACTTCTGTCCCACTGGCCAGTCTTTTCCTGCGATTTCAGCAGATGGTGTGAAAACTAAAAGTCGATCGGTGTCCCATTTCCAAGATCCTTTGATTTCGGGCGAGAGTTCTGGAGGGTTGTCGAGAGTTTTCGAAAGAGCATTGATGGGCGCCGCAGAACACTGAAAAGAAACGGTCAGGGGAGAGGCTTTCTTGTCGTTTTCGACATCTCTCGGAAATGGAACGTTGATTGCGTAATGACAGTAGTTCGGTTTTGGTAATGAATCGAGATAGTTTTGCACAAAGTGAATGGCCAAACCAATGATGGTGACTCCGGCCAATGCACCAATCAGTGGTCGACGATAGCGAGTAAGTTTTTTTAGCCAAGTTGGGGCTTGCCAAGAGAAGTTGAATTCACCAAAGGCTTTTTGCCTTGCACCAGCGAACTTCTGCAACAGGGGTTTGAGTTTTTCTGCGTTCAAAGTTTGAATTCTTTCTTTGATGGTCTTGATCGACGACATAGGTGCTCCTCAGGTGCGGCAATGGTGTCTGATTTTTTGGGGCTAACAAAACAAAAGCGATGGACCGTTCCTTGTATGTGTGCTCAGCGATAGTTGCCGTTGGCAGTTACAGTTGCATCACATTTTTTGCGGTCGCACTCGCCTTTGCATTTGCCTTTGCATTTGCATTTGTCACATTCTGAATCGGTTTGCCGTGTAAAGAAGTTTAGGAAATGTCTGGGCGCAAAAAGATCACCTGTTCAATAGGCCAATTGCGGTTTCGATGGCCAGTTCCGAAGGCCAGCTTCGAAGCCATTCGTTAAAATTTGGAGCGCCATTCGATTGTCTAGATTTTTTCTGTGGAGTTAGTTGCGGAATAAAACATCCGACAAGGCCTTCATGAGATTGGTGCAAAATAAAATTCAGCGATCAGTAACGGCAACAAGAGTTGATTTTTTTCTGCAAAAAATTGTTCTCATTGTACCTGTATTGTTGGTCCTTTTGGTGAGTTTGCAGAGTCGTGCCGGTGGGTTCATGGAGCTCAATGCCTTCTACTTTTCTGATGCGGCGACTGTGAGTACAACGAGCACACGCACCGAGATGCTCTTTGATGGCTGCCTGGGATTTGATATCGACAAGACTGGAATGTATCAAGTGGGGTGGAACTACTCTAGCCACTCGGTCAGTGATGCCTCAACCACGACCACGACCTATACTTCGGCCCAGATGGGACCTAAGTTTGTATTCTATTTCAATAAAGAACGCACATGGGCACTAGCGGGAGCTTATAATCTGATCACAACGGCGACCTACTCCACGGGTGGCTCCACTGCAGAAAAATGGCGTGGTACCAGCATGAATATTGAGTTTGGCTATGGTTTGCCTCTTTCGGAGGCGATGCGCTTGGGATTGCGGTTGATCTATTCGGCAGCTAGCTACACCGAAGTGGTGACGACCTCAAGTTTAACGACAGTCTCGTATGCGCGAACGCTGATTTATCCAGCAATTCACATGAGTTTTCACTTCTAAAGTCGTTGCACGAAATTAACCTTGGTTTATTTGACTTCAAATACACCCAGGAGTATTTCATAATACATGGGTATATTAGCAAAAATGAAGCGTGTTTTAGTCGGTGAACCTTTGTCTCATGAAATGATGGCACACGAAAGGATCCCGAAGTGGAAAGCACTTGCGGTTCTTTCATCCGATGCTCTCTCTTCCGTTGCCTACGCTACCGAAGAAATTCTAATTCCACTGGCAGCAGTTTCGGCGGCTCTAACGCTTTACTCTTTGCCAATTGCCATTGCGATCGCCACCCTATTGATCATCGTCACCATTTCTTATCGCCAAACGATTGATGCCTATCCTTCAGGGGGTGGAGCTTATATCGTGGCGAAAGAAAACCTCGGTGTCACCGCAGGATTGGTGGCAGGAGCTGCGCTCTTGATTGATTATGTTTTGACAGTCGCAGTGTCGGTGGCTTCTGGAATTGAAAACATCATTTCGGCTTTTCCTGATCTTTTACCGCACAAGGTTGCCTTGGGTTTGGTGGTTATTTTTATTCTGATGATTCTCAATCTTCGTGGATTGAAAGAAAGTGCGTCGGTATTTGCTTTACCGACATATTTTTTTATTGGTTCGTTTGTCGTACTCATTGTCACAGGCTTTTACAAAGTTATGTCTGGTCAAGTGATCTCGGCTGTTCCAGTGATGGGTCAAGCCTATCCGGAAATTGCGTTGTTTTTGATGTTGCGAGCCTTTGCCTCAGGGTGCACGGCGCTGACAGGAGTTGAGGCCATATCAAACGGAATTCCAGTGTTTCGTTCTCCCGCACAGAAAAATGCCAAAGTGACTCTGACCTGGATGGTCGTCATTCTTGGGACTTTCTTTTTGGGAATCACAGTGCTTGCGCATATTTTTGGTGTGATTCCAGATCCCGAGCACGGCCAGACTGCGATCTCGCTTTTGTCGAAAGCCATATTTGGAGATTCATTTTTTTACTACTTTGTTCAGGGCACAACGGCTGCAATTCTATTGTTAGCGGCCAACACCAGCTATGCTGACTTCCCACGCTTAGCTTCTTTGTTGGCACGTGATCGCTATCTTCCAAGGCAGTTGGCAAGTCTTGGCGATCGCTTGGTCTTTAGTAACGGTATTATGGGTTTGAGTTTAGCAGCCATGTTTTTGGTGGTTCTCTTTGATGGTACAACCCATCACTTGATTCCACTCTATGCTGTAGGAGTATTCTTATCGTTTACGCTGTCTCAGCTCGGCATGGTCGTGCACCATATTAAATTTCGCGAACCATCTTGGCAGCGCAGCCTGGTCGTCAATGCGTTGGGTGCTTTGACGACGTTCATTGTTTTATTGGTCATAGGCTCGACAAAATTCACGCATGGTGCTTGGGTGGTGATTTTATTGATCCCGATCATGGTGGTTTTCTTTAAGCGTATTCACCAACATTATGTGGTTCTTGGGTCGCAGTTAAGTCTGGAGGGAATGCATCCTACCAAGGAGCTAGCAGAGATCGAGAATACCGTTTTGATTCCAGTTTCAAGTTTGCATAAAGGAGTTTTGGATTCGATTACGTATTCGTTGTCGATCTCAAGTAAAGTACGAGCTATTTATGTGGAGCTTGACCCCGGGGCCGCCCAGCGCTTGAAGGATCAGTGGGCCGTGTGGGCGCCAAAGGTTGAGTTGGTGGTTTTGAAATCTCCTTATAGGTCGGTGACGGCACCTTTACTTGAATACATAGATGAGCTTTGTTTGAAGGCTAATTGTGGGTGGGTGACGGTGGTCATACCTGAGTTTGTACCGGCCCGATGGTGGGAAAACTTTTTGCACAATCAATCAGCTTTGTTTATTCGAACGGCCTTGATGTTTCGCAAAGGGATTGTTGTCACGAGCGTACGCTATCACGTTGATGAGTAGTGTCTTAAGTTGGTGGGATAATGTGAGCTGGGATGGACTACTCGTTCCAGCGCTGGATGGTTGAGAGAATCTCACCATTTTTGGCACTTACAAGGTATTCGGTTATGAATGCTTTTTTTCGAGAATAAATCGACCAGGCCAGTTCACTTTTCTTTGGTTCTTTCACAAAGAGAAACGGCTTTGCGTGTCCCAGAAAAATTTCGTCAGCTGATTCTTGGGTTTGTTGATGATGAGATTTAATCAATTCAATTGCTTTTTGATCGGTTATTGTTTGTTCAAGTGAGGGCTCTCCCACCTGGGCCAGTGAGTTCATCGCATAATACATTTCGCCTGTTTTACGATTCTGCATCAATTTTAAAAAACCTCCGTAAACCTCATAGTCTAGAAATTTTTGGTTGATCACTGTGGGCTCACTTAAAAAGGTGCCCTCTAACTTTAGAGTTTTTGAGTCGAGCTGCGATGTCGGAATCCCGAGTTGATTGGCCAGCTCTTCGGCAAAATGCCTGATGTCTCCATCGCTGCTTGGTTTTGCCAGGGTTCCGCCACTGATGGCGATCACTTCACCCGAGGTCGATCGGCTCACATTCCATTGAGCATGTGCATCTCTTTGTTTAAGCCATTGTTCGATTTTATCTGGCCGGCCGCCTGGGCTTGGATCCCCTGTGGACGTGGCAGGGTTACGAGCAGAAGAGCTGAGGGCATCGGTTGAACTGGATGCGGGCGTTGCATTTGAATCTTGCTCGCCTAACTCAGCAGACTGAGTTGCTCCTGTGGGTTCTTCGACTTGGAGCTGCGCCTTTGAATCTTTGGTGGCCGAATGAGCTGCGGTGCCAGGGGCGAACGATTCCGATTTTTTATTCTTTTGAAATGAAAACCAAATTGTCGAGGTCACGAGAGCAAACATCACGGTGAGTAGAATTCGTCGCATGATTTAGAGTCCTCTTTGTTGATAGTGATAAGTGATGACGTCTTTGTATTTGGACTGAAAGAACTGTTGGTCGATCGTCAATAAAATCTGTTTAGTTTGGGGAAAGGTTGTTTGCGGTTGAAGATTTTGAAGGTGTTCCATGAAGATGGTTTCAAAATCTGCTTTGTTCACTCGGTTGTCGGTGTAGATATCCCAAAGAATGGAGGTGTAGAAATGTGCAAACACATGGACTTCACCATTGCAAGCGTCGACGGTTTTTGTGGTGCCGCTGTCAAGACATGTTGCACTGGGAAAGTTTGTCGTGAAAGCCTGACCTGATGCCTGAAAGAGTGAGTCAAGAGAAAGTGATCTTGCGGTGTTGAAGTTTCGTCGAACACCGCTGTCACTGAGACCGTCTTTATGATTTTCGAAGGTTTCACCCAAAATAGGCGACTCGTGAAACATGATCAGACTGTGAAAGTCTGCGATTCCCTCATTGATAGCAAGAATACAGCCGTCACGAGAGATGCAAGCTGTTTGTTTGCCGTAGACGGTTGAGCCGATTTGCAATTGCACCTGTTTTTGATTTTTCGGAGCAGTCGCAGCTTGCGAGCTTGCGTGATAAAGATTGGCGTGTCCCATTTCGTGCATATAGATTTCAGCACTCAAGGCATTGTCGTGTGTGTTGTTGTCTTTTGATCGATAGCCCAAAACAAGCAGACCCTGCGAAAGATAAGTGCTGCCGTTGGAGCTAGAAAGTCCTGGCGTAAAAAACGCGTTGTTTTTTGCGGCACTGAAGAAGTCACCGCCTCGGGCGATCACCGGAATACCTTTATTGCGTGTGTAGTAGATATTGGTCCGTGAAAAAATCGACGACTCCATCGACTCTAACCAAAAGTAGGCCATCTCTTGAGCGAGCCAATGTGAGTTGTCGAGTACGTCTTGCGAATAGGTCCTTCGTTGTTGACCATTGGTGAGTTGGATTTTGGAACCTTCCAAAAAATTCTTCCCGTCTGCTGTGTTCACCAAGCCGTTGATTCCAGGAAGACTTGCGATTGGATTTTGGGTGATGGAGCCGATGACTGAAATGCTTCCATTTGTGAGTTCGTTGGAGTTTGTGCGATTTTTGAATTTCACTCCAAAAGTTTGCACATTTGCGAGATTGGTGTTTGTGCCAACTGTCGCTGCAAAAGGAGCTTGATTGCTCGCGACAGGATTTTTCCAAAAGATGCAGGCGTCGTAAGCTGTGTTGTTGATACAATTGTTGTCAAATGTCCCCAAAGATTTGGAGCTGATGTAGTTTCCAGTGTTGGGGCCTAGGCCGTCATTGCCGCCAGGGTCTGCACCACCTCCTGTTACGCCTGGTGAATTTGAGGAAATGCCAAGCTGTCCGTTGACGGCTTTGAATCCAGGAGAACAATTGGTGTAGCCAAGTAACAAGATCGATCCGAGCAGGGCTGTGTGGGCAATGACCTTGAGCTTGAATAAAATGACGCCGCGATTTTTAGCACTCATCTGTTTATCTCCTGGCTAACCCTAAGATTAACTCTCGCTTGAGCTTGCGCATGAATTTCGGCGCGATTTGCCGCGCACGAATCTCGATTTTGGTCATGGTTATATTCGGCAAAATGAGACAGTGCCTAAAGCTTGATCTCATGATGAGACAAAAATAGTGGCGGTGAATTTGGCTATTTGACGAGACACTTTGAGTGCATTTTTAAAACTGTTTTTGTTTACAGATGTCGAAAAGTTCGGCGATTTTTTTGTCTTCGTTTGGTTCGAATATACTCGTTAACTTGCTGCTGGTTCCTACCGATGTCTGTGATATGCAAATGCGGTTTGGCTTTCACGAAATAGCTGAAATTCTCAGAATGAAATTGATATATGTTGGAGTGGTTTTCCTGAGCACGCTCGCTGCTCAAGGCTATGAAGTGGTCTGTGAGGACATTAAAACTTGTTCTCCTTCGGTGGCTGGAATTTTGGTAAAAAATGAGCAGAGTGAATCGGGTGTTTCAACCTGTACGTCTTTTTTGGTGGCCAATGATCTGGCCGCGACCAATTTGCATTGTCTTCCGAAAGATCTTCGCGAAAAGGGGAGAAGTTGCAGCGGCAAAATTCGTTTCTTTTTTCCAAAGACCGAGCATTTTGATCCTGTTCAGGCGGATTGTGAGACCGTACTTTCGGTTTCTCCTCCCGTGAATGATGGAGAGCTCAATAAGGATTATGCTTTCGTTCGTTTGACTCGTCCTGTGCCGCGGCCCTTTTTACTTTTGACTCAAACTGGAGTCGCAGATGGTAAGGCCATGACAATTTATAAGGTCGATCCCGACCCCGTTCGTGCAACGATGAAGCAAGTTAATTGTCGGGCTATTCAAAATTCAGTTTTGAATCCGTTCTTCGTTTCGGATACATCTCCTTTGGTTCTCTTGGGGCCGTGTGAGAGTGTGATCAAAGGAAATTCGGGTTCCCCAATTTTGGATGCCAATGGAACGGCAAGAGGTATTGTGAGTTCGATTCTTTTGCCAAAACCCTCGGTACTAGCCTCTTCGTCAGAGGACAAACGCGGTGGGATGAATGCTGCCGGAAGTGGAGCGAACCAAGGGGCCAGCATTAGTGGTGGAAAATCCATTGAGAGTTCCGCAGGGCATTCTACTGAAAAGATGGTGGTTGGGACTAATTTTTCGTGTTTAGATTTGACATTCATGGGCAGATCTTCGGCGAGTTCAGAGAGTTGTCGAATTGAAGTAAATAAAAAAACTGAGTTGGCTTTGGTGAATGCTCGTCTTGAAGAAGCGCAAAAAAAGCACAATCAGCTTTTACAAAAAAAAGTAGAGCTCGCTCGTGAACGACTGTTCAAGGCAAGTGACAAGATCTTTGATTGGCAAGTCGATCTCGATGGTGAGATGGTTGAAAAGGGGCGTTCCGCGCAACAGGTATTAAAACTTTCACCTAAGTGCTGGCTTAATAAGCCACGTTTCGAGAATGTTCTGGTGAGCACTTTGAAGGGACGCCGGCAACGCTACCACTTAAAGGTTCCGCAGTTTCATGTGCGCCATTGGTTGGATGAATCATTTCGCATTCAATCTGAAGTCAAAGAGGTGATGGAAGATTTTGATATCGAGTTTCGCCCATTTGATTTCGTTTCAAAAAATCGAATTCCAATTTCGGTTCTACGGGCGGAAGTCTTCGATACCGACGAGTCTTCTTCTGAACAACCGCGGTTGGCAGAAAATGGATCAGCCCTCCGTGAACCAGCATCTGTTTCGTTAGACCGCGAGCCAGCGGCTGTACGATCTGAAATGGCGGAATGTGCGGATAGTCCCTAATGAGTTTTTTCGTATACCACACACATTTTCCTTGCTTTACCATGCGGTATATTGCATACTGATCTTGCGTGGAATTCAACCTAGAGACAACATCAGAGTTTAATGATTGGTTCGATGAGCAGACTGATAAGATCAAAGGTCTTGTCAGGTCTAGGTTCAGTCGTATCGAGGCCGCCGCTCATTTCGGGATTGTGAAATCGGTTGGCGACGGCGTTTTTGAACTGAAATGGAAAATCGGTCTGAGGGTTTATTTCGCCTACTTGGACCGAAAGCGAATCGTAATTTTACTTGGAGGAACCAAAAATGGCCAAAAAGCAGACATCAAAAAAGCGAAAAGCCTCCTCGGTTGATCGACCGGAGTTGGTGAAGCTCAAGTCTGGCGTTAAAACTAAAGCTTGGCGTCCAACTGAAGAGCTTCTAGATGAGCGTAAACTCGGACAGGCGCTCTTTTCTGCTCTGAAGGATGAGGATATCGATTCTTTCAAGGAGATTCTGATGGCCCATCTTGAGGCGAAGGTCAAAACTAGGGAAGCCAAGGCGCATGGGCTTTCGGAGCGCACGATGTATGAAGCGCTGTCAAATAGAGGCAATCCTAGTCTGAAGACGATTGCGAAGATTGTCAGAATGGCGTGCGCATCATAGTCGCCGTCTATGCATGAATGTAGATGCATGAATTCTGACTGAATCATTCGGTTTATATTTTGGTGAAAAGCAAAGGCAACTTGGTCTTGGTGTTTCTTCGGCAGAATTCCTGAAACGGAATTCTGCTCTGAAGAATCATTTAGACCGGGACATTGAACTCTCTGAGTGCATCGGTGAGCGAAGTTTTCTGGTTGGTGCTCTCTTTGCGTTGACCGATGATCAGGGCGCACGGAACTTGAAACACTCCTGCCGGAAATTGTTTTGGAAGTGTACCTGGAATGACGACCGAATTTTTTGGCACTCGTCCTTGGTAAGTTTTTGCCTCTGCGGTGGTAACGTCAATGATCTTTGTTGAGCCGGTGAGTGTGACACCTGCACCGAGAACCGCACCCTGTTCAACATGAACACCCTCAACGACAATGCAACGACTGCCGACAAAAACATGATCTTCAATGATCACTGGCCTTGCCTGCACGGGTTCAAGCACGCCCCCGATACCGACACCACCAGAGAGGTGAACATGGCTACCAATGCGCGCGCAGCTGCCGACTGTGGCCCAGGTGTCGACCATGGTTCCGGTTTCAACATAGGCTCCGATGTTTACAAAGCTCGGCATTAAGATGGCGCCCTTTTCGACAAAAGATCCGAAGCGGACGAGAGCTTGTGGCACGACACGAACTCCTTCTGAACCATTCCATTTTTTGACGGGCACTTTATCATAAAAACTCAAATCTCCTGCATGGATTGCAAAGAGTGAGGAGACGCGAAAATAGAGGAGAATGGCTTTTTTCAACCACTCATGCAGAACATATTCGTTTGTCGAATTTGCCTGGATTTTCTCAATGACTTGCCATGTGCCAGAATCAAGATTTTGCATCGCAGAGAAAATGGCCTCTTTGACTTCGGCTGATTGCAAGATCTGAGGTTCAGAGCCGACAGCTTGCCAAGTGGTTTCGATAATTTTTTGAATATCCTGTGCTGATAGATTTGTTTTCATGTTTTGGTCCTTCTCAAAATTCATTCGGGTGGCTTTGAGTTCTTATATGAATGTTTTGTGTAGTTGTAATTTTTTTTGGTTTTAAGTTCTGGTTTTAATTTCTGCAACTGGCAAGTGTTGGCGAGTTTTTTTGAACTTGAGGACTTGCTGGAATTTTTTTCTGCTGCAGAACGCATCCACTAGGCCTTGCCTTCGATCACTTTGAGCCCTTCTAAAATAGCAGGGATGTGCTGGCGAAGCACATCTTGATCTTTTTGTCCGCGTTCAATTTCGTATGTGAGAGTTGGCATTTCACGCTCAAGACCAGCATAGGTTCCTAAGCACCCTGGGGTGGGGTAGCCAATGGATTCTTCGATCACATAGCCGGTGAGTGCCGCAATGGCCTCGGCTTCTCGGCGGCACTTGCCATTGACGTTGAGCAATGGTTTCCAAGAGTGCAGACTCAATACAAAATGTGGTTTTTCTTCAGTGAGAAAATCGACGAGAGCTTGATTTTCAGGCTCACTATTTGCCGTTTTCCCAGGGTTGTAGCGTGGCTTTGCGACTTCGCTTGTCCAATCATGTGTGGGCAGATTGCGATTAAGGTCCACACCGTTGGCATTGAGCCTATCTTGTCTTAAGACTCCATCGAGATTAAACGCTGGAACAAGTATGACCTGCAGGCGAAACACAAAACTCTGAGCAAATTCTTGCAGAAGACCATGTGCTGCAACGACACCTTCAATTTCATCGCCATGTACACCGCCAAGAATTAAAACTTTTGGACCATGGTGGCCAAAACGATAGGCTGGTATTGGAAGTCCTGTTGCGGTTTTTCCAAAAATAAAAGTCTGCATCAAAACCTCACATCAGAGAGTTGAATGATCTTGGGCTACTCGAGAAAGGTACCGCAAAATTCTTGGCGCTCCAAGGATAAAACCCGCTGGAGCGCTCGGAGATTTTAAAACAATTCGACGAGTTCGAGATGTTTGAAGCGATGCGGACTTAACATTTGATGTGCAATTTGTTCGAATGACGATGAAACATCGGTTGCAGTGATACGGATCTGTCTCTGGTGATGCAGTGGGTTTGCTTCGAGTTTTTGGGCATGAAAATCTGCGGCTAAAATTTGTGCAATAGCTTGGGCAGAATCGACAAGCGTGACATGCGAGCCCAGCACTCGGCGAAATGAATCACTGAGTGTGGGATAGTGGGTACAGCCCATAATCAGAGTGTCAATGGCCGTTTGGGCAAGCGGCCCGAGGTAACGGTAGACAATGAGGTTGGTCACAGGATCGTCTGTCCAGCCTTCTTCGACCAGAGGCACGAGTAGTGGGCATGCTTGTTGCCAGACTTGGGCTTGGGTATCAAGCGCATGTAGGGCGCTCACGTAAGCTTCACCCTGCACCGTGGCCCGTGTGCCAATGACACCGATTTTTTTGGTCGCGGAGGCTTGCAGTGCTGCACGCGCACCAGGTTCGATGACATTGTAAACCGGAACCTTGAAGAGATGTTGCAAGCGTCCACCGAGCAGTACTGTCGAGGCTGAATTGCATGCCACCACAATTGCTTTCACATTTTGTTGCTCAAGAAAGCGGATGTTTTGCAAAACATAGCGTTCGATGGTTGCTGGTGATTTTGTGCCATAGGGAAGCCGAGCTGTGTCTCCAAGATAAAGAAAATCTTCCGATGCAAATTCCTCAAGGAGAGTTTTTAAAACAGTGAGTCCGCCTATTCCAGAATCGAAAAGTCCGATTGGTTGGGGCATCTGTTCTCCATAAAAGTCGAGTTAAAAAAAAGAAGCCGGCACTGGGCCGGCTTTGTTGTCTCAAGAGGCGCAAACCAAAACCGGTTTATAAACAAAAGTTATTTTGCGGGACTTGAAGAGCAAAAGGGCCGAGCTCCTAGGAGTCTCTTGAGTGAAGTCTTCTTGGTTAAACTCAAGCGAGGCTCGCTCCCTTTAGATCCATCAAGGCGCAAAATCCGCCTTTCAACAAGGCTACTAAGTCTGCTCGTGAGGGGTCAATGGGTTTGCCGCTAGATAAAGGTCTAGTTCTGTCGGATTGCTTCAAGTTTGGGCGAATTTGACCAGCCTATTGCCAATGAATTATGCATTGGCCGTAGTTGCTGATCATTTAAGCAATACTCATGGTGCTTAAATGATCATCGATCAAGAGGTAAAGCTTGCTCTTTAGCTTAAACCGTGGGCTCGCGATTCATTAAAGCCCGAGGCCGTCATCTCAATAAATCTCGCATTTTCTTTGATCTCGCTCACACTGGTCGCATTGATATAGCTCATGCCACTGCGAATTCCGCCACTCAGTTCTAAAATCACATCTTTGACTTGTCCTTTAATCGACACCATCGTGCTTTCTCCCTCAGGAGCCATGCCTTCGGGCACGCCTCCTCGCCATGAAACTTGCGCCGATTTTGAAGCCATTCCTCGGTATTGTTTTTTTCCGTGTTTGATCTCTCCCGGAGTTTCGAGAGTGCCTGAAAGCATTGAGCCCAGCATCACTGTACTGGCCCCAGCAGCAAAAGCTTTGACGATGTCGCCTGATGTTTTGATTCCGCCATCCGCAATGATGGGTATATTAAAGCTCTCTGCCGCCTCAGCACAGAGTGCGACCGCGGTCAGCTGGGGCAACCCACAACCAGTGATGATGCGAGTGGTACACATCGACCCAGGGCCGATTCCCACTTTAATGGCGTCAGCACCAGCATTGGCTAGGTCGATCACACCCTCAGGAGTTGCAATGTTTCCAGCGATCACTTCAATATCGCTAAAGGTGTCTTTGACCCATTTTGTGGTTTCGATCATCGAGACCGAGTGTCCGTGAGCAATGTCGAGTGTGAGAATCTGCACACCCGCTTTCACCAGGGCTTCTGCACGTTTCTTAAAATCATCGTTCACACCAATGCTAGCCGCAACAAGTTTGATGCCAGCGGCTTTGACAGTTCCAACTTGTTTAACTTGTTCTTCGATGGTCATGAATCGATGAAGTATGCCGAGGCCACCGAGTTTACCTATGGCGATGGCCATTTCACTCTCGGTCACAGTGTCCATGTTGGCGCTGATGATGGGCATGTCGATAGTTTGCTTTTTCGTCAATCGGGTTGAGAGGCTTGGGTCGCGCCTAGATCGAACATCTGATTTGGATGGCACGATCAAGACATCATTAAAAGTGAGTCCTTTTTGACGATCTTTAATTTTTTTCCAATTGAACATCAGCATTGGGAATCTCCTTTGAATTGGTTTCAGTTAGGGGTAAGCCGCTGGGCGAAGTACACAGGGTGGCTTCCAAATTTAAACCCTGACCAGACACTATTGTTTTAAAAATAAAGAATAAAAATAAAAACGACCAAATCGCAAGGGCAACGTCAAGCGTGTGCACTACAACAAATTGCAGCGGCGACTTACTGAGGCTTGGAGATTGAAAAGCGAGGTGGAGAAGCAAAGGTAAGAGTCCCAGCACCAAGGTTTGGGCCATTCCAATGACAATCCAATTGCGACGGGCCAACTGTCTCGAGCGCTTAAGAACATCGACTTCACCTTGGTGATAGGATCCATCAAAAAGAACCAGGTAAGGAACGAAAAACAAACGGATGTATTCAAACAATGCGGGCAAAATTAACAATGGAAGTCGCCAAACAATCGCGGCATACGAACGAATGCTTTCGATCAAAATCTGTCCAAAATTTTGGTGCAGAGCGAACGTGGCACAGTAGTTTACCGCCGCAGAACCCTGGGCTTTTTCGGGTGGAGTTTGAGTTTGCACCTGGTTCTCAAAAGACGTTCGGAGAGCCAAGAGACATGAAATCAAGATTGTCCAAAGCGAAACCCAAAAAAGGCTCGAAAAAATATTCAGCGCGAGCAGTGTGATCAGTGCGGGGAGATCTTCACGACCTCGCTGAAGAATGGCCTCTTCAATAGACCGAAGCCCCTCCGAGGTCAAAGCATCGAGAACGTAGTAGAGCAAAACCCATCGCCAGAGCTTTGAGAGAACAAAACCAAAATTTCTAAAAGCCTCAAGCGCGCTAAAAAAAAGAGTGTGAAAAATACGAATTTTCATCTGGCGGCCAAAACACAATTTTTAAAAATCAACCTTGCCGAGAATGCGGCCGAGTCTTTGGGTTTGGCCTGAAGCAGAATGCTTTCTGGAACGGGAATGTTTTGTAGAAGCTGAAATTTGATTTGGGTATTCACTGAGGTGGCACCTCCAGATTGACTAGATGTCGGAAGCTCAAAAGAGTGAAACTTGCTGTAGCGAACCGTCATCGTTGTCGCTTTTTTTGGTGTATATTGAATCAACGAAAAATCATCTTTAAAGCGAATGGTGTCACCTGTGTCGCGATCTTCGTTGATTGAGAAATAGCCTCCGTCGACGATTAAGTCATCTTCATGAGAAACCAACGAAAAAGGATGTTGTAAATAAAATTTGGTTAAAAGAGGACATGTACTGCGAATGAGCGAAGCTACCGACGGCAATTCTTTTTTGATGCGTTCCTGGATTTTTTCACTACTATTGGTTGAGTTGTTTGTCGAGCTAATCATTTCGGGGCTCGCTCGTAAATTGGGTTCAGTGACTAAACATTTTTGCGCATCTTTAGCATTGAGAACCAAGGCGAACATAAGGGGATTGGGCTTTGCCGGATTGCTTTCTTTGGCGAGAGCCATCAGTGAAGCTGATGTGACATCGCACTCAAGACCACGGTAGCTCTTGTCTTGTAACGAAAAAAAATGTTCGCGAAAATCTTCAACAGTCGGAATCGCTCCGGTGCGCTCATCAGGTGACGCACATGAAAATGTGAGAAAGGCAATCATTGCCAAAAGCAAAAGACTTTCAAGCCGTTGTTTCGTGATCCCGAGGAGTGTTCGCATGGGGCAAGTGCACCAAGTTGCTCGGGTTTTGTCAACTCTTGACGTCATGACTGCTACTGGCGACGTGAGTTTTTTTGAGTTTTTGTATTCGGCGCAAGTGGTGTTGCTTCAGATTGGTTGGCGGATGGAGCTGAGGCACTTCCGCAGGGAGGTTGGGCACTGCGACCACAGCCCAAGTGATCTGCAATAGCTGGTTCGCGTGCGTAGATTTTCAAGAATCGCTTTTCCCACGAAGGGTGGGTGTAGTTGAAGCTTTGATCGGAAATTCTCTCTGTACAGATGCGATCGATATAAATAAAACTGTCGGCGAGTTTTTTGGGAAAGGCAATTGTGTTTGACTGTAGGTTTTGGTCTGTAAATCGCATTGAGGATCGCGGCTGAAGTGAAGTTGGCTCTAGCCGCGAGGTCGATTCTGTGCGTACCTTATTGGTCCTTTCTGTTAGTCTTCTGCCAACCACTTTAGCCGCGGCCCAATCGCCAAAAGCTTCATTCTGAAAATTGTAAAAGCACGGTCCCAAAGATTGCTTGAATATGGATGGGTTAAACTTGGGCTCTGAAAAAGAACCGCCGTCTTCGGATTGCAGGCAAGTGATAACCGAGGCCAATGGATATTTTTCGTAGGGTGCTCCCTCGGAAAGGGTGCGATTTTCGGTCCTCGCCTTTGAAGCTTCTTCGTCAATTACGATATCAAATGTTTGATCCACTTTTTTGACAACATCCTGAAGTGCACGACAGGCGTCGACATGATGAGCTTGTTCATGGGCGACGGCTCTGAGTGTTTCAATCTCCGAAAAAAGTTGATCCTCATCGGACCAAGATACCCGTTGGGATTCAAATTGCGTCGAAGCAAAGCCTAGGGGAAAGCAGGTTCTCTTTGCAGATTCTGGCGCGTAAACGTTTGGTTTGGCGAGCGTAAGGCGCGAAGTGAAGGATTGAATTTCTGACTGGGAACTCGAGTTCGAAAAAAACTGCGGAAGCTCAGCTTTAAGCGTACTCTGAGCGTACCTCAAAATTGAGTTTGCAGCCGGGGTGGATGCGCTTAAAAATTCGACCTCAAAGTCGGGTTTTAGTTTTTTTAAGTTGTCCCGGTGGGAGGGAAGCTTCTGCATCTGCGCTCGGAGATCGAGGTAACGTTCTTTGCCCATCCACTCAATCAACTCGGATCGACTGACCTCCTTTTTTTCAGGATTGTCATCAGTGGGAGGCCAGTAGAGTTCTTTATCCTTACTATCGCCATCGATAAACAAGTAGTAGTCTTTCCAGTTTGTATAAAATATTTTTTGAAACTCCGGGGACATAGAAATTTCTTTGGAGCTACTGAGGGTGTCTAGAATCAAAAGTGTTTTTTCTTTGATTTCGTTTTCAGATTGATTTTCGATTCTTTGCTCGACTGCTCTAGAGAGGCAGGCCGGAATTTTATGCTGCTCATCGATCTCAATATAGTCACTGCGCTGTGCTTTGCTGAGAGCGGCGCAGGCTTTGTCTATTTCTGCCAAAAGACAACTCTCCTGATCCGCCTCGGCTCTCGGATTAGGCGAAAGTAGGAGGAAAATCAAAATTTGAAATTGAAAATACAACTTAATAGTTTTCGATTTCATGAACCACGTTTTCTAGTTTGTCGACACGCATCTGGGGTTCTTTGGCGGATTTACTTTTTGTAGATTGATGCTGGTTTGGCGAACTGAGTGCTGAGATTTGCCTCATCAATTGAGTCTGATTCCTGTTCTGTTCGGGGCAGTATTTAAAATCGTGAATTGTTTTTTCGCTGAGTGCCACTCGACCGATCACGGGATCTGAACAGGAGGCCCATGATTTTTTTTGCGACGGGGATTGAAGGAGTCTTTTTTGCCAATTGAGCGCTTGCTCAAATAAAACGGGTTTAACTTCGGGGCCTCGGTCGGTTCTTTTGGTTAGAAGGTAAAACACCTTTGGTTTTTTGGAAATTCGATCGAGCCGTATGGTCTGCCCGTTTTGTTTGTCTATGAGAAAGATGTTGGTTTCAATTCTCTCGCCTAAGGCCTGAGCCATTGGCAGAGTAACCAGAGTCAAGATCATAAAAATACAAGTCGTGGCAGTCTCAAATTTGAAATTGCCCCTTTTGGAAAAATCAATTGTGGAAGAAGCAATCTTGGAGGTTGTCACAATTGTAAAGACTTTGATTGAACGTTCTTGTAGCCTCTTGATTGATCTAGTTTTCATTTCTAAAATAGTAACCTATTTTTTGTTAAAAAT
The DNA here is from genome assembly GCA_964405465.1 of uncultured Bdellovibrionales bacterium. Classification (GTDB taxonomy): domain Bacteria; phylum Bdellovibrionota; class Bdellovibrionia; order Bdellovibrionales; family JAMPXM01; genus CAYONZ01. Next base: position 5,078 of record CAYONZ010000009.1, on the reverse strand, counting down.
CTCTGGACCAAAGGGAAGAAAGGTTGAGCGAAATGCAAAAAAAAATGTTTCGTGATCGGGTGAGCGTCTTGATTGTGAGGGATCAAAAGGTTCTTGGGTTTTATGGGGTCGATCCGACCAATCAGAGTCGGCACTTCTTTTTGCCAGGCGGCTTGATTGAGCCCGGAGAGTCTGCTGCAGAAGCGGCCATACGCGAGACCAAAGAGGAAACGGGATGTGAAATTGTTCTGCTCGCAGATACAGAACTATTGAAACGATATGATTTTCAGTGGAATGGGCAGCTCAATGATTGTCACACTCGATTCTTTGTGGGGCGAATTGTTCGTGAGAGATTTGCTCCGGTTCGCGATGCGAACTACCATCAGGGGGTTTTCTGGATAGGCGTTGACGTGGTCGCGTCCTTGTTTGCTGGGAGACCTGAAATTCTTGAGGCCGTGCTTGAACTCTTACCAAAGGCAATAGAGTTTTCTCTGCCTCATGCTGAATCTCACACTAAGCAGGATTGAACAGGACGATTGATCTCGCAAATTCTTTATATCCTTTGGGCGCAGCTGCGTGTAGAAATAAGCTTATGGCAGTAGATGATAAAATTAAAGATGCAGTTCTCGTCGGGATCCAGTTGCCGAAAATGAGTGGGGCAGAGCTTGAGAGTTCACTACAAGAGCTCACTCGACTGGTGACCACGCTTGGCTATCATGTTGTGGGGCAAGTGACCCAAAAAAGAAACTCTGATCGCTCCGCCTCGGTATTGGGAGAGGGCAAGCTGCAAGAGCTTGCGCATTGGACGGGTGGATCTGGAAAAATCGCGGCCATGGTGGAGCACAAGCTGAGTAAGGCGCAAGAAAAGTGGCGCGCTGAGAAAGACTTGAGTGATGACGCTGATGACGAAATGAATTCAGACGCCCCTGAAGGGTTTGATGATGAAGAGGATTCGTCAGAAGCTGCAGATGAAATGGATTCATCAAGAAATACCGATGAAACGGGTTCATCAAAAAATGCTGATAAAAAAGGAATTGTGCACGTCGTGGACGGCAGAACCTCGGTCGATCTCAAGGATGCGGGCCTCGGTTTTGCCGATGAAAACAAGGGCAAAGCCGAAATCGTAATTGTCGATACTGATCTCTCTCCATCGCAGATTCGTAATCTTGAAAGTGCCTCAGGGGTGACGGTGCTTGATCGCACAGGTGTGATCATCGAAATCTTTAGTCGGCATGCCAAGACCAAAGCAGCGCGCCTGCAAGTCGAGATAGCTCGTCTGACCTATGTGGCGCCTCGACTGCGTGAGACGGGTGGGGGTGAAGATCGCCAAGGTGGAGGAGTCGGGGGTAAAGGTGCTGGCGAAAGCAGTCTCGAGCTCGACAAGCGAAGAATTCGCGATCGAATCAAAGAACTTAAAACGGAACTTGCCTCGATAGGCAATGAACACCAGGTTCGGCGAGCTCGACGAGAACAAGAGCTCTGTGTGGCTTTGGTGGGTTACACGAATGCCGGAAAATCTTCGTTGATGCGAGCGATGACCGGTAGCGAAGTTTTAGTTGCAGATAAACTTTTTGCCACACTCGATACGACGATCAGGCCGATCTTTCCTGAGACCAGACCTCGGGTTTTGATGTCTGACACCGTGGGCTTTATTAAAAAACTACCACATGATTTGGTGGCTTCGTTTAAATCAACTTTAGATGAGGCGCTGCACGCGTCGCTTTTACTTTTTGTGGTTGATGCCTCTGACCCGTCATTTCGTTCGCAACTAGAGGTCACGCAGAATGTTTTGTCGGAAGTTGGTGCGACCGAGGTCCCTCGGCTTTTAGTGCTGAATAAGCGAGACCGATTGGATGATCTTCAGCTTGAGACTTTGCGCGAAGAATTTCCAGATGCCGTGATGATTTCAACCCGAAATCCGCAAGATTTGAAGTTACTGCGTGACAAAATCATGACCTATTTTGAAAGCGAAATGCTGGATGAAGACCTTTTTATTCCCTATCAAGTTCAGGGAGTGATCGGTGAAATTCGTGCCAAGATGCGAGTGCTGAGTGAAGCCTACGACGAAAAAGGTGTGACTCTAAAAGTGCGCAGTTCACCAGAATATTTGCAGCAAATTAAAAAGAAGTTGGCTCCTAAAGAGTAAAATGAGCAAAGCACATGAGATGTGTGAATTGCTTGAAATTTTTTGCCGACTCAAGCATTCTTGAGGCATGAAAATTAAAAATCTTGTTGAACAACAGAGAGTCTTCTTTCGGTCGCAGGCAACCCGTGACTTTGGCTTTCGCCGAGAACAACTGCTGAAATTGAAATCGCTTTTGAAGGCGAATGAAAATGAAATTCTTCAGGCTCTGAAGACTGACCTACATAAATCAGAAGCGGAAGCCTATGCGAGCGAATTTGGTTTTGTGCTTCATGAAATTGACCACGCCTTAAAGAACCTTAAAAAATGGATGCGACCGAAGTGTGTGGCCTCGACTCTATTGCTTTGGCCTTCTCGCTCCCAAATCATGAGTGAACCCTATGGAGTGACCTTGGTGATTGCCCCGTGGAATTATCCGCTGCAACTGATGTTGTCGCCCTTGGTTGGCGCGATTGCCGCTGGCAATTGTTGTATCTTAAAACCCAGTGAGTACGCCGTTGCCACACAAAACCTTGTCGCGCGAATTTTCAAAGAGAACTTTTCTGAAGACCACTTGGCAGTGGTGACCGGAGACTATCAAGTCAGCGAAGAACTCTTGCGCGAAAAATTCGATTTCATCTTTTTTACGGGCAGTACAGAAGTGGGGCGCAAAGTGATGCTTGCTGCAGCTCAAAACCTAACGCCAGTTTGTCTTGAATTAGGCGGCAAGAGCCCTTGTGTGATCGATGCCACAGCGGACCTGAATCTGGCTGCTCGACGGGTGGCTTGGGGTAAGTGGTACAATGCAGGCCAAACCTGTGTGGCTCCTGATTTTCTCTATGTTCATGAATCCGTCTATGGCGAATTTGTACAGAAGTTAAAGCAAATGGTTCGTACGTTCTATGGAGAAAATCCGCAAACGAGCTCGGATTATGGGCGCATTATCTCAGATCGGCATGCTTCACGTTTAGTTCAGCTCATAGATTCGAGCAAGGTGACCTTTGGGGGGCAAATCGATTTAGCTCAGAGATTTATTGCACCGACGATTCTTGAGAATCTCGATTGGTCACAGCCGGTGATGCAAGAAGAAATCTTTGGCCCGCTTCTGCCAATTTTTCGCTATAAACACATTGATGAAGTGGCGAGCATTTTATTGAGTCGACCTAAACCACTGGCATTTTATCTCTTCACGCAATCACGCGAGGTCAAGTCTCGGTTTTTGAATCAAATCAGTTTCGGCGGAGGATGTATCAATGATTGTCTGGTGCATCTTTCCCACCCAGGTCTTCCCTTTGGAGGAGTGGGCGAGAGTGGAATTGGGGCTTACCATGGTCAAGAGAGCTTTGATGTTTTCTCCCATAGAAAAGCGGTTGTTCACAAAGCGGGGTGGCTGGACATTCCACTTCGTTATCCGCCCTACACGAAGTGGTCAAAAAAAATGTTTCAATTTTTTATGGAAAAATTGCCGTAACTCAAAGACCGACATTTTGAATTCAAGATTTTATTTTTGAGTCATCTCATGAAAACTGAATCTGCCGTTGACGTTTTACTTCGGGAGTCAATTCAGGGTGAGCTTCAAATTGCGCGGCAAATCGTTCAGCCAGAGCGGTGATCGTCAAACTCGGATTCACTCCCAAATTGGCTGGAACCACCGAACCGTCACATACGTAGAGTCCTGGATGGCCAAAGACTTCATGTTTGCGGCTGACCACCCCATCGTCGGCGGAGTCGCCCATTAAGCAGCCGCCCAAGATGTGCGCGGTTGCGGGTGTGCCGAGCATCACCTCGGAGATCACATTCTGGGGAACGCCATTGATTTCTTTGGCTAAAATCTTTGCGGCTTCTTGGGCCAAGGGAATATAGCTTGGAATTTCACGCCCATCGACAGTTTGACCCTTTAAAAATCTACGCCCCATGCGAAGTTGCATTTCCAAATTGTCAGATTGCATGACCAGAAGAATGATTGAGCTCTTTGCCCAATCACGAACCAAATTCAATCGCACCAGGCTTGGAAGGCCAACGAGTGATTGAAAAATAAATTTCAATGGTCGTTGCCACCAGTTGCCTGGACCCGTGAGAGGAACAGCCAAGAGTCGCATAGCCCCGCTTCCCTTTGGATAGCGGACCGCTTCTATTTTGGTGATGTCGTTGGGGTGAATGGCGGCGCCAATGGCGATTCCGCGCGAGAGATCGCGATGTGAATCAAAGCTTGTCGCGCCCAATAAACTCTCGCCATTGGTGCGAACGCGGTCGCCTAGTCGAGATGATATTTTATTGAGTCCTCGGCACTGAAACAAGAGTTTCACGGTTCCGAGAACACCTGCCGCCACAATCACATGCTTGGCGCGAAAAGTCTTAGGTTTTCGAAGCAAGGGATGGGTCGAAGAGATGGTGTGAACCAGATAGTGGTCTTGTTCAGGTATAATCTCGGTGCAATGGCGTTCAGCAAAAATCTGCGTTCCCCACTTTTCAGCAAAATATAAATAATTTTTGTCTAATGTGTTTTTGGCGTTGTAGCGACAGCCTACCATACAGCCACCACAAAAGTTACATGGAGAGCGCTTGGGCCCTTGCCCAGAAAAGTAGGGATCATGCTCTGGAGTTTGTGTCGCAGGTGTGGATTTTAAATTTTCTGTATCAAAATAAACGCCAACTTCAGTGGGATGAAAGGTGTTTTCGCATTTCATCTCTTTCGCGATACCTTTTAAAAGTGCATCTCCCTCTGTCACATTAGGGTTGGTTGTCACTCCCAGCATCTTCTTGGCTGTATCGTAATGCCCTTTGAGCTCTGTCTGCCAATTGACTCCTTTGGGCCATGAAGGGTCGCTAAAAACAGAGTCCTTCGGAGTCATCAATGTGTTGGCGTACACGAGGCTTCCACCTCCGACTCCTGAGCCGTGAAGGACCATGACCTTTTTCAAAAGAGTGATCTGTTGAATTCCAAAACAGCGAAGTCGTGGTAGCCAAAAATACTTCC
>CAYONZ010000008.1:75579-89238 GCA_964405465.1 uncultured Bdellovibrionales bacterium | reverse complement strand
GCCTGCTCCTCCACGAGCCACCAGACGATGCCATCTCAAATTGGAACACCGATTGATCAAGAGTCTTTCGAAAAAATCATTGAACAGCCGGGCCCAATCAAACTTGAAACGATCAATAGTGCGGATTGGCAAGTTGATTTGAGTGGGCTATTAAATCTCGACAGCGAAAAAGTGAAGAGTGCTGGCATTGTTGATCGCAAAGAGGCCATTCAAGTTTTTGCTCACGTGTTTTCCCATCCGACAAAAGGAACTTATCTGGTCGACACAGGAGTTGCACGTGTACTTGTTGAACATCCATCCCAGGCAGGACTCAGCTGGATTTTGCAACAGGGAATGCCCATCCATCTTATGCAAATTCGTCAGAGCACAGCTGAGATTATTGCCGCTCAGAAGTCACCTCTCGCTGGTGTATTTCTCACTCACTTGCACATTGATCACATCTCTGGCCTCCCTGACATAGATCACCAGGTGCCAATTTATATGGGACGGAACGAGGCCTCTCACAAGGCGTTCATGCATGCCTTTGTGCAAGGGTCAACAGATCGGCTCCTCGAGGGTCACCCACTTTTTGAATGGCAGTTCCAAACTGATGCCGATGCAGTCAATCGCTCACAAACTGCAGGGCTCAAAAGCGAAAACCGTACAGCAGAAAACTTCGAAGATATCATCGATATCTTTGGCGATCAGACAGCTTTTGCGATCAGTGTTCCCGGCCACACAGCCGGTAGCACGGCCTATTTGCTGCGTACAACAAAAGGGCCCATTCTCTTAACAGGAGATGCTTGTCACACTCGTTGGGGCTGGGACAATGAAGTCGAACCGGGAAAATTTACCGAAGATCACCCAAGAAATTTGGTCAATCTAAAAAAACTTCGCTCCTTAGCGAAAAAACACCCAAGCATCGAAACTCGCCTTGGGCACCAGCGCTAACTCTTTAATTATCAAAAAATCAAGCTCTGCAGATGATTGCGGAGCTTGGCCAAGTCTCCAGAATTTCGTAAGTCGCCAATTGAAAAATCCAAAAGATTCTGCGCATCGATGGATTTATGCGCACTTTGCAAAATCCAAAACACCGCCAAAACTGCGGTGCGACGGTTTGCATCTTTAAACAGATGAGCAAGTACCATTTGCGAATAAAGATCAGTCGCAGCCTCAAGAAAATCATGATTCCCGGCCTTCACCTGTGCATCACCCAAAATTTCCCGAGCCCTTTGCATAGGATTAACGACCACATTGAAATGATGAAGTGTGCCCGATGGAAGTTGCACATGAACGGCCTCTGCCCGCCATACCTCATCTTGATGGCCAACTAAATGTTGATTGAGTCTTGCCAGCTCACTGATCGAAAGCTTCTTCAAACCGCTGGCCTCATTTTCCACATAGGCCAAGGCATGTAAAAATCTTTCTTCCTCCAATTGCTTTTGCAAAAAACGAGATGGCATTGCCACTCCCCTCATAAATCACTCACATCAAACCGTGAGCTTGTGCTCCACCTTGAGCACCAACTCATCATCGCCATGAACGGCTCGAAATTCAAGAGCTAAACCTAGAGGTCATGACCCATTTTTTTGTAAGCTATTTCTAAGTCATCAGCCGAATGTGCTCCACTGAGTGCCACACCATTCATAATCACAACTGGTGTTCCCGAAAATCCAAAGTCTGAAAACTCCTTCATATCGGCTTCAATGAGCTCACGGAGCCCCTTGTCTTTGAGCAGAGTTTTGAGCTGCGAATCTTTAACTCCCAACTCATGAGCGATTTTGTTCAGCTCAATCTCACTTGTGAGACGCTCTTGATGAGCATAAACAGAACGGTAGAACTGCAGAGCCTTTATCTTGTCGATTCTCTTAATGGCCTCAAAATAGAGGGCTGCCGGATAAGCCATTTTGTGAAAGCTCAACGGCATGTGCTTAAACACAAACAAGAAGTCACCTTTGTGTTTCGCTTTGAACTCCTCCATACCATGGAAGGCAACAGCACATGCGGGACATTGAAAGTCGGCATACTCCACAATCTCAATCTTTGCACCAGGTCTCCCCTCGAGAATCCGCTCGAGCGTGACTTTTGGTCGCTTCGGCTTTTCTAAGTCGGCACGAAACTCACTTTCTCTTGCCTGCATCTCTTTTTCATATTGAACCCGCTTCATATCTTGAGCCGCGCGATTGACAACCTCGAAGAATCTCTCGGGATTCTTTTCGATAGCCTGAAATATCAAATTTGGATTTTTCTCGAGACTCTCCGCGATCTCCTTATCTAACTTCGTGACATCGGTCTTCGTGACATCGGTGCTGCACGAAGAAAGAACCGCGAGGATCACGCCCATCGATCCGATTTTCTTTAAGGTTATTTTCATTTTTTTTAACTCCTTTTGCATATTTCCTCCATTGTTAAAAGTTTTGGAATCGCTTTTGAGCAAAGCAATCCCACTGTCACTGTCACTGTCACTGTCACGACAAAAACACGACCGTTCACATTTTTAAAAAAGTTTATTTGGGAATTATAGTCTGAGATGCGACATGTGAAGACTTACGAATCTGTCCTCGCTCACTCGCCCCCCACCAATTGTTCTCCCCTTCAGAACTAAGACTGGAACATACCAAACTTGCACTCCACCTACTTGCCAGCGATGATTGTGCGCCGGCTCTCCAGCCACCTATGGGTACCACGGCCATCACAGTGGTACTAACTAAGACCATGAGGCAAACTGAGCCCAAAAGAACCCAAGGCAAACTCCCCCAAGGTGAACTCCCACTGAGCCCCATGACCTCGCGTTCACCATAGATGCTTCGCAGCCTCTCAGAAAGCTGTGCCGCGGATTTCGAAACAACGTGGCTTCCAATTGAAATTTGGCTTGGGATTATGTCGCCGGCAAATTTGGATGCGATGATATCGCTCGCAAACTGAGACCTGCGATGAGGAAATTGTAGCGAACTGGCCTGAAGATTCAACACTCTCATCAAAGTGTCGACATAGAGATCTCGACAACCACCCAATTTTGCAATCACTTGGTGATCTGTCAGCATTTCAATTTGCTCACTTCGTCGTATCAGAGCTGCATTTCTCTTTGGTAAAAACCACCACGCTCTGCTTGCAAAAATCGCAATCAATCCCCAGAAGCAGTCTTTAGCCCTAGCATGCTCAAGCTCGTGATGGAGAACACACTGCAATTGGTCTCGATTCAACTCAGCCAAAAGACTGCACCCTAAATAGAGTCGAGGTCGCAAAAAACCCATCGTCAAGGCTTCACCTGGCTGAGTCGCGGAGAAGATTCCACCGCCAAAAGTCTGTTGCATCTCAATCCATAATTCAGGCGAGACGATCTGTTTGAGTTTCTCTGAGATTTCTTCTCGATCTTGATAGCCAACGCGAAATCGCCAAAATACCCGAAGATCATAGAGCAGCAATAGAGCAAACGGGATAATCCAAACAAAAAATATTCCTAAAAACACAAGGAGTCGCCAATGAACTCCACCATCTGGCTGTAGCCCAAACTCGGTGGCACAGGAAGGTAACGCCGACCCATTCAAACCCAAACGAACCCCCACCATCAAGAGACCTAGCAAGGCCAATCCCAAGAGAAGCTGCAGCCCAGTGGAAAGGTTCAGAATATATCTAAACAAGCTATATTTAGACATCGGCGGCCTCTGCATTCTTCTTTTTCAGACGTGCAACAAGCTCTTCGAGCTTTGCGATTTCCGAGTCTTGGAGCTCTGTCTCTTCAATAAAATAGCTGACCAGAGGCGAGATCTCACCTCCCAGAGTCCTTTCGACAAACTCTGAAATCTTGGACTGCATAATTCGCATGGGATCAAGCTTTGCGCTGTATTGGAATAGACCATTATTTTTTTGGCGCACCAGAAATCCTTTATTGCGCAAACGCTCCATCATCGTTAACACGGTTGTTCTTGCCAGGCCGAGTTCTCGATCAAAATGAATCGCGACTTCACGTACCAAGCAGGGTTCATGCTCAGCAATCCACTTTAAGATACTCAACTCTTGGTCACCTAAATTTGCCTTGGCTTTTTTCACAGACCCCTCCACAAAACACGATTTTCGCAAAGCATGAACTACAACTGTAGTCTACTATGACTACGGCTGTAGTCTTAGGTTCCTTGAGTCTAGATTTGCAAAAACCCTACTCCAGTCGGTAAACACAATTTAGTTAACTGACAAAAAAATCGCCAAACCAGCACGATGACATCTCATATAAGAAATATTTATAGAGGAAGGATTTTGATAGAACGGTATAGACAGTAGAAAAAGTTTAGATAAAGCTTTTAGTCTATGGAAGTGCATACCATTAAAGAACTTGAGGAGCGACAGAAAGCACAGATCCTTCGCTGGACCCTGCTGATTACTCTTTCACTTTGTACCATTTTTTTGTTTTCGTATATCGTGAGAGGACGCTATGAGCTCATACCTTGGATTGTCGGACCTTTTATAGTTCCTCTTTTAGCCTTTTGGTTTGCGCAAAAAAAATTCTCTGCTGAGCGAATCAGTCAGGTTTTTATATTTCACCTATTTTCGGTCCTGGTTTTTGAACGTCTGGTTTGCTCTTGGGACTATCTCGTGGACATCATGTTTCTTCCCTCAATGGTCACCATTGCATTTTTTCTTTTACGAGGTTCTGCGCGATGGATTGCCTCATTTTATCTTTTCTTTGGACTCGCACTCTCCTCTTTGATTGTCTATCTTTGGCAACCCTTCCCGATCTTTTATGAAAACTCCACGCTAATCGGCAGCGTCTGGATTGCCGCTGTGGCCACAATCGCGATTTCGTTGGTGCTCCACGGGCTCTACTCGATGCAAATTCAAGAGGCAATGCAATATGTTCTGGAATCCAATATTGAACAGCGGCGTCTGCAGGAGCTCTGGTCAATGCTCATTTCGACAGTCATCCATGACTTTGGCAACTCTGTCACTATTCTCGAGAGCAATTTGAAACTTCAAGAGCGCAAAGGCATGGATCCCCATTTTTTAGAAGTCTCAAGAACTGCGACGTCACGAATTAGCAAAATGATCGACAATCTTCGCAAACTTAAGATTTCATTTTCTTTAAAACAAAGAATGGAGCCAGAGGTTTTGAATCTTAAAGACATTTTAAAAACTCTTCCTGTACTTTTCGCCGAGCAATTGCGAACCAAAGACATTCGTATTGAAATTTTACCTCTGCCAACACATCCCGTATGGGTGAGAACAAATCCAATCAGCCTCGTTAATCACATTTTCGCCAATATCTTGGGAAACGCTATAAAGTTTTGTCCGTCCAATGGTAAAATCTATTTTGAAGTCATTGATGACGAGACTCACTATCGAGTCTCAATCAAGAACCAATTTGTAGGCTCCATCTCTGCCATTCGAAAGATTCTCGAAAACAAATCTCACGTTTCTACCCTGGGTAGCTCAGGAGAAAAGGGTCAAGGGCTAGGGCTCTCGATTGTGCGTAAATTTTGTCAAGAAGATGGAATAGACTTCTATATTCAGCTCGAAGACCAAGCTCATGGACCTCTCGTTGAAGCCGTACTATTACTCGAGAAGGTGGCAAAGAACAGTGTTCCACCAACAGAACAAACAATATGAGATCGATCAACTACACATGGAAAATGACCTTGGCTTCAAAATCCTGTAGCCTCACATTTTTTATAACTTAGCCATATTACTTTCTAACCCAGACACTCGTTGCAAACATCGTCATAATAGGCATGCCCGGCGGCTGATTGACCACCAACTGGTAATGTGGATCAGTTTCAACTGTATAGTTCGGCGATGTAAATGTTCCGGCTCCAACCGTGATTCCCACCATGTCCCAATACACAGGCCGATACCCCAAAACTATCGGACCGCTGTATTTCAGATTCATGCCTGCCCAAGACTCGTTGAGGAAAAAATTGTATTGGGAGTTAAACGTCGCCATATTAAAGGTCGAATCACCAGCATTTCGAGCGAGTGCCGACGTCGTGACATCCCATCTGGCGCGATCATCACTCCAAAAAGTAGAGAGCGGAGTAGTTGAGTCTCCAGAAAAAAAGATCGGAAGCCAAGGTAAAGCAGAAATTGAGGTAGTATTTGAACTAGAATTAATACTTCCCCGAATGAACATTGGAATATTTGAAACAATGGACAGTCCCTTTGGAAATACACTCTGATCAATACTTTCACCGTTTAAAATCCGAATTGCATCTGGACGAGGCCGAATAGGAGTCGGTGCTAACTGACTATAGGTGGCACAATCTGGAATTTTGAATCTCCCCCAATGATCAAGATTTTGACCGACAAGACTTGTAGAGCAAAGTTCAAAAGGCAGACTCTGCTGTTGTGCCGGGTGAGCAACTGGAGCCTGGGAAGAATCAGCTGTAACACCCAGAAAAAGTCCGTCGGCACCGCCATGAGCGATTGGTGGTCGGCGTGCCGCAACCCCTGGGGCAAAGCCATCCATCGATCCCTTCCAGGTATTTGTTAGATAAACAATGCCATTAAATGATCGCGGAATAAGTTTTCCTGGACCAAAAAAACATCCCAATTCACCCGGATGACTACCTCCTCCGCAAGCCATTGCCTTGGTAAACTGATCAAGGTCAAAGTTTTGGGGAAACATCTTACTTGCTCCCGTTCGGTCTCCTGCAATCACCCAATGATTTTGAATGATACCCAATCGAAATCCACTTCGCGTGGCATTCACCAAACGTGTCGATAACGGCACAGGGCCATCGACACTACAAACAGGAATAGGGGAGTTTAACTCACGCAATAGATTTGGGGAGCTGATAGAACAACTTACACAGGTTTGTACAGTCTTACACAAACTGTTATTGTTTACATAGTCTGCAGGATACTCTTTACTCAAACCACTAATAGTCGCATTGTGAGTGTTGCCGTATGAAACCGTCCCAACCGTGGTATTCTGAATGGAGCTCGAGACATTGTCGTATTTATAATATGAAAAATATTGCGGAAGAGTGATTCCCCAAGCATTGGAAGTCAATGCCAATGCTGTACGAATATCATCCTGACCAACATTATGAACACCCTCAATTCCTTCTTCATCAGTCGTAGTAAAAGACCCGGGATGATCTGACCAAATTGGAATTCCAGGCCAATTATTCTCATTTGATACATCTTTTAAATACCACACACCATTGACGACACGAATATCTGCCTTATAAGCAAATTTATTTTGTTTCACCCCAGGCGTATCAGACGCCAATACCGGATCAACCAGGTATCTCTCTGGTTGGTTCGCGGTCACGACATTTAAATTCAATCTATTTTGAACTTTTGGAATTCCATCGATGGAGGGCTTCAAAACCTTAACCCCATGTGCACTATCTTGAACATGTCCATCGAAAGTATCTAATGCCCATTGCGGCCAATCCTTCCCGCTTGCAGCACAGTTAGTACATCCTGACTCAGTGGTGGCAAAAATTTGCCTAGTGTTGGCTGCTGAAAGTCCTACTGTATTATTATACCCAACATATATCGGAGAATAGGTACCATAAACAGTTTGAGTCGTATAAACAGTTTGAGCAGAAGTTAAGTAACGAGCGCGAAGTGGCGAAGCTCCGACACCGACCCAACCATTACCATGAATTCGTCCATCCAAATTTATAGCAGTTGTACCATCACGTACACCCAAGTTACCAAAATGAAACATAGCAAACTGTGTAAAGGTCACGCCCGCCACAACTCCTTGAATAGCAGATCTAGAAAACGCACCGGTGGCGATTTCTTTGAGATCCACCGAAAAACTGACATCACGAAGTTCCGCTTGCATCCCTATGAATGGCCCTCCAGGAATCGTTCCAAGATATGAACTGGCACCCACCGATGATGTCCAATTTGAAACCGAGTATCCCGGTGGAGTGATAGATGGCATATTGGTAGTCAATGCAGCCGCAAGGCCAACATTGGTGATCGTAAAGTTCTGTTCAAGATATTTTTCTGTTATCTTGACCATGCTCCGTAAAACACCTTCAGCTTCAAGCGAAGTTTTGCTTTTTGAATAGACTCGCGAAAATCCCTTATTATTAATGGCAATTTTATCGAAAAAAAACATCGTTCCAATACTCAAGATGACAAGTAAGACCACTACATATCCCAATAGACTACCGCGTTGACTTTTCATTTTTATTCATACCTCACATAAACAAATTGATATTACGTAAAAAAACACGGCGCTTTACGCCGACAATATCAGAGCTCGGAACCGTGACCGCTGCTCCGTCAAAAAGTTGAACCGATTTTGAAGGTAAACCAGAATTATTTGATTGTGCCATAACCACGCCGATGTCGACACTACGAAGATCTGTGACCTGAGCTCCAATTCCGCCAAGAGTTGCAAACGTATCTCCGGCACTATTAAATAAAACCTCATCGACTGCTGAGTTCGCATCGTCGACCACGGTATTTTTATCAACATCATAGCCAAGCGCCGCTTGAAAATCATAAACTCCACGAGCCAGTATCTGTAAGTCATTTGCAGCCATTGATGTAGTGCTCGAATTACTTCGATCGGTTAGCAAAAGCAATTGACGCTTCGGAACTCCAGAAACAAGAGAGTTATCCAAAAAAACCGTCGCAACCACAATGGGATTTATACTGCCTCCGACATATGTATCTGTCGCATCGGTAGTTAAGATCCCACCTTGTACATCATCTACAAGCTGTATTTGACAGGCCGAAACATCAATCGATTGTGCCCACCCAACCAATATTTTGTCGCCATTTCGCAAAGCTAGATGCTGGTTCTGAATAGAGGCTGTCAATTGACACACTCCAAAACCATCTGGCGCGACATCCACAATTTTTGTAGCCGCCGTGTAATTGACAATCAAATAAGAAGGCAATGATGCCAAAGTCGAGACATCAAAATCGACGAATCCGAAAGTCAAACGATCAGACCCTGCGCAAGCCGCAAAATAGTCGCGAGCGCCGCAATTATTTTCGAGGTTGACAAGATGCCACGGTCGAAGATCTCGCCCACCGATATTGAACACATATTGACGAGTCAAAAAAAGCGCCAGATTGGCTTCCTGTTGAAGATTGAACTTAGAATCAATCTTTCGATCATATTGAACAAATGAAACAAACAAATTGGTCGCACCACCAACCGCAATCAGTATGACAAACATTGCGACAAGTATTTCCACCAAGGTAAACCCCAAAGCAGCTGCTTTTTTCCGAATTCGAAGGGCAATAAAAAATCGCAATCCAGTTATCAAAAACCTGCTCATCGCGCCATCCTCATCGTCAATATACCGGGCTTCAGATCTTCTTGCCATTCGATTTTCAAAAGAATTGTCTTCATGCCGACGATTGGCTGATTGGGCGAGACCGTCCACGTTGCCAAAAATTTTCCATTAGTCGGAAGTGTAGCCAAGGTTGCAAACGGAGGAGCTGAATATGTTATCTCATTGCCGAGCTCATCGTAAACGAGATACCCCCAGCTTCCATTGAATGGTGCACCTGCCGGTGCTGCCACCGCAACGGGTTGATAAACGGCATTCAAACTCATCAATTGCTCTGCAAGTGAATCTGCAATAAATGACGCCTGAATGACATTTTTGCCATGCACTTGCCCCCTAATTGCGGAAGTGACTATTGTTGCAAATAATGCAACCCATATTGAAACAAGCCCTATCGCAAGAAGTGCTTCAATTAAACTAGAGCCACGCTGTGCCAATCTTCTCGAAATTGAACTCGCCGCAATTGAGTACATACCAATATATCGGATTTTCTCCAAAAAACATGATGCATGGCAAACAACCCACCAGGCACAAATTTCGAAAAAAAGTGCGCACCTCAAAATCCAATTCGATCAGCATCTTCCGCTTCCCGGCTTTCTCGAAAAATAATTGTTTAAAAGATCGTCAGAATTCAGAAAGTTCGGTCCCTACCTCGTTTAAACAAATCTTATGTAGTTGCCACCAACTCCGCATTGCGAACCATCGCGGCCTCATATAACATAATAAAACGGGGGTAAAAATACGTGTCATCTCAAGAGAAACCTAGACAACTCGCTACTGTTCCTGCTGCTACCGGACCAATTGCTACTCTGTCACTAGCAGCAGCTCCCATTGATAAACAATTTTTGTTTGCTTATAGCCGTACTCTTTATACGACTTTTGTCGGATTGATTTGTGCCACGATTGTGGGCTGTAGCAGCGATAGCAATAATCTTACTCCTGGAGAGCCAATCGCATTTCAAGCTCAGACCGTAACTTTCTTTGGCAGCTCTTCACTGAATCCTCAAGCCCATTTGAATTTTCAATCTCGAGATCTTTCCAGTTTTCAGAAGCTCAATTCGCTGCCTCCAGCACGAAGTGATGTGGCGGTAGTGGTCTTTCAGGGTCGAATTTGGATGGCTGGCGGCAAAGACGGCTCTCAGCTGGTGCAGACCGCGGTGTTCTGCAGTGATGATGGTGTTGTTTGGCAAAAACAAAGTGACCTACCCAGCGCTCGCTCTGGGGGACAATTGATAGGCTTCAAAGATACATTGTTTTACATAGGAGGCAGAGACTCCGGCGGTCTTGAGGCCGATACGATTTTTCAATCAAGAGACGGAAAATCGTGGGCCGCCGCCGGAAAAATTTCTCAAGCCCGCACTGATCTTCGCGCAACCATATTTCAGGATCGTCTGTTTTTGGCTGGAGGTTCGCCTTTAACAGATGAGGTTTGGGTTAGCGATGACGGAATAAATTATTCGCTACATAGCCATCTACCTCAAGCACTTTCAGCCGGACTACTTCTTGCGACTGCCAACCAACTCATATTCGCAGGCGGTGCTACGAATGCAAACTCCGTGGCTACGGTCTATGCCATTTCTTCTCAGCAAAGCACCAATTGGACAGCCATAGGATCACTTCCAGAGGCGCGAAGCTTTAGTGCAGGCTTTGTACGACAAAACAAATACTATTTATCCGGAGGAGAGGCGGCCGGATCCGCCCAATCGCAAATTTGGAGCAGCCCTGATGGTATCACGTGGACCCAAGCCGGATCTTTGCCTTTTGCAAGATCCCACTTCACGGCGACCGTGTTCTAAAGAAACACTTCAAAGATCAAGATCACGAACTCGCTGACGAGTTCTTTCAAAAAGACTCAGTGGTATTGCATCGACAGCTCCAACATCAACAGATGATTTTGAATTATGTAGACTCACCGTCTTACGTAAAACCTCAAAGAGCCGCTCAAAATGACGATCCACTTTCTCTGGCAAAAGAAAATGACTCTGCCCCAATAAAGGATAAATAAATCCTGGACGAATGAGAGCATCAGTCAGAAGCACCCGCGAATCATTTGGTCCTGCAGCTGCTTGCATAGAACGAAAATCGCTTAGAACCTCTATCGGAATATGATGTGATAAAGGCAAGCCGAGAACATTCACCATCAACATCGAATTGGGCAAAACAAAACGTTCCCGATAGATTCCGAAATTCTTTGAAAGCTCTAAATCGTGGCGCGCATTGTACGAAAAAATCTTGGGTAACAAAGGTCCGAATTTTCTGTAGAAAAATTCTTTCGATCGTAAATCTGCATAAAGACTCCCATGAACCGCACCATTGACATTGATCCATGCTTTGACTTTAGCCAACTCACTCTTCGCAAGCTGACCGCGCTGCAAACACATGCGAACTTCTGCAGAGCCTCGCGAAAAACTCACCAAGAAAATATTTTCTGCGGTTCTTCCTTTGAGGTAGGCTTCGATAAGCGAGGCATTTTGCGTTAAAGAGAAATCAGGATGGGTATCAATCACATCGGTCGTAAATCCCCATCGCCGGGCCTGACTTCTGAGGCTCTCAACAAAATATCCCCATGCTAAAGGACCCGCCGTAAAACAAGAGGGAACAATCACAATCTCAATGTTTGAGATCTGCCTTCCTGCACCCGTCAAACCGGATGGGGGTGCCGAGATCTTTGCCAATGCATTGACCTGCTTAATGAACTCACCATGTAGGTATGATTTCTGAATCGCCTCGTAAAAAGCATAGGTTGCAAAATCAACACCCCAGTCTTTGGTCCAGCTTTGCAGAGTTTGGCCATTTGGAACCTGACCGCGCAGGCTCTCAACCAAGGGCTGTGCCTTATGCGCCAAATTCATTTCAAAATCTAATCCGAATTTCTGTTCGAATTTCTGCCCAAGTTTTTGCTCGGGTTTTTGTCCTAGTTCTTTTCTATCACTTGCATTTTTTGTTCGCTGTGAATTTGGAGAAGCTTTGCCGTTCATAATTTTATGATACGGCAAAGACATCAGGAGGCAAGTCTATTTGTTTTCTTTAGTCAGTTCGAATTGTTTACTCTTTAGCTCTGCCTGGCAAATCGAAACCTTTTCATCATATTCATCTTGGCGTTTTTGTAAAACCAATTTGTAATTGCGAAATCGAGCAAGGCGATCTTTCAAAAACTCTTCAGACACTCCCACCAATTTATCTTGTTCATCAATGCCAATATTGAATTCGTCTTCTTTGTCTGTCACTCGCTCCAGAGGCTCTGTCCACTTGAGCTTGCCATCTCCGCCGTTTTTCTTATCAGAAATAGCAAGCCGACATTCTTTCAATGTGCCATACAGACCAAGTGAACCAAATTTTCGATTTCCGTAAACATGATCTTCGAGCTCATAAACCTCGTACTGAATTCGCCGCAACTCTTCAGACATGACCACTTTCTTCTGAATGATCATATTGCCATTTTTAACTCCTAGACTTTCGTCGCCCACCACTTCCTGTTTTCGTTCCATCTTTGTCTCAATCTTCTCTGCCTTGTTCGGATTGTGTGAACAAGCCAATGACAAGAGTGGAAGAGCCAAAATCAAATACTTTTTCATCGAGAACCTCCTCATATATCGTTAAGCCTAACGACACAATTTCACGCGGTCTATCTTCTTTTATGTCTAGAAATAAAAAAACACTTTTCCTTGAGCACAAAATTTGAAAAACTAGAATGGACACAACAAGATGGAGTGCACCAATGATGAAACGCTTTTTATTGATTGCTTTGACATTTGGATTGATGGTGGGTTGCGCAAGTACAGAACCTACGTCTGAAGGCGGACAAGATGCCGCACAAACAGCGGGCGAGGGTGGCGGCGATCTTCCGCTAGATGCAGCAGGTGGTGACAAAGTTGCGTCTGGACTTCCAGATGATGTTGCCGGCGCCACAAGCAAATCGCTTTTTGAGCGTCTAGGTGGAAAGTCTTTCATGAATAACTTTGCCAACGCTTTCGTTGAGAACATGGCTCACAATAAAAAAATCATGAAGAATGCCCAGGTGGCTTCGCGCATGAAGGCAACTGATGCTGCAAAAATGAAAGGCATGATTGCCGATCAACTTTGTCAGCTTTCTGGTGGGCCTTGTCAGTATACAGGGCGATCAATGAGAGAAACGCACGCCGGAATGCAAATCACCAAAGACGAGTGGGATGCAATGCGCTCGATGATCATCAAAACTCTAAAGAAAATGAACATCCAAGAAAACGAACGCCGCGAGCTCGCCGCCCTCTTAGCCGGAACCCAACCCGACATAGTTGGGCAGTAGAACTGCCTTTAAAGAAATAATTGGGCAGTAACACTGCCCTTAAAGAAATAATTGGGCAGTAACACTGCCCTTAAAGAAATAATTGGGCAGTAGAACTGCCCTTAAAGAAATAGTTGGGCAGTAACACTGCCC
>CAYONZ010000008.1:0-75479 GCA_964405465.1 uncultured Bdellovibrionales bacterium | reverse complement strand
ACTGCCCTTAAAGAAATAGTTGGGCAGTAACACTGCCCCTATAGAATACCTGGGCAGTAACACTGCCCTTATAAAAGACCAGCACAGTAGCACTGACCGTGTATGTATCAGCGCAGTGAACCTAAACTCTACGGCCCTCAGATCAAGCAAAACAAAAGCTCTCGCCTACCAAGATTTTATATATTGTCTTGGACACACTAAGCCGATGAAAAAACTCTCCGCTCGAATCAACTCAAGACCGGAGCAAAACTCTTTGCACTCGCCATGCGAACTGCGCGTTCAAATTCAGGCGGGATTCTCCCTTCAATCAAATCATTTTTTTCGAGATAATTAAAAATCTCTCCGTAATGCTTGATTTCATCTGGACCTGTTCGCCGCGAAATATGCCACGGCCGAAGCTCTGTTGTAGAGCGAAAGCCCATGGCACCAACCAACTCAACCGCAGACTTCACCGTTTGATGATGAAAACTCTGCACCCGCTTCGACTTGATTTCCACGTCGAGACCACTCACCAATTCAGGGTTATTGGTCGTGATACCAACAGGACAAGAATTGGAATTGCAACGAAGTGCCTGAATGCACCCAAGAGCCAGCATCATTCCCCGGGCTGAGTTACACATATCCGCTCCAAGAGCGAGCTTTGAAACAAGGTCAATTCCAGTGGTTACTTTCCCACTGGCTATGATCTTGATTTTCTCGCGAACGCCAAAGCCAACCAAACTATTGTGAACAAAAACCAGCGCCTCACGTAAAGGCGCACCGACTGAGTTCGAAAACTCCAGAGGTGCCGCACCAGTTCCACCCTCACCGCCATCAAGAGTAACGAAATCAGGTGTGATACCTGTCTCAAGCATAGCCTTACAAATCGCGATAAATTCTCTTTGTTTACCTAAGCAAAGCTTGAACCCAACAGGTTTACCTCCCGATAGATCACGTAGTTGCTTTACGAATTGCAAAAGTTCAATCGGTGTTGCAAAAGCCGAATGCCCAGGGGGAGAAACGACGTCTTTACCCATTTCAACCAAACGCATTTTGGCGATTTCGAGAGTGAGCTTCGCTTTGGGTAAAATTCCTCCGTGCCCAGGCTTTGCCCCTTGTGATAGCTTGATCTCAATCATTTTCACCTGGGGTTTGGTCGCTGTTTCCTGAAACTTCTCCGCAGAAAATCGACCATCGGGTGTCCGACAACCGAAATACCCTGTGCCAATTTGCCAAACCAAATCACCGCCATGTTTCTGATGATAGGGGCTCGCAGAACCCTCGCCGGTGTTATGATAAAATCCTCCAAGCTTGGCTCCCAAATTAAGCGCTTCGACTGCATTCTGACTTAAAGCTCCGTAGCTCATCGCCGAAATATTGAAAATCGAGGCATGGTAAGGTTGTTTACAATCTGGCCCACCAACCCAAACGCGCGTCTCCACGTCTTTTCCTTCAACCGGCATGATCGAGTGACTCACCCACTCGTATCCGACATCATAGACGTTTCGTTGGGTACCGAACGGCAAGGTATCGAGGTCACCTTTGGCGCGTTGATAGACCAGTGAGCGTTGTTCGCGAGAGAATGGTGCGCCATCTGAATTGGATTCAACAAAATACTGATTGATCTCTGGACGAATGGCTTCGAAAAGATATCGAAAATTACCAATAATCGGAAAATTTCGTCGCACACTATGGCGTTTCTGGGAATAGTCGATCAAGCCAATAATCAAAATGGGCCCAATCAAAATCAAAGAATAGAGCACCGCTGGAAAAAACGGCCCGACCAACAAATAGAAGAGTACTAAAAACAAAACACCGACGCGAAATTCTTTACGCATGTCTCACCCTTTGCATTATGTATTGTGATCTCCTCTTCAAATGATATACTGCGGTGATAAGATTTCCCAAGTGATTTTAACTAGATCATCGTGGATCATCCTTGATGGTCGCGCTTGATGATCGCCCTTGATGATCACCAGGAGAAACGACCAAGAACGACGCAAGCAGGAGAAACCGTGCAAGCACAAGACAGTCAAAAAAAGTCCAATCCAGCTGCCAACCCAGCTGTTGGACCAATGAAGAAAAACGATTCAACCCGAATTGTTGTCAAAAAATATGGTGGCACTTCAGTTGGCTCAATCGAACGTATTGAAAATGTAGCCGCAAGATTGAAATCTGAAATTGCACAAGGTCAAAAACCAATTGTCGTTGCCTCCGCAATGTCTGGAGAAACCAATCGCTTAGTCGCACTCGGCGAGAAAGTTGATCCCGACTACCGTGGACCAGCCTACGACATGCTGGTGTCATCAGGCGAACAAGTGGCGATTGCCTTGCTAACCATCGCGCTGAACAAAATCGGCGTCAAGGCACAAGCACTTTTGGCTTATCAACTTGGAATTCACACCGACAAAGTTCACTCGAAAGCTCGCATACAAAAAATTGACGGTGAAATCTTAAGAAAGATCGTCGACCAAGGCATTGTACCTGTTGTTGCTGGCTTTCAAGGTATTGACGAAGAATCGAACATCACGACACTTGGGCGTGGCGGATCCGATACCACAGCTGTGGCTTTGGCAGCCGCCATTGGAGCCGACGAGTGCGAAATCTACACCGATGTACCTGCTGTTTTCACTGCCGATCCAAGGCTTGTGCCTAAAGCGAAAGAACTCGATAAAATTTCTTTCGAAGAAATGATGGAGATGGCCTCGCTAGGCTCAAAGGTTTTGCATATCCGATGTGTGGAGATCGCCGCCAAATATGGAATTCGAATTCATTTACGTTCTACTTTTGAATCACGTGAAGGCACTTGGATAGTGCCAGAAGGAGAAGTTATGGAACATCCCGTGGTCGCTGCCGTCACCCATGATGCGGCAACAATTATTTTTAAGCTTTTTCCGGTGCCATTCGGAGCGCAATTTCTTTCAGATCTTTTTGCCCGACTGGCGAAGCTCGGAGTGGTCGTAGACATCATCACGCAGAGCCAAAATGAAGAGGGGCAGCGCCTTGCGTTTTCAGTGACAAAAGAAGATATCGCGATGACCCGCACGGTACTTAAAGAATTCGCGCTTGAGGGCCAAAAAGTTGAGGTCATCGAAAACATGGCAAAGATCTCGATCGTCGGCGTAGGTATGCGCAATCACCCTGGAGTTGCAGCGCGCTTTTTTGCAGTGCTTGCAAAAAATAGTATTCCACTCCACTTGGTCACAACTTCTGAAATCAAAATTAGCGCCGTGATCGATCAACAACACTTAGCCATGGCTGCACAAAGCCTTCACACAGAGTTTGGTCTCGATGCACAAGCCTGAAGCTAGTTTTGTTTACAAAAGTCATCAGCTCATTCTGAGTGCGGCTCCACACACATTGGTGCTTTCGGATCTGGCCCAAAAGGCCACACATCCGTTTTATGTTTACAATCTCGACCATATCCTTTCGCGATTTGCGTTTTTACAAAACCAGTTTGTGGCCACACCTCATAAAATTCATTATGCGATGAAGGCCAACGCCAATCCAAAAATCTTGCAAGCTCTTCGAGAAGCTGGAGCCGGCATTGACTCGGTGTCGATCGGAGAAATTGAATTGGCCTTGCAGGCAGGCTTTGCAGCTCGCGATATCATTTTCTCTGGTGTCGGCAAAACCAAAGATGAAATTAGGCGAGCAGGCCATCATAAAATCAAACAAATCAATATTGAAAGTTTGCCTGAGCTAGAGCGAATCATTTCTCTTTCAGAACAAGAGGGATTCAAGGTCGATGTCGGAATTAGACTCAACCCCGAAGTGAATCCGGTGACTCACCCCTATATCACCACAGGTTTTCGCGAAAACAAATTCGGTATTGATGCTACAGTTTTACCAGAACTTCTCAAACTCTTGAGCCGCCCAGGGTGCCCCGTTCGCTTGCGTGGTCTTTCAATTCATATTGGCTCCCAGCTGCTTGATTTAGCAGCCTTTCAAGAGGCCTTGCAAATTGCGCGCGATCAATTTTTAGACCTGGTTAAAAAAGGCTTTGAAGTCGATCGCCTGGATGTCGGAGGTGGAATCGGAATTCACTATGATCGAAGTGACGAGTCTGAAGAGCTCGCACTTCTGCAAGATTACACCCGAAGAGTTCTTGACGAGACCAAAGCGCTTGGTTGCGAAATTCTCATTGAACCTGGACGTACACTCGTGGCCCGTGCGGGTGCACTCATTGGCGAAGTCCAATACATCAAACGCACCGCTCACAAGAGTTTTGTCATTCTCGATACAGGCATGCACCACCTGATGCGCCCGGCACTCTACAAGGCAAAACATCGAATTTTACCGCTCGTACAAAAAGACGGTGCACCTGAGAGTTTTGATATCGTTGGCCCCATCTGCGAAAGCTCGGATTTTTTAGGACACAATATCTCGCTCGTTTCTCCCAAGGAAGGTGACCATCTGGCGATTCTCGATGCAGGAGCCTATGGCTTTTCGATGGCCAGTCAGTACAATGCCCATCGATTGCCTGACGAATATGTGTTTTCTAAAGGCAGCTTATGAGCCCTCGACTTTTGCCGAGGATCTCGACGAAAATGAGGGGTACAGCTCCTCATTGTCTCTGAGTTTAGATATCATTAAGGGAGATGTTACAACGAGCAGTTCCGACAAGTATTTTAACGGTGTTTATCATTGCGAACGCAATGCTTGCTTGGCCACAAAATTCCGCGTTTGCGGTATCTGCGAGTTCAGATCTCGACGAACAAAAAAACTACAGTCGCCCTCTGCTTTTTTCTCCAGAGGACAATAAAATTAATTTAATGGCACCACAAATCAAGTGGGACTTCGACCAAAATAAAATCAATTTAGGCGGAGTCGTGCTGGATGGTGCCGCCATCAACGTCACCTTAGATCAAATTCCCCGAGAGACGACGCCGCGTAAATTTCGCGAATACCTACGCAGTACCCCGCTGGTTACCAATCTCTCTTTTGCATGGCCCGAGATTCTCACTAAAGATGGGCGTCTAGAAATTTATTCGCAGACGGGACAGCTCTTATTCAGTCAGCGAGTGGATAGCGAAAAACGAGCCTCATTCAAACGTTTTTTTCGGGCCCCAGAAAAAAAACTTCTCGATGAACACAGCAAATCGAATTTCGGAATCCTTGATGTCGACCTCTTGAAAATGCCATTCCTCGCAGGCAATTCAGTATTTCGAGCGTGTATCAGTGAAATACACTCCCCTGTCGAAAAAATTCGAATTTGCACCGGATTCAATCGAGTCATAGCCACCGACGGAAAACTCAGTCTTCAGCCTGAACCGAGCTCAGCAACTCCGACAGTTTTTATCGGCAACTCTGAAATCGGCCCGTCTGGAGCAGTCAACTTTCAAAAAGAAAATGCGATTCAAGTGCGCGTGCGATTTTCTTCAGGAGCGATCGTTGATTTCTCAAGTCGTCCGCTCACACTAAAGCTGCTCGACGTCGTGGCCTCCAACGATGAATCGCGAATCATTCTCAAAGGTCAAGGTGAAAAACCACTGGGTAATGTGCGAACCCTGCAAGTCCCTCCAAATCATTTCTGGTCAGCAACCGGAACCCGCGAAGAACCCATTTGGCAAGTGATCGTCACCAGAGACAATCCAACGGTTCGTGTGCAGGGAGCATGGAATATTCCGTTCACTTACCTGGTCCGCTTTGATCGAGTCCCCAAAGAGGCTGATCGGGTGTTCTTAAACACCCACGCAGGCTCTGGCACATACAGCTCCAATCCTGAATTGTTTTTGAGCACTCCAGCAAAAACCAGCCTGATCAGTCACGAAGCCAGCGTTACACCTAGAGGTGAAAACCGATATGCTTGGACCTTCAATGCGCCTCAAAAAGGCGAACGCAACAAAGCTCGAGTTCTTGTGCAAAATACCGACAATCCTGATGAGAGCTGGGTGGCGCACTATCAACTCTTTCGCGGCTATCCCTGGGAGCTCAGCGCGCGGCTAACGGGAATCGTTGACTCCACTCTGCAGCTCAATTTGATTGCTGAAGGAGCCGCAGCCTATTGGTTCGAAACTCTGGGCCGTTGGCAAAGTTCAACTTTTTCCAAACACCGCTGGGGCCTCTCCACCCGTTACTTTCGTTCTCTCTCTGATTTCAGCGTTTCAGAAGACACTCCCTCGCAACCTTTTCGCGTGCTCAATTTCGACGTCAAGTACAACATCACACCCGGAATTTGGAATCGCGATGAACTCTTTGGACTCACTTGGTGCAATCAAGTCATCTCGCTCGGTGGCTTTCACGCCAACCTTTCTGGAGTCGGAGCCTATTGGGCACGAACCATGCCCAAAGTCTTTGATGATCTATTCAACATTTTTTGGTTTTTTCGCTACCCCAAGTATGTGGACATGGAATTCTTGTACTTCCCCTTGAGCCTCACGAGCGACACCACCGCGGGTGCCACCTACAACCTAAATTTTCACGGCAAAGTTTTTTGGAGTAAAACTCTTTACGGAGAGGCTGGTTTCGGTATTAAACAATTCGACTTCATTGATGTACCGACACAAAATCAAATCACCATTGGCACCGCCTACGGTACTGTGGGCCTGGGTTTCATTTTCTAGGGTGCGCATGCATTTGCTAACTTTTTGAGCTGACAGATCTCGCTTGCTGTTCAGCCCTGCGTTCAATGAATTCTACAATTGCAAATTCCTAAAGGAATTATTAACGTAGAGCTTATTAACTAGAAAATGGGCAAAGGTGTCAATTATGGAAAAAATATGGCTCGCAAAATATCCGAAGATGATCCCACATGAAGTGGATCTTACTCGTTACACTTCCGTCTCCGACGTCTTTGAGAAAGCGTGCAAAAAATTTGGCGATAAACCCGCATTTTCCTGTATGGGAAAAACCGATAGCTACAAACAGATGGACGAGCTCGTCACCAACTTTGCCTCGTTTCTTCAAAATGACCTGGGCCTCAAAAAAGGTGATCGTATTGCGCTGCAAATGCCCAATGTTTTACAATATCCAATCGCGATGTTCGGCGCACTCAAAGCAGGTTTGATTATCGTCAACACGAACCCTCTTTATTCTGAAAGAGAAATGCATCACCAGTTTGTCGATGCCGAGTGCAAGGCGATTGTGATCCTTGCGAATTTCGCTCACCACCTCGAAAAAATTCTTCATGAAACCAAGATTGAACATGTCGTCGTGACGGAAATTGGTGACATGTTGAACTTTCCAAAAAATAAAATCGTGAATTTTGTCGTGAAAAACGTCAAGCGAATGGTTCCTTCATATAGTCTGCCCAAAGCCTATTCCTTCAATGAGGCTCTCGAGCTTGGTGCACAAAAAAGTTTCGCGACCATCCCAATGAATCTCGATGACATTGCCTTCTTGCAATACACTGGAGGTACCACAGGCGTTTCGAAAGGTGCCACTCTCACCAATCGAAACATTGTGGCCAATATGGAACAAATTTGTCTTTGGATGTTGCCGCTTTTAAAAGAAGGTGAAGAGATTGCGATCACGGCCCTTCCGCTCTATCACATTTTTTCGCTCACGGTGAATGCTTGTGCCATCATGAAATACGGTGGCCACAATGTGTTGATCACCAATCCCCGAGATATGGGTGCCTTTATTAAAGAACTGAAGAAAGTCAAATTCTCGGTGATCACGGGTGTGAATACCTTGTTCAACGGGCTTTTGCATCAACCCGCTTTTTGTGCGCTTGATTTCTCATCGCTCAAAATCAGTATTGCAGGGGGTATGGCACTGCAAAAAGCCGTGGCACAACGTTGGCAAGATGTAACCAAAACCAAAATAGCTGAGGGATATGGATTGACCGAAACCTCTCCGGTTGCAACTTGCAATCCTATTGATGGCAACGACCAAGTTGGCACAATTGGGTTGCCGCTTCCATCAACAGACATCAAGATCATCGACGACGATGGCCACGAGGTGCCGCTCGGTCACCCTGGAGAACTTTGTGTCAAAGGGCCACAAGTCATGCGCGGCTACTGGAAGCGCGATGATGAAACCGCACTTGTCATGACTGCCGATGGATGGCTTAAGACAGGCGACATCGCGCAGATTGAACCAGATGGATTTTTTAGAATAGTAGATCGTAAAAAAGATATGATTCTAGTCTCAGGTTTCAACGTTTACCCGAATGAAGTCGAAGATGTGGTGGCAACACACCCAGGTGTTCTTGAGGTCGCAGCGATTGGTGTGCCTGATGAAAAATCGGGTGAGGTGGTCAAAATCTTCGTCGTTAAAAAAGATCCAAATCTCACTCCAGAAATGCTCATCAAACACTGTAAGGCAAATTTAGCTGGCTATAAAGTTCCACGAAATGTTGAATTTCGCACAGAACTGCCGAAATCAAATATCGGCAAAATCTTGCGACGCAGCCTCCGAAACCCCGTGGTCAAAGAAAAGCCTCTCGAGGCCTAAAAAAATTCTAATTCTTTTTGCATTATTAAACTCTTATTGTTTATAAACACAGCCCTCTTCTTGAGGGTTTTTTTTCGTCAAAATCTTCGACAACACTTTCTTTTTTTTCGTGAACCCACAGCAGAGAATGCCACCAGCACAAACCTCACCGAACTCAGGCACTGAAAAGACGGAGAAGAGCTGGCACAGAAGCTGAATATCCACGGCAAGTTCCCATGCAAATGCTGAATCGTTCACCATGCGATTTCATTTCATAAACAAACCAACTAACGCGCTTTGGAGCACGCCTAGTTGCCGTCAACCTGGCTCCTCGTTGTCTTGAAGGAAACTTATGAAACACAAAAACTCTGGCCCATCATTCAAAAGCCATCTACCATTCCTAGCGTTGGCGCCCTTGGTACTTTCACTTGTCACCCTGAGTACATCGTCTGTCTCGCTGGCATGGGGCGTACCAGGTGTGATCGAACTCAAAGATGGTGGCGTGATCATCGGCAACAGCGACACGGGCGGATCCATAGGACCTGGAGGCACCGAGGTTCACGCGGGAGAAGGGGGCGTCAGTGTCGATCCTGGAACAATTTCCGGATTTCCTGGTGGCCAGGTTTCCATCCCACAAGGTGGAACCTACAATACTCCACGGCCCGATATTGGTGTGCCCTCCTACAATGGCAATCCGGCAGCGGCAGTGGCACCACTGATTTATATTCAACTCTCCTACGGACTTAAAACGGTCGAAAACAATCAGCAGGCGATCCAAAACTTTTTCAACGATGTCACGAATCGCGTCGAAGAAACTTTGGAAAACAACCGTGCCACTTTTTTTATCATTTCACGATTTGAAGGCTGTATCTACACCGCTTGTTATAGCGAAAGGCGTTTACAAGAAAAACGCCAAGAACAAATTGACAGCTATGAAGAAAAAGCCCAACAAGCCATGGAAAGTGCCAAGACCGCTTATAGAAATGACGAAACTGAAAAGTACAAAAAAAGGCTAAATCAGGAGCTGAAGCTTCGGCAAAATGAAATATCGAAAATCGATGATGAAATAGATTTTCTTAACAACCGTATCGAAAAAGACAAGGCCATGATTCCGATTTTAACATCCACCATCGATCAAAACAACGAATTGGCCGCGATTGGAGCGTCTATGCAGACTAGATCTGGAGCATGGGATTCTGCTGTTCGCCGGTTTAACTATGAAGTTCAACGTCTCGGTACCTATGACTCCAAGGAGTTCGCTGTTAGTCTCGAAAATTTCTCGCAAGAATTAGTCGATATCTCTAAACAACAGAGCATCGAAATTTCCGACGTGGCAGCCCAGGCACTTCCTGCGATCGATTTCAATTCTCTGGTAAGGATGAAGGATGCCATTTCGACATCGCTCAATTTAAATAGATCTCTATTGAAAAAATACGAAAAACTCCAAACTGAAGTAGATCAACGAATTGAAGTCTTAAAACAAAAAATTGAAGCAGCGGACAATGAGTAGAAATAGAAAGAGTGAAATATGAAAACGGCAGATTCACTGGTCTTCAAAAATCTTCATTCAGCTTTTCTTTCTCTGGTAATTTTCTCTTCTAGTCTATTTCTTGGCCAGCAGGTCCACGCCGAAAGTGACGCTGATGCTTTTATCGATACGGCTCTAAATATATTGACCAATGGCACCTATCTTGCGACCCTTGCAGGAGAGAAAGAAAAAATTCGACTCGAGTACGAAAAAAAACGTGCCGAGTTTGAACGCGATCTCACCAAAAAATCACTCAATCGACAAATCGAATACTATGAGTCAGCACAAAAGTTCAATGAAAGCAAATTGCAGCAACTCAATTCACTGCTCGCGGCTCAAAACCAGGCTATCCAAAATAGCAATGAAATCGTCAATGGTCTTTCAACTGTTATCAAACAAATGACCGCTCAGCAGAGCTCGCTTGAAGAGCTCAGGGCCAAGTCCGAAACTTGGACCGATGGCAACTCTTTTATACTCGAGACCCTTTCGGGGAAAAACACAGTTGAAGATGCCGAAGCTCTCTGCAACGATTCGTCCGTTTCTGAAAAAGAAAAACACTTGGCCTGCCTGTGGCTTCCGGTTTTAAAAACATCAATCGATATTGCCAAGGCCGCGACCAAAGCCTCCGTACAAGAGCAACGAGACGCTTTGGTCGAAGTCTTTAGAGAAATTGTAGCCCTGCGAAGAAAACTTGTTGAGAAGAAAGAAACAACCTCACTCGAAATTCAAGAGTGCGAGAGTGAACTCGAAACCATCAAGAGCCAACTCGACGATTTACGCGGGAATTCTTAAAGCATGCGACAAGACAAGGACCTCGGCAAAAAATCGACCAAAATTTTTCCCGAAAATTTCTTTAAAACAGGAGTTTTCCTCGCGGCTGTTTTTTCGTCCATAGTGGTCTCGTCTTTCATCAGATCCCCCGCTTTTGCCAGTGAAAGAAAAATTCCGTTCTCCTGGCAAAGCGAAAATCCAAACGACGAGTCCTTTCGTATTCCAGATGACCAGTTACCCGAACCAAATGAAACAGTGATCCTGGTTGACCCGCGAGGTAAATTTGGTGTGCGCGCGATCTATAGTGGAAAGACGGACACCAAAAACCAGCCATTGTTTCAAGCCGTCGAAATTGTGCAACTCGATGGGCAAGGAAACGAAGTCGCCGTCGGCCCAGGCAACCAACCCAAAGGCGATGTGAACTCAAATAGTTCCGGCACCGGCTCCTCAAATGATTCAGCCAGAAGCAAAACCTCGGGAACAAACTCGCCGCCAGCAAAGTCTGCTGCAGGTTCAAGCCGAAGCGCCACTGGTGCCAATGGCGAAGGCACTAGCGAATCAGGAGAAGATCACCCGTCTGGGCGCGGCTCTGCTGCCACCGGCTCATCCTTTGGTGACAATGGATTTTCACAGCACCTACAGAATGCCCATGATCAAGCGCTAGAATCTGCAATCATGTCGGGAGTGGCCACCGCAATCTATCGGGGTCTCATCTACACAGCTAGTGACGAAGCCCAGTTCAATGAACTGCGCACGCAAATAGATCAGCAAAGCGCAAAACTCAAAGAAATGCGAATGGGAAGTTTGCATTTGCAACTTCAAGCAGCCAAAGATGTCTCGCGTGCACTTTCAGATTTAAGAGATAAGTTTGTGATTCCAAATTTATCTGTTGAACAATTGGGAATCAAACAAATCACCTGCCCTGATCCGAGAATGCGAGCTCTTCTTATTGAAAATCGCGCGCTTCTCAACAGCATTTACACCTATAGCCCCGTACAAAAGAAAGCACAAAATCTTGGCCTACTCTTCAACTGGCTCGCCAATCGAGAAGCCACGGGCCTCGATTCTGAATCGGCAGAAGCCTATCTCAAGTTTGCGCAAGCCATGGCTGACCTTGCGATTGGCTGGAGTCCGATTCTCAATGTCTCTCGGTCCATTTACGAAGCTTCTACAGGGGTCAGCTTAACATCGGGATTACCACTTTCACTCGAAGAAAAAACGCTTGCTGCAATAGATGTGCTGACATTTGGTTTTGGCAGCCACGCTAAAGACCTAAAAGAAAAAGCCGCAAGCGTTCTCGAAAATTTTGCGGGCCTAACTGCCACCGCTCGCAAAAATGCAATCGAAGTGGTCGTTTCCTCAAAAGAGCTGTGGATCAATAGCAGTCTTAAAAAGTGGGTCGATAAATCAACACTTCTGAGCGGACTTCTCACGAAGTCACCACAAGAACTGCAACATTATAAAACTTTGGTGGAGAAAACAGAAAACATCCGAGTAACCACGCCGCACGGTCAAGTTTCACAAGAATTCACTCGTGAAGCACTCGATCTCTATGAAAAAGCAAAATCCGGAAAACTTGAATTCGGACGCCAAGGGATCTTTGGCAAAAGTCGAATCAATATCAAAGGGCACAATCCAAACTACTGGGGCATCGACTTACATGACATTGGAGAGGCATCGTACTCGGCTAGGTATGGCGGTTATAGCGATGGCATTGAATTTATCGAGTACGCAAAGTTAAAGCCAGATGCAACCTTCATCGTGCGTAAAGCCCCTAGCGGAGTGGTGTCCTCTACTGGATCGACATTCATGTCCAAAGGTGGAGCCCTCGAATTAGTCGTCGAAGATGGTGGCATGGAAACAACTCGATTTCTTGATCTCCGAAAGAAGTAGGTGGACCCAATATGCTAAAGGAACAAAATGCCAACCCATTCAAGCTCCACTCTCTGACTCTTAGACTCTGTCTTGTTTTTCTCGTGATGATTTCGTCGGCCCTCGTTAGTGCAGAAGAGCAAAACAATCCCGAATCACCAAACCCAAGCCAGGCGTCTTCACCGAACCAGCCTTTACCCAACAAAAAACGCGATTCACTCATGATTGAAGTTCTACGTGAAGCAGCGAAAAAATATCAACAAGAACTCAAGACAGCAATTCTCAAAGAAGCTGCCAAGATGGCACTTGAACATTTTGGCAAAAAGAAAGCTGCCGAGATGTTGTCTCAAGCCTTTGCCGCCTATAACTTTTATGAATCTGCCAAACAATATGACCAAGCTGATTCTGACCTAGATAAATTCAATGCCGGCTTCAATCTGGCCGCTGATGGCCTGGCGCTCGTCAACCCTGCTGCAGGAGCCAAACTCAAGCTGGTCGCGATAGGCTATCAGCTCAGTGCTGCACTTGTTTTAAAAGACTATAATTTGGCCTACCTTCGAATCATTGATGAAACGCTCGCGATATATACCGAAACAGCCGAACTCACACAGCGAATGATTAAAAGCGAAAAGACTTGGCTTGATTCCCAATTGGCGATGCTTAAAGTTACCACTTATACAAATGCGCTCATAGCAGAACGCTTCAAACAGGAGTGTCTGTCGGGAGCACAAAATTTGGACGCGGCCCTCGAATGTCAAAAAATCATTGCTGCTTCAATTTACTTTTCAGAACTTCAAATTGACACTTTGTCCGCAATTCTCAACGCCAGCTTAACCTACCTAGATCTCGATAAACTCATGACGGCCGCCGATCCAAATTGGAACAGGAGTTCTATAGAACAGACTCTGCGAGACAATGAAAACTCACTTAAAAAACAAAAGAAAGTATTTGAACAGAGTAAAATTGCATTCGCACAGTACATTGACGACGTCGTCATTAAATCTCTGGTAGATTCGCCCGAGTTGGCCCATCAAAGAAAGAAGATTTTCTGTGAAAAAGAGTTGAACCGTGCGGCACTTGATACCATCAAACAGAATCGAACAAATTCGAAAAAAGAATTCGAATTTGAAGAAGACAAAGTCTATGCGAAAAGAGAAACAGCGGCGGTCGTGAATTCTTTGGTGCAGGTCAGAGAGAATTTTTGCCGTGAAATCGATGACAGTGAATTGAGTACTTCAACAAAGATGATGCTCAAGCTTGCCAACAAAGGCGCCGAAAATTAAACCTAAAATCTGCAAATTTTCGGTGTTCGTTCCTTTCCAAAAAATCGACTTATGCCGCAAACCGATTCGAAACACCGGATCGCGGCAAGAATTCAGATCTGGAGTATATTAATAGCGATGGGGAACAGCCGAAACCTCTGTAACTTTGACCGTTGATTTGAGATCCCCATCACAGAATTCAGAACCGCAGGAATTACGGAGCTTCTTTTCATCAGCAAACATTTGTCGCGCATCCACTTCTTGTATGACATCGAACATTCCTGACTCACGGTATTCTAAAACCTTAATTTGATAAATTCCGGCAGCAATTCTTTTGGCGCCAAAAAACTGAATCGCATTCTCATTGATTTTAAAGTTTACTCTTACATTTCCCATCTCTTGCAAACTTGAGTATCCCAAGTAAACAATAAAACGAGGAGAAACATCTGTCGGCATTCCAAGATCCTGCACGACGACTTGAACCTTCTTTTCTGTTCCACTTTGGTCATTTTTTTCAACCAAACGAATCAATTGTGAGATATCCGAAGGTGCTACGACTTCTTTCGTCGATGAAACCGTCACAGCAACCGATGCCGACTTTGTATCCACTTCCAAAGATGTTGCGAACACCGGCAGTGCGATCGCCGAAACCAAGACAAGACCAGTAAAACCACCTAGAATTTTCATCGAAATCCTCCTTTAAAACTCTGTATTTTGCCAAATAGAAACTTTTGAGAAGACATAAACAACATCTGTGTAGATTGACAATCTCTTTTACAAACTTGAGCACCACCAACAACGCCCTGGGGCAGGGCAAGACAGAAATCCCTGCAAAATCTGCAATATTGAGCTTAACTTCACTTGCAAAATTGGACTGTGCCCTCAGTCGGCTGGCCTAGTCAGGGGTGGCCAAACGGCATATGATCTGGCCCAAAGGCGAGGTCTAAACAAAATTCGTAGAGTTTGGACCAGTTTGATTTCTTTCAAGATGACCTCGACCCATTTTTCAAGAAAAATAGAACTTGTTAGATCAAGTCATTCACATCAGAGCAGGAAAAAGCAAAATGTTTCCAGACACCACGCGAATTCTTATTGCCGACGACATGAGTTCTCTACGTGATCTCTTGAAGGCCTACTTACGCCGCCTGGGATTCAAACAAATATCTGAAGCCGCTGACGGCCATGAGGCCTATCAGATTCTACTTGCAGCCAAAAGTTCGGGAGCACCAATTCAACTGGTGATCTCAGACTGGAATATGCCGAATTGCACAGGCCTTGAGTTCTTGAAAATGGTTCGAGCGGTTCCGGAATGGAAATCGCTTCCGTTTTTATTGCTAACAACTGAATCCGAAAAAGACAAGGTGCTCGAGGCTCTTCAGGCGCAAGTTACCAATTACATTGTAAAACCAATTGAAGAGAAAACCCTTGAGGATAAACTCAGTCGCACTTGGCAGAAACTGCAAGGCGCAAAAGACCCAACCAAACTCTAGAGTACTTAAATATTATTTATTTAGTCATGCAGCGCTCTAGGCCGCTTTCTTTCGCACGACGAGTTCAGCATCTGGAATTAGAAGATGAAATACACTGCCTTCTCCCACTTTTGAAGTGACATGCAGACTGCCACCTTTCTTCTCAATGGCTTCTTTTAATGCAGCAAGCCCAACACCTCGACCAGAGACATTAGATACACTCTGGGCTGTCGAAAAGTCATTTTCGAAAATCACCTGAAGAAGTTCATCGGCACTCTTCTCTCGCCAGTTCTCCCAAAGATCTTTTTCAATCAGTTTTTCTTTAAGCCGATCTGGATCAATGCCCCGACCATCATCGCTGACCTTGATGACAATACTAGGACGGTCATAGTGATTGCCAATTTGAAAGCGCTCAAACTCAACTGTTATGCAACCGGCACTTTCTTTACCTCTGGCTTCACGCTCTTCAGGCCGTTCTAGCCCATGGTCAACCGCATTTCTAAAAATATGAATCATATTTCCGAACACATCTTCGAAATGCTCTGGTAAAATCCGCAAATCTCCACCAATCAACCGTAAAGGACGTACCTCTTTACCAAGTGACGAAGCGAGATCCTGAAGTGCAAAGTCGAGGTGGGCAAATGATTTTGCAATGGGTTCAAGAATATAATTTTCGCGAATTTCTGTCGCCAGTGAATCGAGCCTCGGCTCACGATCAATTCTCTCATACCAAGCTTTTAGCACCCTCAGTGAGAGTTCGAGACTGCGATCTTCAAGCTGTGCCTCTCCACCCAAAACATCTGATTGCGATCGTAAAAATCCCTCAAAAGAGCTCGAAATCTGATAAAACAAAACCGCAAAACGCCGCAAATTTTCTGGCGTTGGGTCTTCTTTGACCGAGTTCAAAAAATCTTCGGCGCGATGAGTGATATGCGCCAAATCGTAAAGAGCAAAAGATCCGGCTCCACCTTTAAAGGTATGCAATGCTCTTGAAATCTCATCCCAAAAACTTTCTGTTACTTGATTGTTATCCAATACTTTCTTAACCACTGCTTTAGCTTCTTCAAAGATGGTACGTGATTCGCGCACAAAAACACGAAACTGACCTTTGTTTCGCATAATTTGCGTCACCATACGAGCGAAGTTTCTCTCTCTTTCAGCTTCTTGCTTAGCATGAAATTCTTCAGTCTTGTCGGTTGCGACCATCACGACATTTTTAAGAGCACCTGAGTCAGTACGCATTGGACTATAGGTCAATTCAATTTGCCGATCTTTTAATGAACGAAAATGTTTTATGCCAAGCCCGACAATGTCTTCAAAAGGGAGAAGGTCATCAAACATAACGGCTCGCCATTTCACACTGTCTTCGAAATCCTTGCTCTCGAGACGTAAAATCTCTTCAAGCAGAAGACCCGTGGGGACCATACCAAAGATGGATTCACAAACTTTCGAGAAAAACGGCAGAATGCGTCCGTCGCTATCAAAAACTAAGATACCTTGTCCCAAGCTGTCTAAAATCGCCTGCATCAAAAGGTTTGCTTCGCGCAATTGTAAGGTGCGCTCATGCACCATGACCTCTAAGTTTTTAGAGTACTCTTCAAGCTGATTCTGCGCCTTTTTTAGATCTTCGATCACACTCTCTTTTTGTTCTAGCTCGCCACGATATTTTTTCTGCAAGACTTTTTCGAGACTCACATCGCGGAAATAAATGATCCATCTTCCGCCCTCTGCATTGGGTTCAACCAACTCATCTTTTTGAATTGAAACCTGGGTCGTACCATTTTTACCGTTGGGTGTAGTGAAATTCAATTCCCGATATTGAGAGGACTCCGTAATTGTTTTCAAGTCCTCGAGTTCTAATAACGAAGGCTGAAACTCAATAAACTGTGACAACGGCTTGCCAGATGACAGTCGACGGCCACTCACTTCAAACACCATCGATGCTGCAGGATTAGCATAAAAGAGATTCCATCGTTCATCAACGACAAGAACAAGTTCTTGAATGGAATCAAAGATCTTATATCCACTCATCCTGCGGCCACCCATTTTGCTTCGGAAAAAACCTTTGCCAGAGCCTTCATACAATCGCGATTAAACAAATGATGTTTATTTAAACTCAGCTCTTCAAATGCTCTCTGCGCTGTGTGACGCCCGATCGTGCCACCATCGGCAAAAATTGAATCGACATAAGCGTTAGCTAAAATCACCACCCGAGCCAATGGATGCGTGGTCATGTCTTTAAGACCTTGCGGAAAACCCGATCCATCCGCTGCCTCATGATGCTGGTAAACGATTTGCAAAACATCGTCCGGTAGAACCTTGACCTGCAACAGCGCTAAATATCCTGCTTCGGCATGACTGCGGTAGATGATCTTTTCATCATGCGCGAGACGATCAACTGGCTTAGTGGCAATGTCGCCCGGAAGTTTGGTTTTACCGATGTCATGTAGAAGTCCACCCAATGCCAACTTCTCGAGCGTTCCTGGCTTTTCCCAACCCATCGCCAAACCAATCAATGGCGCGAACATACTCACCATAACGCTGTGACGGGCGTGGTCTTCTGGAAGTTTTTGGATTTTATCAATCAACTGATTGAGATCAAACTGACTGTTGACTAAGTTCATCACTGCTTGATGTACCATTTGTGTTTGATCAAGTGCCTCTTTATTGAAGCCCGCCAATTGCACATCAGAATATACACTGTGCATAGCACGCTCAATGATAGATAATTTTGTCAAATCAGCAGGAGGTTTAGGCCCACCAAAGCGCACTCCAGCCACAGTCAGCGTTGATGCAAGATATTTCGAAAAATCCTCTTCACGCACAAATAGATAAAGAATATTTTTTTTGTGTTTGTATTTAATCAGTTGCTCGGCTGACACCGCAGCTCCCACCTTAAAAAGATGAACAAACTTCGCTTCAGAAAGTTGAAGATAATAGTCCACCAACGCCTTTGGATGGCCAAGAATTTCATCTATTGAAACGGGTTTCATTTTAAGTGGTTCCACACCCAACTTTTCGGCGAGTTCTGATCTTCACTGAATATAAACAAATACCCTGATCAAGGATCTCGACTTTCCACGTGGTCCTTTTGTCGAGGAAGGCCCATGCGCTCCCACGAGACCTTAGCCGCAACGATCGCATAGACGGCAATGGCCGAGGGTAACAAAAATCCCAAATAGCCAAAAGCCTGGCAAACAATCGCACCGGCTGTCGAACCCAAAATGAAAGCGCCGATAGTTCCCGCCCGCAACATATTGAACCGGACCTCGCGAGCCACTGAGTGTTGGTATTTAGCTGGAAACAACACTCGCACGAGACCAATACCAAGATCGGTCGTGATTCCTGTCAAGTGAGTCGTACGAACCACTGCACCCGATACACTTGTAATCACAGCATTCTGCAACCCGCTCGCCGTACAAAGTAAAGCCAGCAGAAGATATCCCTGGTCAATTTCAAGGGCTGCTCCAAACTGCCCAAACGAGCCCGAAGCCCCAAGCAATGATGCAGAAAAAAGGCATAAAAAAACCAAGAACATCGCAATGGCATAGCGAGGGGTTAGATCTTGATGAATTCTTCGCTCCACCAAAAAGGCCGAGACCATTGAACCCATTAAAAAAAACAACGGAACTGACAACATTCCCAAAGCCAAGCGAGTGTCCCCTCGAGCGAAATCAACGCCGAAGAGAGTTGCAAATCCCGTGACGTGCGAGACAAATCTTTGACAGGCTAAAAAACCACCCGCATTCACTGAGCCCGATAAAAAAGCCAAAATGAACCAATTCACAAAGTGTTGTCGTGAGTAAATAAAATCTGTTTTTCGACGAAATGGCTTGGTCACGATTGCACTCCCAATCGAGAGCAACTCCAAATATCACCGATATTTTTTTGTCTATTCGACTCGTAACCAGTTGCCATCGTCAATGCATCCCAACCTAAAAAGACCAAAATCGAGGCGGCTCAATTCTGGGAGCACATCCCCATTCAACTCATTTCAATGCTCGCACACAGCTTGCATTTTGACAACACCGCTGGTGAGCCGGCACACATTCAAAAACACAAAAAAAAAGCGGCCTCAATGAGACCGCTTTCTGCCTTCTATCACTAGAAGCCCGAAACCAATTACTTAGTTTCTGGAGTTGTAGCAGCAGGAGCTGCTTCAGCTGCTTTTTCAGCTTTTTTAGCTTTTTTAGCTTTAGCTTTTTTAGCTGGCTTAGCTTCTGCTTTTGCTTCAGCTTTTGCTTCAGCTTTTGCTTCTGGAGCAGCAGCAGCGGCAGCAGGAGCTGCAGCGTGATCTTCTGCGAATGCTGAGAATGAACCAAGAACCAAAGCAGCTACCAATAGAGCTTTCATATTTTTCCCCTTTTTGAGAAAGTTAATTTTTGAGCACCATGCTCATAAATCTCACTGATCGATCAGTTAGACGTTATAAATGTAACCCCCCTAATTTTGTTTGCAAGAAAATATTGTGCCGACTTCCCGACAGACAAAGGTCTGAAACCTAGCGTCAGCTTAGGTAAATTTCGACACATTTGCATTTTTCATCTCCACTTCATCTTCACCATCGAAACTGCACACTACCTAGGCATGTGCGAGAATAAAAATCTAGACCTAGCCACACACTCTCCTGTCTTCTTCTTTGGGTACAAATTCGTTAATCTAAATGCATGCAAGACTTAAGCGTGAAATTTGCCCAAGAAACAAAAAAAATTCTCGAAGATGGTGAACTGATTTTCTCTGAGGGCGACGAGAGTCGCGAGATGTACATCGTCTCTGAAGGAGAAGTCGAAGTAACCAAAAAAACCAATCACGGTGACATCGTGCTGGCCAGACTTCGCAAAGGAGACTTCGTAGGTGAAATGTCACTTCTCGAAAGTCTTCCTCGAAGCGCTACGGCCAAAGCCAAAGGGCGCACCAAACTTGTGGTGATTCATCCCGGTGGTTTTCTTTTAAAAATTCGTCGCGATCCCACTCTCGCATTTGAAATGCTCAAAGAACTCAGTCGAAGAATTCGCGTGACCAACGAGAATCTCACCCGCGAGCTCAATCGCGAACAATTCTCCAAAGACTCGCTCACCTTGATTCTAAATAATTCAGACTTCTCGGCAAAGAGTGAGAAGTCCGCATGATCACAGAGATCAAGACCGACAGACTTTTGGTCATTTCAGATTTGCATTTGGGAAATCCATTCTCACAAGCCAAGCAACCCACTCTCGATTTTTTGCATTGGATTGCCCGTGAAGGTTATGACCTATGCATCAACGGTGACGGTTTTGAAATTGCCCAAGTGTCTTTTGCAAAGCTTGCCAAAGATGTACCCGACATTCTACACGCTCTTAAAGCGATCACCAAAAATGGTCGCAATGTTTATTATGTTGTCGGAAATCACGACATCGTCTTCGAAAATTTTTTAAATGATTGGGGTGGCTTCAAAGTCGCGCCATTTTTAAATGTTTGGTCGCAGGATAAACGAATTCGAATTGAGCACGGTCATCTCTATGATCCTTTCTTTGTGAGCAGTCCAGATCTCTATGAATTTTTAACTTCTCTCGCCGGGGTATTCCTGGCCATTCATCCTAATCTCTACAAGTTGTGGATCGATTTTGAAAAACTCAAATCCAAACTCTTTCACCCCAAACAAACTGCCGGAATTCCGGGTGAACACCCGAACTTTTTGGAAAGTGTAAAAGAGTTATCGGAACGTGGCTTCGACGGAGTGGTTTTTGGACACACCCACCATGCCGGACGCGTGGAACTTGCCGACGGCAAAATTTACTTTAACACAGGATCTTGGTTAATGGGCACTCCTTACCTTGATATTCATTGCGGTGAAATGACTCTGCGAAACTGGGACAATGTTCGCAAAGGCATTGAGGTGTCTCCACAAACTATGGATAGACAGGCTTCGAATGCACAAATTGCTGGTCCAAACACCAACACGGCACCGACTCTGCCTCATTCCAAAATCGGCGCCTAAAAAATCAATCTACGATCTCAATTCACAACTGCTTCATCAAATTCACCACGCGACTCAATTTCACGCAGAAAATAACTTAGAAGCTGCACCGGTTGTCCATTCCCGCCCGCTTCCGCAAAAATTCCAGAGGCAGAGTCTTTCCAAGCATAGATGTCGAGATGGGCCCATGGCACCTGCCCCACAAACTCTTCCAGAAACAAGGCCGCAGTGATCGCTCCGCCAAATCCATCAGAGCAATTGGCGACATCAGCAAAGTTAGAACGATACAGACTTTGATAAGCTTTCACCAATGGCATTCTCCAGTTGAGTTCACCACGTTGCACACCCGCCAAAAGTAACAACTCGGCAAGATCATCGTTGTTCGCAAAAAGCCCCGCGACATCAGCACCCAACCCGACTTTGATTGCACCTGTTAGTGTGGCCAAATCCAAAACAGCCGCCGGTTGATCTGCGCCTTTTTGTTTTACCGCAACATCCAAAACATCAGCCAATACCAAGCGCCCTTCGGCATCCGTGTTGTGAATCTCGACAGTCAACCCAGAGCGTGCCGTGATCACATCTCCGGGGCGCATCGCCCCTTGGCCCACGCCATTTTCAGCCATCGCCAAATAAAAATCACAAGGATAATTCAAACCAACTTGCTCAACCCAATAAGCTAAACCCACCACGGCCGCAGATCCGCCCATGTCCTTTTTCATCCAGCGCATCGCTGACGACGGCTTGATGTCCAACCCACCGGTATCAAAGGTTATACCCTTACCAACAAAAGCCACTGGCTTACGTTTCTTCATGCCTTTGGGGCGATAGCGAAGATGAATCATGCAAGGCTCTTCGGAACCCGCATGGCCAACAGCCAAAAGAAGATGCATTTTTTCTTTCATCAATCTTGCTTTGTTCCAGACTTCAATTTGAGTTGTCGAACTCTTAGCAAAAAGAGCCTTCACAACATCAACCATTGTTTTCGGATTTAAAGCATTGCCCGGCAAATTAACCAAGTGTCGAGCCAAATTGACAGCCGTACCTGTTGCCAAGGCATCAAGTGATTTCTCTTCAGACAATGACCAGCCCTCTTGTAAAAACACAAGCTGCGGGAGCCTCTTCGTTTTCTTTTTGAGATTTTTTTGCGTGTCTACAAAGCTGTAACTCGCGCACTCGAGACCGACCAAGACTCCGGCTTCTTCAGATTCATTTAGTCCCTCAGTTTCAATCAATAAATGATCCAATTGATGTGCGAATGACTGTACGGCCGCTGCTCCGACGAGGTCACGCGCACGGGCATATTCAGACCGATCAAGCAATCCGTGGTGTTGCGACTGAGGCTCCATCACGGAGAGATAGATGACCCACACCGGTCCATGTACTCCCGAAAAAAACTGCGACTCCGCCTTTTTCTCCTCCACTTGCGCCATTTGCCATGGAGCCAGATGCTGTTGCAACTCTTCTTTGGCCAAAGCCCACCCCTCGCCAGCCAAAACAAACAAGAGACCGCGCTTGGCATTGGCAACCGGGGCCGAATCAACAGACAACCATTCCGCAGATCTAACCCATCCCGAGGTCGCCAAGCCCATAATGTTGGCATTCCGACTAGCTCTGGCCAATCTTGTTTTTGCACCTTTGGTCGCCGTCACTGGGGCCTTCGCGGTCTTGTTATTTGGCCCACTCGTTTTTTGGCCTTTGCTTGTCCTCTTGGTTGCCTTATTTGTATTGGTTGTTTTTGTTGTTTTTGTCGCCTTCTTAGCCATACCCAGTTGCTCCTCTTGTTATTCCAATTATTCCTATGCCAAGGTGATTATTTCGAGCTGATCATCTCAACTACAAACGTCAACCTGGCCCCATCTCTTGTGAGGCCCAGACTCAATATTCTTCATCGAAATCGAGCTACGGCCAACTGAAACTTTGCCATCTCCTCATAACTGAGTCATTTCGAAGAGTGCCCATTGAAGCTGCATGCAATCGCGGAACAG
This sequence comes from uncultured Bdellovibrionales bacterium, assembly GCA_964405465.1. Taxonomy (GTDB): domain Bacteria; phylum Bdellovibrionota; class Bdellovibrionia; order Bdellovibrionales; family JAMPXM01; genus CAYONZ01. The sequence goes on along the minus strand of CAYONZ010000008.1, from coordinate 52,278 downwards.
GCAGGAAGCCAATTGCCGCCACAAAAAGATTTATCAGAGATTCATCTTGAAACTCTCAGAAATGGCGTGTTAGGTTCCCTGCCAGAACGAGCCACACTTCATCCCTGGGGGGGAATTATGTTGAAGCGCCTCTTCTCACTCTTGGTTTTCGTAGCCTTGGCTATGGCAACCAGTCTCCAACCATCCACAGCTCTTGCTGGTAAACGCGATGGCCGAAGCAACCCTGTAGAACGTGAATATAAGCCAGGAGGTTCAGACTCCGACGGTGATGGACAAGCTCTCGTTGAGAGTGCGATCCAAAAGCGTCGTGGAATCAACTTCGTGACGGTTATGAACGTCATAGTGGTGCAACTTCTGCCTGACGACAACCAGGGCTTACGGCACCAGAAATTTGTGGTCCGTCTGAATAATGGGGTCACCATTACAGCTGTATACAACACCGATATGGGACCCTACGTTCCAGTCGTGATTGGCAGTGTGGTTTCATTGGCAGGTCAGTTTATCAGCACCGGAAATGGCGGACTGATTCATTGGCTACATCACGATCCACAGGGATCAAGGCCAGATGGCTGGGTTTTGTTCAACGGAACCCGTTACGGAATGCCACAAAGGTAAAAGACAAAAAAGGAGAGACTTGATCTCTCCTTTTTTTTTGCTCGCGCGGTGATACCTTTCATTAAGGTTGTATAACGACTTTTCGCCAACATGATTTGTCGTTTTTAATCACACCCTGCTGTTCGTGAAGATCTTGTTTGGTGAAGCCTAGGGTGACATGCGGATAAAAGTGAGCCGCATCAAATGCCTTTGCTTTTTCTTGCAAGGCTTTTCGAACTTCAAGCAGCTTGGGCGCCTTCACCACTAAAAAATAAGTGTACTCTGTTTGCCCATCAATTTTAGCTTCACCTCGCCCAACACAAACTGGCTCCAAAACAGTCGACTCCTGCATTTGCAAAGTTTCAGCCATTTCATGTACTTTTTCGATATTGATCTGCGCAGCTAAACTTTCATTGAATTCCGGAGGCGTAATCACTGTCACATGTGCCTCTCCTCGGTTTTTGAGTTCAACCTTTGACTTACTTTCTTCACTTAAGATTTTTTCAACCTGCTCTCTCAACTTTCGATATGGCTCAAACGCTAAATTCAGTGAAAGGTATTTTGCCGAGGAGTTCTGCCCCAGATTTTTCGTGAAAGGTTGACCTTTGGAATGCATGGCACTGGCCTCCAGCTTGAGCTCAACTGCCGACGAAGCGACCCGACTCAACGCCAGGCCTGCAAGCAAAATCACGGTTTGGCCCCATCTATTTCTTGCGCCGAATGCTGTTAAACAAATCGGATTGATATCGAATCTCTGTACTCTCATTAGACCCCCATTAGTTTTTTGCAGCCGAATTCTGTGCTGAATTTGCGATCGATCTCTGCACCGAGACCCCAATCCATGCCTTTAAATAGGTACCCTGCGGAAATTCAGGTCGCTGGGGATGGTCGGCACTATGAAACCCACGATACAGCCAACGAATTTCTTTTTGGCAACGTGCTGCAGATTGAGCCAACATTTGTCGAAAATCTGTTTCTTCAAAAAGCCCCGAGCAAGAGCAACTCACATAAAAACCACCGGCAGACACACGCCTCATGGCCTCGCGATTGAGTTTGCTATAGGCCTGAATGCCCTGTGGGATGTCCTTTTTCTTTTTAATAAAAGCCGGAGGATCGCAAATGACCAGATCATAGAATCCAGAGGGTAGCCGATGAAGGTCCTCCAAAATATCCATTTTTTGAACAACTGGCTGCCCACCTGCCATTGCCACATTTTTCGAAGCCGTTTCTAAAGCCTTCTGCGAAGCATCTACCAACGTAACCTCCGCACTAAAACCATAAGATTTAAGCGCGGCCGCCAACTGGGTGCCCCATTGACCGACATAACAACAAAGATCTAAAACCCGAATAGGAAGATTGCGATCACGCGCCACAAGCCAACCAGGAAGAAATTCAACTAGGTTTTTTATGTTCACTCTTTGATCTAGAAAAAAACCAGTTTTTTGACCACCCAAAAAATCAACCAGCATTGGAAGCGGCAACTCTGGTTGACTCGCTGATTGAATGGCAATTTGTGTCAGTTGAAAGTCGAATCCAGGTAAGGGTCGTTCTATATACTTGGCCCGAACTTCAAGACCTTCCATTAACCGAGACTTTGAATCCTCACAAACCATGATCGCGGTGTTAGCCCAACTCACCTGCGTTTTCTCGAAATGCTCTTCAACAAAAATTCTGAGTCCATCCAAAATTTGCGGTTTTAGACTTTGCATTCCTGCTGAGTTGATCTGAACAACCAGAATCTGTTTAGAGGACTTCAGCTCTAGCGTGGTCGCGTGCTGTTCAGAATAGAGACGATAGCGATCGATGATCAGTCCAGGCAAGCCATCGCTTTCAGCAAACACCAGGCGGAAACTAAATTTATCCAAACCCGCAATCTCACGTAATCGAAATGCACGCGAAAAGGCGGCCGCAAAAAATCGGGCATCAATTTCGGTAACGTTTGGATCACGACTCAAAGTTCTAAATGCGATTAAGGTCTGAGGATTTCCGTAACCGAGAGCAAGACGCTCACCTGACTCAGAGCGAAGGTCAATGAGTTCCCCTGGTTGTGTACCCTTTGGGCTCTCGCAGAGATCATTCGAAAAGATCCACGGATGTTGAAGACTCCATTTTTTTTCAGCGGCTTTTTTTAGTTTCCATATTTTCATAGGTCTCTATCTACTCAGGTTTTCTTGGGTTGCAAAACAAATTATTGCAAACCTTTTCAAGTTCGGCATAAAATTCGGCCATGATCTGCCACCTGATCGCTAGAAAGCATCGTTCCAACAAATTCTTCACCTCACTATTCCTGATGATGTTTTGCCTGGTGTTCGGAACTGGAGAGGCCTTACACAGAGTTTATCATGCCTTTATCGCACCTGAGGATTCTCCTCGCGTAGCATTCGATTCAGAAAACTCATGTCGACCGAGCCACGCAGAAAACTGCTGGACGACACTCAAAGAACAGGCCGGACTGCGAGACAGCAAACCCGATGCACCCTGCTTTATTGGCCAATTGTTCTCTAAGACTCTGACTGCGGAGCTTGTCTACACCGACGACTCTTCGCTATTGATTCCGGCTCTCGAGGCCGAGCTGACCGTCACATTGCATTCGCCTGCCAGGCCAAATCTTGGAATTTGGCTGAGCGACGCCCCTCGTGGCCCACCTGCACACAAGTCACAAGTCATAAGTCATAAGTCATAAGTCATAAGTCAATCACATATCACTTGCTGGTTTTCAGGACACATATTTTAAACAAAAAAGGACGTGTTCCCTGTTTATTATGGATCGCAAGGAGCTGCATAGCACTTGTGGTTGCATAGCAATTACTGCGGACCAGTGGATCAGTAAACAGACCAAGCAGCAGAACAAGACAAAACAAAGTCACGTTCATGTCGCACAAATTTAAACGTTGGAGTTTTATGCTAAACAAAATTCTTTTTACCGCACTCATAATTGTACTTGCACCATTGCACCGGGCATTTGCAGAAGCCAAAAACGGCACACCTCAAATAGGTCTCAATGGACTTTTTCTGTATCAACGATCACTTCGTGGCAATGATCCTCTCGCCGACTCTCCAAACGGATTGGGCCTGCAGGAAGCAGAATTAAGCTTTCTCAGCGATGTTGACCCTTACTCTCGTTTTTTTGCAACCTTCTCGATGCATCCTGAATTGAGCCACGTTGCAGATGCAAGCAATGTCAAGATTCCGCAGAGTATCGAGTATAAATATGAACCCGAGGAGATTTATGCAGAGTCAACCCAGATACCCATGATCACTTTTAAACTTGGCAAATTTAAGGCCGCGTTTGGTAAATCGAATCCGACGCACACACATGCCTTGGCATTTGTTGATCAGCCTCTTTTGCTTTCAAGTATTTTCGGATCTGAGGGTCTTAACGACGTAGGGGCTTCGGCGAGCCTTCTCCTGCCTACCTCCTGGTTTTCGGAAGCCACTCTGCAAGCGCTTTCTGGAAAAGCCGAAGGTCAAGACAACTATTTTCACGATGCAAGTCCCAACAGTATGGTCTACCTCCTGAAACTAAAAAATCTTTGGGAGCTCAATGATGACAGTACACTGGAATGGGGCCTTTCAGGAGTTACTGGTGAAAACTCATTTGCGACGGCGACCTTTCGTGAAAATTCAACCCAATTTTTGGGAAGCGACCTCACGTTCAAGTGGCGACCAGCCGTTGGTGGAAAATTCCACGCACTGATTTGGTCAAATGAAATAGCACAACGAAAGATTAAACGGGAAACAGGAGAAAACACCACAGAAGGAATTGTGAGCTCTCTCCAATGGCAAGTCGATGAACGCTGGTGGCTTCAGGGGCGAGCCGAATATGTCAGCCGAAATGACACAGACACCGTCAGTCCTCTGACTGAAGAGCCGTTTAGTCTCCGTTACTCAGCGTTGATCGCATTTTTGGCAACCGAATTTTCAGGATTTCGCCTGCAGTATGATCACCTTTCCGAATCCCAAGGAAAAGTCGACCACCGCCTCTTATTGCAACTCAATTTTTCCATCGGCGCACACCCTGCGCATAACTACTAAAAGGAGCCTTTATGAAAAAAATATTTACAACACTCATTTTGTTTTTTTGCACAACCAGCTTTGCAAAGCTCAAAGTGGTTGCAACAACCACAGACCTTGGCTCACTCATCACTGAAATTGCTGGAAGTGAAGTGGATCTTGAAGTTCTTGCCAAGGGCACCCAAGATCCCCATGCAATTGAAACTAAGCCGTCGTACATGACCAAACTAAATAGAGCTGATTTACTGGTCACTAATGGACTTTCACTTGAAATCGGTTGGATAAAAAATTTGGTGCAGGGTGCACGCAACCCAAAAATAAATCCTGGAAGTCCAGGCTTTATTGAGCTCGGAGAAACCATCACTCCAATAGAAGTCCCACAGGGAGAGACATCACGCGCTCAAGGCGATGTGCACCCCGAAGGCAATCCTCATTTCATGCTCGATCCGATACGAGCGGCGGAGGCTGGCGAGCATCTCGCTGAAAAGTTGGGTGCAATTGATCATGATCACAAAGCTTTGTACCTCGCCAATTCCAAGAAATTTTCTACCGAGATCAACCTCAAAATGAAAGCGTGGCAAAACAGATTAGGCCTTGCTGCAAACGCAGAAAAAAGTGTTGAAAAGTTGGCAGCAAAAAACCGAAAAGTGATCACCTATCATAAGACTCTCAATTACTTCTTTGCTCGCTTCGGCGTACAAAATCGGGGTTACCTTGAACCCAAACCAGGAATTCCACCAACGGTGCAGCATATTCTTGAAGTCTTGGATATAATGAAAAAGGAGAAGATCAATTTGGTTCTCATTGAAAATTATTTCGACAGCAAAGTTGGCGAAAAAATCACTACAGAACTTGCTACGGCTAAGGTTTTTTCGGTTCCAGTGAGTGTCGACGGAGAACCTCAAATTAAAAACCTCTTTGACCTTTACGAAAAACTTGTCACTATTTTGGAGAAAAACTCATGAATGACATCATTATGTTCATGGCCGCGCCAACAGTTATGCTCTTGATATTGGCGCTTGCTCACTGCTATCTCGGTCTCCATGTGCTTGCAAGAGGGGTTATCTTTGTTGACCTTAGCCTGGCACAAGTGGCTTCTCTTGGCGCAATTTGTGGATTACTTTTGATTCCCGATGGTTCACCCCAGATTCACTATTTTGTATCACTTGGTTCGACTCTTTTGGCGGCAAGCCTTTTTGCGTTAGCGAGGAGGTATGAGCACCGAATTTCTCAAGAAGCCATTATCGGAATTGTCTATGCGTTTGCTTCTGCTGCTGTAGTGTTGGTATTGGATCGCCTCACCCACGGAGCCGAGCATCTTAAAGAAGCATTGGTGGGACAAATTCTTTTGGTCACCTGGGATGACGTCATCAAAACATTCGCCATCTATGCTGTTGTTGGGATTGTTCATTTTGTTTTTCGCAAACAACTTTGGACGGCGTCGACTTCATCACATGCCTCTTGGTTTTGGGACTTTGTCTTTTACGCCCTCTTCGGAGTGATTATCGCATCATCAACACATATCGCTGGAGTGCTACTCGTATTCTCACTTCTAATTGTTCCGTCGGTCATGAGCACCTTAGTTTTCAACACGCTGAAATCGCGGTTGATTTTTGGATGGCTTCTAAGTTCTGTTTTAAGTGTGGTAGGAATGATCTTGAGCTACAAGCTGGATGTACCTGTCGGCGCAATGGTGGTTGTCTTGTTTACTTCTGCCCCAGTGTTTACGCTTTTGACTCTACCAATGGTAGAACGTCTTCGAGGTCCAGGCAGATAACGACTGGACCCCGAAGTTGTTCAGGTCAAGAGTTAACCTCGCAGTCCAGCACTCTAGTTTCTGACTTTACCTAAGCTCTTGGTCGAGGTCCTGATTTCGCTCCAACCTTCAGTCGGATCAATTTTTTTGCAGCAAGTTTTGATAAACTACAAAGACTATGCTGCAAGAAAGTTCATTGATCCAAAGTCATAAAACAAAAATTCTTTCACTTGTGCTATTGCCTTGTCTTCTGAGCACCACGCCTCGTGCACAGGGCGCGCCCAATGGTCTTTCGCAACTCGAAAGAAATCCACTCTCGCTTTCTTATGATTTCGATGAAGCCCTGAAGCGCAATTGGACTGGACTAAAGTTAGAAAAAAAGAAAGATCTGATTTCAGCGCGCAAGCAACTCGAACTGGTATTGGATTACAAAGTCCGAAATAAAAAAAATTCTCTTCTCACTTTATGTGGCAGCTATAAAGATGAAATCCCGCTCGCCTGCTTTTTTCTCGACGCCCAAGACACAGGGGCCTTAGAAAAACCAATCACCGATCGCAAATTGAAGTCAGCAGTCTCACGCGAACAAATAGTTGAGTGGATTGGATCACGCACCTTAAACAACCTTGCCCCACTTGGTTTTACCCAACTCAATGGAGCGCTCTCAAGCGTCGACAACCTCGAGACACTGAACTCTCTTCACTCCAGTTTCTTACAAGATGCAAAGTGCAATTCACCCGGATACTCAACGGCATTAGCACTAGCAATTGGAGCGAGGTATGAGGACGAATTTCCAAGAATTGAAGCCATCGAAAAAAGCCGTTCCGCCTATCTGCGCGCTTCAGACTGTGGCCAAGATCAACAGGCCAATAAAGCAAGATTCCGAGGAGCTTTGTTGTCCATATGGTTGGGCCAATTTGATAAGGCCCAGACCTTACTCGATTTAATTGAGGCCTCTTCCTCTGGACGATTTCTGTCTTCAAGAGTGAAATATTGGCGCTATGTCTGTGCCCAAAAACTTAATCTTCCAGAAACTCAATTTGAGGCACGCGAATCTCTGTTGCGACAACATCCACTCAGCTACCACAATCTCCTTATCAATGGTTCTGATCAACGTATGCAAACCTATTTGAGCCAAAATAAAGTTTCACGCGTGGGCTTTCGCTCCAACATTCGGCCTGACCTCAACGACATGATCCGTTTGAGCGAATTGTTGATTGAGAAAAAGGAGTTCGGACTTGCTCTAGAGATTCTCGATAAACACGAGGACCAACTCACAACACTTGAACCCGAAGTTCGTCTGTACCTTGCACTTCTTGTCAATCGAACCGGCAATTCAATTGCAAAATTCAAAATGATGACCGCACTATTTCAAGATGAGCCTCAAATGGTGACACCTTCGACACTGAAATTAGTTTTCCCAATTTGGTTTCTCGACAAAATTAAATCTCGTGCCCAGCATGTCGATCCATTTTTGATTCTCTCTTTGATTCGCCAAGAAAGTGCATTCAATCGCTTTGCTCGTAGCGGAGTGGGCGCCCGCGGCCTGATGCAAGTCATGCCGGAAACCGCACGTGGAATCGCGTCGGTGAAAAGTTCAAGCCAGCTCTATGATCCCGAGACCAATATTCGTGTCGGAGTAAAATATTTTCTGCATCGTCTTGAAAACTTAGATGGTGATATCGAACTCACACTCGCGGCTTACAATGCAGGGTTTAATCGTGTTGAAAAATGGAAGAAGCGCTACACCGTCGAGAACAGGGTGCTCCTACTCGACCTCATCCCCTACTCTGAAACTCGAGACTATGTGGCCAGTATATTACGAAATTATTATTGGTATCTTCGGCTCTACCAAAAAGATCTTAACAAAGAGAATAGCGAAAAATTCAAATCTATTGTCGAGGCTAATCTCGGCTCTCTTTACCCACCAAAGAAAGTGAACCTATGAGACCTGCCATAAAAGTGAAACGAGTTTGCGCAACACTTTCAGTCATCGCTGTTTTTCAAATTGGCTGTCAGGCCGAAACGATTCATGAGCCAAAAGTCGCGCTGCCTCCGATGGAACATGAATTCTTAGTGGCATCAAACTCATCTGCACCAATTGAAAATAAAACACCAGAAACCACTGAAACTTCCGAAGCACACGCACCCACCGCGCACATACCAAATGCAATGCCTGAGGCCATGTCTAATGAATTACCGAGTTCGACGCAGAAATCCGATGAGGACTCGCCCTCCGTCTATCCTGAAAAAAAATCGGTCAGTCGAGCTCCGGCGAGTGTTTCACCTGGTGAGTTTCACGAAAATGCACAACAAGAGAACCCCACAGAAATAAAAAACTTAGCACCGCCAGCCGCCAATGTGAGTGAATGTAAGTTGCTTTTTACAAACGCCATGCAGTCGCAACAACTCCAAGCTTGCGAGCAGGGAATGCTGAATAGAAAAAAAACTTCTGCAAATGAGGCTCGAACTCAATGCTCAAAAAACAATCCCTCCGTTCGCCTCAGCAGCGCGTGCCAAGTTGGGGTCACACTTGCTAGTCCCAGTAGCTCTGAGTCAAGCAAAAGCTTTACGGCTTGCAAAACGAGCTATTCAAACGAAACTCTCATCGATTTAATTTTTCAAGAATCCTGCTTTTCCGGCGTGCACGCTGATCAACTTTTAGGCCTTCAAAAAAATATTTCGCCTGAGGCCAAGTGCATGCGTCTAACTGGAGACCGGACTTTTCTTGGATCTTGTTTAGTCGGCTACTCCTACTCTCAACTGTCTCAATCTCAAAAAGAGGGTGTTCTTGAAAATCAAAAAGAAAAGTGTCAAAAGTACTTTGATCCGATTCGCTTTCACCTTGGATACCGGGCTTGTTTGAGCGCTCAGGGGCTCGCGACGTCGTGGCCACAAAGTTCAAAGCAAGTCATGAAGTCCTGCTCGCACCTCAATTCAGATGATCGAAGCCCGGCTGAAAAAGCAGCCTGTATCGTCGGCGCTTCATTTCTCTCTTCATCATTTCGCAATCAACCCGAGGCCAAACGCCTTTCCTCTTGCACCGACAAACCAATCACCTATGACGAGAAATCCTCTTTTGCGTGCCTGGCCGTGCGAAGTTTAAGTGAATTTATTTCGCCACAACAGATGAAAAAAGCCTGCAAAGAAATTTTCCCGCAATCCAGACGGGCCCGAAAGAAAATCAACTGCGCAAGCTATCTCTAAAAAAAAAGCCGAAGCGTTAAGCTCCGGCTTTCAATCCTCACTCCTCGCTCAAAAGCGAATCGTCTATCGGATATCAAAAAGTGTATTCAAAGCATGACCATTCAATGAGCGGACATGCAAAAGATAACGCCCGTCATTCATGGCCGGCAAGTCAACGACTTGCTTAAAGGGAAAACTTCCGGAAACGCACGACCCGGATGCGGCTATGTCTGCCACTGGCTGAATAACAACAACCCTCGGTTGCACGTCTACGAGAGTTCTCGCCAAACGCATGCAACTATTCGAAAACTCCCCTGTCAATACCACCTGGTTTTTGCCGTTTTCTTTTTGAAAGTAGGCCTGAGTCACCGGCGCGTACAAATAATCATCGGGCTCTGAATGCGAAGTTGGCTTTACAGTCAATGAACCCAAAACCATTTTTGTATCAGGTACTCGAACCTCGTAGTTACCGGCTTTCAAAATTCCTAGGTCAAGAACTTGTGAATACGGCACCAAAAGCTGCAAGCACATACCCTCATACTTATAAGCCTTCGGAAAAACGTTGATCACCTTCGCCGCTTCATCCACTTTTATTTCAGCAGGAGCCGCACGATAGCAGCTGTTAGAGAACAATCCCTCCGCTACGATCTGAACATTGTCATTTGAATCAAATCCAAATGGCAAATAGGCCGTGTGGTAGCTTGCCGGAACCAGAGTCGGCTCATCGGCCGCTTGAGCCATGAATCCAGAAAGAAGCCCCGCAGTGATTAGTGTCAATTGAACAATTCGTTTCATACATCCCCCCATCCTTAGTTCTCAGTGTGTTAACTGTTTTTTTAACAATACCTAAAAAAATCTAATCTAATTCCCTAAAACCTAGCATCATGGCCAAAACCCGCCGACCAGACAACCACTTTTTTGCGACTTCACTGCTCTCAGAGCCGCAGGAGGCCATGACAACTCAAAGTGGATTTTTTCATCTTCTTGGCTTTCTACACTTCAAAGGACATGCCAAAAAAATAATCACAGCAGTAAAAAACCACTCAATCTCTGCAAACCATTCACCACCATGACCTTCCTCGAGTTTCAAACAACTGAACTCTTTGCATGATAAACTTTTTCATGAGGCGAATTCTCTCGTAGTTAATTGTTTAAGTCCCGAAATGTCTCGTTGAATACATTCTTTGAGCTGGTTTACCCATGGGCCGACAACTGGCGGCAAAAACAAATTGATAGGTCGTCTCCGACATGTCAAAATTTACGAGATTGGCGACGCTAGAAATAAGCTCCTTAAGTCGTTGATAAATAAAACTTGTTCATCTTCGGCGGAGATTTTCGTGGCACAAAATTCACAGGTTCCAACTTCCCCCACGCCAAAAAACATGGTTTTGTCGGTCGGCTTTTTCAATCGGCATAAAAAAAGTTTCCTTTTTCTTATTGGGCTCATCACCATCCTTCTCGCCGGATTACTGGCACTTCGAAGAGAGAAAGCAAATCTCCAGATCGTCCATCCCAAAATGGGGCCGATCGTCGAAGCCATTTATGGAATTGGCACGGTTTCCCCTCGACAAACTTTCCGTGCCCGAGTCGGTGTGGCCAACACTCTAAGTCGCGTTTTCGTCAAAGAGGGCGATCTCGTTAAAAAAGGGGCACCTCTGCTCAGTTTTATTTCGGGTCCCACATTGATGGCCCCTTTCAGTGGAACTGTGACTTCACTCCCCTATAATGTCGGCGAAAATGTATTTCCTGAAACACCGGCACTCACCCTTGAAGATCTAAGCGATCGCTATGTTGTCGCCACGCTCGAACAACAAGGTGCAATCCGTGTGGTCAAAGGCCAACCTGTGTCGTTAAGTTTCGAAAGCATTCGGAATCAGACTTTTAAAGGCCATGTGCGCGCTATCTTTCCGCAAAAGTCACAGTTCATCGTCCACATTGAATGCCCCGAATTATCCGCCGAGATCTTACCTGGAATGACAGCCGATGTTGCAATTGAAGTCGCTCGTAGAGAGAGCGCACTGCTTGTTCCCGTCATCGCTGTGTCCTCAGGAAAAATTTTGGTTATAAAAAACCATCGCCCCGAAAAAATCGACATCCAAGTGGGCAGTATCGATGGCGAATGGGCAGAGGTGCTATCAAAGAATTTGTCTGAATCTGACGAAGTGGTGATTAAAAAATAGCGAGGCATTCTTTCATGTGGTTTCTTGCAATCCGACATCTTATCTCGCGAAAAAAACAATCCGCCTTAACTCTGGCCGGTGTCGCGCTCGGCACAATGGCCTATGTCACATTCGCGGGAATTATGACCGGCTTTCAAGGCTTCATGATCGACCAACTAGTGAACAATGACTCCCACGTGCGCATTTCGTCTCGCGAAGACCTGCTCACCGAGCACGGGATGGATCAAGATTTTTTTGCAAATGCTGAACACGTCTTTTGGATTAGTCCTCCTTCTGGTCGCAAAGATTCTTCGCGCATCGACCATCCCGCTGGGTGGTTTCAAAGGCTTGATCGCGACCCACGAGTGCTGGCCTACTCTCCACAAATTCAAGCCCAGGTGCTTATCACCAGAGGAAAATCATCTTTGGCCGGACGCCTCATTGGTTCAGACCCGAATCGACAAAGTCGAGTCACAAACATTCGCCAATACATGAAACAGGGAGATTTTTTGGCACTCGGCGCGGGTGGCAATCGGCTTATCGCCGGTGATGGACTGCTCAATAAACTCGGAGCGCGTGTCGGCGAAAGTTTGAACATCGCTGTTGGCAAAGGAGAATCCGTTTTGTTTCGCGTCGTTGGCTCGTTTCACCTGGGTGTCGTAACCATCGACAATACCACGGCCTTTGCCTCACTTTCAGACGTCCAAAATGTAAATCAAACGCCCAGTCAGATTTCAGACATTGCCATTCGCTTAACTGATGTCGCTTTGGCCCAACAAACGGCCAATGAATGGAATGACCTAGCTCCAGACAAAGTTCAAAGCTGGGATCAAGCCAATGCGAATATTTTAAGTGTGTTTGCAATTCAAGATTTTATCAGAACTTTTATTACGATCGCCATCATGGTGGTCGCGGCATTTGGCATTTACAATATTCTTAATATTTTGGTGAATCAAAAACGAAAAGACATTGGAATTCTACGTTCAATCGGATTTGAATCCAATGACATCGTTCGACTCTTTTTGATTCAGGGCCTCATTCTCGGAACTCTCGGCGGAGCCCTTGGTTTACTCGCCGGGTTTCTTTTGTGCCTTCAGCTGACCACGTTTAAAGCGGCAGGCATGCTCGACAAAATGATGGTCTCATTTGATCCAAAGATTTATTTGCTTGGCATCACCATGGCCGTTTTTGCATCGGCAATTTCAAGTATTTTGCCCGCACGCTCGGCAGGAAAATTAAAGCCAATCGAAATCTTAAGAACTGGAGAGTGACAAGGATGCTTATCGTTGAACACCTCGACAAAAAATTCGAAAACCCGACAACACAAGTTTTATTTGATCTCAATTTCAAAATCGAGCAAGGAGAATTTGTGTCGATCACCGGCCGCTCAGGATCTGGAAAGAGCACGCTGCTTTATATTCTGAGCACACTCGATATGCCTTCGGCTGGTATTGTACGTCTTGATGAACGCTCGACCTCAAGCATGAACGAAAAAGAACTCCACGCCTTTCGCAATACCGAAATGGGTTTTGTGTTTCAGTTTCATTTTCTTCTGCCCGAGCTGACTGCTATCGAGAACGTGCTCATGCCAGCGCGCAAACTCCAACAGCAACTCGAGCGAACTCCGTTGGCCGAAGAGCTTCTCACTAAATTCGGACTTGAATCTAAAATGCATCGACTGCCTACAGAACTTTCAGGGGGCGAGCAGCAGCGAGTTGCCATTGCTCGATCGCTGATCATGCAGCCCCGATTTATTTTTGCCGACGAACCCACTGGAAATTTAGATTCAATCAGTGGACAAAAAGTTATGGACATTCTCGAGGAAATTGCGACTGAACAAAAAACCTCAGTGATATTTGTCACCCACGACCGCGAATTTGCGGCTCGTGCAAAAAGGCAGATTCAACTCTCTGACGGGAGAATTGTCGCAGACCTCAAGCAGTAATCACACCTTGAAGCGCTCGGTTGCCCGAATCAATTCTTTGGTGATTCCAGGCTCGTCCACCGCATGCCCAGCATCGGGCACCACAATGAGCTCGGCTTCTGGCCATACTTGATGGAGATCAAATGCATTTTTCACCGGGCAGACCACATCATAACGGCCATGCACCAACACCGCCGGAATATGCCGAATCTTCGTGACCTGTTTTAAAAGCTGATCTGGTTCAGAAAAGAATGCGCCATTAATAAAATAATGACACTCGATTCGCGCCACACTCAATGCCATTTGGTCAGCCGTAAATGCAGCCTTTGCCTCAGCATCAGGAATCAATTTGATCGTCGCCCCTTCCCAGCCGCTCCAAGCTTTAGCGGCACGCATTCGCACTTCGTGGTCTTCATGCGTGAGATGTCGATAAAAAGACTTAACCAAGTCGCCACGCTCGGCCTCAGGAATGGGAGCAATGTACTCTTGCCATATATCCGGAAAAATCCAATGCGCCCCTTTTTGATAAAACCACTCGATTTCTTCGGGGCGACAAAGAAAGATGCCGCGCAAAACCAGGTGCGTAACACGGTCAGGATGAGATTCGGCGTAGGCCAAGGCCAGAGTGCTTCCCCAAGAGCCACCAAAGACCATCCACTTGTCAATTTGAAGATGTTGTCGGATTTTTTCTATGTCAGCGACCAAATCCCAAGTGGTGTTCTCTCGAAGTTCTGCATGCGGAGTGCTGAGTCCTGCACCACGCTGATCAAACAAGATGATACGATAATGAGCCGGATCAAAATACCGCCGATGTTTCTTGCCAATTCCAGCTCCTGGGCCTCCATGCAGAAATACGACGGGCTGTCCCTTAGGATTGCCACACTCCTCAACACTCAGCTCATGAAGTGAGGACACTTTGAGACGAAAACGATTGTACGGCTCTATTTCTGGATACACTTCTTCTGGATACATTTCTTCTGGGTACACTGTATTTTTCATACGAAATTCTATTTCCATTTCAATGTAATTTTCAAGAGTCGTATCGCCAGCAGACATTAAAATCTTCCGCGCAACAAATTGTTTCTTGGTTCGCGATCTTTCAAAGCTTGCACTCCAGAATGGGTCGCGTAAAATAGGATCTAAAGAAATCGTTACCGAGGAGATCTCATGTCACAAGAAATTCAAATCGATTCGCTGCCTGCGGAATTCGGATGGGATGTTTTTGCCAAGGCCTGGAAGCTGTTCAAACGTCATTGGGGCAATTACATGGCTTTGACCTGGGGTTGGATGATTCCAGCAACCCTCATCAACTATTACATTGCCAAAATCCCGTTGCTGCCAATCAAAGTGATTCTGACCTTGGCCATGGCGGGTGTGGCCTCGGGTGCGGCCTTTATCATACTTCGTGTGCAACGCCGCTTGCTCGAGAGTCAGGGGACTGTCGACCTCATTGAAGCCGTGAAACTGGGCACCCAAAATCTTAATCGCAATGCCGTTTTTGTTTTGGGGGCAATCGCGGCGACTGGACAACTCGTTAGTATTTTTTCCGGTGTGTCGTTTCTCTATTTCCTGTGTATCTTGGTGGCAAATCTGCTGACATATTATTATGTCTTCTTGTGCGAAGTTAAAAATCTTGACCCGCTCAGCGCTTGCAAATTCTCTGTTCGGGCGATCATGTTCAATATTTTGCCCATGATTGTTACGTTCCTTACCATTATGCTTTGGAGCATTCTAAGTATCTTTACACTTTTCACTGGCCTGTTGGTTCTATTTCCGGTGTCAGTCTTGGCGAGCTTGCTTTTTGCCAATGAGATTTTTGGTGGTGCCAATTTTGCGATTACCGATGACGACAAACCAAAAGTAGATCAGCCCTCTCACGACCAACTTGGTCAGCCTTAATGGTCCTGTTTTTAGCTCGATGAACATCGCTAGCGAAGACACATCCAAGCGCGCTCAAATCAGTCCTGGCGCGCTCACTCAGGACCTAGAAATCCACAAGGCTCCCTTTTAAGGCTCACTCGTCAGAGCCTTTCTAGAAGGCCTTTTCATAAGGCCTCTCTGAGTTTCAATTTCTGTTTCATATTCTTAAAATCAAGACAGTTGGCAGCGGGGACCATCGGCTCTCGCTTAGGCCTAGAGGGCCCCAAGCGCCAACAACTCGTAGAGTTAGAGTGGCATCGGAGCTGATATTTGGTCAAATCCAGGTGCCCTCGACACTAATTTCCAGCATCTCATATCTGGTATCTGGCCAAGGCCAAATGGCCTCTGCCTTGCTAAGTGATCCTTTGCCATGTCGGCAAGAGGTGCCAGGTTAAGATTTCTTCCCTATTTCCTCTCCTGGCGCTTCTTTTTTTACCCGCATATAGGGGAACTGCGGAAACTTTGAATCAAGCCTTAGCTAGCCAAAACGGTAGCGGCCCGTCAGAGGTCAACAGACCTAAAAACGCTCTAAGCAGAACGAAAATCCTAGTTCTGTCCGCAGCATTTTTTATATTTTTTGCCGCTTCCACAAGGACAAGGATCATTGCGGCCAACCTTAGGGCCTTCGCGACGAACCGTCACCTTGCGCGGATCTTTGCCATCAACAAAATACCACTGGCCTGCTTCTTTTTTAAATTCACTCAACTCATGATGTTTATGCGTTTCGCCTTTGATCTTGAACTGCACAACAAACTCCACTTGACCTGAGTCATCGTTTGGTCCGCCCGCCTGTGTTTTTAAAATTTCCAAGCCTAACCACTCCGACTGGCGTGCCCAAGCTTCGTTTGCCTCACGGTCAATATCTCCACGAGTCGACTCATGATTGGTGACATCTATATAATCCATATTGGCAAGAGTGAAGGCGACATAACGAGAACGCATCAACTGCTCGGCCGTTTGCGGTTTCTTTTTCCCGGTCAAAAAAGGTTCGCAACACTCAACAAATTCTTTTCCGCTGCCACATGCACATTTCATAGAATCTCCTTTTCATGTGAAGTTATCGAGATGCCGCAGTTTTGGCAAATGAATCTGAGCCACATATCTTGGGATTTTCATCCACCGCTCGACTTAAAACTAGAGTGCCTATCTTTTTAGCTCTTCCTATGGCGATTCCCAGCCATTCGAAGAATAATATTGTAAACAACGTTTCGAGGAGGAAACTGAATGCTTCAAGGATTGATCACGACGATCGCAACTCTGACGACCTTATCTGCATTGGCGGCAACATCAGCTAAAGATGTCACCATTCTGAATCTCAATGATCCTCAAGTTCAAAAGAAAATTTCTGAGGCCAACTGGAAAGCCAAAGACAACTGGCTCAATCACCTTCCCAGAGCTCAGGTGCAACGCATGCTCGGCGTGCAAGAGATCGTAAATGATGACGTTCAATTTGGCGCTCATCCTGTTTACTCCGCATTTTCTTCGGCTGACACGATTGATTGGCGAAACAAAGACGGTGTCAATTGGCTAAGTCCAATTCTAAATCAAGGCAACTGCGGTAGCTGCGTGGCTTTTGCCGCTGTAGCTACACTTGAGTCACAAATCAATATTTCAGCTCTGGCCCCTACGCTCAATATAAAACTATCTCCACAAGCTTTATTTAGCTGCGGCGGAGGCGGATGCGACACGGGTTGGTTTCCTGATTCAGCTGCACAACAACTAAAAGACCAAGGTGTTCCCGACGAAGCCTGTGCTCCTTACCTCTCGGGCACCACTGGCCAAGACCTTTCTTGCTCGACAATTTGCCGCGACAACCAACGGCGATCATTCCGCATCCGAGATTACTCGACTCCCACAAGCTATTTCAAAGATCTCAACGCCATCAAAACAGCTCTAAAAAAAGGTCCACTCATGACAACCATGCGTGTCTATGAGGACTTCATGGTCTATGCAGGTGGAGTTTACAAACACACCACAGGCTCTATGCTTGGCGGCCATGCCGTATCACTTATTGGTTTCGACGATGCGAAGCGGGCGTTTATTATTCGCAACAGCTGGAGCGAAGACTGGGGTGACAAAGGGTTTGCCTATATTTCGTATGATGACATTTCAGGAATTGGCGGATCGACTTGGGCATTTGATGTTCCGGCGACACCAGGATATGTCAATCTGCAGACACCACGTTTTTACGAGTTTGTAGGCGGCATGAGTTCATTATCTGGAATTTCGACTTTCTCGCAAACTGACAAAATCGTTTTTAATATCAGCAATCAACAGGGTATCGCGATGGCAACAACCGAATGCCAAGGTTCCCCATGTACTGCGCCGTTTGACTCCGCAACATTAGCAGATGGAACTTATCAGATTACCACAACGGCTATTCAAGCTGGACAAAAGCTGGGCACGTCCCGACCAGCGACGATTTATATCATTAATGGCCGAGCACAGATGCAGATTTCATTCTCAGCAGCACCAGGAACAGATCTCAGCAAGACAGTATCAGGAGTCGCCGAATTTGATATAAATGCACCTTCGTCTCCTGTGCCCATGAGCTCTGTTGTTTTTCATGCCAAGAATTCAGACGGTACGGTTTACACAAGAGCCTCGCAAATGACTCTACCGAAGATGCGTATGGGCTGGAGAAGTTCACGGGCACCTAACGGCCCAGTTGAAATCTGGTTTACGGGACACATTAAAACCGCAGCCGGCGAACAAGTGGTTGAAAGTTCCCACCAAACAATCTCTGTTCGTAATTAAATATTCAGAGTTAACAGTTCGACACCATTTCTTCACCGCGTAGCTCGACATGCATCTGGACCTGTCGAGCCGGTGATAAGAACTCCGATGGCCCTGGCAAAGGGCCATCAAACAAAACCACCTCACAGAACACAAAACCCAATTCGCCTTCGCATTTGTCCTAGGTGTTTCTTCACTTGCAATCTGCTCCCCAAATACCTCCACCATACCCCTTTTATTCACAGTCACGTAGATCACATGCCCCTATCGACACAACTAAATGCCTAGACCCCAATGAACTTTGTTGCTTAGGGTGGTACTAGTTTTTTGGGCTGGCCTTTTGCTTCGATTTCGGTCTCTGGTTTCTGGCACTGGCTCCTTGCACTCGACTCTGACTCGCTCTACGATAAGAGCTGTGAACATCGAGAAAATTCAACTTCAGTTCAAGCCAGGTTCTTTTCAGCAGGTTAACAACCAAATTATATTTACCGATACTCAATCAAAATCTACGGTCAGCTTTCGGGCTCCGCTGAAACCTTATCTCGATCTTTTCTCACAAGGTCTTTCGCTTCAGCAAGTCCTCACTCGCATGCTTGCTGAAGGTCAAAATCCAAATCCCATTCATGCTTATCAGTGCTTGAAACGCATTTGCATGAAGAAGTGTATAACCAATGACGATCAATTTTCGAGTTTTTTTCAAGAAGAAACCAAAAGTGAAATTGAGTTCGACCACAGCCTCATGCTTCAACCATTTTCTGAAGTCCTAATTTGTAAAGAGAGTATCAAATGGTCCGGTCAGATTATCCTGGCGAGCCTCTTTTCTTTGGTGGGTCTGGTTAGTCTTCTGCGCGTACCGAATATTCAGAGTGCCCTTGATTTCGAGAGTTTTTCTGCGCACGACATTTTATCTATTTTATTGATCCCTTCTTTGACCACGTCTTTGATTGCCGTTGGACACCTGTTCAGTCAATTCATCTTCTCTGGCCAGTTGCCCACAACACGCCTTTGCCTTTCCCCCATTGGCATTTCTGTCCAAGCCGAGAATCGAGTGGCAGAAAATTTTTTTGAGGCTCTGCTGCAATTTCTGACGGGCCTCTTGGGTTGTATGGCGCTCAATCTGGCTCTGGCAATCGGCTCCGATAGTTCAGCAACACTCGCACGACTAGTTTTTTTTCTTACTTTCGCACTTGTCGTCGGTTCACATCGCAGTGGTTGGCTGACCGGTTTTATCTCCACTTTGAGTGGCCCAAAAAAGAAACTTGCGCCACTGCGCCTGTTTGTCGGAGCTACGGTGATCATCACCTACCTTTCGTTCTTGGTTTTTCTATTCAAAAGTGAAGTTGAATTCATTCAAGCATTTCTTCAACAAACCAAGCCTCAGTCTTTGGTTCTCTCGGCACTTTTGGCAGCCATTGCGATTTGGACCGTCCTCGCCTGTCTGGATCTGGTCACACAAATTATTTCAGCTCTAAAATTATTTGCTGCCTTGATTGACGATGATTATTTGAACAAATCTAGCGCAGTTGTGAACTCTGAGAACTTTGATCTTAGAAAATTTTTAATGCAGCTTCCACTCTTTGCAAAGCTCGATACAGATACCATTAATAAGCTTGCTGCCGAATCAAAAATTTATAAAGTGGGACCTAAAACAAAACTCTGTCGCCAGGGCGAACAGAGCACAGATTTGTATGTTTTCATCAAGGGTCAGGCTGAGGTCTTCAAGTATATTGGGCCCAATCGACAAAAAAAAATTCTCACTCTTGAAAGTCGTTCCGTGTTTGGCGAAGGAGGATTCTTTTTTCGGCAGCCGCGATCAGCAACAGTGATCACCACGACAGAGAGCTTGGTCCTACGGATCTCCAACTCAGGAAGTTTTCAAATCAGTAGATCAGCTGAATTTGAAGAAAATTTCAAACGATATGTTTGGTCGTATCAGGCACTGGCCAGCTCGCCGATGTTTTCGGAACTCCCGCGAGAGTCATTGCAATTTTTTTTGAATCACGGAAAGGTGATAGAGGTTCAACGCGGACAAATGATTTTCAATCAGGGTTCTACGGGTCAAGATCTCTATCTCATTATTCAAGGCGGTGTCGACGCCGTTCAAGATGGAATCACTGTTAATTCAATGAAAGCACTGGAGATCTTTGGAGAAATCGCTTTACTCAAAGCTATTCCAAGAACCACCACCTGTGTCGCAAATCAAAAAACACTTCTCTATATGATCGATCGCGATTCTTTTTGGGAAATTCTCAGTCAAAATATTGAACTAGCCATGCACGTCGAATCACTTGCACTATCGCGATGGCAAAACTCTACCAACCATTGATCACCTCTAAACACTTTGAGCAACTCGACACCCAAGTTTTTTCAGTTCAGAAATTATTTCGGCCAAATGCTGATCACTTGAGGTTTCGACCAAAAGATCAATTCGCGTTTCACGAATACCGAGCTCCGGTGAAACTCGATCGTGGTAAACTTCCAGAATATTGGCCCGCTGTTGTGCCATAATTGACGTCAACCGATTCAAATTTCCAGGAGTATCATCCACCACGACCGCGATTCGCGCCAAACGACTTTCCGCACGAAGACCACGCTCCACAACTTTGGACATGATGTTGAGATCTATATTTCCGCCACACAAAAGCACGCAGGTTTTCGCGCCCAATTTAAGCTTTCGAGATAAAACTGCTGCAAGCCCAGCAGCTCCGCTTCCCTCAGCCACAGTCTTAACATTTTCTAACAGATAAACTATGGCTTGAGCCACTTCATCATCAGTTACCGCAACAATCTCATCGACTAATTTTGAAATATACGTTTCATGAATTGCAGGCGAAGGAATCTTAACGGCAATTCCCTCCGCAATCGTCGCAATTTTCTTTTTATACTCACTTGGTGTTTCGCGATGAAAGAGTTGCATCATTCCAGGAGCCTGATCAGAGACGACACCGTATATTTTGATCTTTGGATTTAAGGCTTTCAGCGCAGTTGCGATCCCACTAATCAAGCCGCCACCGCCGATGGGCACGACCACTGTATCAACATCCGCAAGGTCTTCAAAAATCTCCAACCCAATCGTGCCCTGCCCGGCAATTACTTTTTCATCTTCGTAAGGGTGTACAAAAGTTAAATTCTGTTCCAGCTCTAACTGCAATGCCTTTTGATAAGCTTCATCATAGAAATCGCCATGTAAAATGACATTTGCGCCATAGTTCCGAGTCGCATTGATCTTCACGATTGGGGCTGTCTCGGGCATTACGATGAAAGCTGGAACCCCGACTTTTTGGGCCCCAAAGGCGACTCCTTGTGCGTGATTGCCAGCACTACTGGCCACCACTCCTCGCTTTTTTTCGTCGTCAGACAGCGAGCGCATTTTGTTCATCGCACCCCGAAGTTTGAAGCTCCCTGTGGCTTGCTCATTTTCAAACTTCAAAAAAATCTGCGAGCCCAATCCATCGATCTTAAGCTTTGCCGACAAGGGCATTGGTCTTAGCGAAGTTCGCCGAACCACATCTTGAATGGTCAGTCGCGCGGCGCGAATATCTTCAAGAGTAATCTCGCGCAGTTTTTTTTGGCGCCCCCCGACTGGGGCCTTGTTACCGCTGCCCCCGGCTAGGGCTTTGCCAGAATCGTTCGTCATTTTATCCTCAGATCGAATTATTATTTGAATCGAAATCAAACCTTAGAGTGAACACTCTTATCCGACCGTAAATCCCAGGCTTTGTCAAAGCATCGCGCCTAAGACGTTCTGGCGCCCTAAGCCGCCGCGATCTTGATACTCGAAGCAAAGAGTTACCAAACGGCAGTCAATCCACGAAGTGGGAGCACTTGATTGGCTTCAGGTTCTGGACGCCTCGAATCTTCGCTGAGCGGTT
The DNA here is from genome assembly GCA_964405465.1 of uncultured Bdellovibrionales bacterium. Taxonomy (GTDB): domain Bacteria; phylum Bdellovibrionota; class Bdellovibrionia; order Bdellovibrionales; family JAMPXM01; genus CAYONZ01. The sequence continues at coordinate 30,120 of CAYONZ010000008.1, read as the reverse complement.
CAACCTGCCAATCATCAAAAAAATGAAACAGTCCTAAAGACTTTTGGCAATGATCGCAGCGATCAACAAATTCACCGTCTTTCTCGGTGGTCTTGGCACAAAAGTGACAACGACGGATATGTATAAAATGCTTCTTTGACATCGTGACCTCGCTTCTTCCCCGAGGTTCACCCACTCACTCAAACAGGTCAGGCTCGACTTCCACAAATCGATCCCTACCTAATTCTTACTTTACGCCCGAGGATCAGCATACTCGCCTTATTCCGAAAATCCGAGATGGCATCTTTCTGACAATCACCAACGAATTCGACAGCGTCTCGAACGCGAACCAATACCTCAAGAAGCATCCGCACTTACCAGCTCGTCTCGAATGGAGGCAGCCCACCCCCGTCTATTGACTTGCCGCATTAACTAATTGATTTAAGAAACCTTCTCCAGTGAATTTTTTGACCGATGCCATGAAAAATTCGCCCCTAAAAACTGAGCTCCGTCCCCCTTCTATGTGGGCATTTAAGGAAATTGTTTACTTTTTATACAGCGCACCATATGACGAGATCATTGCAACGCCTTTTCCAAGAATGAACCTTTTTTAGGAGATTTGATATGAAAGCGGCATTCGTTCTCGTAGCACTTATCGCCAACCAAAGCTGGGCTCTCAGCGAATTCGAGAGTTCAGATGGGGATCCGGTTTATCTTTCATGGTGTGAAAAAAACAAAGTAATGAGTGAAGATACAGCTGGAAACATTCGCGTTGTCGCCAATTGCGAAGAGAAAAACCAAGTCTGCAAACCCGTCAGTTTTTATCGTGGCTATCATTGGGTCTATTCCGCAACTTGCGTAACCCCAAAATAATTTGCATCTCTCGAAGCTAGGCTCCCTTAAATCAGGGAGCCTCAATTTATCGATGGTGTCACCCTACCGAAGGACTCGATCAGATCCGTGGATCGAGGCACTCAAATTTGTAAGTGCAAATGTCTCCGCACTTAAGTGCCTGGGTGGCGTGATCAAGCTCACACTGTTCACTCAAGGTCGCACGCCGCAAGCAACCCGAATTCGGGTAGGTTTCATCTTTTTGCTCATCCACTCTCAGGGCACGTGAATAGACCATAATTAATTCATAGAAATTTCCACGCCGTGAAGAAATCTGTGTGGCCTTGTCAGCTAAGATTTCTTTGGCCTTCTTTTCTGCCGAAGATCCCACAACAAGCGAGTTCTTAACCATTCGTGGAACGCCAGGATCGTAGCTTGGAATCTGCGATGCCACGCACTGACCTCGATCAACAGGCGCATATTGTTGAACAGGCTCTTTCGTCCGAAGATCTCCAACTAAAGCTGAAGAATCTCCCGCCAAGGCAAATTGGCCCATGAAAAGAAAAGAACAGAAAAGAAAAGAATTCAGAACAAAAACCGGCAAGACCGACCATCCAGATTGCTTCACAATATACCTCCGCAATAAATTTGGCCCTGTAGTGCCATGGAACAGACAAACAAACAATATTTATTAAGACACCTAACAGGATTCAAACACAGCTTTGAAAAGAATCAGTGTTTCGACCCAAAAAAAGACCTACATCGACAAGCCCCCGCTTTTAGCGAGAAGCCAACCCAACCCTGGTCAGTGTCAGCATAGAATCCAATTGCAGTGAGGCTCCACCAATCAAAAAGCCGTTGATATTTGGTTTTTGAAACAAAAGCTCGGCATTGTCTGGTTTCACGCTTCCACCATACAAAACTGGTGTGCTCTCTGCCCTGACTGAACCCAAAATTTCACTCAATTTTTTGCGTAAAACCAAATGCGCATCCTCAGCCTGCTCAGGAGAAGCCACCTTGCCGGTTCCAATGGCCCAAACTGGTTCATATGCGACTGTAAATGGTTTTGATAAATCCATCAGCGAAAGCCCCTGCACCAACTGTTCTGTAATCACCAGGTCAGTTCGGTTTGCCTCTCGATCGGCAAGCGTTTCTCCCACACAAAGCATCGGTTGAACTCCAACTTCCGCCAGCGTTTTCATTTTCTTTGCCAACAAAGAATCGGTCTCGGCAAACAATGATCGTCGTTCACTATGCCCAACCAAACAATGCGGGGTTAAAAGTTCAGCGAGAACTGCCGGAGAATTTTCACCAGTGAACGCTCCTTGTTTTTCATAGTGACAGTTCTGTGCTCCCCATTCGATTTTTGTGCCACGCAGAACTTGCTGGCTCACCCAAAGATCGATCGCCGGAACAAAGAAAACCACTTTGCGCTCTGCTGGCAGGTCTTGCGTTTGTGCAACAAAACTTTTTAAAAAATCGACAGCCTCAGATGGCGACTTGTACATTTTCCAATTTGCGGCAACTAAAAATGGCTTCATAAACACCTCTTATTTAACTCGAGGCGCGCGCAAAACTTCAAGGCCCGGCAGCTTATCACCCTGCAGGTACTCCAGACTTGCTCCTCCGCCCGTTGATATGTGGCTCATTTTGTCTGCATAACCAGAAAGCTCCGCTGCTGCTGCCGAATCTCCACCGCCAACAACGGTCTTGGCATCGGTGAGTGATGCCATCGCCTCAGCGATAGCAAAAGTTCCTTTACTAAATGGAGCCCGCTCAAACACACCCATCGGACCATTCCAAAAAACTGTCTTCGCTTTCGCAAGTTCATTACGATAAAGCTGAATTGTTTTCGGGCCGATATCCAACCCCATCCATCCCTCAGGAATAGCTTCGCTCTGGGTGGTACGAAACTCATTGTTTTCAAATTTTTCTACAATCAAATGATCGATCGGCAATAAAATCTTTTTCTTACGGGCATCAATTCGTCCCATCATCTCTTCGGCAAATTTCAAACGATCTTTTTCGACTCGCGATGAACCAACCGGCACTCCTTTGGCAGCCAAGAATGTATAAGCCATGGCTCCGCCGACAATAAATGTATCGATTTTTTCAATCATGTTTTCAATCACGGCGATTTTGTCACTCACTTTTGCGCCACCCAACACGGCAATGTAGGGAGAAACTGGGGCATGTAAAAGTGCATCGAGAAATTCAATTTCTTTACTAATTAAAAAACCAATTCCTTTTTGCGAAATTAAACGAGGCAAAGCGTCGATACTTGCATGAGCGCGATGGCTCGCTCCAAAAGCATCGTTGATATACACATCTGTATATGAAGCAAGATGAGCAGCAAAGTCTGTCGCGTTCTTGGTTTCACCTTCGGCGAAACGCAGGTTTTCAAGTAGCAACACTTGATCAGAACCAATTCCTGTCAACAAAGCCTTGGGCGCTTCGTTTGTGGGAGAATCAACCAAGATCACTTCGCCACCCAAGAGCTCACGCAATCGTGTTGCCACTGGCTCCAAAGAATATTGTTTGCGGTCACCGCCTTTTTCTGGACGCCCGAAGTGCGAGGCCAAAACCACTCGAGCTCCCTTCTCGAGAAGAAAACGAATGGTTGGAAGTGCAGCTTGAATTCTTTTGTCGTCGGTAATCTTGCCGTTTTCCATTGGCACATTGAAATCCACGCGACAAAACACTCGCTTGCCCTTCAACTCGAGTTCATCGACTCTCGTAATTCCCTTCAATCCTGGCGTCATTCGATCCCCCTTATAAACCTTTTTCTTGCATATAGATGGCGAGATCAATCATTCGGTTTGAAAAACCTGTCTCGTTGTCATACCAGCTCAAAACCTTAACCATGTTTTTTCCAACTACCATTGTGCTCTTCAAATCAACTGTCGAACTTGCCGGATTGCCGTTGAAATCAATGCTCACCAGAGGGGCCTTTTCTACGGCCAACACTCCTTTGAGTGCACCATTCGCTGCTGCGGTCAGAGCTTCGTTGACCGACGCCACACTGACTTCTTTTTGGGCCATGAAAGTGAAATCAACCAAACTTACATTTGGCGTTGGAACTCGCACTGACATCCCGTCAATTTTTCCTTTTAGTTCAGGCAAAACCTCACCCACGGCTTTCGCAGCGCCTGTCGTTGTAGGAATCATCGATGTCGCCGCAGTTCGAGCGCGGCGCAAGTCAGAATGAGGGGCATCGAGAACCCGCTGGTCATTTGTGTAGGAGTGAACGGTCGTCATGACACCCTTCTCAATTCCAAAAGCCTCGTGAAGAGTTTTGGCAAGTGGCGCGAGACAATTGGTTGTGCATGAAGCGTTACTTACAACATGATGTTTCGAAGGGTCGTATTGTGTGTGGTTGATTCCGTAAACAATTGTTAAGTCGGCACCTTTTTCTGCAGGAGCAGAAACCATAACTCGCTTCGCTCCAGCAGCGACGTGTTTCATGAAATCTTCTTTTGTTTTAAATGCTCCCGTACACTCCAACACGACCTCACAACCCCACTGCTTCCATGGAATTTGCGCAGGATCTTTGACAGCCGTTACTGGAATTCGCTTACCATCTACGATGAGCGCGCCATCAGCGATCTGCACATCTCTTTTGTAGACACCGTGTGAACTATCATATTTCAAAAGATGTGCGACACCTTCTAAAGAATCAAGGGCATTGATTCCGACAATGTCTAACTTATCGAAGCCTTCACGAAAAAGAACTCGCCCAATTCTTCCAAAACCATTGATACCTACTTTAAGACGTGCCACGAACTGCTCCTTTCAAAAGAATTTTACCCAGCGAGATCTCATGTTCAAAATTTTTGCAAATTTTTTTTAAAACTTTTCTAAAACCTCTCACAAACCTTCATCAAAAATTTTCGCACGAAATTTCTGGCAAAACTTCGTTCAAAGATTTCGTTGAAATTTCGGTCAAATTTTAGCACCAGTTTATTCAATCAGTTTTTGCGAACCGTTTTTCGAACAACCACCAGTATAAAATTGAAATTGCATATTTAATTTTTTTGAAATTTAGAGCGCGCACCACGTAAAATCAAGACATTAACTGGAATCTTCTCTGGTGTATTTGTTCAAGAGCTCCGAACGCTTAGGACCAACTCAATTTCGGAAATAAGCGCCGGGCATTTTGACCCGCCTGGTCTTGCAACCGTTCAAGAGAGACCTGCTTCAGATCAGCAATCACCTGAGCCGTATGCACCATAAATGCTGGAGTATTAGGCACACCTCGATGCGGCACTGGCGCCAGAAAAGGAGAATCGGTTTCGACGTGTAAGCGCTCAAGGGGAACAAACTTCACGACTTCCTTCAGCGCATCGGCTTTTTTGAAAGTCACAATTCCACTAATTGAAATATCGAGGCCCAAATCAAGGGCTTTTTCAGCCAGCCACTGAGTACCCGTAAAGCAGTGGAGCATGCCACGAATTCGCCCCCCAAACTCATTCAATATCTCTACCGTGTCTTGTTCGGCGTCCCGAGTGTGAATTTCAACGGGCATCTGCATCTCATCGGCCACGTTGAGTTGTGCACGAAAGGCTTGCTTTTGCACTTCAGGCTCAGAGTTACTATAAAAATAATCGAGACCGATTTCACCTACAGCCACGACTTCTCTTGCCAGTAAGTTCTGTCGCAAAAACATTTCAACTGCTGAATCAAAAGCTAAGGCATTGTGGGGATGTACACCCAGCGTGCACACCACCTCCGGATAGAATTTTTTTGCGATCTCGAGAACGACGGAATGGTCAGCTGGTTCCGTACCGATGGTGATAAAACGCTCAAGGCCAGCTGCACGCCCCTGCTCGAGAGCCTCCTCAACCGTTTGTTTTAAGCCATCTAGGTGTGTGTGTACGTCAATCCATCCCACGCTATTACCTTTTCCTTTTGTCGTTCTTTGAAAGGGACACCATTTAGTTGGGTTTAATTCGTATCTCGCAACGATCACCCTGGTCCATCATCAATGTGCTCTCATAGGTCTTCATCTTAAAACCTCATGAATCACATTTGAAAACTTCAACCTCCGACAAGAATACCAGAAGTTTTCAAACAATAAAGTGCGATCCACATTCGCCATTACGTCTTGTTCAAAAGAGACGCAAAGGTCCGCAATCTCCAGAGGAATACGCGAATCTAAAGTCAATATCCACTCTCCAGCCTCGGAAAAGTATTGGGCCAAATAATCAGATATCCAACGCGATTGTGCCAACGACACTCCCACATCGCGCAAGAGTTTCTGCCACGCCTGCAAGACATAGAGTGTTTGATTTCGATCTTTTGCATGTTCCATGAGCTTAACCAACGCAGGGGGCATAGAGGGGACCGCTTCTTTTGCAGCGACCTGCAGAGATTGCGAATTTATTTGATAAACATAGTACAAGCATTCGTACATGGCGTGCATGGCTTGGTCATGCATTGGCTTCAGCTCAGCCTCGTTTTCCTGCAGGCGCCGAACCCAATCGACGCTGCCTTGGCAAGAGTCCAAAATCCAATCCTCAGCCTGGGTGATTTCTTTAATGACTTCTCGTGAAAGGGGTTGAAAGCGAATAGTCTGCACTCGCGATCGAATTGTGGGCATGAGTGAGCCCGCTTGCGAGGAAATCAAAATAAAATAAGAACCAGACGGCGGCTCTTCAATAGATTTAAGCAAGGCATTAGCGGCTTGAGGATTCAAAAGATGAGCTTGATCCAAAATTACCACTCGAGCTCGACCGATTTTGCGTAGATTCAAAAATTGAATCACTTCGCGACTCTGTTCGATCTTGATCCCTGTGTTTACAGGTTCAATCAGAAGTACACTCTCACTTTGGCCAACTTCGACACGAACACAGCTGCCACATTCTCCACAACCAACGGCAGAGGTTTCACAGATCAAGGCCTGGGCAATTCCAAGTGCCACTTTTTTTTTGCCGGTTCCTGAGGGCCCAACAAACAACATACTAGAAGCCAATCGCTTTTGAGCGATCGATTCATGCAAGAGATGAATAGCGGAATCCTGCCCTTTGACTTGATCTAAGATTCGAGCCATTTTTTCTCCGTCAATTTTTGCATCAGTTCCTCGAGCATTTTTTCGGGAGGATTCATGGCATCAATCACCAACCATTTTATTGAATTGGCTTGCGCCTGCTGAAGAAAACCGTTTCTGACGGCCTGGTGAAAATCTCGTTTTTCTTGCTCAAAACGATCGGCCGCCACACCAGTTCCGGCTTCTCGATGGCCCCGCCGGCGCTCGCTCTCTTCAACGGTGAGATCAAGTAGCACAACAAGATCTGGTTCAAGTCCGTCGGTCGCATAGTTGTTGAGCCAATCAATTGACTCTCGGCCAAGTTTTCTTGCGAAACATTGAAAAGCCACAGTGCTGGCAGTAAACCGATCACAAATCACCCACTCATTTCTCTGCAGCGCTGGTCGAATGATTCGATCAACATGCTGGGCACGCGAAGCTTCATACAACAAGACTTCTGTGCGCGGAGTTGGAGCCTCTGCATTGGTTCGCAACAATAATTGGCGAATCTCTTCGGCAAGAGGGGTGCCACCTGGCTCACGAGTCACAGTCGACTTAATTTGACGACGATCCAACTCTGCCACGAGCCCCTTCATGAGCGTACTTTTTCCTGAGCCGTCTAGGCCCTCTAAAACCAAAAATGCCATGTCTTATTTGCCTCGAGTGTTGAGACTCTGTCACTCTCGATCTCGAGGGACTAGCGCCCAGCACCGCAACCCCTGTTCACCAGCAAGACCAAGGTCTAAGCGCATAGGCCCTTGAATTTAATGCTTATTGAAACTGCGTTGGTACCACCCGACATAGGTCTGAAACGTTAACAAAACCATCACAATACGACGCAAACGGACCGATGAGACCAGTATGCATAAGTCTGCAACGCCAACACGTAAAAAAGAAGTGCGCATCTTAATTGCTGACGCCGATCCAATACAACCCGAAAAACTGCAGGACTTTTTAACTAATAATGGGTTTCAGTCGCGAGTGGTTCGGTCAGGCCTTGATGCACAGTCCGTACTCTTGAATTGGAAACCCGATTTCATATTAATGGACCTCATGTTACCAGACATGAACGCCATCGAACTGCTGCACTATCTGAACTCGCAAGATCTCCTAGGGGAGAACAAGATTAAGGTGATTGTTTGCTCCAAACACAACCATGCTGACAACGTCCGTGAGTGTTTTCGCTTGGGAGCAAGTGAGCTCATGGTGAAGCCCTATAAATATGTCGATCTTTTACTCCGCCTGGTTTTTCACCTTCAACCGAAGAAAACTCTCGATGAAAAAGACACTCCTATTAAGGATGCAGAAAGCCTCAACTACATGCACCTTCTAGATGTCATGCTGAAAGAAGCTGCTAAGGGCGAGGCCCTTTCTCCCACCATTCATCGTCTTACAACAATGGTGGCACTTGCGACCAAAGCCGTTCGTGTTTCACTTCTTTCGACGCACCTTGATTCACGTCGCGCGAAAATACTGGCCGCCAATGACCTCAAAGAAGGTGCCTCACTGCAACTCGATTTGAATAAATATCCAGAAGTGTTGTGGGTCCTAAATTCAAAAAAACTCTTGGTTTTGGAGAATCTTACCAACGACCCCGTTATGCGCCGAATCGTTGAGCAGAATAAAACCATCGGCTTCAATTCAATGGTGATCGCCCCGGTCTTTGCAGGATCTCAATTAATCGGAGTACTTTCATGTCGAATGCCAGAAAGTAAGCAGAGCTTTTCAGAGAGTGAGCTGAGATTTATTCAGCTTTCGGCCTCGACATTGAGTCTGCTTCTCTCTGCTAAAAGTAAAGACGCGGCCGAATTACTCACCTTTACAGACTCGGTAGCCGCCTAAATTTAGGCTCTTATCGCCCTCATGGACCCCGAAAATGCCAAAAATATCTAGACGTGTGCAGTCAGGTCACCTATACTCGAGCCCGTCTGCATTGTTTGGAGGTCCATTACTCATGCTATCATTATTAATTGTTGTGCACATCGTTCTTTGCTTGCTGTTGGTAACTTTCGTTTTGCTTCAAGACCCTAAAGGCGGTGGAGCAAATGGCCTTTTTGGTGGAGGCGGAGCAAACAGCGTACTTGGAACTTCTGGAACGGCAAGTTTGCCATCAAAAATCACAACTTGGGTTGCGGGATTGTTTTTTGTTTCAAGCCTCGTTTTGTCGAAACTCACTGCCGGAGATCACACCAGCGTTCTAGATTCAGCAGTTCTCCCTGCTGCTCCGCCTGCTGCAACTTCAGCGCCAACGACTTCACCGGTAGCGGCACCGACTGACGCTGCAAAAACTCCAGCGGCTCCGGCTCAACCTGGAGCAGAAAAAGCTCCCGAAACAAAGCCTGAGCCAAAATCAGAAAAAAAGTAAACTCAGTTCTTGATCTTTCAATTCATAAAAGTGGATCGTCAGTAATGACGAAACAAAAAAAGCCCTCGCAAGGGCTTTTTTTTTGGGGTGGTGAGGGGCAATGCGATTTCGGGTACCACGCATTTATTTTGACCTTCGCCTCTGATCTCGCAAAAATACCAGAATGAAAAAAAATCTTGTGACTGTTTTTTTGTGTCTGGTTCTCTTTGCCTTTGCTTTCTACTTTTATTTTGAGCTTTCTCCGCTTGAATCTAAATCTGCAGACAAAAATCAACCAGAACTCGCGAAGATCCTCCTGGTCGAAGGCGAAGTTTGGATCCATCGACATGGAGAGGCCAGCCTACAAGAAGAAGTCGCCAAGGAAACCTCTTCGCTAAAAGCATTAGATGTCTTGCGTACAGCACCTGAGAGTCGAGTTCGCATTGAGATTGGCCGAGATCAATTCGAAGTGCAGTCCAACACCAGACTGGTGATCGAGCCTGACTCGCAAAAGCCTGAGGCCTTGTGGCTCACGCTTCTTGGTGGCACAATCAAAGCACTCAATGCAGGTCCCTGGAACGAAAATTTAAAGATCTACCGCGATGGGGTCATGATTGGCTTTGAAGATTTGCTTTATGATCCGAGCCAAAGCCTTGTCGATCGGCAACTGATGGTGAAATCACCAGGAACTGCTGCCAATAGATACTCTGCTCCAGGTTCCTCCACTGAAGTCATCCAAGCCCCAAGCCCTGAGTTAGCCGACAACACTAGGAACAAAGCAAAAGAGGACTCCACCAAACCTACCTCCAAAACAACTGTCATTTTGGTCCCGACAAAAGATGATGAGCCGTTAGCAGATTCGCAACACACCTCCCCTCCTCCAAAAACGAGAGACGCACGCAAAAATTTACCGGAGATACAAGCGACTCTGTCGAATGAATTGATTCACGCAACGCTTGCTCGGCAAAGTGGGTATTTTGCCAAATGTTATTTGAATTATATCTTACGTACAAAAGACAAGAACAAGAAAGGAACCGTGCTCTTAAATGTGCGCATCGAAAATTCGGGGCGCGTGAGCGATTCGCAAGTTGCACAATCTGATTTTCAAGACGATCTGATAAACCGATGTGTCGCCGAAGTGGTGCAACGGACTGCTTTTCGAACATTCGAAGGCCCCGTCTTGCAGCTCGAATATCCGATCACACTTGAATAGCCCGACCCTGCAGAATCCACCGACTGAGATTGAACTTCGACATCACCCAAAATCTAGCGGTGGCCTAACCGCTAGGTAGCCTGGGTCTGTCGTAGGTAGCTTGAGAATGATTAAAAAGGACCGTTTAACATGACACTGTTTCACCAGAAACGGGCGTCTACGCTGCAATCAATAAAGAGGCAAGATTCGAATGTGTCACTAAACAGTGAGAGGTTGAAAAAATTCTTCAAGGCCTTCGACTCTTCGCGGGGCTGATTGATAAGAGGACGCGAGCCAACTCTCTGGAGTCTCCATGCAAAGAGAAATTTTCCAGCGAGGATCAAGTGCTCGAAACTGATCAATCATAAAATTGAACATTTCTTGTCTGGTGGCTTGATCATAGCGAAGTTTGCCATCATCTCCCTGAAAAACTTCGGCACTGACCACGAGACTCTTAACACTGAATCGTTCACGCATAATGTGGCGTTGCTCAGGCTGAAAGCGAAGCGCCCCGATCGACATCACGCCGACCTGCTCTGGCTTGAAACGACGATGAATTTCTTCGGCAAGACCACGATAACTCTCTCGCCACTCCGGATGCCAAATCATGGGATCAATGTGAAAGGTCACCTGAAAACCATTTTGGACACAAAGTTCTGCCGCTCGGAGCCTCTCATCAAGTGACGCTGTAGCATGTTCTTCGTGATCGATGATGTACTGCGGATTTACAGACCAGCTGACGATGACGTTGCCGGCGTGAGGCGTATTTAAAAACTGCGCAACTCGATTGGATTTGGTTTTAAATTCAAGTTTCCAGTTTGGATAGTTTCGAAAAAAGGCAATGAGCTCTCGAGAGTAGAGAGTCAATTCATCAAGGCTTAAACTGTCTATGGTTTCTCCGGTTCCCACTCGAAAGGGTTGCGCTCCTTGCACATCTGCGATCTCTTTTAACTCGGCAAGTGCCTTATCAAGATTACTATAAACCGTGAGTACGGGTGTATTGATAAAGCTCTGCAAATAGCAATAAGAGCAGTTCATATCACACTGAATTCCGAGATTGAGGACATAGTAATTGCAGCAGGCTAATCCTGGCTTCGCACCTGGGCATCTCTTAAAAAATGAACCTTTGAATTCTGTTATAAATATTTGGCGTTTACTTTGATTGAACTCTCGAGCCGAGAGTTGGCCCCTGATTTTACTTAGTGGAGGTGCCTCAACGATTTCAATCTTCTCTTTTGCAAAGACCTTCATAGCTCGTTTTGCAACGCTTGAACTGAGCGAAACTCGATCAATATAGACATGATCAATACGTGCATCGAGCGCTTGCAGATTCGCCATCACCTGCTTGTCGAGTGGCTCATCCTTGAGTTCAGAGATGGGGGGCGCCGGTATGGGAGCGGACATTAAATTTGAATGGTGTGTCTGAGTCATCAATTTTGTCTCCCGCTCTTGCTCCAGAGATTCGGATTGGCTTCAAGGTGCTCACGCATGCGTAACAGTCCCTCTGTTCGCTTCTTCATTTCATCAAGCGAAGAAAAATTTAACTTCACTTCGATTTGCAGTCGATCGCCATCACGTTGCGCACGTGCCTGCAGGTATTGCGGCCAAGGGAGCTGCTGCACGACTGAACCAAATTTTTCGTCGCGTGCTGAGGTCATCGGTCGATACAGTCTCTCAAGAGATTTCATCCAAAAATCACCATGAGTCGCCAAAGACAAAAGAGACTCACTCGAGTGACCTTGTTGATGAAGCTCGAGCGCCATTTCAAGCACTTGGGCTCCTTGGGATTTGGAAAAAGACAGTTCAACAATCTTTTCAAGAATTTTTGCAACTTGTATGAGATCTGAGGTCTTCAAAACCGATAGCTCGCGCGCGCCAAGGCCTTTTTCGCTCACCCAGTTTTGAAAGGACAATGGCGTTGCGGCAAGGGCCTCAAAGGTTTCGCATAAAGTTTCTGAAAGCCGCATCTCTTGGAGAGTCAGTAGATGTTCAAACAGATGTGTACGCCAATCAGCACCGAAAACCCCATGCGACTTGCTCCATAAACGAGCTAGTTCTGAAAGCGTGAGTTTGCCATAGAGTTCAAAGATCACCTGAGCTAGTCTCGGCATTTCGTTTGCGGACTCGCCATTCGCCAACTCGATCACGGGGTGTTGCAGTGAAAAATCTAAGCTGGGCATATGACCTAGCATGGTTTTCGAAGCATGCGGGGCCGTAAGAGTTTGTGCAGCAAGAGTTTTTGCTGCATTGGCAAGCTCAGACTCATTTTCTAAATCTGGTGTCTGCGGCGCGAGAAACCCATTGAGTAGAAAATGGTTCCATGAATAGAATGGAAGTGTCGTGGAATGTTTTTTTCTTGGAAGAAAATCGAGGTCTTTTTTAGCATCTTGATAAGTGAGTGTTTTCATGGCTTTGCAGTAACATGAAGGGTTGAGGTTGGCAAATAAGGGCTATGGCAGATTGGCGTGATCAAGCAGAAATTTCGGGTGATGTGGTTTTCTTTAGCCTCAATAGTGAGGATATCGAAAAGCAATATGAAGAAGTGTTTGTCTCAGACCTCGATAAAACATATCTCGACACCTCTTGGGGCTCCCCTCGTGAGCTTTGGCGCACGATCATTGAAAAGGCCTTTCAAAAACGCAATGTCCCGGGAACGGGCTCGCTATTTCAAGCTCTTAAGCAGACTTGGCAGGACGAGCGTGGGCGACGTGCGTTTCCGATCTATTTTATCACCGCCTCTCCTCCCCAAATGGAGGAGAAAATTCGGGAAAAACTAGAACTCGACGATATTCTTCCGCTCGGGATGTTCTACAAAGACAATTTACAGAACCTAAAACCTGGCCGCCTCTGGCGCCTCACAGCTCAAATCGGCTACAAAGTTCAAGCTCTCCTGCAATTGCGAACTCATTTAAAAGAAGATGTGCGGCAAGTCTTGTGGGGCGATGATAGCGAGTCCGATGCCGTGATTTACTCGTTGTATTCTGATATTTGTGCTCGACGTTTGGCTGGCCGTGAGCTCCAAGATGTCTTGCACCGCTTGCATGTCGTGGGCGAACAGACCGAGACAATTCTCGACTTACAAGAGCGCATTCCTCAACAAGACCCTGTTGAAAAAATCTATATCAACCTCGCGACCGACACCGACCCCGAGTACTACTTGAAATTCGGCCGAAGAACTGTTCCGACCTACAATACATTTCAAGCCGCTGTTGATCTTTTTCAAGATGGTCGTCTCAAAGAGGATCAAGTGATTAAAGTCGCAATCGACATGCTGATGAATTATGATTTTTCTCCTGAGGAGTTGCAGTCAAGTTTCGACAATATTGTGCGCAGACAACTGATTGCCAAAGAAACCGTCGATGTCTTGGCCCCGCTTTTGATTCAAAATGAAATTTTCGCGCCTGATTTTGTACCGTCACTTGAACCTAAGCCCATTGCCGAACGACAAGGTCGTCGGGTTTTTGCGCTTGAGGGTGTTCACGAGCCCTGGATTCCACAGCACGTCGATTATTTGCGCGAGGTCCGCTAAGCTTCGGTATTTTTGCCAGTCTTTTTGCCGGCGCTGGTACCAAGCACTGTTACCAGTATTGCTGCTCGCACTTCTATTGGCGCGTTTGATCTAGGCATGCCCAAAGGCCTTGCCTGCAAATTGCTGAGGTTGCAATTTGCTGAGGATAAGTCAAAATTTGCAAGGTTTTGCTGATGTCGGTTTGCTAAGATGAAGGTTCATGACACCGCTATATTTACGTATTTTTTTACAAAGCAGATTTCGCTCGCTCGAACAAAAAATTGAGGAAACGGCCCTGCTTCATGAATGCGAAAAGTATTGTGTCAGTGAAGTAGAGATAGGTTTTTCAGCCATGTGTCCGGACGAACCGATTGTTTTGCCAGATGAGAACCAGAACCTTGCCATCGATGACGAGCTTTCCACGTTTATCGACCGCTTAGAGAAAAAACTCACCACGATTGTGACGAACGTTTAAAAAAACAAAAGCCCGATCGCTCGGGCTTGCTTGATGCAAATTTATTTTCTTCACGCAAATTGAATTCGCTAGGCTGGCGATTTACTTCTTAAAAAGCCTTACATTTTCATTGTCGGCCAATGTCTTAAAGGCCGCGATGAACAATACCACCCGAGCATCGATCTGTGTTGGTTGCAAGACATCAACCGTCCACTGATCATTGGCAATCGCACCAACAAACGAACGCTTCAATATCGCAACCACTTGAGAAGGATCACCCGCCTTGGTGACTTTAATCTCTGTCGCTAAAACCGTGAATCGCTCAGATTCAAGAACAGTATTTCCAGCTGCGTCTTTGATCGAATAGACCGCGTAGTTGTCGTTCGACAATACATTCGTGATGGTGTTTTCAATATGAAAGCTGCCAAGTTTCTGGCCGTTGCAATCTTTCATTTGATAGTGAAAACCGATTTCGAACGGAATTCGATTTGCTGAGCCAACTGTTTTTTTATCGGAATTACGCAAGATATAGGTCTCAGTCATCGCCCAAAACTTCTTGTTTAAAAAGGCGATGGTCTTGCCATTGTCTTTGACCTTTAAACCACCAGAGACCGTAAACAACTTTTCATCGATCGAGAATGAATTCGGAAGACTCAGTGGACCACATTCTTTTGCAGCCATAGCGTGCGAACCGGCTTGGGAAACAACAAGCAAAGCCAATAACGCCAAAGCGCTTGAACGTGTCATTTTGAACAAGTTCATAGATCACCCTTCTGCCATTTTAATGGCAAAATTAAAGTTTAATGGAACGTTGTTAAATAAATTATCTAAACACGATTTGTTTTGTTGATGTTTATACACTGGTCGCAATCCGATTAAAAGACGATTGCGATAGGCTTGCAAAAGTTCAGCGACTGTTTAGTTGTTGGACATAGGCCCGGCGGGCACAGAATTGGGAAGCGCAGAATTAATGAACATAGGCTCTTACTGTTGCAATGTCAGCTCGATGCCGTCTATCTGCACGTCTTCGGTGTACTCAATTGTTTGTGTGCGATCATTGTCTTCTCCTGGTTCCGATTCAATTCTTTCAAAATCTCCTGTCACTGTTTGGTGTGCATGGCCATTGAGTTGCAAGCCTTGTCGCCGCATCCAACTCATAATCGCCTTGTTACAATTAGCAGACAGATCTTTTCGCGATTTTGTTTTTCGCAAATACGCCGTACAGTCATTCACCCCATCAATGAAATTCCATATTTTTTCTGGCTCATAATAACTCAATCGTTTAACTGGAACACCTTTGGTGATCCACGAATCACCTTGCTTGCCTTTGAGAAGTTGCCCCAACGGGAATTTGTAACTCTGCCCCGTGCGAGTGTTTTTTCCGCCCATTTTATCAATCGACACCGCGACTGGGCGTCGCCAGATGGTTTCAAAAAATGGATCATAAACGCCAGCAGCCTTCAGCACCGCCACTCCAAATGATGTGCAAACACCACCCAGCATGCTCTTGGGGTTTTGTTTGCGCGCGAGATACATTTCATATGCATCAAGCGTGAGACCAAAATAAAGCTTCTCACTCATGGGCAATCTGTCGAGTTGCTCACTGGCCTGTTCGTAACTTACATTTTTAAATGTCTCGAAAACATCAACCGCACGATCGCATTGTTCAGGAGAAATACGATAGCGCAAAAATTTTGGATTCTTAATCGAAACCACTCCGCGCGCGTCCACATCGGTTCGTGCTGAGTGATGGGCGATCAAGTTTCGGGCCTCGTCATCGGTTTCGAGGTACCCGTCATCAAAGTTGTCGAACAGCATTTTAAGACCTGTCTGCTTATTGACGATTTCATCAAGGCTATTGTCGCGATTTTCTTCGCCCGACATTCCTGTATACGTGCTCACCACTGAACCGCTGGAGGTTGTGCAATTAAGGTGAACGACCGCGTGCCCTACAGTGGACTTTGAAACATCACGAAAGAGATCGGCATATTTCTGGCGAACGAGCGATCCAAAATAAGAGCGTGCTAGTTTTTTGGGAGTGCTCCAATCCAAATTGACCACCGAAGGATTGATGACGATCTCAACATAGTTTGCATCTAATGAGCGTTTGGTGAGGTTTGCCTTTGGGCCGCCAGCCAAAGCACTTGTTGATGCTAGACTGATTGCCACCGCCGCCACAGAAACCGCTGTGAGGAAACGGCAATCGACCCTCGTGTCGGATATCTGTTTATGCATCTCTTTAGACATCTGTTTAGACATCTGAGAGTCGCGCTTGAATTTCAAAAACAAGTTTCGTTTATTCCCTCTCACCATGGATCCCCCGATCAAGTTCATTTCTTTGCACGTGATCTGTTCTATGCCCGTGACCTGTCCACTTCCATGTGATCAGTCTCTGAGTATCATTTCGTTGTGTCAGCTCGCAGTACAGACTCACTCTGAGCCTCTTCATGGGGTCACTGGGTTTCAAATTAAAACCCATTGAACTCACTGAAGCTCGCGCAGTGATATATCGCTGATTGTGCATTTCCCATAGGTGTTAGTTTTCTAACAGTGATTTTTTGCGTATTGATCAATTGGCAATTTTACCTGTCAGAATCTGGACAGTTTCGATTTTGGATTCGGTCGCACATAATCCTTTAGAAAATTCCCAGCAACCCAACCGAAAGGATCTTATGAAAATTCTGGCTATATTGTGTTTATGTCTTAGTTCGCAGTTCGCCTTTGCTCTTAGTGCCGTTCCATCTGGTAGCATCAAGAGCCAGTACAACCCCGAGCGAATTTATAAAGCCCTTGCTGTAAACCCTGTAGAGATGCTTTCAGAAAACTCAGCTGTAAAAAACTATCGAAAAACAGTTGGCGGACTTTTTTGCGACTTTCACAAGAACTCTCTGCATCCCGGAAACAGTGGTTACTATTGCCAAGTGACTTCCAACGAAAAACTCATAAATTTTGAAGCAATTTACATTGCACTAAAGGTAAGAGAGGTCAGCCTATCTTCGAATCGACCAGGATCTCCTACATTCATCAAGGCCGTTGGAGGTATTGTCTGCGCAAAAGAAGGGTCCATCATACAACCCAATTTTTCTTGCACACTTAACTGATATCTCACTGCTAGCCTTTGACCTACGATAGATAATTCTACCACTTGACCAAATCGAAGCTCCAATGAGCTTCGATCTTTTTTTGACAGGGATACTTTACCCATGAATCAACACGATGGCAGGCCCGCCTATCCTGATGGTGAACGGAACATGACCCAACGAAGTCTTTTCAAGACCAACATCCTGCTCATTGAGTCACACTAACTTACTCGAACCCCTTCTCTATTTCTTCCCTCGGTTACCTTTATTCTGAGTCAATTCGGTTTTGCGTATTGATCCATTGGCAATTTTACCTGTCAGAATCTGGACAGTTTCGATTTTGGATTCGGTCGCACATAATCCTTTAGAAAATTCCCAGCAACCCAACCGAAAGGATCTTATGAAAATTCTGGCTATATTGTGTTTATGTCTTAGTTCGCAGTTCGCCTTTGCTCTTAATGGCATCACATCTGATACCATCAGGAGGCAGTACAACTCCGAGCAAATTTATAAAGCCCTCAAAGTGAAACCTGTAGAGATGCCGTCAGGAAACCTATATGTGAAAAGCTATCGAAAGACTGTTGGCGGACTTACTTGCTACCTGCACCTGAACACTCTGGATAGAGAAAACAGCGTGTCCAGTTGCCAAATGTCTAGCAATGAAAATCTCACAGATTTTAAGGCAATTTACAATGCACTAAAGGTAAGTGAGGTCAGCCTATCTTCGAGTCGACCGGGATCTTTTTCATTCATCAAGGCCGTTGGAGGTCTTGTCTGCGAAAAAAGCGGATCCATCATGCAACCGCAGTTCTCTTGCACACTTCACTAATGGCAGACGACTTGCCATTGATGGCTGCTGATGCGAGACAGATAATTCCAGCACCTAACCAGATCGAAGCTCCAATGAGCTTCGATCTTTTTTTTGACAGGGATACTTTACCCATGAATCAACAAGGTTGAAGCCATACCGTTGATTCGACACTCCAATTTTTTGACATCCAACCCCAAATGGTATGCTTTTTTGGTTTGAAATCATCAATAGTTTATGCCACGGTGAACTCGTATTGCCCTTTACTAGCAAGGGAAAGACAAAATAACTAAATAGGATTTATTTAAGATGAAAACCTCAAAATTCAAATATTTGTTGAGTAGTTCTTTGCTGTTTTTTGTAGCGCTTTCTGGATGTAGTTCCAAGAATAGCACCGTTCAAGACCAAACAACTTCGACAGTTCGGGAGACAAATACAACTAGTTCTGACGAGACGAAAAGTCCGTCGCCGGAATTGCCAAAGAAAAGCCGGGAACCAATTGAATTTCTGAAAATAGGAGTCATTCGCGAATTTGGCGGAACCGACACCGCCGCCATGTTTGGTGTTTTATTGAAAGCTGGAAAACTTGAAATTACCAAAGTGGAAGGGCCTTCATTTATTCATAACTATCAGGTCGGCGAATTGAATCAAAAATCGATGGGTCACATTTTTTTAAATTCGACGCAACCGCTGAGCACAGAAGAACGTGCGAAACTGGTTGGTGATTTTAATGGCGCGACGATTCTTTACACCGAAGGGTATTCGGGAAGTCTCTGCCGTGATGATGAAGTTGGATATACCATCAAAGCCACAGGAAAAATAGACGAGACTGAAATTGAATTGCTTTTTCAGTTTGAAGCTTTCCCAAGCGCTCATGGCAATTGCAAATTTCACCTCTTTGGTGTGGTTGCGAACTATATAAATTAAGGCGTGTCCTCAATTGGCTAGACTACTACGCAAAAGAAATAGAAATGATTTGAGCGTTGCTCGTCGTCGAAATAGCACCACTATTTCTCCTCCTCGTGCCTTCAACTCATTTCTATTGCTTCCGCTCGCGACGTCCGACCAATTGAGGACACGCCCTAGTTTTATTTATAACTGTGTATGGGCAACAGAGTTGTTTTTCATCTCTTCATGAAATTCACCACGAACAAGGGCTTCGTTAAAAGGAATATCAAAGCCCTTTTTCTTCAATTCAAATTTCGCTAATTCGTCTTCCAAATCCCTACGAACTTTTCGGGCTTTATGGCCTTTTGTGGGGCTCGAAATGAGACGACCTCGGAAGAGGTTTTATGGAATCTGAACGACGGAGAAGGCGTGGTGAAAAGGGACATTTATAGTTGATAAATGTCCCTTTTCACCAGATACTTAAATCATGAATAAACAACAGGAAACAAAACTCAAGAAGCTAGGTATTTTCACCCTACCCCAGGCAGAAGATCTTGGCCTGAACCAACAAAAGCTCTCACGGTTGGTAGCTGCAGAAAAGATCAAACGCGTCTCTCGTGGGATTTATCTTCATCCAGAAGCAGATCTTGAAGCTGATGTTGGGTTTCAAATTGCCTGTGTGAAGTTCGGCCCAGAGGCTGCAATTGGGGGCCTCTCTGCCCTCTTTCATTACAATCTTGCCGAACAAGTACCTGGCCACACTTGGGTGATGGTTCCCACTGAACGAAAAACTCGTGAGTCGGGATACAAACTAATCCGTACTAAGGTCAGACTTGATAAAGGCATCATCACGGAGAATGGATATCGCATCGTCTCGCTTGAACGGGCCATTCTTGAGGGTCTTAAATTCATAACAAAAATCGGAGAGCGGACTGCAGTAAAGGCAGCCCGAGATGCTCTCGCTAAAAGACAAACAACTGAACTAAAACTTGGAAAGGCCGCCAAAGAGCTTGGCCTCGAATCTGTACTGACCAAGTATTTCGAGGTGATCGTTCCATGACAACAAAAGCAAAAGGCACTTCCATTCGCCAAAAGATAATAGATCTTGCAACAAAACTTGATGTTCCCTTCCAGAATATCCAAACCGCATTTATGCTCGAGCGTCTTGTCGCAAGACTTGTGGCAGATAAAAATTTAGCCAAGCACCTCGTATTCAAGGGTGGGTTCGTCGGTCTGCGGGTTTACAATTCTGAGCGGTACACAATTGACCTCGATGCCCTGCTGGTGAAAGCCGAAATTAAATCCACTCTCGTTCTAACCAGAAAAAATGCTGAAGTCGATTTGGACGACGGTGTTTGGTTTAAATTTGAGGATCAAGTGGATCTTGCAGCCCAGGGTGAATACGGCGGCATTCGCCAGACTTATCGTGCGGGAATTGGTGAAGTGCTAAAAAATCTGAGTAAGGCACAAACTATTCATTTTGATTTGGGTATTGGTGACCCGGTCACTCCGGGGCCACAAAAAATTGAAGTACCATCGCTGCTACCAAAGGGCGAAGACATCAGTTGGTCGGTGTACCCGATTGAAACAATATGTGCAGAAAAAATCCATGCACTGATCACACATGGCAATATCAACTCCCGCTCTAAAGATGTTCACGACCTCTCAGTGTTTTTGCCAAAGGTCGATTCCGCTACCCTTGGCGAAGCTTTAAAAAAATGTTTCGGTTTTAGAGAAACCGAAATGCCTGAAAACTTCTCTAAAACCATTAGGGCCATCAACACGACAAGTCTGCAGCGAGGCTGGACAACCGCCACGACGACCGTACCAAAAGAGCGAGATTTTAAAGATGCATTCGATGATGTAGTTAAAAGTATGGCCAAGCTGGAGAAATCCTTCATCAAGTAAGAAAAATAAATCTAAAAAAACAAAGAACGAAAACTCGCCGGGTTAGGCTTTGCGGCAGTTTTTACTGTCTAAAATTATAACAGGTGTTTTGCTATGGGGAATGCTTTAGGGTGTTGGCATTATCGACCTGGGCCAATTGGAGGACCGTCTATGACTTCGTTGATGTTTTTTAAAAGAAATTTTTTACTCGCGGCAACGCTGCTCCCGCTATCAGTTTCAGCCGTTGCCTCTGAAGATGCTCTAAAGCCCGTGGCACAGCTTTGCTATTCTCGCACCTATACAGCTGAAGAATTGGCAAAGTCGCCGTCGCAGAAAATTCAGAAAATGGAAATGAAAATCTCTCGCTATGCTTTTGATACAGACCCTTTCACTTTGACGGCGTCTATTTCGGTACAGCTCCGAAACGATCAACTTGGTGGTCCGTATGAGGCCTTTGCTTCATGTCTTAATGCTCGAATTAAAAATGGCAAACTCAATTTCAAGAAACACACATCTGCTTTGGTTTGCGGCTTTGAAGAAGACAGCGGTAAAGCCATCGTGTCTGTTGTTCGGTCGCCTTCAGCTCCGGTTGGTAAATCTCCTGCGGCTCCGGTTGTTGGGTCAGCTGTCGGCGGGACTCCTGCGGCCAGTAGTGTTGTCGTTTCCGTGCCTCGCAGTTCATCTCTAACTCTTGAAGTTGTAGATCAAAATGAAGCCAGCGAAGATGGTGCTGGAGCATTGAGCATCACCACGTTGGGTCAATACACGATTGATGGTTTTAGTGCTGGCGGAAGAAAGTTTCGCCTCGAACAAGTTCCGTGTGAAGATGCAAAATCTCAGCAGAATGCCAACACGCCATCAAACACTGAAGCTGGTCTTAAACTGAAAATGGATGATCAGCTTCGCCACTAAAATGCCAATAAAAGAAAGCCGGCGATGCTGCCCACTATACTCAAAGTGGTCATGAGAGGCCGGCGCTCCTTTTTGAGCGACTCCATCGGGTTTATTTCTGGAGCGACCAAGGAAGATTCAATCGTATTGCGCATTCCTTCTTTATAGCTGAACTCAGCCTTGAGGCGCTGTGCTTCTTTGGGAAAGCGGACCAATTGAAATTCCTTGAATGCTGCACCCTTTGTTGCACGCACCACCTCTACAGTCGCAATATTCTGCTCGACTTTAACCACTCGTCCTTCAGCAAAAGCTGAAACCTTAGCGCCACCTTGAAACAAGGCTTGGGTCGTAAACCCAGACATCTGAATCCACTCAACTGGATCTCCAGCTTCGATTTTAGATTTCACACCGACATCCACTTGCGCCAAAAGAATATCACCCTCTTCATAAACGGCCCGCCCAATAAGTGGATCAATCATGTGAAAGCCCTGATATGGGAAACTCGCCATGAAATCAGCAACCAATAATCTGGCGACCTTAACAAGCTGATCTTTAATGGCCACAGAAGGATGCAGTCTCGCTTCTTGTGAATAAAGCAAGACCCCATTGAGACCGTCATAGACTTTCATCTTCAGCACACGATTTTCTAAAATCGACACCATCAAAGCATGCGAATCGAGCAAACGACCAAGCAAAATGGCATCAGCAGGCTCGAGTGATTCACGAGCCTGTAAAACATCATTGCGAATCAAAAACTGTTTGCTTGCTACTAAAAAACGTTGCCCTTCAGTCAGCAACTCTCGCATTTGCCACCAAGCTTCGTCTGCCAACTCTTGATTTTCGGGCGCCGTCTTAATCGGAAAAACGACCACCCGACGAATAAGTTGATGCTCAAATTGCGAGGCTTGCTCTTTTTTTGCAAAGGCCGAAGAAGTCACCATCAGTGCAAACGCTATAAATACAAATTGTTTGATCTTGTATGCCTTGGTCAAAGCTTCCTCCTTAAAACCAATCAAAGTCTTCTTTGGGAATTGCGATCCAACTTTCTGTTTTGGGAAATCCACTGGGTCTTTTCTCACACTGCCCTTGATGCTTAAGATAGGCCGTCAACGCCGCCACAAATGCTTCGAAAGATTGGTAGTGGTCCACCATTGCTTTCAAATCTTGTTGATAGATAAACACGATTTCTTTAGCCATCAAGGCTTTGAGAAATGCCAACCGCACTTCATCACCCTCGACCGAATGACGATGAAACTTAAGTTGCGACTTATTGAGATGCAACTCCCTGCCAATTCGCCAAACCGAAATCTGTGGCGCCACTTCAACAAGTGGAGTTTTAAGCCGTCTGGAAATAAAGTGGGCACGCGCAGTCAAAGGAGCCGCGTTGGCCCCAAGTGCATGCGAAAGATGAAATGTTTCTTCAAGGTCACTTGCAACATACATTTCCACGCATCGTTCAGTGTAGGGTGTAAAAATCTTGCTTGGCTTTTTGACTTCATCACGCTTTTTTTGATGATCCCACATCCAACGAATTTCAGGTTCTTTGCATTTCTCGTATCCAGGACAGCGCAGACGACAAGTGATACACTTCGGAAGCTGCAGCGGAACATCAAACGCGATGGAATGAAGATCTTTTTCTTCTTCAGTCAACACCTGATGAAGTTTCAAATCGGCAGAGGTTCGATTCTCGCCTTTGACACTCTCGCGCAACGACCTTAAAAACAAACGCTTTTGTTTGGGATAGTACTCAAGAATACAAACCGCCGTGCGCTCGGCCTTTCCGCCTCCTAATGCCACACCTGCATACCTTACAACCGGCAAAATTTGATCGGGAGCGGTAACAGGTGTTTTCTTTTTCATACAGGATGGCTCCAAGGTTTAGCTGGCAGCACTTCAAAACCTTCACGTGCAACAACCTGAGCAACCCGATCTGCGTCCTGATTCTGACACCAAATCAAAACACAACCGCCGCCTCCGGCACCACAAATTTTTGCAACCGCACCTTCTTGAGATGCTATCTTTTGCAACCGAACAATTTCGGGACTTGAAAAGCCAGCGCTCAGCGCCACCCGTGCATCAAACTCTTGTTTAAAAATCTGCGGCAACTCTTGATAGTTTTGCATTTCGATGACCATTTGCATGTCCTTCGAAATCTGGGCAAGTCTTTGCATCGCCGATTTGGTCGCTTGATCGCCATCGAGATAATTTTTTATAACCTGCCAATTGTTAATTCCCGAATGATGTGACTTACCTGTATAGACCAAAAGAAAACGCCCTTCGAAAACGTCATCCGGAATTTTTTTTATCTCAACTCTTGGGCCCGGTACTTCATAGTGAATAAAATTAATTGCCCCAAATATAGGTGGAAAATAATCTTGGGTTCCAGTCGGTTTTTCAAGAATTTGGGCTTCGATATGCGAAGCAATGCGCACAAGTTCAGTCGGTTCAAATTTGCGATGCATCCATTTGCCAAAGGCTTTCAAAATCGAAATACATAAACTCGATGAGCCCCCGAGACCGCCGCCAACAGGACTTTCGGAAAAAGTTTCGAGTGTAAATCCAGCTTCGGGGCGCCAATAGCGCAAATGGGCTCGGTAGAATTCAAAATGAGGATCGGCGTCGTTCAAACACTCCTCCAAATTCTGATAAGTCTTTTGCATCTTCATGTCTTTGGAAATTAGGTGAATTTTTTTTGAAGCACCCGCTCGACGCCCATCATCGGAGTCGCTTCGAAGCAAACAAGAGGTACAAATGTCGATCGCCACATTCACTGTGACTGGATTGTCTAAGAAAAGATAGAGGGGCCAGCAGTCCAACGTTCCCCCCGCCAAATCAACTCTCGTTGGACACTTCTCAAAAACCTCGAACATTCTTCCTCCAAAAATTATTGAACCAGCCGAAGGTCTAGCTTAGGGTTTCGTTGCGGGCCTTGCTGAAGACGCTCCTGATGGTTTTGTCAGATCCTTCAAGTCTGGAGTCACAGCTTTCTCTTTTAACAAACTCAACAAAGGTAGTTTATTGATCAAATTGGCTTCGACAGCCATTTCAACCTCTGTCAGGTTTGATTTCACAAAATAGAAGAGCTCTTTGTCTCCTTCTTTCGCCTTCACCGGATCGCGAGACCAGTTTAAACGAAAGACCTCAACTCCTTTATCATTAAACAACTTAATTTCACTCTTGTCCAAATCTTTGCGAGGGCGCGCATCAGTCAAAAAATGATGTGCCTCAAAGCCGACAAGAGACGCCAATAACTCAGTGATTTTCGCCTGATCTGCTTCTTTTTTTGCATGAACTGCTGTATTGACAAGCTCCCAGCGGTCCGTTTTTTTCTGCAGCAAGGTTTCATCACTTGATGTACGCACCGCTATCTGTTTGATGTTTTCAACAGGAAATTTAAATGGTGCCTTGCGATCAAAAAAATCGTCTGTTTTTTTCAAAACCGGCTGAATCGACTCAAAAGAAAATCGCGCGAGTGCTGGAAGATCTGTGCTAAGCCCCACAACCTCAGGCTGAGCCTTCGGTGGAATTTGATCTGGCAATAGCGACTTTGGTTTTTCTTGCGGTTTGGGATTGGTCACTGCCAAACGCATTTCGAACGGATCTTTACCCTCTCTCAAGACCTTCAACAAGTAAGTGGGCCGATCAAGACCATAATGGGCGGTTTCTTTGGCATCGGATTTTAGCGCCGGCAAAAGTTGTGAAGCAAAGATTCCGCGGAGATCTTGAACAAAGTGATGGATCGTCTCATCCGAAAGTACCAAAGTCTCTGGTGCACCCTTTGCTTTCCAATGCCCACTCACCTTGGTCAAAGTAAAAGACTCTTTATGGTTTTTATTATTGACGAGCTCGATCTGCGTGAATGTGTCCGACTCATCAGTATAGGCCTTCTTATTGCGAAACTCGTTTACGTTCTTACTGAGATTCATATCCCAACTCTGCGCGACCAAAAGAACTTGCTGATCTTGATCACGTCGAGCATAGAGTTTGCCGTCGTAGCTGGCCGAACCGATTTGCAAGACTTGCTCATGACCATCTTTACCTTTAACCACCAGTTTGGTGACAGGTTGATCAAGACCATAGGTCTCCCACTTGATCTGCGCCCCCTCTTCTACGATCTCTTCACTTTTTTCCCCTTTGAGTGTGGTGATAAAGCCTTTTACCGTCGGCTCATCAGCCACCTCACGAAGTGGCTCAAGAATCATCCACTTCGCCTCGGCTTGTTTTTCGGACTTCGCCTCGGCTTGTTTTTCGGACTTCGCCTCTGCTTGTTTTTCAGACTTCGCCTCTGCAGGTTTCTCGGACTTCGCCTCTGCCTGTTTTTCAGATCGACTCTCGGGTCGACTTTCAGCTTGGCTGTTTGTTGTTCCGGCGCCTCCGGCTTGATTGTTTGCCGCTCCGGCGCCTCCGGCTTGACTGCTTGCCGTTCCGGCGCCTCCGGCTTGATTGCCTTGCAATTCGAGAACCACCTTCGAAGTCTTGGTCACCAATTCAATATGAGAAATTTGCTCTTCATCAAGGCGAACCACAACCGCGTCTTTTTCTTTGTTCGACTTTTCTGTTTCAGATTTTTTGTAAACAAAAAAATAGACCGACAAAGAAAAAACCAATGTGACCAGTGCAAAAAAACCAGTTGAGCGGAAAAACTTCATGCGTTCCTCCTACGGAAAAACAGAGTGGCACCAGTTAAAAACATGAAGATTGGCATCAACAATAAAATCGACCAACGAACCTTGATAAGGTTTGCATCACTTAACACAAACTGGGCCGCCTTGGCTTGCTTCGGTCGAATAGCAATCATATCTTTGTCGTTGGCAAGATATGAAAAGGCGTTGAGAGCAAGATCACGGTTTTGATTTTTATCGATCAGCGTATTGCGCAAGAAATCACTGTCAGCAAAAATCACCGCTTGAAACTCTTCAGCTGCTGGAGTGGCACCGTTAGCAAGCTTTCCAGATACGCTAACCGCTAATGCCACGGAGTCAACCGGACGAGGCTGCGCTTGGTTGCTCAGTTCGCTCAACGCTACGGCACGATTGCTGCTCTTGACGATTTCATCCACCTGAAACTCTTTCGGAGCATCCGGTGCCCGCTTCAACGAGCTACCAAGATAAAACACCGCCACGCCACCTTTTTCGATGGTTCGCGTGACATCACTGATCGGTGAAAAAACCGTACCAATCGACAAAACATTACCTTCACCCGGAACAGACGCTGCCGGATCAATAATATATTGATTCGAAAACTCAACGCCGAACGACTTCATCAGTTGCGCGAGATTGTGCTTTTCTCCTGGGTCAGCGGCGATCACGAACTTTCCGCCACGTCTTGCATAGTCACGCAAATGACCGAGTTCAGCATCAAGCAGCGATTGCTTTGGCCCCAAGATCGCAACGGCAACGGCGTCATCAGGCACCTTCTGCGTTTCAAGCAAGTTCAAAGGTTTGAGATCATACATAGTCGACAAATCATTCTTTAGATGGCCTGCCGTTTGTGGATCTTCACCTTCAAGATTCAATTCTTGGTGACCGGTCAGATAATAAAAAATCTTTTTGGTCTGATTGACTCTGGTGACTTTGATAATCGCTCGAGTGATCGCTTCTTCGGTGAGACCATCCACCTTCACTTGTTTTCCTGCCGACTCTAAATAAAGCCCGTAAGGCTCATCTTTGAATCCAAATTTTTTGGCCAAATCATTGGCACGTCTAGCACTGTAAGCGTCAAGTGTGACCAACTTGCTTTTTGCTTGGTACATGCGGAGCATATCTTGAATATTAATCTTGATACTTGCACTTTCGCGTTCTTCTTTTTTCTGCAGCAAAACAAAATGCAATTCTTGTTTGGCTTGTTCCAAGACCTTAACTGATTGTTCAGTAAGGGAGTTGAGCCCCTCGGCTGTCCAATCAAACTGCCGATCAAAGTGAACGCCCAAATAGTTAATACCCACCATAATCACCAGTACCATCAAAATCATGACCCCCATGTTCATGCCTTGTTTGGTGGTCTTCATGGTAAAGAAGTCAAAATAGAATTTCCAGTCCACGGCAAGTGCTGCGACAAACAGCAACGCCGAGGCACCAAGTGCAACCCACATAAAATTGAACATCGATTGGGTGAGTAACCATGTGATACCCAAACCCAAAAGACACAAACCCGCAACAAACATTAAATTTCGACCTAGTTTACTCATAGACTACCTCCACCGTGCAGCTTCAACTGCTCGTTGTGTAAGAAACGCCAAAAAGACAAAAACACTCAGGTAAAACACCAAGCCTGCTGTGCTCACAACACCTTTCAATAGCCCCACAAAATGAGTGCCCATATTGAGATGTTCAAATACGGCCTGAGCAATTGTGCTTTCAACAATCTCAGAACCCGCACCCACAAACCAAAGACCGACAGAAAATATCAAGGACATGATCACCGCAAGCACTGAACTCTCGGTCAATGCCGAAGCAAAAATCCCAACACCCACATAACATGCAACGGTGAGAGCGAGACCGAGATAGGCCGCAAAAAATGGGCCCCACTGAATCTCGGTGAATAGGCGCATGGTGAGTGGGTAAATTGCTGAAACTGCGGTCAATGCCCACGCCATCAAAAGTCCCGCCAAAAATTTTCCGGCGACAATCTGGGTGGAAGTCACAGGACTTGTGAGCAGAAGATCAAATGTGCGTTGCTTTTTCTCTTCGGCAAAAAGTCGCATGGTCATTGAACTCACCGCGAGAATCATGATGAAGTTCACCATTTGGATGTGTCTCACGACCAAACCGAAATGCATGTTCGGTCCAGCTTCGGCACCTCCGCGCATTCCGGCGAACATCATTTGCTGGGCAAACTGCTTGAGTGTTGCATCAAACATAAATGACCAAAGCACACAGCAAAAACCAGTGATCACCCAAAACAATGGACTCTTAAAAAGTCCGCGCAAATCTTTTAAAGCAATTGTCCAAATAGCTCTCATGTGTCGGCTCCTACTTGATTTTCTTTGTTCATCGTCAACTTCAAGAAGATATTTTCAAGATCTAAAGTTTCAGTTCGCATCTCGAGAAGACCTGCCCCCTGCCCAACGACATAGGCCGCGAGGCGCTCGCTGGCTTCTTCTGTCCCGTCGGTGTCGATTTCAAAATGACCACCACCATGCTGATGACCGATGGAGCGCACTCCTTCAACGGTCTTCATAGAATTCAAAAGTTGCTCTGTCGAGCGGCGCACGCGCAAGTGCACACGACCAGAGCCAGCCATGCGACGACTCAAACCCTCGAGCGTATCTTCTGCTACAATTTGTCCGCGATTGATGATGATAATTCTCTCACAAGTGGCCTGGACCTCTGGCAAAATGTGCGTTGAAAGAACAATCGTATGTTGGCCACGCAACTCTTGAATCAATTCACGAATACCAGCCACCTGACCAGGATCAAGGCCGACGGTTGGTTCATCAAGAATCAAGATCTCGGGATCTGAAACCAACGCCTGCGAAATTCCAACACGCTGACGGAATCCCTTCGAGAGATTCTGAATGTAGCGCTTCTGCACAGAAGTCAGCTGGGTTTTCTCGAGAGCCATATCAACCAACTGGTTTACTTTTGCCCGTTCAACACCTTTAAGGTTCGCCACAAACGAGAGATACTCACGCACCGTCATGTCTCCATAGACAGGGGGTGTTTCAGGCAGAAAACCAATACGTCTTTTGACCTCGAGTGGATTTTCAAACACGTCAAATCCAGCAACCCGAACTTCGCCTGAAGTCGGCGCCATAAAGCCGGTGATGATCTTCATCGTGGTCGTTTTGCCGGCGCCGTTTGGCCCAAGAAATCCAACGACCTCGCCCTTCTTTACACTGAACGTAACATTGCGAACAGCTTCATACTGCCCGTAACTCTTAGTGAGCTCTTTGACTTCTATCATTTTATTTTCTCCCTAGATTTCAAGCAAACATGAGCACTGTGATGAACCTCAGTGACATCCATGTTATTTTGCATTTTGAAATGCTATTCACTCTTGTGGCACTGTCAAGTCTGGAGTGTCAGGATTCGATGGATCTACTAGGGACGCGTCCTGACGTGGGCGCCCCCGACATCAGAACAAGCTTTTGGGCAATCAGCTCACTGGATCAAAACCTAGTCGACAATGCCAATCGAAAATAATTGTCGGGGAGAAATGCAAATTGATTAGGGCGTGTCCTCAATTGGTCGGACGTCTGACCAATTGAAGAAGCAACCTAGTGTTGAGACAA
>CAYONZ010000007.1:34284-91899 GCA_964405465.1 uncultured Bdellovibrionales bacterium | reverse complement strand
AATGCTTGTTGTTAGTGCTTTTTGGGCAAACACCCACCATGAAGTGAGAAGAACCCAAATTAAATCGAGAGAGAGCCATTGAGTTTTGTTTTTTGATTTCAGTTAGATACGTTTTAGAGGCATTTAAGCCTACGAGTAAATTGGCGTCCCCAAGGGGATTCGAACCCCTGTATCCACCGTGAAAGGGTGGTGTCCTAGGCCACTAGACGATGGGGACCTAGATTTTCTGACCGAACGGGCAGAAAAAAAACAATGCTTGGTCATCTCTGGCCAAGCATTATAAAAAATTGGTGACTCGGGATGGACTCGAACCATCGACCCTCTCCTTAAAAGGGAGATGCTCTACCGACTGAGCTACCGAATCACGCTGCGAGAGACTGTTTTTAAAGAAATTCAGATTAAAGTCAACCATCATCTCTTTTTTTTTTCACTTTGCACAAGGCCTGTGCAGAATACGAAATCTCTCGGTATCTCAAACAAAAAAATGCTTAAAATGTATGCCAAAGCATGGACTCTTATGATGTGTATCTCTATGCAAAAACAATAGCTTAAAGCTGATTGACCCCTGCGCTTGGCTTCTGTACCCCTTTGCTCAGAGATTTGCACAGAGATTTTTTTAGAGGTGATCACGAGCGTGCATTTCGAATCCCGCTATAATGTTGGCCAGGGCAAGGAGATTGACTTGTTAGAACAGACTTCGTCCGAAAAATTCTTGGAGATCATTGGTCCACAAATCGGACGCTTTGATCCCTTCATTCAAAAGCAAATTCAAGAGATCGCCCAAAATCATCTTTTAGATCTGACCTCAATAAGTCGAGGTTACTTTTCTTTTGAAACCCAGTTTAAAATCACGGAGAGCGCCGCCATGAGGCTGAAAGATAACTTGGCAGCTGAAAGCTCAGAGTTAGATGCGAGCAAGTTACAGAGCCTTTGGGTGGCAATCGTCCGAGATTTTCATTCGCAAAATTACTGGGGGCTTGAGACGGTCCGCGAGAAGCCTAAAAAAGAAAAAGCGGTGGATCCAGTTCATCGCGAGCTTTTTCCTTACATTTGGGCCTTTGTTCAATCGGCCATCATTATGAAGGTTGTGGTCTATTTTTTTGGGATTCGCTATACCCGCGACCAGTCTAATGAAAATTGGTGGTATATCACTCTAGCTCTTTTGACGGCAGGTGGATCACTTGTTTGGTTTGCGTTTCGGCATCATCGAAAAATGAAGAAGGAAGAAGCGATCCATTCAAATGAAAAGCAAACAACACAAGAATAATAAGTGGATCTTAGCCTAGGGGTAGAGCAGTTCTTCACATTTAAGTGAAGAGCGGGCGAATCCACAAAGTTTGCTCGCGTCCTGGTCCTACAGAGACAACGTCAATCGGCGTGGCCAATTCATTACCAATAAACTGGATATAGTCGCGCGCATTTTGCGGAAGATCCGGAATATTTCTGACCTGAGTGAGGTCCTCGTTCCAGCCACTCAAAGTTTTGTAGACTGGTTCGACCTTTGCGAGCTCACCTATCGAGGGAGGTAAATCTTTGATCTCTTGGCCATCAATTTTATAGGCAGTGCAGACCTCGATTTTTTCAAAACCACTCAAAACATCGAGCTTCATTAGAGCAAGGTTGGTGATCCCGTTCACGCGGATGGCGTATTTTAGTGCCACCAAATCGAGCCAACCACAACGTCGTGGGCGACCGGTTGTGGCTCCAAACTCTGCGCCTTCTTTGCGCATACGTTCTCCGGTTTCGTTGCTCAGCTCAGTTGGAAATGGGCCCGAGCCCACGCGGGTGGTGTAGGCTTTGGTGATTCCGACAATTTTGCCAATTGAATTTGGCCCAATTCCAGACCCAACACAGGCAGAACCTGAAAGAGTCGAACTTGAAGTCACAAACGGATAGGTGCCATGAAGTAAATCCAGCATCGTGCCCTGAGCGCCCTCAAATAGAACTTTTTTTCCAGACTTTAGTGCTTTGTGAACCATTAACGACGCATCTTTGCTTCGAAACGGAGCGAGTTCTTCAGCAAAACCTAATAGTTTTTCGAGTAAAGGTTCAAGCTCCACGGCAGGTTGTTTGTAATAGTTTTGTAAAAGAAAATTCTTTTCCTCGAGAGACTCTTTGAGTTTTGCCACGAGGCGATCTTTATCAAAAAGGTCAGCGACTAATACAGCTTTGCGACTTGCACGGTCTTCGTAAGCTGGTCCGATTCCCTTTCCGGTGGTTCCGATTTTTTCGTGCCCAAGTGCTTTTTCTCGAGCGGCGTCGAGTTGTCTATGGTAGGGCAGAAGTGCTGTGGCACCGTCTGA
Source organism: uncultured Bdellovibrionales bacterium (assembly GCA_964405465.1). Lineage (GTDB taxonomy): Bacteria > Bdellovibrionota > Bdellovibrionia > Bdellovibrionales > JAMPXM01 > CAYONZ01. The sequence continues at coordinate 89,596 of CAYONZ010000007.1, read as the reverse complement.
AATTCTCAACTGTTCTGGGTTTTGTAAAAGTCCGGCTTCCTTAAGCGCTTTAATTTCTGTGATGATGGCCTCGATATCGAGCACCACACCACTTGCGATGATACATGTGACTTTCGGATGCAGTATCCCGGAGGGCACTAAGTGCAGGACTGTCTTTTGTCCATTGACGACCAGTGTATGGCCCGCATTGGCTCCGCCTTGATAACGAACGACCATGTCGGATTGGGCGCTGAAAACATCGACGACTTTGCCTTTGCCTTCATCACCCCACTGCGAGCCTACCACAATTATGCCAGCCATCTTGATTGCTCCTTTTGAACGACGAACCGTAACTAGGTTCCCGAAATTAAGTCAGAGGGTACTATAGTCAAACAGCTCTCTAGTAGAGGCAAGGTATGGTGGTACGCGCCAGCTGAATTCGTCGAACTTTGGGGCGTACCTGCTTATTCATTTAGCTCGAACTTAATAAAATGTGTTGTGTGCCATGCGTTACTTGGGGGCAATTGGTCGGAAAGTGCTCGATGCTCGACAAAAGCAATAATTTTTTTAGCCGCCTCCTCGCTCGCTTTAGTAAAAGCCTCCTCAGTTGCCGCGCCGATATGGGGTGTGAAGAAGACGTTTGGAAACTTCAAAAGATTTGAATTTCGATCGAGAGGTTCTTTTTCAAAGACATCGAGGCCTACAGCGCGAAGCCAACCCTTTTCAAGGGCCTCAACCAGGTCAATTTCTTTGATGACCGATCCTCGGCAAGTGTTGATCAAAATTATATCACGACACATGAATTCAAAATTCGAACGGTTCAACATGTGATGCGTGTCAGCGGTGTAGGGAACATGTAGGCTGAGAAATTGGGACTGTTTTAAGATTTCTTGCAGACCCACTCGTTCGGCATTTCGGGAAGCAAAATAATCTTCATCGCGGAAAGGATCAAAAGCTAGAACCTTCATACCAAATGCGTTTGCGAATTTTGCAACACGTGAGCCAATTCGACCAAGACCGATGATACCAAAGGTCTTTCCTTCGAGCTCGATCCCTTTGAGTGCCTCGCGATTCCATTGTCCAGCTTTGACTTGCCGATGGGCATTGGGCAGCTCACGTGCACTGGCCATCACCAGTGACCATGTCAGTTCGGCAGCGCTCGCGGAATTGGCCTCAGGAGTGTGCATGACAAAAACAGCTCGTTCTTTGGTAAGCTGCAGGTCAATGTGATCGAATCCGCTCGTTGCGCTGACAATCAATCGCAGATTAGGGGCTTGATCGAGGAGTTCTTTCGTAATTTTGGTTCGAGAGCGAATCACCAAAATTTCAGTATTTTGCAATTCTTGAGCTGTTGGGCGGGTGTGTTGACTTAAAACCACATTGAGCAAGGGGTGCGAACTCAGCTTCAGTTGCGCTTCAAGTGCAAAGCGATCGGTGATTAGAATCTGTTTCTTCATATCTATTTTTGCTCCAAAATTTCTTTGGCAATTTTTAGGGCCCTTGCTTTTGTTTCAGTCGTGATTGTTTGTGGGCGCAAAATATTAATGGCTTCAGCTAAGGCCTCAAGAGTTTTTAGGAGATCGTTATCGGAAATATGGCCCATATGTCCAATACGAACTATTTTGCCCTTCAGCTGGTCTTGCCCGCCCATAACAATGATCTTAAATTTTTCTTCCATGATTGCCCGTACTTTTTGCCCATCGATTCCCTCTGGCATACGGAGAGCTGAAACCGAGGGGCTTGGAGATTGAGCGAACCCAGGAATTCCCATGGTTTGCCCTGCAGCCAAGGTTGCCTGTGCTAATTTGGCTATTCGTTCAGTAAGTTGTGAAAGATTATTAGCCATACGATTTTGGAGAATCCAATCCAGTGCACGAATATGAGTGACCGATGAACTGAAAAAGCTTTCACCTGCCATATTGGCTTTCAGTTCTTTTCGGACGTCAAAATAGTATCGCGGCATTTTTGCTGTTTGGGTTGCGGTCCAGGCTCTTTCTGAAAGCGCCAAAAATGAAAGACCTGTCGGTAGCATGAAGGCTTTTTGTGATCCGGCCACGATGGCATCAATGCCCCATTCGTCCATAGGGAGTTCGATTGCACCCATGGCCGTGATCGCATCAACTACAAATAAAGTGGAGGTATTGCGCGTGAGTTGCGCAATTTCTTTGATCGGGTGAAGAGCAGCCGTACTGGTTTCACAGGCTTGGCAAAACAAGGCTTTCGCATCTGGGTGCGCTTGAAGAAGGTGATCCACTTCACTCACTTCTGCGGAGTTTCCCCAGGGAATATGCATTCGAATGACTTCCGCGCCAAATGTTTCGCACATCTCGGCCCAACGTTCGCCAAATTTTCCGCTAATCAAACAAATGACTTTGTCTTTGGGCGAAAGGAGGTTTACGACGGAAGCCTCCATGGCTCCGCTACCAGTTGACGTCAAAATCAAAACTGGCTGTTTGGTTTTAAAGACGGACTTTAGATTTATAAGCACACGTTGAAATACCTTTTCGAATTCCGGTGTACGATGATGCTCCATTGGCATTGCCAAAATTTTTAAAACTTCATCTGGAACAGGCACGGGTCCGGGAGTCATCAGGGTATAATTCATTGTCGTTCTCCTTGCATTTAACGATGCGCATTTTATCCTATTATCAAAATTGAAAACCCATTTGTCACTACAGGTCTAAATGAGTTCACGCTGTTGTCGACAGCCCTTCCGTGCAGATCCACTTTAAACCACTATTATTTTAAATCACTCTTGAAAAACAAAGAACACGGCGATAACTTAAAGTTCAAATGCATCAAGTCGTGGCTCGCTTTCATCTCAGTATTGTAATTCTATTGTTCGCGTTGAGTTTATCATCGTGTGCTTATAAAGCTGGCATCCGTGAGCGTTCCTTACCAGGCGGGTATGAGCTTATCTCTGTCCCCATGTTTAAAAATCAAACCCATGAAGTCGGCTCAGAGGTCTTTTTTACCAATGCTTTGATTCAAGAGATCGAACGAGCAAAGTTGGCCCAGGTCGTTCCTGAGCCCAAGGCACAAGTTGTTTTGTTGGGTTCAGTCACGAGCGTGAGTTTTAACAAAACAGGATCTGAGACCCGAGGGGCAATTGTTGTGAATCTCGACTATCGTGTTCTGGTTTCGATTTACCTTCAGTTAAAACGCGTCAGTGATGGCAAAATTTTGTGGGATGGAAACTTTCAAGGAGAGCGCAGTTATTCTGCACCGAAGATCACGGTGGATGGATTGAGTTCTGCAAATGCCATTTACAATCACAGTGCTCACACCTTGAAAATTCAAAGTTTGGCTCGGGATATGATGTCTGAGGCACATGATCGTTTAACGGAGAATTTTTAATGTCCGCAGAGTGGTCAGTTCAAAGTCTGCAGAGTAGTTTGGCCAAGAAAGATTTATATCCGCTCTATTATTTTTTCGGTGATGAGACTTTTTTAATCGATGAGGCGTTGGTTCAGCTACAAGAAGTCGCTTTGGCTGATGGTCTACGAGATTTTAATCTTAACACATACTACGGGGATCATGTCGATGCGTCAGTGATTCGCGATGCCATTGAGACTCTGCCAATGATGGCGCAAGTGAGATTGGTCGTTGTAAAAGAGGCACATGATTTAAGTGAGAAAGATTGGGAGAATTTACTACCTGTGCTGGAATCGCCAGTTGAATCTACAATCTTTGTCTGTATTGGAAACCGAATAGATCGTCGGAAAAAATATATAAAAAAGTTTATTGAACGAGGGGTTGTCGTTGAGTTTAAACGACCATTCGAAAATCAAATTCCTGATTGGATTGTCAGTATTTCGAAACGCTATGGACTTAAACTTGATACTGAAGTGGTCGCTCTGGTGCATCAGTTGGTGGGTTCAAATTTGGTTGATATTAACGGTGAGCTTCTCAAGATTTCGCAATACATAGGGACTCGAAAGGCCGTGACCACGGATGATGTTTTGCAAGTGGTTTCGCGCGTACGCATCGACAGTGTATTTGATTTAACTGAAGCAATTGGAAACAATGACCGCGCGAAGGCGCTATTGTGTCTTGCGAATTTATTGGACCACGGGCAAAATGAATTTGGTGTATTGTCTTTGGTAGGCCGCCATCTTCGCATTTTAAAAACGGTTAAAGATGGAATTCGTGATGGTCTGGCAGGAGCTCGTCTGAGTTCCCGTGCCGGGGTTTCGCAATACTTTTTGCGCCAGTACACGGACCAAAGTCGATTTTGGAGCGAACGAAAAATTGAAACAGCTTTTCAGGCTCTTCTGGACACGGATAGAGCCTTGAAATCGTCGCCGATAGCATCGCATATCTGGTTGGAAAATTTTATTCTGAAGACCTGTAATTCACATGTATCGAATTGACCCCATGACTGTTCCATCGTCTTGTTTAATGTTGAGATCTTTGTGCCGACAAGTGGGCCATGGCGGGCAAGGGTCAAACAATTCAAAATCGAAGAACACCTCGACGAATATTTGAAAAAAACGTCGGTTTTTTATTCCGTGGAATTTATGATTTAACTCAAGGTTTGCAAATCAGTGAAGGTGGGATGCTTGTCTGTTTGCCAGAGGAGCACCAGATTGGCGAAAACCTGGTCGTGTCGTTCTTCTTTTCGGGATTGGGCTTTGCGGTTATTCGAAGTGAGATTATCTACAAACACCCTCGAGAATTCTATGGTATGCCGGCCTATGGTTTGAAATTTAGAGACCTACACATGCACCATCGCAGGTATATTCGAAACTACATTTCCGCCAAGACTCAAGCAGAAGCAGAAGTTGAAGCTAAAATGTTCGGCGATTGAGTTAGGATTGAAAAACAAAAAGCGCCTGTAGCATTTCGCCACGGCGCTCATCATGTTTGCCAGAACCTTTTGGCAACATTTGGAAAGATTAAGCCATCTTCCCAATCGAAAGAGCAAGGCGCGCAATTTTTCGAGAAGCTGTACTTTTGTGCACAACACCTTTAGTCGCAGCCTTCATGACAACACTTGAATATTCTTTTAAGGCGCCATTTGCAGCTGCCTTATCTTTTGAAGCTACTGCTGAGCGAACTTTACGCTCAAAAGTACGAACTTTTGAAAGAGTAGCTGTGTTCACCGCTGTTTTGCGGATTGATTGGCGAGCGCGTTTTTCTGCTGACTTATGAGTTGCCAAGACGAAACCTCCAAATTAACCTTTAAAATCAATAACTAAGTTTGAAGGGTTACCATAGGGGTTTCAGCTTGGCAAGCGTCGTTTTGTTTAAAAAACTGTGAGGTAACTCCTTGAAAAGAGTCAGTTCAGCGGGACCTAACCGGTTGGGTCACGAGAAAAATAGAGCAGGTGGAGTGGGCGGGTCAGCTCTATTGCTGGCCATCGGTACGCTTTTGAGCCGAATTTTGGGGCTGATACGTGACGCTCTGACGGCGCGCTACTTTCCGGTGGAGGTGCGAGATGCCTTTTTGGTGGCGTTTCGCTTGCCCAATATTTTTCGTCGGGTTTTGGGGGAAGGGGCCTTGTCGGTGGGCCTTTTGCCACAGCTGGTTGCTGTTCGTGCCGAAAAGGGGGACGAGGCAGAGCGGGACTTGGCGGGTGCTGTTGGTGGTGTGATTTTTGTTTTAATGTCCACTCTCTGTTTGTTGGGATTGCTCTTTATGGAAGAGATCGTCGGAGTTTTGGTCGGCGGCGAAACTTATCTTTCAGTTCCCGGAAAGATTCAGCGAACCGTTGCATTGTCGAGGATCATGTTTGGCTTCTTGATATTGATGTCGGCCTTTGCATTCTTTATGACTGTGTTGCAGAGCCGAAAGAAGTTTTTACTTACAGCATTGGCACCTTGTCTTTTCAATTTGACCATGATCGCCACAGCTTTGGTTTCGAAATCTACCATGACTGCAGATCGAGCTTTGGCTTGGGCAGTGCTCTTGGGGGGATTATTGCAATTTGCTCTGCTCTTGCCAGAGATTTGGCGATTGAAGCTTTGGCCGCATTTCAATATGAATTGGAGTGATGTTCATGTGCGGAAAGTTCTTGTGGGTATATTGCCAGGGATGTTTGGCTTAGGAATTGTTCAGATCATTACGCTTGTGAATTTACGATTTGCGGCCAGCTTACCCCAGGGAACTCACTCCTATTTTTACTTTGCGGATAGGTTGCTTGAGTTTCCGCTGTCTTTGGTTGTTGTAAGTATTGGATCCGCACTTTTACCTACACTTTCGCATCTTTGGGAGCATGGAAAAAAAGACGAAATGAGCTCCACCTTGAATCATTATTTTTGCTTGATTTTGTTTGTGGCGCTTCCTGCGGCGACGGGACTATTTGTTTTGAGTGAACCCATAGCTGAGGTTCTATTTGTTGGAAAAGAATTTCGTGTTTCTGAGGCAAACATCGTCGCTGATCTCATTCAAATTGCAGCCCCAGGATTGGTTTTGTTGGCTGGAGTTCGGCTTTTGTCTCAGGGTTTTTATGCGATGAAAAATACTTGGTATCCTGGAGTGGCAGCTTTGGTTTCGTTGATTGGCCATGTTGTTTTGGCTTGGACATTGACTCGTAAGTTTCAAATCTCTGGCTTGGCCTGGGCAACTACCCTCAGTTCTGGGCTGCATTTTTTTATGTTGGCCGCCGCCTATAATCGATGGGTCGGGTCACTGAATTGGCGACATATCTTGCGTTCAATAGTGGTGTTTGCAGGTGGTTGCGCGTTGATGGGATTGCTTTTGCAGCTTCATCCGCTCTTGCTTCCTGAGTTGCGAGCACAGGGAATACCGCGATGGGTTTCTTTGGGGATTTTAGTTTTGTTTGGAGGCTTGTTTTACCTCTCTTACTCGATACTCATGAATGTGCCTGAGTTGAATGAAACTCTGGCTTCGCTCAAAGAAAAATGGCTAAAGGCAGAAGTAAAGTGATGAAGAGGCGCCCATGAAACCAGGGATATTGTGTGAAAAGAATGGACTTACAATAAATAAGAAATCGTTTTTGATGGGTGGGGTGGAATTCGAGGCGCGTCGACACTTCGAAGGTATGCCTGAAGTGTGGTTAAAAAAACATGATGATTTGGCATTTGTTCAGGGTTTGATGCATGCCCATGAACGTTTGATGCAGATGCAATTGGTGAAGGTGATTGGCGCAGGAAGAGTTTCAGAGTTGCTCAAAGCAGATCGAGAAACTCTTGAAATCGATGTGTTTATGCGAGGGCTTGGGCTCGAGGCCGCTGCCAAGAAGGAGATCGAAACACTTTCGCCTGCAGCTCTTCATTTTTTGACTCGATATTGTGAAGGAGTAAATTGCTATATTGAAACAGTGAAACCTTGGCCGTTTGAGATGAGATTGGCCGGGTTGCGCCCTCAGATCTGGCGTTTGCAAGACACCTTGGTTTTACTTCGTTTAATGAGCTACATCGGATTGGCTCAAAGCCAAGAGGATTTGGAACGCTGGATTTTTGAGTGCCTACAAAATGACGTGTCTTTGGAAAAATTGAAGTCTTTATTTCATCCGCATTTAGCTGATCTGTCGGATGATTTGCTCGAAATTTATAAAAAGGTCGAGGTGGCACACCGGGTTCTTCCTAAGGAAATTCGTTATCTCGGTGCTCTGCCAAAACTCATGGCGAGTAATAACTTTGTGGTGAGCGGCGATCGGTCTATTTCAAAAAAACCTCTGCATGCCTTTGATCCTCACCTAGATGTGAATCGATTGCCAGGTGTTTGGCACGAAGTCTTGTTTTATTGGCAAGATGAATTTGCCCACGGAATTTCAGTTCCGGGATTGCCTGGCCTATGTATGGGGAGAAATCGGAATCTTAGTTTTAGTTTCACCTACGGTTTCATGGACACCATCGATTTTTTTGTTGAAGAGATTCGTGGTGGGCAAGTTCGGGAAGGGGAGAAGTTCGTTCCGCTGTCTGCCCGGAGTGAGGTGATCTCGCGTAAAGGCAAAGCTGATTTAGTTATGAATGTCATGCAGTCGCGAAACGGCGTGGTGGAGTTTCCAATTGATTTGGATGAGGTCCAGCAGAACCCTAGGGGCACAAAAAAGAAGACGGAACCAAGAGCAGGGGATTGGCCCAAAGTGGCAGATGGGTTTTATCTTTCAAGAGCGTGGTCGCAATTGGAGACAGGAGCGAGTGAGACACTGGAGGCATTGGCAGGATTGTTGGTCGCTCAAAAAGTGACTCAGGCTCAGAGTTTGACAAGAAAGGTTTTGGTTTCATGTAACTGGTTGATCGCTGATCAGGCTGGAAACATTGGCTATCAACAGTCGGGACTTGCGCCGCGAAGGAAGTCATCTGGATTGTTTCCTCTTTTGGGATGGGAGGCCTCCAATTCTTGGAATGGTTTGGTGCCAAGTGATGAATTGACCTCGCATTTGAATCCTCCCGATGGAATTTTGGTGACCGCAAACGAGGATTGGAATCGTGCGGGACATAAGGCTTTGATTAATGCCTCAATGGGAGATTGTCGGGGTTCGCGAATTCGCAAATTGATTCAGCAGACGTCCAAACACAATGTCGAGTCTTTGCAGAAAATCCAAACGGATATATTTTCGGAACATGCGGCCCGCCATTTGGGCGATTGGGGAAAATATATTCCTAAGGGTCCGTTGAAATCGATTCTTGATGGATGGGATAAGAAGTACGACAAATATTCTGTCGGTGCCGTTGTTTTTGAAGAATTGTATCGCGAGATTTTTCGCAAGATGTTTGGCACCGATTGGTTGGGCAATGCCTGGATCTCATTGCAAGAAAGAACTCCAATCCTTGCAGATTTCTATGCTCATTTCGATCGGGTGTGGCTTGCAGATGAACCCTCGATTTATGAGCTTTGGTTCCAGGCGAAATCAAGGCGTGAACGAGTTGAAAATGCAGTGCGAATTGTCGAGGAGAGGTATCAGGCAAAAGAGGTGCCGTTGTGGGGTGACCTTAATCAAGTTTGGATGCGAAATATTTTTTTTCAAGGAAAGTGGCCTCGATTTTTGAACTTTTTCATTCCGCTTGATTACGGTCCCATCGAAATTGAGGGCGGTCGGGGAACGGTTGTGCAAGGCGCGGTGTTTGAATCACATGGTCGTGTCGGAACTTTTTCTCCATCATTTCGATTTGTTTGTGATCATGCTGAAAATGAATCTTATACCGTTTTGATGGGTGGTTCGAGTGATCGCTTTTCGAGTGTGTTTTATCGTAATCAGGTGAAAATGCTTTTGAAAAATAAGTACAAGAAAGTTTCTTATCTTTTTTGAAATATTTTAATCAGTTTGATCAAGAGTAAAAGAGTTCTAAAAAGCTGGCACCAGTTGTTGTTTTCAGTGACTCAGTGCAAATTTCTTTTTTTGTCGAGTGCTTGCCATGATTTGTTTTGCAACCTACCTTTTTTAAGTCTTTTTTTGGGGAGGGACCTTTTATGGGTAGAGACAAAGTGGAGAGCGGCTTTCGCATTGCAACGGCTCATATTCTTTTGATCATGGGATTAATTATGATGGCAGGACGCGCACAAGCGTTTACCTCGGTTTGCTCTCGGGCCTCTGAAATTAAAATTCGACTCGAGGCGGAACTCTCGAAGCCGTGTGAATTTATTTCGGCAAACGATCTTGATACTTTGGCCTCGCTTGATTTTACTGAGCAAGGTGTCGAGCACATTCAACGCTCTGATTTCGAGGGGCTTAAATCAATAACGAATTTGGTTTTTGCGCAAAACAAAATTTCCAAACTGGAACCGGGTGTTTTTGCTGAGTTGGTAAGTTTGGAGACGTTGGACCTTTCTGGAAATCAAATCGTAGAATTGCCTGTTGGTACCTTTGATGGTTGTACCAAGCTGCAACAGATCTACTTGTCTGAGAATTTAATATCATCATTAAGTGCAGGCGTGTTTCGCGATTTAAGCGCTGTGCGCTATCTACGTTTACAAAATAATAAAATTCAGATTTTGCCGGATCATGTTTTTGCCGGGATGGATTCTCTCTTGGAGATCAGTTTGTCCGCCAATGAGATTTGGTTGATTCGGGATGGTGCCTTTTATGAATTACCTAAAATAGATTTTATTGATTTGAGCGCAAATAAAATTGCAGGGCTGGATGCTTCGATGTTTGAGCAGCTGCCTGGACTGACACGACTAAGTCTAGCTGAAAATGAGCTGAGAGAATTGGGTGTTGGTGGGTTTTCTTTGCTTGGGGCAATTCGCGAAATTAATCTAGATGGAAACAAAATTGAATCGATTCAGTCTGGGGCATTTGCTGGAGCTTCGCAGTTGGAAACACTTCGTCTGAAAAAGAATCTTCTTCAGACATTGCCAGTTGATTTGTTTGTCGGAAACCGATTGATTTCCCGCCTTGATCTTTCGGATAACCGGATTAACAGTTTGGATTTTAAAATTTTTAAACCACTGGCAATGCCGATGGGAATTGAGTTGAGTGGTAACCCATTGAGTGAAGCTGATTTACTTAGGTTACGAGATCACTTCGGTGGTGCGATTCATTATTGAGTTAATTTTACCAATAGACCCCAATCAGAGCCGAGGTCCTCCTGACCTTGGTCGGATTGTGTGCTTTGCTTTCCGCCTTTGGTCTAGTCTGGATTATTTGAGTTTTCTTAACCGAGTCTTCGTATTGTGACTGAGTTTTCCGATAAGTTGCTGAGATCTTTCTTTAGTTTTCTAGGCATAGATGAAAGTGCGGTAGAGTTGCACCCGTGAGTCCGTGCAATGAAAGCTGAAGGAATTTCGTGAAAGGCGGATGAGCTCGTTGCAATCATTTAAGAACTATGAGGACTTTGTCGAATTTCGCGTTTCGCGAACGCTCCTTGGGAATGGGCTCATGGCACATTTCATATTTTTGATTGCGATCTTGCTAGATATTCCACTTTTGCCCAAAGACAATTTTCGCGATCCTTTGTGGATTGTTCATGCGAATTGCTGGTTACAATGGATTTTTGCTTCGTATTTTGTTTATGGCATTTGGCGAAAAGATTTTTTGAAGAAATATTCTGGTTTAGAACTTCAAAATATTGTTTCCTTTTTTTACATCGCTATTACTGGTGTGGGCTGCGTTTTGCACAACAGTGTGTATCAGTCTCTCCTTGTTCCCGTGTTGTTTATGGGATTTGCACTGGTTTTTGTCCGCCTCAAGGACTACATTTTTTCTGCTGGACTTATGCTTTTGTATTATATTGCGGGTCGAATCAATACGACGGTTCAGCCTGGCGGCCAGGAGATGTGGAATAGCATCGACGTTATCGTAGGGTTTACTTTTTTAATGATGATTCCTGTGTTGACGGGAAGAGTGCGGCATTTCAAAGATTTCTATTCATCGCTAAAAGAAATTGAAAACGAAAAGGCAAAAAATTTGTATGCTAGCAAGATGTCTGCTCTGGGGGAGATGTCAGCTGGAGTTGCTCATGAGATTAACAATCCGTTGGCAATCATCGGAGGCAACGCTCGGCATATCACCCAGCATATTCTTTTTAAGCGTGAGGGATACGACGAGAAAATTAAAATTTCGGCAGAGAGAATTCAAGACACTGTTCGGCGGGTGGCGGCGATTGTGCAGTCTTTGCGGAGCTTCGCTGGTTCGAAAGTGCATGAAGAGGGATTTGAACAGATTAAATTACAGTCGCTTGTTGATGAGACTCTTGCACAGAGTAGCAAACACTTTTCACAGGTCAAAGTTGATTTGCGTGTTGATTCGATTGATGCAGAAGCGGTGGTGGTTTGTCGGCCCAGGGCTTTGACACAGGTTTTGGCCAATCTAATAAGTAACTCAGTTGATGCAATTGAAATGCTGGACGAACGATGGATTGAACTTAAGTTTAAGTTTATTGGTGATGTTTTTGAACTCCGAGTGATCGACAGCGGTCGAGGAATTCCCGAAGAGACTGCGGGAAAAATGATGCAACCATTTTTCACCACGAAAGACGTTGGGCGGGGCACTGGCCTCGGTCTAAGTGTCGCCAAAGGCTTGATTGAGGCACACGGTGGTGAATTTTATTACGATGCTTCATGCCCTCATACTTGCTTTGTGATTCGCCTTCCGCAGAATGCCGCATACCAAAATCTCCCGACGGCCGCCTAAGCCGATTTATCCTAAAAAAATCTGGCGTGTTGGTTGCTTACACTTTATTTTTCAGCTGGATTTTTTTGGCCGGAGATGGGTTCTCGGGCCAAATGCTTTTGGCGGAGATACAAAAGTGAGGATCTGAGTCTTTCGCGACGGTTAGAGTTAACACTTGCTAGACCTGAAGCTTCGAAATTTTCTAAAGTCGGCTCGAGATTCGGATCTTGCATCTGTCGCACTGACAATTTGCTATGTGTGCGCTTTCGATTTTCTTGGTCACAGTATTTTTGTAGTTCTTGATCGCTGTTTGTTAGGGGTTTTTGTTGAGCTGCCTTCAATGAGAGACTTAAACACATTTGTTGCGCGACATCGCCGCAGCCCTCAATTTGCCAAACTGGTTTTTTAGACACTGTCTGTTTCTGGATGCAGTCTTCAGCAAGTTGTTGGGTTTGCAGAATTTTTGGTAACACTTTGAATATCCGAGTCAGTTCCAAAACATGATCTGCTCGACTTTGGAGCGCGAGCAATAGAATCGCAAGCAGGACGAACCACTCGTGATACCAAGATGCCGTTTTGGCAATTTTGAGTTTGCTGATGCGGCATTGATCATTTGTAAACTGAATGAAACGATTATGAGTGGACATAGGCTTGAGCTCCTTATGCAAAAGCGAGTCACTCTTAGTCTGGCATAGCTGTCGTCTTTTTAAAATTCTTTACTGCTTTGCAAGGCGATCTTTGGATTTTTTCCATTGGATCTCTTTTTCTTCGTCGGAGAGAAGATGCCAACTTAGACCTTCGTCTTGAGTGATCTTTTGCATGGTAAAAAAACGTTGTTCAAATCTCTGATTGGCAACGCGCAAAGCTTGTTCTGGATCGACGTTCATATGACGTGCTAGTTGGGCTACAGAAAATAGAACATCGCCAATTTCATGCTCAAGATGTTGAAGCAGAGGTGGTTTTTGTTCACTGGCGACGTCCTTTTCTGTGAGCTGTATTTTGGGGGCTGACCATTGAAGACTGTCGAGTGCTTGCTTGAGTTCGAGCAATTCCTCCTCAACTTTTGGCCACACCTGCAATGCATTTTGCCAATCAAATTTCAGTTGATTGGTTTTGGCGCCAATTTTAGATGCGCGAAGCAGAGCTGGAAGTGCATTTGGAATGTCAAAGCGATCGTTCGGCTTTGGCTTTTTTTCTTTTTGCTTCAGGATGTCCCATTGGGCGAGCACTTCGCTAGAATTGGTCGCGACTTCATCTGCAAACACATGTGGGTGTCTTCGTATCATTTTTGAGTTGATCGCCTCGAGAACCTCTTCGATTGAGAATGCATTTCGCTGTTTCGCGATCTCCGCGTGAAGCACGACTTGAAGGAGCATGTCTCCTAGCTCGGAGGCCATTTCAGCATCGGCTTGCTTGCGGTCTTCTGTTTCTTGCGAGTTGCCTTGGGCTGCATGGCTGACTTCGACTGCCTCAGCAAATTCGTAGGCTTCTTCGATGGCAAAAGGAACCAGTGACGCGTGGGTTTGCTCTTTGTCCCAAGGGCAACCCTCTGGTCCTCGAAGTGCTTCAACAATTTCAACAAGCGCGGAGAATGATTTTAGGTCTTTAGGGGGCTGAGTCATAGTCCTCCAACAGTTTTGGGGTTCGATTTTGCCTGGGCAGACGTCGAGATTGACTAGGTTTTGTTGTTTCTATATCACAGTACTTTACGCTTTTCTAAAAGTTAACCGATAATAAATGGAGTTATGGGTAAAACAAGACTCGGTTTTGGGCGATCAGAGAAGAAGCCTGCACACCGTGAATCAATATATCATCGTTCTAAGTACATCGATCACTCGCTTGGTTTTTTGGACTGGGTGAACGGATTGGGTTTTGAAAAAACCTGGTTCGGTCGAGTTCTGCATCGTATCGATCAAGTTTTTCGATTGCGAGGTATTGCATTTCTTTTTCTTTTCTCGGTTTTGCTCGGGTTTCTTTTGTATCTGGATTTTGATTTTTCTTATTCACTTCGGTCGGGAGAGGTTGCTCCGCGTGATGTGAAATCGCCGATTAGTTTCGAGTTTGTCGATGAAGTAGCAACAGAGGAAAAACGACTTGCAGCGCAGGCCTTGGTTCCTTTGATTTTTGATTTCGATCGTTATGCCTTCGAGGACAGCATAAATCGAGTGTCTCTGGCTTTTCGCAAAATGCGGGAAGAAGCACGCCGAGTTTCGTGGGCTAAGGACGAATTTGAACTTGAAGACCAGGTGCGCGAGTTTGGAAAAAATAAGCCAACTTTCGAAAGCTCTTTGGGGAGAAAAATCAGTGATCGGAATTTTGAGTGGTTGGTTTTACAAAAGTTTAGCCCGCGCGTTGAAAATATTTTGGTTGAGACTCTTGAGGTCTGGTCGCAACTCAAAGTGATCGACGGTTATGATCGACAGATCCCCTTGGGGCTCAAAGACTTAACGGTTCATGATGTCTCGAGGGGAGGCCGGGCCCGAAGCCTCTTGTTGAATACGAGAGATCTGCATGATGTGAGTCGTGAGGAAGATTTTCCGGTCGAAACAATCTCGGGCCTGCACACAATTGCTTCAAAGGATCAGCGCATGCTTCTTGGGGTCGCTCGTTCTATTGTTGTACCCAACGTTGTGTTGAACCAAAAAGACACCGAGCTTCTTCGAAAAAAAGCACGTGAAGAAGTGATGCCAGAAATTTTAACGGTTAAAAAAGGGCAAGTGATTGTGGCAGAAGGCCAAAAAGTGCGGCCACTTCAGGTGGGACTTTTGAAAGAGATTGAACGATTACGATCGAATCGCAATCGCAATCTTGTCTCCTTGTTTTCTGCATTTTTGTTCGTAGTACTTTTGGGAGTTTCGCTTTCGTATTTGCGTCGCTTCACCTTAAATCGAGTTCGAGTAGAAGCGAAAGACTACGCCATTATGGGTGTTGTCAGTCTAATTGTTGTGATTATTCACAAAATGTTCTTGTTCTTAATCAATGCAGCTTTTGTTTCAAAATATGGGAGTTTAATTCCTGAAAGTGCTCTGCTGTTCGCGTCTCCCGTTGCTTGTGGCACGATGATGGTGGGATTGTTAATCACATCTGGTGAAGTTGTTTGGATATTCAGTCTATTTTTGTCTGTTGTTTTGTCGTTGATGGTTGATATGCGTTTTGCATTCTTCTTGGTGACAATCGCTGGGAGTTTGGCTGCGGCTCGAGGCGTTTATGGTTGTAAGAAAAGAAATGATATTTACCGTGCAGGTTTGCGTACAGGCGCAGTGAATGCTGCGGTCATCGCATTGGCCATAGCTGTTGAGCACTTTGGAGACTCGGGGTTCATTGCGCAACTCGTGTGGAGTGTTCCCGCTGGCATGTTGTCGGGCTTTGGCGCATCGTTGATTGCGATGATGTTGATTCCAGCGCTCGAGACGATTTTCAATAGCACCACAGATGTGAAACTTTTAGAATTGAGCAATCTGAACCATCCGCTTCTAAAGGATATGATTGTGCGTGCCCCAGGAACCTATCATCATTCTCTAGTTGTCGGAAGTATGGTCGAGGCTGCTGCTGAAGAAATTGGAGCCAACTCACTTTTGGGTAAGGTGATGTCTTATTATCATGATATTGGCAAAACCGAGCACTCGGCCTATTTCATTGAAAACCAAAAGCCTGGACAGAATCCTCACGATCACCTTTCGCCACATATGAGTAAAACAATTTTGATAGCACATGTGAAAGATGGCGTGGAGTTGGGCTTGGAGCACAAGTTAGGTAAGCCGATTATCGACGGTATTGTTCAGCATCACGGCACGACATTGATTTCGTTTTTTTATAATCGCGCAGTTGAAAAGCACGACGAAGAATTGGAGTCCGTGTCGGAAGAAGACTTTCGTTATCCAGGACCGAAACCCCAATTTCGTGAGGCCGCCCTTATTATGTTGGCTGATAGTATTGAGGCGGCAGCTCGATCACTTGATGAGCCGACTCCTGTGCGTTTGCAGAATATCGTCAAGAACATCATTCAGCGTAAATTTATGGACGGCCAACTGGATGAATGTAATCTCACGTTAAAGGATCTCACGATTATCGAGGCTGCGTTTATTCGCGTTCTCTTAGGAATCTATCACCAAAGAATTGATTATCCTAAAAAAGCAGGCGGGGGGGCTTCAGAGACCGCCAAAAGCTTTGGCAAAGTCGCGGTCAAAAAAGGTTCAGCCAACGCATGACGCTTTTGATTGTCAAGCAAAGCAAAACGCGTATTCCCAGGGAGTTTTTGCATAAGTGGACCGAACAGCTTGTTCGGCAGCTGCAGAAACGTAAGATCAAATATTTTTCGTCGAAGACCTATCCTGTTTGGCGCGACCTCGAACTGACGCTGGTTTTTATGGATGCGAAATCTGCTCAAAAGCTCAACAAGACTTACCGCAACAAAAACTATGCGACTGATGTTTTGAGTTTTGCGGGTGATGGCATGACGGGGTTGGGGGAGCTGGTGATTTGCCCGCAGGTGATTTCTCGCCAGGCGAAAGAGCACAAGTTGTCAGTGTGGCAGGAACTTGGCTATATGGTGATTCATGGTATTTTGCATTTACTAGAATATGACCATGAGAAATCTGAGCGTGAGGCCCAGATGATGTTTGACCTTCAGGATGATCTTTTTGAATACTTGTGTCAGCGCTTTGAAGCTGTTAATTCTAAAAGCTTGAAAGCAAAAAAGAGGGAGCTGACATGGGAATCGAAACCGAAGGTTTTGAAGTCAAGAAACGCATTCAAGATTTAACTATTCGTTCCTCCGACCTTCGGAGGTATCTTTGACATCGATGCACGCAAAGCTCGATTAGCAGAGATCATTCACCAATCAGAAAACCCAAAGGTTTGGGAAAATCCAATTGAGATGCAAAAGCTTAACAAAGAGAAAGCCATTGTTGAGCGAGCTCTAGTTGAATGGACCACTCTCCATCAGCGCGTGGAAGATGCGCAGGTTTTGTATGAGATGGCCGTTGAGGCAAAAGACGAAGACTCTTTTCTCGAGGCCAAAACCGAAGTTGATCATCTTGAGGGATTGGCTCATGACCTTGAACTCAAGCAAATGCTCAACGGCGAGCAGGATACAAACAGTTGTTATTTAACAATCAATGCGGGTTCGGGCGGAACTGAGGCGCAAGATTGGGCTGAGTTGTTAATGCGAATGTACATGCGTTATGCTGAAAAACATGGCTACAAGGTTGACACCGTTGAAATCAACTATGGTGAACAGGCGGGGATTAAATCTTGTACACTTGGAATTGACGGTCTCTATGCATATGGCTATCTGAAAGCTGAGGCCGGTGTGCATCGATTGGTTCGTGTTTCTCCGTTTGACTCAAATGCACGTCGCCACACGAGTTTTGCTGGAGTGTTTTGTTGGGCGCAAGTGGATGAGGATATCAAAGTTGAAATTCGCCCTGAGGATATTAAGACTGACACTTACCGCGCCAGCGGGGCTGGAGGTCAGCACGTGAACAAGACGGACTCTGCGGTTCGCTTAACACATATTCCGACCGGCATCGTCGTTCAGTGTCAGAATGAGCGGTCTCAGCATTCGAACCGAGACAAGGCGATGAAAATGTTGAAAGCCGCTCTTTATCAAAAAGAACTCGAGGAGCGAAATAAAGAAAAAGACGCCATGAATGCCACGAAGAAGGCAAATGAGTGGGGAAGCCAAATTCGTTCATATGTTTTGGATGACCAACGAATAAAAGATCATCGTACCTCGTATCAGACCTCGCAGGTTTCAAAAGTTTTGGATGGTGATTTGGATGGATTTATTCAAGCCTATCTCAAAGCTCTCACGACTGGAGAGTGGAAGGCCGGGGGAGATTGAGGGTGCAGTTTCATCTTTGGGTTGTGTTTCGCATGCTTGCCGATCGAAAACGCTGGTTGAATTTACCAGCGCTG
Source organism: uncultured Bdellovibrionales bacterium (assembly GCA_964405465.1). GTDB lineage: Bacteria > Bdellovibrionota > Bdellovibrionia > Bdellovibrionales > JAMPXM01 > CAYONZ01. The sequence goes on along the minus strand of CAYONZ010000007.1, from coordinate 71,675 downwards.
ATGGCGATCATTGGCATGGCTCTCGGCGTAGGCAGTCTGGTTGCCGCGATGGGAGTGATCAGTGGATATAAAAAGACACTCTCCAATGCATTGATCGATGTGGCCGGTCATGTGACAGTGATACATCGATCTGAAAACGTTCAAGCACTAGAAACAACGTTGAATCGTATTCGTCAAGCGGCTCCTCAGGTTGCGGCGTTTACACCATTTCTTCAAGTTGAAGCCATTATGGCAATGCGTGGGCGAGTGACCGGTGTGGCTGTGCAAGGTGTGGATCCGCAGACAGTGAATCAGGTGATTCAAATTCGTTCCCATGTCGTCCAAGGACAGTACAAGTTTGGTGAAGAAAATGGTGTGCCTTTGGCCATGGTAGGAAAAGGTATTGTTAAAAAACTAGGGCTTACAGTTGGGCAGACATTTCAAGTGGTCCATCCGATCGCAAAAATTGGTTCCAGCGAGTTCACCTCGAAGATTCAAAAGTTTGTTTTAGTAGGTGTGATCGATTTTGGAAAAATTGAATTTGACGAACGCTTGATCATTTCGGGATTACCGACTGTGCAGGCCTTTGCCGAAGTCGGTGAAAAATACTCGGGGCTTCGTTTGCGGCTTCATGACACCGAGGATGCGGAGATGGTGGCGAAAGTCTTGAGTGAAAAATTGGGGATAGATTATTACGTGAGCAGTTGGCGTGATATGAATCGCAATTTGCTTGAGGCCATTGATATTGAAAAGGTCGCAATTTTTCTTATTTTAATGATTATGGTGATTGCGGCGAGCTTGAACGTCTCGAGCAATTTGTTTGTCAATGTTTTGCAGCGCTACTCAGAGATTGGTATTTTGAAAGCGATTGGAGCTTCACCTCGGGATGTCGTGAAGATGTTTACGTTGCAAGGCGTGTTTTTCGGTGTCGTGGGTTCGATGCTTGGTGTGCTTTTAGGTTTAGGACTCTGTTCACTTTTTGTCTGGATTCAGCAATATGTTTTGTTGATGCCAGTGGATGTTTACAAGTTAGATCATATTGGAGTCGAAATTCGGTTTTGGGATATGTTTGCGATTATTTTTGCATCACTTGTCGTTTGTTTGATTTCATCAATTGCACCAGCGTTGCGGGGTGCTCGCTTGGCGCCGGTGGAGGGTCTCCGTTATGTCTAGCCCGTATTCAGGAAGTTCAGTTTATGGATCTGCCGGAAGGCCTTCGCATACCACGACTCAGTTGGGACAAGTGCCTTTGATGGCCACACAATGTGTAACCAAGTCTTATCCAATGGGTGCGGGTCGTTTAGAAGTATTGAAGGGTGTAGACTTGGAAGTATTCTCTGGAGACGCTGTTTGTATTGTGGGTTCTTCAGGAGCTGGCAAGAGTACGCTTTTGCAAATACTAGGCACTCTGGATCGCCCCACGCTGGGAAAGATCTTTTATCAAGGGCAAGAGATCACGCGAAAGTCAGACGAGGAGCTTGCTAACTTTCGCAATGAAACTATGGGATTCGTGTTTCAATTTCATCATCTTTTGGCAGAATTTACGGCGCTTGAAAATGTGATGATGCCTTGTCGAATTGCAGGAATGAATAAAAAGGATTCCGAAAAAAGTGCCCAGGAGCTTCTAGAGTTTATGGGTTTGAGGGATCGGGCTAAGCATTTTCCGACTGAGATGAGTGGTGGAGAGCAACAACGGGTGGCCATTGCGCGAGCCTTGGTGCGAAAACCGAAAATTCTTTTTGCCGATGAACCAACTGGAAATCTCGACACAGTAAATGGTGAGCGAATTCAAAATTTGTTTTTTGATTTGAAAAACAATTTTAATTTAACTCTGGTAGCTGTGACTCACGACGCGAATTTCGCTAGCAAATTTCCGCGCATTTTGAAGATGCGCGATGGGCAGTGGATCGTCTGATACCATCGTGTCGGTTGCTTAAAATCAGTGCACAAGAAAACGCGCTGCGAGGTTTGCGCCGGGAGTTTTTTTGACAACCCCCCTAAATCGAGCTAGGCTTTTGTCTGAGTTTTTATAACATGTTAAAACAGCTTAGGAATTTTAAATTGCTAAATCAATTGTTTGACCAAACTTTGAAGGCCTCGAAAGCTCATATGATGCAAAAATCAAAGCGCAGTGTTGGTGTTTTATTCGTGCTCTCGGTGTTTTTTTTAGTGTTGGACACATCGGTTTCCGCACAGAGCTCAAAGGCGAATAAGGCACAGCCATCAGTCAAAAAAACGACGTTACCCGCAAAAAAAAATACGAATAAGACGTCGAATGTTTTGGCGAATCAAAAGGACAAATCGGTTTTGAGTGATGCCGCTGCAGATGAGGCGGCATCAGGCGAAGCCGAAGCCACCTCTGGCCCTAAGGTGATTGGCATTAACGTCGTCGGGAATAAAAAAATTGAAACTGATGCCGTTAAATCTCGGTTAGTTACCAAGGAGGGGTCGGTTTACTCGGCCAAGCGTATTCGTCAAGACGTTGAGGCTCTATTTAAGTCGGGCTTCTTTTATGACATTCGGGTTGAAAAGCAGGCGCATGCGACAGATGTCGACTTGGTTTACCATTTGGTGGAGAAGCCTTCGGTCGCGGAGATTTCGTTCGATGGACAGGAAGAGATTGAGGAGAGCGAATTAAAAGAGGCATCTGGTTTAAAGGCATTTGAAATTCTGAATATGAGTAAAATTCGTGAGGCCACTGAAAAAATTCAGAAGCTCTATGAAGATAAAGGCTTCTTTTTGGCAAAAGTGAATCCGAAGGTTTCCACAGTTGTTGAGGGTGAATCGGTAAAGGTGACTTTTTCGATTGAAGAAAATGAAAAGGTCAAAGTTAAACAGATTAACTTCATTGGCAATCGTCACCTTGGTGACAATCGATTGAAAGAAATGATGCAAACAAAAGAGGGTGGATTCTTTGCCGCCAACTTTGGTGGTGGTGCTTATAAACAAGACGTATTTGATCGTGATGTGGGTTTATTGGGATACATGTATTTCAATGAGGGTTATTTGCAGGCCAAGGTTGATCGGCCACAGATCTATGTAACGCCAGATAAAAAGGGAATTTACATCACAATTCGCATTGAAGAGGGAGAACGCTTCGAGGTTGGCTCTGTTGACTTTGCTGGCGATCTTCTATTTGAGAGGGAAGAACTTTTTAATACGGTTGAAATTGATGGGTCTGGGTTTTTCAAGCATGAGACCTTGCTCAACGATGTGAAGGCTTTGCAAGCGAAGTATGGAGACCTTGGGTATGCCTATGCCAATCCGATTCCGCGCACCCGCATTCGCGAAGCTGATCGCAAGGTGGATATCATTTTCGAAATTGAAAAGGGTAATAAAGTTTACTTCAATCGTATCAACGTGATTGGTAACACTAAGACTCGGGACAAAGTGATTCGTCGAGAGTTGAAGGTTCGTGAAGGCGAACTTTACAACGAAACTCGTAAGCGAGAATCATTAGAGAACGTAAAACGTCTTGGTTTTTTTGAAGATGTTAACTTCAACGTGAGCACTCCGGCTGAAAATCAGGATTGGATGAATGTTGATATCGTGGTGAAAGAGCGAAATACAGGAAGTATTCAGCTGGGTGCCGGTTACAGCTCAGAATCGATGTTTATTTTAAATGGCCGAGTTGAGCAAACCAACTTTTTGGGACGTGGTCAAAATCTTGGAGTGACCATTGAATCAAGTCGTTACTCCGAAAACTATAGGTTTAGTTTCACTGAACCTTACCTTTATGATTCTGAGTGGTCGGGTGGGGTGGATGTCAGTCTCAGTAAACTTGAGCAAACTGATGTTTTGATTCAAAAAAACCAGGGGTTTGGTTTGAGCATTGGACATCCGCTTGCGCCCTACTTAAATGGTTTCATTCAATACGGATATGTCGACACCAATGTTGAGCTTTTGCCAAATGGAGATCCAGCCCTGTTTCCATCTTCAGGAAATGGTGCTACGAGTTCGTCGACAATTTCACTTCGCTATGACAAACGGAATGATCGTTGGTCGCCGACCAAGGGTATCTATGCCGAAACCTCATTTCAGTATGCAGGTCTTGGAGGAAATAAAAAGTACGTCAAGAGCGTGGGAATTTTTCGTTTCTATCAAAAACTGTTTTGGGAGTTTGTGCTTCGTAACAACTTCAATATTGGGGTGATCAATCCTAACGGCAGTGAAGATGATGCTCTTTACAATGAGAAATTTTATGCTGGGGGTCCTGGGCCTGGTTTGGGCGTCATACGGGGCTATTCTTCTCGAAGTGTTACGACGACCAAGAAGTCACAGTATAAGTACAATAAGTACAAGGCCGCTGACACTTCGATGAGCGATGAGCGGGCTGAGCTGCTGTCGCAGGTTCCAGTGGGTGGCAAATGGTTGTCGGTTTACAATGCCGAAATAGAATTTCCATTGATTCCTGAGGCTGGCTTCAAGGGTGTTTTGTTTTGGGATATCGGACAAGCCAGTGAAGAGTTGCGTAGCGATGGTTATCGAAGTGGTGCTGGTTTTGGTGTGAGATGGTTCTCACCAATTGGTCCACTTCGATTTGAGTGGGGTTTCCCTGTGAATCGTCGTGAAACTGATGAAGCCTATCGGTTTGAGTTTCAAATCGGTTCGCCATTTTAATTTTGTAAATAGAGTTTAATAAAAACGAAAAAGGAGCGATCCATGGATGTAAGAAGAGTATTGGTGGCAGTTGGTTTGATGTCGGTGTTGGTTCTTGGCGTGAAGGCAAATGCTGAAGACAAGTTTGGCTATGTAGATATGCGTAAAGTGATTGCCGAGACGACAATTGGTAAAAAAGCTGTGAAAGAGCTCGAAAAAGAACAAAAAACCAAATCGGAAGAGTTTCAGAAGAAAGATGCTGATTTGAAAAAAATGGCTGAAGATCTTGAAAAGAAAAAAGCTGTTTTGTCAGATGAAGCTCGTTTGAAAAAGCAGGGAGAGCTTCAGCAAGAATCTTTGAAATTGCGTGAGGCATTTTTGCAGGCACAGCAAGCTATGCAGAAAAAAGAGCGTGATGTGATGCAACCAGTTTACGAAAAAATTCAAGAAACTATTCAGACCGTAGCCAAAGAGCAGGGGTATGGTTTGGTTTTTGAGAAGAACGAACAGGTTCTGTTGTATGCCAAGAAAGATCTTGATTTAACAGATGTTGTTGTAAAAACCCTTGAAAAAGGAAAGTAAGATATGTGGACGAGTGAAACTCCTGTCTATTCGATAGAGCAGATCATGAGTCTGCTTCCGCATCGCTATCCTTTTTTATTGGTGGATCGTGTGGAAGAAATCATTCGTCCGAAGTTGGACTCAATGGTGGGGTGCTCGATTCGGGCAACAAAGAATGTGACCTTTAATGAGCCTTATTTTCCTGGGCATTTTCCGCATAAGCCAATTATGCCAGGTGTTTTGCAAGTCGAAGCTTTGGCACAGGCCGCTGCACTTGGCATCATTCGTCCCGGTGGTCCGGTGATGGATGTATTGATTGGTGGAGTTGAAGAGTGTCGTTTTCGGCGTCCGGTGGTGCCAGGTGACACACTTGAGATGACAGCGAGATTTTTAAAAGATCGTGGCCAGTTGATTTGGGTCGAGGCCGAAGCGAGTGTCCGTGGGCAAAAGGCCTGCGAATGTCGCTTTGTTGCGAAAGTATTTCCAAGGGAATCTTAAGAAAGGTTTCAGTTTTATGAGTATTCATCCTTCGTCAGTTATTTCAAAAGAAGTTGAACTCGGTAAAGATGTTGTGATCGGACCATTTTGTGTGGTTCGTGGTCGTGTGAAAATAGGCGACGGCACTGTTTTGGATTCGCATGTCAGTGTGGGATCTGAAATGGGTATTGTCGAAATTGGTAAACACAATCGTATCTGTGCTGGTGCGGCAGTTGGTGGACCTCCTCAGGATCTGAAGTACAAAGGGGAACCAACGAAATTGATCATTGGTGACCACAATATGATTCGTGAAATGGCGACCCTCAATATTGGAACTCCGGGAGGCGGTGGCGTGACGAGGCTTGGTAGTCACACCTTAATTATGGCCTACAGTCATATTGCGCATGATTGCCAGGTTGGAGACCATGTGGTGATCGCCAACACCAGTCAGCTCGCGGGACATGTGATTATTGAAGAGCATGTGAAGATTGGTGGCATGTGTGCTGTGAGCCAGTTTTGCCGTGTAGGAAAATATGCCTACATTGCGGGAGACACCTCGATTAACAAAGACATTCTTCCTTTTTCAATGGCGCAAGGGAAATTTGCGGTGATGCGTGCGGCGAATACTATTGGTATGGAGCGCTCAGGCTTTTCGAAAGAAAGTGTGGCGTCGATTAAGACAGCGATTCGAATTATCACCAAGGGCAATGACACCGTCGAAAATAGCATTAAGAGAATTCTCGAAGAGTGTAAGCCAGATCCAGCGCTAGATTATTTTCTTGAGTCAATCCGATCATCCACTCGCGGCATCGCGATTTAAAGGAGAATACCATGGCGAAACTTCGATGTGCGGTCGTTGGGGTCGGTTACCTTGGGCGTTTTCATGCGCAAAAATACAAGATGATTCCAGAGGCTGAATTGGTTGGAGTTAGTGACTCGAACCCTGAACGGGCGAAGGCCATGGGTGATGAGCTGCTTGTAACAGGATACTCCGATTTTAAAGACTTAATTGGCAAAGTTGATGCTGTGACAATTGCCGCCACCACCCGCGCACATTATGACTTGGCTAAATTTTTCTTAAGTCATGGCGTGCATGTGAATGTCGAAAAGCCTATGACAACCACGGTTGAAGAGGCCAAAGACCTTGTGCGAATTGCTAAAGAAAAGAATTTAAAATTACAGGTGGGCCATGTGGAGCGTTTCAATCCGGCCTTACAGGCGGCAAAGAAACAGCTTTTGAAGCCGCTTTTTATTGAATGTCATCGCTTAGCTCCTTTTAAACCAAGAGGTGTTGATGTTGATGTGATTCTCGATTTGATGATTCATGACATCGACGTTATTTTGTCGCTGGTGAAGTCTCCAGTAAAATCTGTATCGGCGGTTGGAACCCCGGTTCTAACCTCGCTTGTGGACATTGCCAACGCCCGAATTGAGTTTGAGTCTGGAACTATTGCCAACATCACTTCGAGCCGGGTTTCACAAAGTGCCACGCGAAAATTTCGCGTATTTCAACAGCAGCAATACATGTCGATTGATTTTGGGAGTGGCGAAGTTCATTTGACAACTAAAAATGGCGAATGGAAAGACGATCAGATTCCTTTGAGCATCGAAAGTTGGAATCTTGAGAAAGGCGATGCGCTACTTGAAGAGACGAAAGCGTTTGTTGATTCAATAGTAAACAACAAGCCGTGTGTTGTTTCGGGTGAAGACGGTATGGTTGCACTTCAAGTTTCAGAGATGGTTCGCGAAGATATTTACAATCGCCTAAAAATGCAGAAGTGACTGAGTATTTATGAGCGAGAGTGATAGTCGAAATTCCACACAAAACTCCACCTTTCCCGTATCTCTAAATGCAAATGTCATGATTGTGGCTGCGGAGGCCTCCAGTTCGCTGTATGCGCAACGAATTCTGGAGCAATGGAAGCAGCAAGGTCGAGTGGTTTCGGCATTCGGTATCGGAAGCCAAGCCATGCAGGATCTCGGGTTCGAAAGGCTTGGCAAAAGCGAGGAACTCGCTGTGGTTGGTTTGCAGGAGGTGATCAAACACTTTCCTCTCATTCGGCAAACTTATAAGAGTTTGCTGGCAGAGGCCGAACGACGGCGACCAAAATTTGCTTTGCTTCTTGATTATCCAGATTTCAATTTGCGTTTGGCAAAAGATTTAAAGGCTCTTGGGATTACCGTGATCTATTATATTTCACCGCAAGTTTGGGCTTGGCGTACTGGTCGAGTGAAGAAGATCAAAAAGGTAGTCGATAGAATGTTGGTGTTGTTTCCTTTTGAAAAAGACTTCTATCAAAAACATGGTGTACCTGTTGATTTCGTTGGTCATCCGCTTTTAGATGAAGTGGCATCTAAATTTGATGCAACAAAAAAAGACAAGAACCTACTCGCTCGACAGGAGCTGCGGCAACGCTATGGTATATTGAATCAGGATTTAGTATTGGGTTTGATGCCGGGAAGTCGGCATTCTGAAATCAATCATCATTTTGATGTGATGATGAAAACAGCCAAAATTGTTTGTGAGCAGTACCCCAATGTTAAACCAGTTTTGTTTGTTGCACCCTCTTTGAAAGTGGACGATTTTAAAAATCGCGTGTCTGAATTTCAGGTTGATCTACGAATTATTCAGCGCGAGCCATTTGATATGATTGAAATGGCCGATTTAATTTTATGCGCGAGTGGCACCGCCACATTGATGGTTGGGTTGATGGAAAAACCAATGGTGATCATGTATCGCATGAATGCCATTACAGCATTTTTGGCAAAACGACTTGTAACTGCGACACAGTTTTTTGGAATGGTGAATCTCATCATGGGTAGGCAAATTGTGCCAGAGTTGTTTCAAGAGCAAACTGAGCCGAATAATATGGCCAAGCACCTGGGCGAGATTGTGAGTAACGAGGTTCACCGCGAAGAAATGATTCGCTCATTGCAAGATTTGAAGAATCGATTGGGGAGTCGGGGGGCCACGGGGCGTGTGGTTGAAATCTTGAACTCCTATTTGTCATGAAATACCTATTGTGGCCCTTGGCTTTAATATTTTCTTTTGTTTCGCGACTTCGTGTGAAGTTGTACACCTGGAGAATTCTTCGGTCTGAAGCCGTATCGGCTTCAGTGCTTGCCATCGGAAATCTAACTGCCGGCGGAACTGGTAAAACACCTCTGGTGGCTCATTTGATTGAGAAACTTAATCAACTAGGATTTAAGACTGCGATTGTGAGTCGTGGTTATCGTGCCCACTTGAAAGGGCCGGTAAAGGTGGATCCGCGCCGAGATCGTGCGGTTGAGCTTTTTGGTGATGAACCAACATGGCTTGCGCAACAACTCCCGAAGACCTCGGTTTTTGTTGGCCGTGACCGCGTGGCCGCAAGTTGGGCGGCAATTGCAGATTGTGATCCGCAGATCATCGTGGCTGATGATGGCTTTCAGCATCTTCGCTTACAAAGACAACAGAACATTGTGGTTCTTGATGCGACCGAACCTAAATGGCATTACTGGCCACTACCGGCTGGCCGTGCACGCGAAGGGTTTCGTGCCCTTCGGCGTGCGCAATTGGTGGTGATCAGTAAAGTCAATTGGGCGGATCCAGAACAATTACAGTGGCTTAAAGCGAAAGTGCAAAAAGCTGTGCCCCACCTGATGATTGCAGAATTCGAATATCGCATAGGATCTTTTTCGCGACTTTATCCTCGGGTTGGTGCACTTCAATCCTCGGGGCAAATCATTCGTACAGATTTTGCTCAGGAGCAAGGACTCGCGGTTTGCGGAATCGGAAGACCAGAGATGTTTCGTCGCGGACTTGAAGACTTCGGTATCAAGGTCGTGGCTGAAAAATTTTATGCTGATCATTTTGCCTATTCAGCGGATTCACTTCGCGAGATTCTCGAGCTTTGTCGCGAAAAAAATCTTAAAAAAATATTTGTTACAGAAAAAGATGCTGTGAAACTTCAGAGTTTGAACCTTGAAGTTTTGGAAGATCTTGAGGTTTGGGTCAGTGAATTGAAGGTCTATGCAAAGACAGATTTAACGAGTTGGTATGAAAACTTTTTTCGTAAAATTACTTAAAGCGTTCGCATTTGTGATGGTGACGGTCCCATTTTTTGTTCGCCTCTCGATTGGCTGGGTGATCGGGGTGTTGTGGTTTGATGTCTTGCGAATAAGAAGACGTGTGGCTTTAGACAACCTCCAAATTGCATTTCCGGATTGGACCGATTTGGAGCGGGCGAGAATTGCACGAAGATCATTGGTATCGATGGGATTAACTTTGCTTGAGTTTTGTGAGTTTCCATTTATGGATCGGACTCGTACTGAAAAGATTTTTAAAGTTTATGGTGAAGAACATATGCGGCAGGCCATGGCCAAAGGAAAAGGTGTTTTAGGACTAACTCTGCATCTTGGAAATGGTGATTTGGCCGCTGGGGCACTGTCGCAGTTGGGATTTCCGATTAGTTTGATTTCGAAGAATTTCAAATCCAAGTGGCTCAATGATCTTTGGTTTGAACTTCGCACGCGACTTGGCACCCGTTTTATTTCTCCCGAAAAAAGTTCGTTTGAGATTTTGCGAGCGTTGAAAAAGCAAGACATTGTGGTCTTTGTTTTGGATCAGTTTATGGGGCCTCCCATCGGTGTTCGAACCAAATTTTTCGGTCGTGAAACGGGAACAGCGATGGGCTTGGCATTGATGGCAGAACGAACCGGGGCTCCTGTGGTTCCGATGTACACTGTTCGGCAACCAGATGGTAAGGCCATTGTGATTTTTGAACCAGAAATTGCCATGCAAGACTTTGGGCTAAGAGACGAAACAATCGCTAGGATGACTCAAGTGTATACGGATAAGATAGAGGAAATCGTACGCAAACATCCAGACCAATGGATGTGGATTCACCGACGTTGGAAGGATTTTGTCGATTGAATTAAATTCGTGTTGGTTTGGCGAACTCGAGAGACGACTGGTTTTGAATGTCGGTGCTTTGTTCGGCAAATTGTTGACTGATGTACGATAATGAAGAGGGATCAACACTTAGCATGCAACTCAAGGCCAAGATCTTTAGGCAGATTTGTTTTACGATAGCAGTTTTAAACTGTTTGAGTTGCGCCAGTATACTGCAACATAAAGACTCCGAAAAATTGCTCAAGATTGACGAATTTGATCAGCGATTCAATGTGAAGGATTTTAATTCTGCGCCACCCAAAGATGGTTCTGTTGCGACGGTTGAACCTGGCGTGCCAAGTTTGCCTCCGGTGCTTGCTCCGCAGATAGACGTGATCGCTAACGTAAATAAGGGAGATATCAAGGGTGCTCCTGGGCGCGCAAATCCAATGCTCGTGGGTAAACGAGAGGCATCCAAGTCTTTGGATGGCAAACAAGCGGGAATGGGGAATGAAAGCGCGCTTGTTGAATCCTCTATTGATAAGAAAGTACGTGGTTCAAAAAAATCGAAGCGTGGGCAGAAGTCACAAATAGTAACTGAAGCCGTGGCGCCTGCTCCAGACCCAAATTTGGTTTCACCAGCTGTGCCCAAAAAACATGAGCCTGATCTTGAGGATGGCGAGGGCTTTGATGGAAGACGGCCATTGAAGGACCCTTACCGTGTTGGCGAAAAGGTGACACTTGAGATGTCCTTTTTTGGAGTGGCGGCTGGGCTGATGACGCTTGAAACACGTGAATTCAAAGAGGTGAATGGTCGAAAGGCCTATCATTTTGTTATGACAGGTAAATCCTCCACTCTTTTTTCACAATTCTATGCCGTTGATGATTGGTCAGAAACTTTTGTCGACTTTGAAACGATGACCCCTTTTAGTTATTCACTCCATGTTAAGGAGAGTAAACAGCTCAGAGAGGTTCGGTCCTATTTTGACTGGGATAAAATGATGGGCTTTCTTTGGGATAAGAAGGTCACCAAAGACGGTGCCGAAGAAAAAAAATACGAGTGGGCTATTCAAAAATATGTGCAAAATGCTTTTAGTGCTCCCTTTTATCTTCGAAGTTTTTTGATGGAGCCTGGTAAGAAGCTGGCGATTCGTGTCGGGCATGAAGGTAAAAACATGGTTGTGACGGGCGAGGTTTTACGTCGCGAGGTTCTGAATACTGAAATCGGTAATATCAAGACGCTTGTGATGAAACCAAAAATCGAAATTGATGGAGCTCTGCAACCCGTCGGAGATATCTTTTTTTGGTTCACCGATGATGATCGTCGCCAGTTCGTGCGAATCGAAAGTAAAATTCGTATTGGGACAATCGTCGGGCAGGTCGTTGCCCTTGATGCTGGAAAATAATCTTAGGTTTACGTCTGGAACGACAGGTGTCAGTTGAGTTGTAAGCTCTAGGCTTTGGTCATCTGGTGAAATGTTCTACAATAAAATAGAATAAGTTTATGTCTGAAATCAACTGTCGATTTTTTTCTGGCTACCGGCCATGCGTTCATAGCTTACAAAACAGCGAAGTTCAGTGCAGTTCGCATTGTGCATTTCGTGATCCAGTAGAAACGCGTATATTGCTGATTCATCTAGGTGCATTGGGCGCAGTTTTGCGTTCAACATCACTTCTTCAAGCCATCAAACGTAAATATCCAAAGAGTCATTTGACCTGGGTGACTGATCGGCCTGCAGATGCATTGTTGCTAGGATTGAAACAGGTCGATCGAGTGGTCACGTCAAGTGATCGCGATCTATTGGGGATAAAGGGTCTCAAATTTGATGTGGTGTTAAATGTCGATAAGTCAATGACCTCATCAGGAATCGTTAAACTTGTCAATGCAGCCCAAGTGTTTGGATTTTTGGTGGATGAAAAGACCCATGCCATTGTGCCGGCCACTCCGGCTGCCAATGAACTCTGGCAATTGGGACTCTCCAATGAAAAAAAATTTTTTGAAAATAAAAAATCTGAAACACAATTGGTTCATGAGTCCTTGGAGCTTGGTGAATTTCACCGCGACAGCTATCAGGTGAGCCTTTCTAGTTCCGAAATAGCGTTAGCTGAGACTCGCCGTTTTGATTGGATGCAGAATAAAGAGTGGGTTATAGGGTTGAATGTCGGTTGCAGTCCCACGATTCCAAATAAGAAACTCAGTATTAGTAATCATCGAAGTCTGATCGCAAAATTGACGTTTAAATTTCCGAACGCCAGTTTTGTATTGTTAGGTGGACCTGAGGACACCAAGCGATGTTTCGAAATCGCCTCAGGGATGGACGTCTTTATTTCTCCGACGCAAGGTGGACTACGTGATGGCTTGGCCAGTGTTTCTGCTTGTGACGTGGTGATCACCGGTGATAGTTTGGGAATGCACATGGCGATCGCGCTTAAGAAATGGACAGTGGCCTGGTTTGGGCCGACCTGTGAGCAGGAGATCGATCTTTTTGATCGCGGCATCAAGGTTTTGACCAAGGCTGGCTGTGCTCCCTGTTGGAAGCGTGTTTGCGATCAACAGTCTATGTGTTACGATCAAGTTGATTTAGCTGAGATCATTGAGGGTGTTGAACTTGGATTTAGAAAGATCGGAACAACAGAAAATTCTTTACATTCAGACGGCGTTCATCGGGGATCTTCTGTTGTCGATTCCGACGCTGAAGTATCTCAGAGCTAAATATCCACAAGCGCAATTGACGGTGCTCTGTAGACAAGGACTGAGTTCTCTTGTAGCGGCAACCGGACTTGCTGATTTCGTAGTTGAAGCTCAAAAAAAATCCCAAGCAGGGTGGGCCGAAACAGTTGCCTCTTTAAAATCAACTCAATGGGATTGGATCATTTGTCCCCATGAGTCCATCCGTTCGCATCTGCTAGTGTGGCAATTGTCGGCCAAACGAAAAACCGGCTATCGAAATCGATGGAACTTTTGGGTTTTCAACGAGCGTTTGCAGCGACCCATGATTTTACCTGAGGCCTTGAGGCAACTTGTTTTGGTGACGAACGGTGACCAAGAATTCCTCCAAAGGATTGCAGATTTCAAAAAACAAACAGAAAATTCTGATCAAAGTCATGGTCTACTTCCAGTTCCGGAATGGGCGTCGATGCAAATCGAATTGAAAGAAAAACGGAATATTAGGGCGTGTCCTCAATTGGCTAGCCTACTACGCAAAAGCAATAGAAATGATTTGAGCGTTGCTCGTCGTCGAAATAGCACCACTATTTCTCCTCCTCGTGCCTTCAACTCATTTCTATTGCTTCCGCTCGCGACGTCCGACCAATTGAGGACACGCCCTAATTCCTCGGGAGAAAATAAAAAAACCATAGCGCTGGCTCCCGGCAGTGTTTGGCCGACAAAAATGTGGACGCTCGAAGGGTTTGCCGATGTAGCCCGTTACTTTCTGCAAAAAGGATTTCATGTTTCACTTATTGGATCCAAGGATGAGCTCCCTCTGGCAAATGAGTTGTTGCGCAGGGTACCTGGACTTGGCTCTCATGTCGGCGAATTTTCATTGGTTCAATCGCTTGAGTTCTTAAAGGGGTGTGCACTGGTATTGGCGAACGATAGCGGAGCTCAACACATGGCTGCTGCTATGGGGACTCCTTGTGTGACTCTATTTGGACCCACAACACTTAAACTCGGATATCGACCGTGGCAGAATCGTGCTCGAGTGGCACAGATCGATTTAGAATGTCGACCATGCGGAAGGCACGGTGCAAAGAAATGCCCGCTTGGAACTCATGCTTGTATGAAGAATCTAGCTGCCAAGCATGTTATCGAAAAGATGCTTGAGCTTTGCCCATAATCAATCGGCATACTCTTTTACATTGATGCCATATTTCTTAATTTTGCGGAGCAAAGTGTTCTTCGGAATGTTAGCTTCAGCTACGGTTTTATTTATACGACCATGATTTGCTTTGAGCGCATTGATGATAAATTCTTTTTCAGCTTGTTCCTTAAACGCTTCAAAGTCCATCACGCCCTGCGCACTTTTGTTCGCGGTTTGTGTTTGTCTACTTTGAGTGGAGCTTGGCATACGCATCTGGTCAGTTAGGCAAGCTGCTGTGATTCGATCTGAGTTTTCAATAATGTAAGCACGCTCAACAAAGTTTTCTAGCTCACGAATATTTCCGGGCCATCTGTAGGCCTTAAGTGCTGCCAAGGCATCTGGTTCGATACCGCCTAAGAGACGCCCATGGTGATTGCTATATTTTTTAAAGAAATAGAGCAACAGAGCTTCGATGTCATCAGTCCGATCACGTAGTGGGGGTAGATAAATTGGCATGACATTGAGGCGATAAAAAAGATCTTCGCGAAAACTTTGGTCCTCAATCATTTTTTCGAGATTTCGGTTTGTTGCCGCAATGATTCGTGCATCAGTTTTGACCTCGCGGGAGCTGCCAATCGGGTTAAACTTTCTCTCTTGGAGAACTCGTAAAAGCTTAACTTGTAACTCGGGCTTGAGTTCTCCAATCTCGTCCAAAAAGAGTGTTCCATTGTTGGCCAGTTGAAACTTTCCGATTTTTCGTTCGATCGCACCGGTAAAGGCTCCTTTCTCATGGCCGAACAATTCAGATTCCATAAGATTCTCTGGAATCGCGCCACAATTGATGACAATAAATGGGCCATTTTTTCTGGGCGAGTTGGCTTGAATGGCTTTCGCGACCAATTCTTTGCCCGTACCATTTTCACCGCGAATGAGAACTGTTGTTTCAACTTTGCAAAGACGGTAGATCAAGTTGAAGACTTCTTTCATTTTATTGGAGTTTCCCACAAATTCGGTTTCAATATCGTCATCGAAAATCGGATTTGCCTGAGCAAGATCATTCACGAGAGAACGGGCATCGAGTGCGCGTTTGACTATTTCAATGAGGCGACCAGGTTGTACAGGCTTTTCAATGTAATCATAAGCCCCCTCTTTAATCGCGGCCACAGCATCCTTTAGGTTACTATGAGCTGTCATCAGCACCACAAAGGTTTGTGGTGATTCCTCTTTGATGAGTGTCAATGCCTGAAGGCCATTCATCTCTGGCATGCGAACATCCATCAGTACCAAATCGGCGTTTCTGGATTTAAATTTCTCAATGGCTTCTTTGCCATTTTCGGCTTCAAAGAATGTGAAGGTGATTTCGGGCATTGAGCTTCTAAGAATCGATGCCACTGTTTTGCGAAGCTCGGCTTCATCATCGACGATCAGTATATTTATTTTTGAATTCATCTGGTCCTCAATTCAATACTCGGTTCATAAGTTTAAGTTAGCAATGCTACTGAACTGGCAAAGAAAATCCAATTTCAGTTCCTACATTTTTTTCGCTCTTCAAAAAAATCTGTCCACCATGCAATTCAACAAAATACTTCACAAAATAGAGACCAAGGCCCGTTCCTTGAAGTTGTGTAGAGCCTTTTCCTCTGGTGAATTTATTGAAAATTTCTTTTTGTTCGCTGTCGTCAATTCCTGGTCCCTGGTCGGTAACATAGAGAAAGACGTAGTCATTGCGTTCAAAGCTAGAAATTTTTATTTCAGTATTTTCTTTTGAGTATTGAATTGCATTGTCTAAGAGATTTTGAATCACTTCTTGAACCAAAACGGCATCAGCCTCGATCGAGAACAAGGGTTCTAGTTCGAGAGTGATGTTCTGTTTTTTCTGCTTTGCAAGCGGTGAAAGTCTTTGAACCACATTTTCGACTATTTCGTTAAGGTCGACGACCCCTCGGTTGATTTGCAGGTCTCGCGCTTCAATTTTTGTGACGCGAAGAATAGACTGAATGTACTTATGTAGGTCATCACTTGTGCGCCGCAGACTTCGCAGGTCTTCTTCGATGATAGGGTTATTCGCCTGGGCCAATAGGCGATCAGCGATAGCTTGAATTTTCGCAATTGGTGTTTTGAGATCGTGGCTCATCATGCTCACAAAATTGTTTTTGAGCTCTTCGAGTTCTTCAAGATTCTTTTTGTCTTGGTGAAGGCGCCATGCTCGATTTTCATTCAAGGTCAGTTGGTAGCTCAAAAATACGATATAGGTGGCCCCCAGTTGAAATACTGGCGCTCGAATTGGAATCCAAAAGAAGAATGAGTCGAAGACCCAGGCCGAAAGCGCGGCGAGCAGTGTTCCGACCCAAACAAAAAAGACCAGGGCCACACTTTGAGGATAGTCGCGAATAATCCAGACAGACAGAAGCATCAGCAAAAAGAGTAGTGTGAAATAAAAGGTGTTCGAGAATTTTCGAATCCATTTTTTGCCAAGTAGGTTGTCAGCGATATTTGCTAAGACCTCTGCTCTCGAGAGTTTACCAACAGGAGTTAAGAACCAGTCTTGCTGCGGGGCTTGTTGTGGGAAATCGGGATTGGCAAAGCTGGCCGACGTTGTTCCGATGATCACAATTCGATCCTTAAAAAAATCTTTTGGAACGTTTTCTGAAAGTATCTCCTGCAGTCCGACTTTTGGAAATGTACCACTTGGTCCCATAAAGTTAATCAATTGGGACTCTTCGCTTGCAGTCTCTGGTTTGCTTTCAAGTTGAGAGATTTTTTGTTTTGCTTGAAACTGCTCCGTCAGCCGAACGCTGAGATGTGGGATGTGGGCCAAAGCAGAATGAAAGCGGCGAATCACTCCATCCTCATCGGGTCGAACACCGCGCACGCCGAGATTGCGATTAAGATGGGTTGCAAAACTCGGGAGGAGTGGCCTGCCGCTCGAGTCGAGATCGGCGCTCCAAAAAATTCGCGGGTCTTTGAAGATCGAATTTTCTGGAGCTGACATTTCTCCGTAATGAAAATTCTCGCTAAAAAAAAGAGAAACGCCGACCGCTTTTGGTTGATCCTTTAAAACGAGTGAAAGAATTTTGGCCCAAAGTTTCGTGTCCCAATAGAGACTATCTGAAAACGAAACTATATCTTTCAGCGGACCGACAACATTGTGGTCGCGAAGATGCAACTCCGCCCAGTCTTGCTCAGAAAATTCGAGTAAGACAATGGGCGAGCGGATGGGTTGGGGAGCGCGAAGGTCCATTCGGGTGTCAAAGTCTGAAGGGTTGTCGCTGAAGAATGCAAAAACACCAATCAGCCAACAAAACAAACCACGTAACCAAAAACTTTTGGTTCGCCACATTCGGCGTGCCAGTAGAGCGAGCGTTCGCCCTAATTTTGAATGAAGAATTTGGTTCCAAAGCATCGTGACGCACAGTATCGCAAAACCTGAAAAAGTTCAACGTTTTCAAGTAAATCTTGGTATTTTGAGAGGGTGAAAATCATTCGTGGCGTAAAGCAAATTGAAGCCCCACTGACAGGCTCGGTCGTGACCATCGGCAATTTTGATGGCGTCCATTTAGGGCACCGTCGATTGATGGCCCGTACACTAGAGTTGGCCAAACAATTAGGGGTGGCGTCGGTGGTGATGACCTTTGATCCGCATCCTGTAAAAGTTTTATACCCTGATCGTGAGGTTCGGCGTATTTTCGATTTTGATGATCAAAAAGAGCAGTTGTCTCTGCTTGGTGTTGATTATCTCGTGATCGAACCTTTTTCACGGGAGTTCTCAAATCTCGCGGCCGAACGGTATGTTCAGGATTTTATCTTTAAGCCATTTCAACCTAAGGCCCTGGTTGTAGGCTATGATTTTTCATTCGGTGCCAACAAGTCCGGAACAATTGATTTTTTGCGCCAACAAAGTCAGATGCTTAATTTTTTTGTTGAGGTCATTCCTCCTGTTAAAGTCGGTGATATTTTGGTGTCGAGTAGTCGAATTCGTCAGGCTTTGAGTGAAGGTGATTTGCCAACAGCGGAACGACTTTTGGGGAGAAGATTTTATTTGCAAGGCATTGTCGAAAAGGGCAAAGGCCGCGGTCGCACCATTGGTGTGCCAACTGCCAACATCAATGCCAATGTTGAAACTCTTCCGAGCGAAGGTGTCTACTGTGGATTTGTTCTTCGTGAAGGGGAGCGAAAAAAATGTGTGATGAATATTGGTCGCAATCCCACATTTGAAAATCAACGTGCATCTCCGATTCTTGAAGTTCATCTTCTCGATTTCAATGAAGATCTTTACGGCGAGACTCTTCGAGTCGAACTCAAACAGAAACTTCGCGGCGAAAAGAAGTTTGCTTCAATCGATGAACTCGTTGCCCAGATTCAAAGAGACATTCGTGATGCAAGAGAGATCCTATGATTCGTTGGCTCAATCTCGATATTGAAACAGAATCGAATATTGGGTCCCAAGCCGACCAGATCAAACGTTTTCAGTTACTAAGCGAGGTTTTAAACCATAATGGTGTCGAGAATGAAGTCGTGCATGAGTCCATCTCGGCGATGGATTTAGCTGCCCGATTGCCCGAGTACTTTCAGACCTTTCAACAAATTCGAGTGAGTTCGAGCTCTTGCGATGAGATGCGGACACTAATGAGTCGTGCTCCTTCAATGACGATGTCATTGAAAGTCTGTGATGCATTTGTACACGAAGCAGACGGTTGGTGGCCTCGGTGTTTTCTATACGAAGCTATGCAGGTGGTTGTTGCTAAACATGTGACGGGTCTTGATTTTACTGGCGGTGTTTTTGTGATTGGCGCTGGCGCTATGACTCGTGCTGTGGTGGGCGCTTTGGTTCGTGTGGGATTTGAAAAAATCAATATCACCGATCCTGATGAATATTTAGCGCAAGAATTAATTGAGGATCTGCAGCGAACTTTTTTCGGGGTTCAATTTCAATTTACCAAAAAGCAAATGGTAACCCAACTTCCAGGAGTTCATTCGGTAGCGGTCAATACTATTGTGGGTACCGATACCAATCCTGAATTGAGCGAAATATTTTATTTGAACTTTTTAAAAGCTGGCGGTGCATGGATTGATCTCAACTTGTCCCCCGTGGAGTCGAATCTCAGTGCTGAGGCGCGAACTGTCGGTGCGCAGGTGGTTAATGGAGTAAAGGTCGCATCCATCACCGACTGCCTTTGGGTTAAAAAGGCTTTTGCTCTCGATCTCGACGAAAGTCAGTATTCTGAAATACTCAGGCAAAGTTTTGTTTCTGAGGCCGATGTTAAAGAACGAGATCCTTCAGTTTTGCATATACCTCAGCAAAACTCGGACTAAAGTGCAGTAACAATGCCAGATGATCCATCGTAAACTTTTCTCAGGGGTGAAGCTTTTGATTTTTCACCTCTTTTTGTATTTCAAGGAGTGAAATATGGGAGCACGCAAGGGCCTAGGCGAACTCTTGGTTCGTGATAATTTGATTTCGGTAGTACAGTTAGAAGAGGCCAAGCGTGAACAAAAAAATCATGGCGGTCGTTTGACTTCAGCTTTGATTAAGCTCGGTTATCTGAAAGACAAAGATCTTGCAGATTTTTTGTCGCAACAATTTGGCGTTCCCTACATTGATCTTGAGCAATGGGAGATCGAACCAGAGGTTTTAAAGACCATTCCTCGTGATTTATGCGAAAAACACCAGGTGATTCCAGTTTCAAAAACAGACAATGTTTTAGTTGTGGCCTTTGCAGATCCAAGCAACATGTATGTGCGTGATGATTTAAACTTTATCACTCGTTGCAAAGTCGAAGCTGTGGTGGCTCCTGAACTCTCGATTTTAAAAGCCATTGAACGTCATTACGAAAAAACTGGCGATAAAAAAATCGGAGCGATTGTCTCTGAGATGGAGACTTCAGATGAGGCTTTCAGTTTTACGGCTTCACTCGAAGCACAGATGCTTGACGCCGGAGAAGTTGATTCTGGCCCGGTGGTCAAGTTTGTGAACCTGATGCTCAGTGAAGCGATCAAGCTTAAGGCTTCAGATATTCACATTGAGCCATATGAGAAAAGACTCCGCGTTCGCTTTCGTGTCGATGGTGTTTTGCATGAAAAAATTCAGCCACCCGCGGGTGTGGGGGCTGCGCTTTCAAGTCGTATCAAAATCATGAGTAAGCTTGATATCGCAGAACGACGGAAGCCTCAAGATGGTCGCTTGAAAGCAAAGACTCCATCAGGTCTTGAAGTTGATTTTCGGGTGAGTGTCTTACCTGTTCTCTTTGGTGAAAAAATAGTGATGCGTCTTTTGGACAAGGCCAACTTAAAGCTCGATATGACCAAGCTTGGCTTTGAGCAAGATGATCTCGATTTGTTTCAGAAAAAAATCAACGAGCCTCAGGGAATGGTATTGGTGACGGGGCCAACGGGTTCCGGAAAAACTACGACCCTTTACTCCGCACTTTCATCGCTAAATGATCCACAGGTGAATATTTCAACGGCAGAAGATCCGGTTGAATTCAATCTCGATGGAATCAATCAGGTGCAGGTTCATCCAGATATAGGTTTTTCGTTTGCAGAAGCTCTGCGGAGTTTTTTGCGTCAAGATCCTGATATTATTTTGGTGGGTGAGATTCGTGATCTTGAAACGGCTGAAGTTGCCTTCAAAGCGGCGAGTACGGGTCACATGGTCTTGAGTACCTTACACACTAACGATGCCCCTTCAACAATCTCCCGGTTGTTGGATATGGGCGTGCAAGGGTTTCTTGTGACCTCAACGGTTTCGTTGATTGTGGCGCAACGTTTAGCTGGAAGAATTTGTGAAAAGTGTAAAGTTCCTCACAGGGTAGAGCCAGAGGTGTTGATTGGCCTTGGTGTACCGGCTGAAGATATTCCGAGCTATAATGTTTCGAGAGGCGAGGGGTGCATGGTTTGTAACGAAACCGGCATCAAGGGGCGAGTGGCTCTCTATGAATTGATGACCATGACGGATTCTCTGCGAGATGCGATTCTCAAAAATGCCACGACTGTCGAGATCAAACATGCAGCGATTCGTGGGGGAATGCGATCGCTCAGGCGCGCGGCACTGCTTAAGTTAAAACAAGGTGTAATTTCAATCGACCAAGTCATTGGTACTACCGTGGGAGATTCAGAATAAAATGATCAGCCTGCTTCAACTTCTGAAATTTGCAACAGAGCAAGGGGCCTCAGACTTACACATTGTCGCAGGTTCGCAACCAGCGCTGCGTATCAATGGGCGAATTGTGAGAATTAAGACGGATGTTTTGACTAAAGAAACCACTCGCAAGCTTTGTTATTCGGTGATCAATGATTTTCAAAAAAGTCGTTTTG
The DNA here is from genome assembly GCA_964405465.1 of uncultured Bdellovibrionales bacterium. GTDB lineage: Bacteria > Bdellovibrionota > Bdellovibrionia > Bdellovibrionales > JAMPXM01 > CAYONZ01. The sequence goes on along the minus strand of CAYONZ010000007.1, from coordinate 50,069 downwards.
AAGAACAAAAAGAACTCGACTTCAGTTTCGATGCCAAAAACCAAGCCCGATTTCGAGCGAATTATTTCTATCAACGAAATGCTGTTTCAGGCGTCTTTCGAAAGATTCCGACGCAGATTCCAAGGTTTCAAGATCTTACTTTGCCAGCGTCGATTGGTGAATTGACCAATATGCCGTGGGGTTTGATTTTGGTGACCGGTCCTACGGGATCAGGAAAATCCACAACCATTGCTTCGCTTATTGATAAAATCAATGAAGAAAAATCAGGTCATATTGTGACACTCGAAGATCCCATCGAGTTTGTTCATCAACACAAAAACTGTATTGTGAACCAGCGTGAAATTGGAGCGGACTCGCAAACCTATAAGGATGCAATGAAGTATCTTTTGCGCCAAGATCCTGACTATTGTCTGCTGGGCGAGTTGCGTGATCATGATACAATCGAAACAGCGTTGACGATTGCGGAGACGGGCCACTTGGTCTTTGCAACTCTCCACACGAATTCTGCGATTCAGACAATTAATCGTATCGTCAGTGTGTTTCCGGCAGAACACCAAGACCGTATCCGCGTGATGTTGAGCTTTTCGCTTCAAGGGGTTATCAGCCAAAGGCTCTTGCCGAGTTTGCAGGGGGGGCGAGTGTGTTGCATTGAATATTTGGCAATGACTCCGAGTATTCGTAATCTCATTCGCGAAAACAAATTGCATCAGGTCGAAAGTATGATGCAGGTCGGACAAGACCGTTCAGGTATGGTGACGATGAACCAATCGCTGATAAATCTAATCATTCGTAGAAAAATCGATATGAAGATCGCGTTTGGTGCGAGTCCAAACCCAGAGCAGCTTGATCAGATGTTGAAGAAGGTGGGTGTCTAATGAGTAAGTTTTCTGCAGAAGTCAAAATGGCGGATGGCAAAAGCGCCAAGGTAATTCTTGAGGCGGTGAATGAAGCCGAGGCTCGGGTTAAGCTGCGGGCGAAAGGTATGGCGGTTTTAAAAATAGTGAATTCAGATGGTGCGGCACCATCTGGAGCTGCAAAGAAGACGGGCGGCTTTGATTTGGGTCTGGGCGGACGGGTAAAGCCCAAGGAGCTGCAGATCTTTACTCGCCAGTTAGCCACGCTTCTTTCTTCGGGTATTCCAATTTTGCAAAGTCTTGATGTTCTCGGTAAAAGCGCGCGAACTCCAGCTCTGTCGAATGCTCTGCAGGGTGTGATCAATTCGGTTAGCCAGGGAAAACGTTTGGGCGATAGCTTAGGAGATTACCCTAAGGTCTTTGATCGATTTTATGTCAATATGGTTCGTGCGGGTGAAGAGTCCGGCGGTCTTGATGTTGTTCTCAATCGCCTTGCGATCTATATTGAAAAATCAGTAAAGGTTCAGGGAAAAGTAAAGGGCGCATTGATTTATCCTGCAGTTATCTTATTTGTTGCGGGCTTGGTTATTGCTGCGATTTTGATTTTTGTTATTCCGAAATTTAAACAGCTTTTCGAGGGCGCGGGGCAAGAGTTGCCAGGTATGACTAAATTTGTGATCTCGCTCAGTAAGTTCTTTACCACCTATTGGTGGATGGTGCTTGCTGGTGGCGTCATCACATTTTTTGCTACTCGCACTTATTATGAAACTGAACCCGGAAGAGAAACGCTGGATGCAGTGATGATTGATGTTCCGCTCTTGGGGTCATTGATTCAAAAAGGCGGCATCGCAAGATTCACCCGTACCCTCGCGACTCTCTTGTCGTCGGGCGTGGGAATTATGGAAGCCATGGACATTGCTTCGAAGGTTGTGGGCAATGCTGTTTTAGAGAAGACGCTGATTCGTGCAAGAGACTCAATTTCAGAAGGTAAATCGATAACGACTCCACTGGTTAAAGAAAAATATATCCCTGGAATGGTAACGCAAATGATCGGAGTGGGTGAACAAACTGGTAACCTCGACACCATGCTTGCGAAGATTGCAGACTTCTATGAAGACGAGGTCGATGTCGCAGTTGGTGCCTTGACGAGTATACTCGAGCCACTCTTAATGGTGTTTTTGGGTGGAATCATCGCAGTGTTAGTCGTGGCAATGTATCTTCCGATTTTCAATCTGGCAGGAGCTGTCGGGTAAGGCGGGAAGTGGCACTCAACGCAAATGAAAAAAGTGAAGCGCTCTCAGATCTCACGAGGTCTCGTGGTCAATTGTTGATCATCGAGAGCGTGCGCTTGGCCTTTGTGTTGGCACTTTTGGCCATTTCTATGATATTCCAGGCATTGCAGCCTGAGTTTATCAATACGGATCTATTGTTTCCGGTCTACTCTCTTCTTGGTATTTCGTTTTTAGTAAATTGGCTCTATGTACTTTACTTTGATGAGAGTCTCAAAATTTGGTTTCCAACAGCCTTTTTGTTCTTCTTTGACTCGGCTTTTATAACGGGATTGATTTTTTTCACAGGCGTAAGCCAATCGATTTTCTTGTTTCTTTACTTGGTGAATATTATTTTGTGTGGCTTTGTCTTTCGACGTAGAGGTGCAATGGTATTGGCGCTTTGGACGTCGATGCTCTTTAGCGTTCTTTTGATTTTAACTCCTACAATTCATGGACAGGCCTTGTTCTTTGCTGTCGGCGTGAACAATATCGCATTTTTCACTGTGGCATGGCTGTCAGGGTTTTTGAGTGAGCAATTGAATTTTATGGGAACCGAACTCCTGGCTCGGCGTAAAGATCTAAGTGCTTTACGTAATCTCCAAGAGTTGATTCTAGAAAACATACCGGTCGGAATGTTTACGGTGAGCTCGCAAGGAGAAATCTTACAAAGCAATCGCTCTGCACGTGAAATACTTCGTCTATCGAAAGATAGACTCCAAGAGCAGAACATCGAAGGAATTTTACCTGGTATCTGGAGCCGTTTGCGTGAGCTTTTGGGTTCGGAGCAAAAGACCTCGGTTCGATTTGATTGGCTTTTAAGTGATGCAGATCGCGAACGTGTGCAGCTTGAGTTTATTGCTGCAAAACTGGAGTCTGAAGATGACCTGGTAAAAGGCTATGTCTTGACGTTTCAAGATCTTACAAGGGTGCGTGAACTTGAGTTTGCGATGAGACAGAGTGAGAAATTAGCTGCTGTTGGGCAGCTGGCAGCGGGTATTGCCCATGAGATTCGCAATCCATTGGCGAGTATCAGTGGGAGCATCCAATTGCTTGAGGCCGGTTACGCTGGGGCAACAGCAGAAGATAAAAAACTAATGAAGATTGTTCTGCGGGAAATTGATCGCTTGAATAACTTAATTAGTGAGTTCTTAGAATTTGTTCGTCCAGAAAAACCTCCGGACGCGATCGTTGATTTAAATCTTCTGCTTCAAGACATTTTGGAGATGCTGAAAATGAACCAGGCCTTACGGCAAGATGTGGTTCAAAGTGTTGATCTCAAAGCACATGGTCAAATCTCGGGCAATAAAGACAAATTGAAGCAGGCACTTTTGAATATAATTATCAACGCTTACCAATCTATGCACGACACCGAGGCCGCGAGCATTACAATTGCGACAGCAGATCAGCAGGATCGGGTGATCTTACGGGTCAGAGATTCTGGGTGCGGCATCGAAGAGAAAAATCTGAAAAAAATATTCGAGCCATTTCATACAACAAAGCCAAAGGGGACCGGCCTTGGTCTAGCTGTTGTTCATAAGATTATTGAGGGTCATAATGCACGAATTTTTGTTGAGAGTGAAAAGGGTAAGGGTACTGAGTTTAGAATTGAATTTCCCAGGTATTCGAAAGGAAATTCAATCACGACTGGTAACCAGACTCTTGATTTAAATCTTGCAGAAAAATCAGACTCAAAGGATGATTTAGAAGTGAGGAAGAGAGGTCATGGATGAAGCCTAGAATTTTGGTTGTGGACGACGAAGAATCAATTCGCGAGTTTTTGGATATCATGTTGCGAAAAGAGGGTTACGAAGTCACGTGTGTAGCAGACGGCAAACTTGCTATTGAAATGCTAAAGAAGAAATCCATCGACATGGTGATTTCAGATCTACAAATGCCCAATGTGACGGGCATTGAACTTTTAAAACATGTTCGTGAGAATTATCCCGATTTATTATTTATGATGATCACCGCATTTGGAACCGCTGAGACAGCTGTTGAGGCGATGAAAATGGGTGCCTATGATTACCTTACAAAGCCATTCAAACTCGATGAAGTGCGTATCAATATTGCCAACGCACTTCGCAGCAAGAGTCTTGAAGTTGAGAACCGCACTCTAAAAAAAGAACTTGAAAAAGAGTATAGTTTTCAAAATCTCGTCGGTAACTCGGAGGCCATGCATCGCATTTACGACTTAGTGAAACGTGTTTCCGATAGTCCCACCAATGTTTTGATTACGGGAGAAAGCGGAACAGGTAAAGAGATGATTGCTCGGGCCATTCACACGAATGGTCCATTTAAAGAACGTCCATATGTGACAATCAACTGTGGTGCGATTCCTGAGCAGCTGATGGAATCTGAAATGTTTGGTCATAAAAAAGGCTCATTCACTGGAGCTATCAGCGATAAATCGGGTCTGTTTGAAGTCGCGGATGGTGGAACATTGTTTTTGGATGAGGTGGGTGAGTTACCTTTGACTATTCAGGTGAAACTCCTTCGCGCAATTCAAGAACGCATGATTCGCCGTGTGGGTGCCACTGAAGATGTGAAAGTCGATGTTCGTATTATTGCGGCAACCAATCGAAACCTTGAAGACATGGTGGCTCAGGGTACTTTTCGTCAAGATTTGTTCTATCGTTTGAATGTCATCAACATCAAAACACCGAGCCTACGTGAACGTCGTGACGATATTCCATTGCTGGCTGGTCATTTCTTACAGAAATACAATCAGCGTTTGAATAAACAGGTGAACTCGATCAGCAAAGAAGCGATGGACTTGATGAAGAAGTACGATTACCCGGGTAACGTACGAGAGCTCGAAAATATCATTGAGCGAACAGTCGCGCTCGAAGGTGGTGCGACCATTTTGCCTGAGAGTCTACCGCCTTTTGTAAATACGCCGACCGGGCGTAAGGCTTGGGGTAATAGTGAGGGTATTGAAATCACTGAAGATGGTGTAGATCTCGAGCGAGTGCTTGAGCAGATCGAAAAAGAATTGATCATCAAAGCCTTACATGTTTCGGGTGGTGTAAAAAAGAAGGCCGCCAACCTATTGGGCATCACCTTTCGATCGATGCGCTATAAGATCGAGAAGTACAATCTTGGTTCGATGCCAGACGATGAAATGGATGACGACGGCGAGTGATCTGAGTTTTTAAAAATTGGTTTTTGGCGAACAGCACCCGAGATAGGTGCTGTTTGTTTTTTGAGTCTGATTAATTAACTCTATAAAGTGGCTTCCGCATAACAGTTTTCTGTTTCGTATAGTACCACCTTTGTCAGGCGCACTCCGGTTCCAGTCAAGGCCTGTGGACCAACCACGCGAAGAATATAATCGGCCATGTTTTCTGCCGTTGGATTGAAGTCACAAATAAACACAGGTTTGTTTTTCGAAAGCAGATTTGCCATTTCAACGAGCTCTGTGTCTTTGCGATAAATGATCATGGTGTGGTCCCAATTCTTGTCAATCCATCCACCCACTTTTTCTTTGAGTACAGAGAAATCAATCACTCGTCCCAATGAATCGAGGGCTTTGTCTTCGGATTGAGCTTCGGCTTCAACCCAAGCGACATAGTTGTGGCCGTGCACATTCGCACACTTCGATTCGTGATTTAGAATCCGATGACCTGAGCAGAAATGAATTTTTCGTGAGCATTTGATCATGATCTACCAACCGTTCCTTTAACTTGCTCAACTTAATCTATGGCAGCTGAACAGGCCAGTCTTTTTTGCAAATCCCCATTCAAGAAAACTCTTAAACCTCCGTTGAGCCAACCCCACACCCCACCTCCCTAGTAAAACTACAAGCCTGTCTAAAGTTTGCACACTTTTGCTGTGGGGGTATTTGTGCATTCGCATCGTCGAGAGTCGGGCCAGTTAGGTTTTCTTCTATTAGAGTTCGATCCAATCAATATTGAGGGCAAATAGCGAATCCGATCCTGACTTAGCGACTTGTGCCGAGATATCTTTTATCAGAGAGAGTATCATTTGTTTGATCAGCGGAGCATGTTGCTTTGAAATCGTGAGTGGCGCGGTGAAGGCCAAGTCTCCGTCTTCAAGAGAATTCATTTTTTCAATCGCTCGAAGCCGCCAGTTAATATGATGACGACTGGCCAATGGAGATTCTTTGCCGATATGAGTGTTGCGATTTAGCGACTTGTACCGAGTCTGAAGTTTTTGATTGAGACCACATTGCACTAAGAATTCAAAGGCCTCTCGCACTGATCCAAGAGGCAAATTCAATCTAGTCGACATTTCTTCTGCAGAAACCCCTTTGGGCGTATCTGACAGTAAATTGAGAGCGCTGTAGTACCATTGAGAGTAGAAGCGAGCGAGATCTTCTTTTGTGATCTCACTATGCGGTTCCACAAAGTTTTTCGCTTGTTGTGCTTGGCCTTTGATCGCGCGAAGTTTTTTTTGCAAATATGATCGGAGCTGGTGAGAAGATTCTCTTTCAAGCATGGTCAACTGAATGAAATATTCAGTCTCCAGTTCGTTTAGCCCCAGGTGTAGCGCCAATCGATAGGCCTGGTCTAAGGTGAGGTGTTTATCTCCTTTGAAGACCTGGCTTATGGTCGTGGTGTGTACTTTAAGTGCTGTTGCGATTCGTTTAAATTCTCCATGTCCACCTTTGGGTAAGTTGCTGACATGGGTATTGATGAGTTGTTTATAAGAGTCGAATTTAAAAATGTCCATATTTCAAGGTTGCATTGAAGTTGGAAATTTGTCCAACTTTCATTGGCATTATTTTCTAATTTTATCTTTACTCCTTTTGTTCTGCCACCGAAAATTTAACTAAGCAACTTGGCGCCCCGAGAGACTGACAACACAGAGGTGACGTTATGGCAGTGAAGATGAACCGCTTTGGTTTGTATAAATATTATTTATTTATTTTTATGGTAAGTCTGTTCCTGCTTATTTCATTTTCCAGGGCGACCGCCGACGGTGGGATGCATAGTGGGGGTGCAGATCTTTTTCCCATCGAAGAAGGATCTGCTTGGTATACTGGCGAGAATCGAGAGGTATCATACTGCTATGTCTTGAGTTCAAAGTTTGGTGTAACAAATTTGTTTGTAGAACAAAATCTTCAAGAGGCCTTCACTATCTGGAAAGAATATGTTGCAAATCTGGCGTTGACACACTTGTCGCTGAAAGATCTTTCGTTGAAGTTCAACTTACGCACATCTTGCCAAGGGGCAGATTTAAAGTTCTTTTTTGGCGGTGCCGAGAATGAAATAAAAAAACGAAAATCAGATTTCTTTGATCCCTTAGCATTTGTTCAACGAGAAAAATATGATCCTGAAAATGGATGGAGCCAAGGATTTGTTTGGCTGACTGATGAAAATCAGCTGGGGGGTTCATTTCCGAACTATCGAAAAGAAAAATTCTTACTCACAGTTCTTCTTCATGAGATCGGTCATATTTTTGGGATTGGTCATATTTCAGAGACGATCATGGATGAAAGAATTTCGCATCTTTTGCGTGGTAGAGTTTTGAAACAAAATGGATTTCTCGGAAAAATCAATTGGAGCAAGACTTTGGCCTCTGAGTATATTTCTTGTGATGGTGAATTGGGCGACGCAAACGAATCGCAAACACATGCTGTTTTTAAGAAACTGTTTTTTCGATTGCCAGTAGGAAAGGTCGTCACTCTATTTACTGTCAATAAAGAATTTTCGCTTCGAGATGAACTGGAGGAAAAAGTATTTAAAATTGATATCGAACCAAAGGCGTTTGGCGAGTCACCGTTTCAAGATGTTTTTAAAGTTGTAACCGCCGAACCCATTCAGTCAAAACTCGGATTTTTTAATAGATCGGCTAAAACCACAAAAGATACCTACCTAAAGGTTCGCTCCATCTGGCATCAGGGGCGCAGTTATAAGGGTAGTATACAAGTTTCTCCGAGCGAGACTTTGAATTTGATCTTGTCGCTAAATCTCAATGCAAATATTTATGCAGAAGGTGTTGAACTCACTGGACCAGTTCGCATTGATTTCGTTGAGCATGGCGAAATTAAAAACTTATTTACATCAAAAATCACTAAACAACCCTAGACATTTCAACGGTTCAATTACAATAGGAGAACAAAATGAAATTCATTTATAAAATACTCTCTTCGGCTTTGGTCACGGTTTCCTTGATTTCATGTAAAGGAGCAAATGTGACGCCAGAGCAATTGCATCTCGCTTCTGTCTTCTCAAGTGACGTCAATACACTGTTGCGAGCAGTTGATGAAGTCTGCCAAGAAAAAGCGGTTTGTCCGACCGAATACTCAAGTCAATCGATAGTGTCTGAAAATTTTCGGTCAACCGCAGATCTTTTGGAGATCAAAAATAAATTGCTCAAATGTGATTTCTCTTTCTCCCAAGACTCAGCAAAAGAAGGGACTGTAGAATCTGAACTGTCGACAAAAAACTGTGGTCTAAAATTTTTGAAGGCCAATAAATCTCTCAAGAAAAAAGATGGATCCTTAGAGACTACGGTCTCAACGTCATTTGTCATCAGAGATGGTTTTCTTTTAGACCTAGTGTCTATTCTTGAGTTTCATTCCACAGGAAGAATTGATTTTCAAGAAGCGGGCGCCTCTAACAAAAGTCAGATTCTCTCGCAATTCTCGGCCGTTCTCTCTGAGAATTTGGGGAATCTGAATAGTGTTGCCGGACAATATGAGGTTGATGGCTCAAAAGAAAAAATGGAGTACAGCTCTACCATGCACTTGCAACTTCATTTCTTTGCAGATGGAGCGAAGGGATTTGGCAGCAGCAACAACGAGTTTAAATTGGATGGTAAAGGACACGATCTGCAAAATTTGGAGACAAGAAAGACCACAGCAGGTGATTACTCAATTAACGATGTGAGTGTTGATTGGAGCACATTTGCTCAAACCTTCGGGGTCGAAAGACACTAGGCGCTGTTATTTGTTTCGGCGAATGTCTCACTGGATGGGCCTCAAACTTGCGGCCCACTTTTAGAGTCGTCCCCCATCATCAAGATATTGAATGAATTGAGAACTCTTGGTGGTAAAGAGGCAAAAATATAGCGATCAGCTATCCAACAACTCACACCCCACCTCCCCGGTAAAACTACAATGCTGGACATCTTCGTTGAAGATTTCTAAGTTAATTGTCATTTTCCCCTCCTTTCGATGTTTTTTTGTAGTCAGTGAGTTTGTAGCTATATTTGAAGGCTGTAGATTTTTTGGTTATAGCGTGGCTCCTGAATTCACTGATGTGAGGCGCAAAACCAGGAATGTATCTGATTTCGGTCTGAGCGAGTGTTGAGAATTCTCGATACAGGTCAGCTCGTCGTTTACCGTCAAACTCCTTTTCTGCCTTCAATCGAATCGCTTCTGCAGCATCACCGAATAGCTGTGATGTTGGCCTTCCAATAAATGAAGGGAGAACCGTCAAAAATCCTTCAGGGTCGAAAAATCCTCCAGCAAAGCCTAGCAATACAAGAGTTGCATCCATGTTTTTTATTTTTGATGCTTCAAGGTGAGTAAATGGGATGAACTCTACAGAAACCTGCATGGATTTAAAAAGAGGATCGTTGCGGGTGATTTTTTCTGCGATTTCAAGCAGCGCTTGAGGGACTACAAGTTTAATTTTTAGTGGAGAAACCACACTTGACTTCGGCGAAGGGAGAACGGCATTCAGCGAACCTGGGATCCCAGGGGGAATGATGCCCGATGAAACATCTCCTCCTGTTGTTTTGACAATGAGTTGCGCCAATACCAACAAGGCATTTTTAATTTGAATTCTTTGTTCTTTCGAATAGTCGTTGTAATGGTCTTTAAGCCACCAATACGAATACTGAAGAAAAGTTAGTGTCTTTGACTCATTATGGGTTTCCAAAAATCCAGGATAAAATTTTAAAATCGATTGCTTAATGGGGCTTGGGATAAAAAAAGTCAGGTCGGGTGGCACGACAGGATATTTTTCTTTGGCATTGTCCATTATTTCGACCCGCCAACGCTTTATTTCAAGTTCGCTGGGGTTTCGATAAGTCGAGTTTGGTGACAATACCCACTGGCCATTTTCTTTCGTCAGTCTGTATGGACCAGTCCCAATGAATGGTTCAATGCTTTCGGGGAGAAATGTCCAATCTTTTGGCAATATACCTAGCTGATCGCGAGTGAGTGAAAGTAGAAATGGTACATAGGGATGTTTCAGGTGGAAAACAACCTGATCTGATGAAACAACTTTTAAGTCTTTTATCACTTGAAGATAGTTATAGCTTTGCGAGGTGGGATTTGTGATATGGCGGTCTAGGGAGAATTTGACGTCTTCTGCAGTTAAGCTTTTACCATTTGAGAATGAGAGTCCTTTGCGGAGAGTAATTCTGAGTTCGGTGCGCGTTTTGTCAAATTCCCATTTTTCCGCAACGGCTCCCTTGAGCAGACCATCTTCGCCAACCGTAAAAAGGGGTTCGATAATTTGGCCCAACAACACATGCTCTAAATAGACATTTACATTCAATGGGTCTCGTGGAAACGCGGGCGCAACGAGTCCTATTGAAAATTCAGCAGCATTTGTGGTCATAGATATGCCCCCTATCATTAGCAATAAAATAGATTTAAAGAGATTTCGAAAACGGCTCACCTATGGCACGTCGGCCATTTTGTATTTTACAGGGTGAAGCAATATTGGTGTCACCCACTTAAAATCTTTTAGGTCTGTTTTGATTTTTTCCATTTGAATATCACCGTCGAAGATTAGGATTTTGGAGTCGAATTGCATTCACGAAAAACCGCCTTCTAAGGTAAGAGTGTTTTGGCATTTCCTGTCTTTCCGTTGAACCTGCGATGACAGCCATCGTATTAACATCAGTTGGAGCAATTTTCATGTTTTTGGGGTGGGCATGTATTTATGAATCGCCAGTTTCCACAAATTACACATTGGCGATGTCATTTTAACTGTTGGACATTTTATATGAATGAAAGGGAAACGCATCACGTTCTAGCAGTTGGTATTGAATTCGGGCCTTCGGGATTCATTCAGTATGCCTTTCAAATGCATTTGCTCCTAAGACGACAGCGATTGGTATCACTGCAGCTGCAACAGTTTTTTTCGCGATAGCAGTGTTCCCCCGAAGCAGGCAAATGCCCTCCACATCATTTCAAAGAATGTGGGAAGCAATTTCAACCCGGCCCAACCTTCTCCTAAGGCACCGATGACGTTGATTGCCATGTTCCTGCCTGACGCCACACCAGCGTACCCTTCTTGTTTTGAACCTTTCATTATTTCACTGCTGATATCATTAAAAAGATTCCAGTAAGCAAGGTTGCGAAATAACGCAAATGCCAGAACCAAAACTGGGTGGTCAGTCAGCGCTCCTTGAGCAAAGATAGAAACACCAAGACTTATCCATACGGTTGCAGCACTGGCTTTCCACAGCCGTTCAGTTAACCCAGAGAGCCAAACAGCAAGTCCAAAGATTCCGCTTGCTAACGGAGTCAGTTCAGGCTGTTTGGCCAATAGAACAACGTTTAAAGTATTCGCCCCCATCATCGCTGCAGCCAAAAGAACATCCTTATCTGCGAGATACTTGTGATGCTTATAGTAATTAAAATTATCTCTCCAAATTTGGCTGAACCCCAGGGTAGGAACTGACCTAGTGCTATTGCTAACCCGATTTTTAGAGGTCATCAAAACAAGCACACCGTTAATTAAAAATGTGATCGCATCGATAACAATAATTTGTTGAAAACTCCCGAACTTCATTGCAAGTAGATTCACGCCCATCGCAAAAAAGATGGAGCCGAATGTTGCGCGATTTAAATATTTCGCAAATCGGCCATCAAGAGCCAGAGAATCGTCAAAAATTTTTCCAATTTTTTGGGTACTTCCTGTTTGGATGGCAATAAACAATGACCGAGCACAAGTGACCAACAAAAACGGAATGTAAGAACTGTCTGATAAGGAAAAGCTGAGTTTCCACAGCACGGCTGAGCATACCAATGCACAGAACTCTCCGACAAACACGATTTTTTTGGGGCTTACATAATCCCCAATAGGTCCTGCAAAAAATCCTGAGACAACGCTGGTCATGCGTGCTGAACCAATTATTAAACCTATGGGCAGCGCTGAGATTCCGGCGATGGCTGGGAAGGTTAAAAGTGAAATGACAAATGCAGACGATCCGAGTGAAGACACGAAAATACCCAGTAAAAAAAGTACGGCCATTGGGGTTAATCTTTTAAACATAGGTAGCTCCTAATTCTCCCACTTCTATAAATTCTGAAAGTGGTGTTGCAAAACATCTGGACGATTAATATCATTTGAGAGATCTCTTTCCCCCAAGGAAATTCATGCAACGAAAATTTTCTACAGTTTTTTTCTATCTTGGAACATTCATCACGTCTTTTGGAAGTTTGCTTTTTGTGATGTCTATCCCAGCATTTTTCACGGCCAATGGATATTCATCAGTAGTGGTTGGTCTGATGATTGGGATCCATCGGTTTTCTGGTATCATCGCATCTGCTGCATTTGGGCCGCAAATTGATCGATTTAATTCGAGGCGTGTGATTTTTGTCACTGAGTTTTTGGCAGCACTTTCATCAATTGGGTTGATTCTTTCATGGATATACCGAGACGAACTCGGGCTATGGTGTTTTGGCTTGTTTGTGGCAACGAGAGCGTTGACGGTTGGGGTCCAGAGCTCCAGTCGCAATAGGCTTGTTAAATTACTTTCAAGCACAAGTATCTCGCGAGAGGCGAGCTTTGTGATTTGGTTGAATAAGGTGACCCAAGGGGCCCATGTTCTTTCATCACTCGTCGCGTTGCCACTTGTCGCTTCAGGTAACCTGGGTGTGGCCATCGCAATTGATGGCCTTTCATTTTTGATTGGCGGGTATTCTGCCCTTCGGTTGCCAGATTTGGATGCCGGTGAAAAAAGTGTTTCGAGTAAAATCAATGTTTACCAATCAATGTTAGCGTTAATTAAAAATCACAAGGCTATTTTCTTTCTTGATCAGCTTCTTGCATTGGCGGCGAGTGGTACGATTTTGCTGATGGTGAAACTGAGCGCCGGGAATTCGACACATATTATTTTGTTTAATCTGCTTTTTGGTAGTGCGATTTGGCTCAGTTCGATCTTTGTGCATAGTTCGGTTCTCAGGTCCCGAAATATTTCTTACTGGGTAGTAATGCTCCTGGGTTTTTTGTTTTTAGTCTTCAATTTATATTCTCAGTGGGTTTTCTTGGCATATTTCATAACGTATATGGGGTATTGGGTTTTATATCACAAATACACTGTAGAAATTCAAACACAGACATCGACAGATTCTGTTGGCGCTACTATGGCGTCTCGGGGCCTTGCCGTTGCGATTACACTTTCAGTTGGCGAGTTGGCGGGAGGATATGTTTCCCGTTTTTTTGATTTACAAACCGAACTCATGCTTCGTGCATCGATCTGCCTGTTGGCGATTTTTCTTTTAGGGGTTTTCCAAAACAAGAGGTCATGAGGTGTGCTGCGGTCGGAGCGCGGATGTCGCCAACCATTTGGATTGACTATCGAGCGCATTTTTCGTTTTTGAATTAGTCCTCGGTTTGGGCCACTACAATAATATCAGATGGAGTACCTGTCGAAGTTTTAGACAAACAATATATATTTACAAAAACTTTCCCGAAAAACAATTCTCGAGATACAAAAAAACTTCCAATTTTTTATCAAACAAAAAATGTGGTAAAAGAGGATAGGGTAAGGAGTACTACCGAATTCAATATAGATCAGGTGCCATCGTTAACCGGAGTTCAGAGCGTGAATATTCCCTTGGTTTCTAGGTTTCTTAAAAGGGATACCATCGTCTGGCTCTCCCTTGTTTTGGCACTTTAGAGCAATGCTGCAAATAGCATGGGAATGAACGATCCTGGCTTTGCACCTAGTACTGTTGAGAAATGCGAACAACTTATTCCCTCAAACAATAAGGAAGATGGCGTGACTCATTTGACTGTGAATTATGACGACGCGAGAAAGTACCGTCTGGATATTGGAATTGGACTATACTCTGAATCAATTAAATTACATCCAGACCCTAAACATATCGTAGAGATCGGACCTGGAGCCGGAGAGGCCGCTCATTGCTTTTTCGAATCCTGCAAAATTGATACAGGCAGGCTTACTTTTATAGAGCCCAACATTGAGTCGTACAGGACTCTCAGTCAAAAATTTCAAGATGCGAAAATCCTTTCGAGAAGTCTCGAAGAGGTTTTGTATTCGGAACAATTTGGGCGTCCTTTCGACCTTGTTGTCGCCAATTTCTCTCTTCACTGGGTTGAACATCTCGAATCGGTCGCATCAAAGATCTGGGCAAGCATGTCCCCAAATGGGGTTTTGGCATTCTCGAATACTGATTCCACTAGAAGTTTTTGGAACTCAATCGACGTTGCAGTAAAAGAGAAATTTCCAGGGAACAGTCTTTTTAACATTGAAAACAGTCATTCACTTTCAGCATCTAATTGGGTGGACATCTTTGCGGCCTCTGGGTTTATCCTAAAATCAAGAACAGATTATAGTGGAACAGCCGCAGTATTCGATTCCCCAGAGATAGCTTTTGCCGAATTTAAGTCCATGGTTGGAGATCGATATTTAAAACTGAATGGGACTCATTCGAAAGAGGAGATTGAAACTTTCGTCAAATCCGAACTCAAAAACCAAACAAATCCTCAAGGGAACGTTCGATTCTGGGCAAGTGGATTTCGTCTCGTCTTTCAAAAACCGGATAGTAGGCTTTTGAAATTCCAAATCTGAGGGAACGATAGCTGTGTTTGCTTCATCCATGTTTTCATTCCTTTGACTGCATTGCTTACTGTTGTGACGCTTGTTATTGTTCTAAACTACATCGATATCTTTTTAACTGTTGGACATTTTACATGAAGAAAATGAGTTCAAATTCGCAAATTGCCTGGATCTACTGGGGGACCATGATTTCTTCTTTGGGGACCTTTACGTTCCCAGGCGCAACAGTAGGTATTCTAACCCAAATGCAGTTTGCTATTTGGCAAATAGGCCTTCTAATGAGTCTGACCCGTGCCGGAACGATTCTTGGGAATTTCATATTTGGTGACATATCAGACCGATTCGACGCGAAGAAGGTCGTATTGTTAACCGAGATTATTGCTTTCGTTTTGTCTGGTCTATTGATGTTTACGTGGAGCCTTGGAGCAGCATATTTTCCAGTCTTTGCCCTTTGTGTGTTTCTGCGGTTCATTACCATTTCCGTCGGAGGCCCTGGTCGGAATGTACTTCTGAAGGTTCTAAGTGATCAATACAACAAAAGTCACTTTCACTCAGCGATCACTCTGAACGCCGTTACTTACGGGCCAGGTGTTGTCGGCTCTATCTTGGGATTTTTTGCGATAAAATATTTTTCGTATTATTGGGTTCTGGGATTTGATGCGATCACCTTCATTATCAATGGTATCATCATTTCATTTTTCGTTAAAAGTCAGACGTCACCATCTCGCGCATCCAAAAGCAGTCTTTTTAGCAAATTTAAAATATATTTTTCTCATAGCAAATTGGTCTTCTTTGATGTGTTGCTGGCTATCCCCTTTATGGGAACAAATGTATTAATGGCACGACTCAGCGACGGCATAGGTTACAGAGTCCCAGTGCTTCTTGCTACATTTGGATTAGGTGCTGTCATCGCTCCGTTCTTACT
>CAYONZ010000007.1:30923-34184 GCA_964405465.1 uncultured Bdellovibrionales bacterium | reverse complement strand
TTCTTGCGGGTTCTTTTGGTGAAATAGTCAGTCTGAATTTAGACTTATCAATCAGAGCCGTCATAACACTCACTATCCTTCTGTTATCGCTACGAGTGAAAAGTGTTTAAACCAAACTTCATCACTTGTGAGCCTACAGACAGAAATTTTTGCGGCTTTTCTTTTCAAAAATAGTTTGGTGATTTTTGCTAATTGATGCGAAGACTCCATAGCTGGATACCCCACCCAAAACTTAAGTTATCGTCGATTGAGAAGTCTTTTCTATAGGCCACTACCCCAGGGAAATGTGCAATCGGTATGATGAGGTGTCGATTGCGGACTCTGCTTTCGAACTCCTTTATCTCTGAGTTAAACAAGGAAGGGTCAGAGATTGTCGCGGCATTGGCAATTTCTTTTTTTGTAATCAATGCAGATATGCCAAAAACATTTTCATTCAAAAAGCCAAAATGTCCAAGTGGATCTGTTGGCGAAATTCCCAGCGGGCAAAGGGCAATTTCAGTTACACCTGAAAATAGATCTCCAATTTTTTCAGGGGGGAGCAATTCGATTTTCATCTGTGGAAACTCATTTTGGAGATGTGTGAGAATCTTTTCAAAAAATGGGATCTTGGACCATGTTGACAACGTGGATATTTTAAACTGTCTCCCACTTGAGGGCATTAAAGTTATATCTACTTTTCCTGGTGGCAATGAATATTCACGATCACTTGGAGAAACAGAATAGGCTTTAACCCCGAGATAGGTGCCAAATTGCAAACCAGTTTTAAATCTTTCTATCGAAGACTCGAGTTCAAGAGTAAGGTCTTGGTCGGCATCAGGTCTTATCTTGATATAGGTGAACCACTCATTGGGAGAAATCATTGTTTCATAGCCTTTTTCTTGCAAAGACTGAAGATCAGGTTTCGAAATGCTGTATCCAAAAAAATAGGCTGTGTGATGAGAATTCGGATTCATAGACCTGATCAGCTCTTGTGTGTCGTTCGCGTTGTAGCGAAAAATCTCGGCATTTTCTACTGAGTTGGCGGCAAGCGATTTAGGGAACCATGGGTTTCGCTGCAAAGTAATTTTATTTGGTGTACGTTCTTTCAACATGTAGGGCCCTGTTGCGGTGTCTCCGTTTGTTGTGACGATCGGCAAATCTTGCCCATTAAATATTGCAAAGTCAGGAAGGGTCAAAAGAGTTCTAAGATTTACTGGCATTCGGGTAAATTCAACCTGAATAAGATTTTTATTTTCGTCACATGAAATATTCTTAAGAATGTCTTTGTAGGGAGCATGCTGTGATTTATCAAAACTGTCTTTGATTGAGTCGCAAACATTTAAAAAAGAAACGGTTTTGGAGTTCGCTTGGCGAAGGTCTCTTTTGGGTCTAATTTCAACAGAATTATTGGATGAATCAAAGTGAATGTCTGATGAGCATGAAGTAAAGCCAGACTTAATGGATTGCTTCGCGTGAAATGCAAAAAGATGTTCGGTCAATACTTGGTCACCAACCGTAAATATTTTCCGCGGATCGAGCTTTTCAGAGAAAACAAAAGGAAAATAAGCATTGATGTTATTCAACTCTTTCAATTCGCTGCTCCTATAGGTGTATATTTTGAACCCACAAATTGTAATTAGGCTATTACAACTTCATAAAGTATAGAATTGGGAAATTCACTTTGTCTCGATAATTTTCCTGGTCCATGGCATTAACAGAAAAATTGGTCCTAAGCGTTGGTCCTTACCTTTAGCACCTCCATGCAGTTGTCACAGACGACTTTGAAGGCTTGCATAGGTGTCAGCGTAAGAAGAGTGAGAGTGAATAGTGCGAAGATCGGGATGAATTTATTTACAGCGGGTTTCACGATGTTCTCCTGTTTATGACCCCAAAATATCACCCTCTCCTATCGGCTTACCCCGCGATGGTATGCTTAAATTCCTTCGCTGGGTTTGTTTGCGGAGGAGTAGTTGTTTCGCGATCTCGCCTTTTGTTGTTTGAGCTCTTCAGCAAGTTGTACTTCTCCTTGCTTCTTCATTTGAGCGATATTCGCATCGATCTGGGCTTTGTTTTCTTCATAGTCTTTTGCAATTGCCTCATTAAGGGTGTAGATGTCTGTTCGACGGAACTCCATATATACATTGTCCATCTCGCTTGTCGTTTGCTCTGAATATCTTTGCGACACGAGAAATTTGTCTGAATGTTTTTGGTCTTCTCTTGTGACTGTTCTTTTTCGCAGGCCAAATGTGAGCCCTAAAATTTTGTATCGAAAATTTGGTGAATCTGGTTGACCTAGAATGTCTTCTTTAGAGACAATGTTTCCACTTCGATCCACTACAAAGCTTATTGCACCACCAGACTGGCCCGGTACATTGTTGCACATCATGTTGCTTAGTCTGTCGTTAAGAGGTTTCAGTCCTGGAGAACAGGTGTCTACAGAAAGTGCACAGCTGCTTCTGTCTCCAGCGAACCCTGTAAGCGCAATGGGCAGCTTTGATCTCAAATTGGGATCTTTCATAAGATAGTTGTAGATCTCGGTCGGCGCAGGGAGATCAAAGTGCCCGATTAACGGGTCGGCCCCGCGGCAATTCGAGAGACGAACTAAAGCAAGATCAGAGTCCGGGCCAAAATCCAGAGTCACTACTTTTTCGACCTTATCACACTGATCTAGATCAAAACTCATCGAGGCATTTATTCTCTTGATACACACTCGGAAGCTAGTACTTGTTTTTATTTTTTTCTCTAGGCCTTCATTGATGAATTTTCTTTTCTTATTTAACTTTTCTTGGTGAGCCGAGTATCCGGTGGAAAGGTCACTTAAATCTGGGATTTCGGTTTGGGGGACTAAGTTATGCGCATCCGTTAAGGCGTGGCATTCGCCCACCATTTGGATTGACCCACGTGCGAACTTCCATTTTTCTTTCTTAAATTGTTCTTCATTTTCCGCCATGACGATGATCCCAGTGGCGCGAAGAGGTGAGCCAATCGGGAGGGAGTCTTCGCAAGAATACACTTTTTCGAGATTGTCATCTCGTCTTGAAACAGATTTTCTCTTGTACCCAGCAAGTTCTTCGGGAGTTTGCATTTGGCCTACGATGCGGTCTTCGGATTGTGCTGGTGTTCTATTTTCGACAGAAATCTTCCAGCTGAGATCTGGCCCTTGAGCTTTGATTCTTTTGCAGTCGGTGCATCCAGCAGAGGCTTCCATGCAGTTGTCACAAACGACCTTGAAGGCTTGCATAGGTGTCAGCGTAAGAAGAGTGAGAGTGAATAGTGCGAAGA
>CAYONZ010000007.1:0-30823 GCA_964405465.1 uncultured Bdellovibrionales bacterium | reverse complement strand
TATTCGCATCGATCTGGGCTTTGTTTTCTTCATAGTCTTTTGCAATTGCCTCATTGAAGAAGTAGATGTCGGGTCTTCGGAACTCGACGTACCTATTGTTGTTTGCATCGAGTGTTTTATCTTGGAATGGCTGTGTAACGACAAACTTATCCGAACTGTTCGTGTTTTCAATGGTCTGGTCCTTGTTGTCCCATGCTCCCTCAGAAAGTCCAATGATTTTGAATTTGAAATTTGGGGAATCTGGAGACTGCTGAATTTCTTGGTGTGAAACCATCTTACCATTTTGATCGAAGACTAGGCTGAGTGCGCCACCGGATTGACCTGGTTCGTTATTGCAAAGCATGTTTGTAATTCTGTCTCGGAGCTCCTTTTTACCAGGGCTACACGTGTCAACAGAGAGAGCGCAACCGGGCCTGTCTCCAGCGAAGCTTGTGAGTGCCAATGGGAGACTTGATCTGATGTTCTCGTCTTTCATGAAATATTCATACATCTCTTTTGGCGTAGGTAAATCAAAGTGTCCTACAGTGGGGTCAGCCCCTCGGCATTTGGCTAGACGAACGACTGCCCAATCTGTTTCTGGACTCAAATCCATCGCAACGACGTTGTCAATTCTATCACACTGTTCAGTATCAAAATTCATCGAATTGTTTTTTCTCTTAATGCAAACTCGATAGGCAGCATCTGTTTTTGATTGATTTTTAAGTCCCTCGTTGATGGCTTTTCTCTTCAGTTCGAGACGCTCGTCGTGCAAATTAGACCTTGATGTCAATGGTTTTAAGTCTTGATAGGTTTTATGATCCATTAAATCATGAGCGACTGTGAGAGCGTGGCATTCGCCCACCATTTGAATAGAACCACGTGAAAAATTCCATCTTTTACTCTTAAACTTCTCTTCGTTTTCCGCCATGACGATGATTCCTGTGGCGCGAAGAGGTGAGCCAATCGGGAGGGAGTCTTCGCAAGAATACACTTTTTCGAGATTGTCATCTCGTCTTGAAACAGATTTTCTCTTGTACCCAGCAAGTTCTTCGGGAGTTTGCATTTGGCCTACGATGCGGTCTTCGGATTGTGCTGGTGTTCTATTTTCGACAGAAATCTTCCAGCTGAGATCTGGCCCTTGAGCTTTGATTCTTTTGCAGTCGGTGCATCCAGCAGAGGCTTCCATGCAGTTGTCACAAACGACCTTGAAGGCTTGCATAGGTGTCAGCGTAAGAAGAGTGAGAGTGAATAGTGCGAAGATCGGGATGAATTTATTTACAGCGGGTTTCACGATGTTCTCCTGTTTATGACCCCAAATATCACCCTCTCCTATCGGCTTACCCCGTAATTATACCTATTCGACTAAAGTCCTGAAAGGACTATTGTATCAGACTTTTTTAACAATTTTCTCAAAATGAAATCAGATTGTGCCGAAAAGAGAAGCGAATGAAGCACGTTACATACATTTTGTTTATTTTATCTGTCATTTTCTTAGACACCTCTCATGCGGTAGATTTAAGCACTACGGCCTATCGGGCTGATTTTTTACGGGGCTCCAAATCAGAATTGATGTCCGTTACCAAGGGTGGCGTTACAGATTCAAAAGAGATCAAGTATGGTGAAAAAAATTGGAGTGCTCAAGTTCTGGAGATGAAAGGCCTACGCTTTGAATTGAAACGCGGCTCGCAGGATCGGTTGATCATCACTCGCAAAGATAAGAAAAAAATTGAAGAACTCACTTTCCAGCGCCAACCGAAATCGAGAAAGTTTGCACTTGCAAAGCATCAGGTCTTTCCTGTTCGGAAGCTCTATCATGAACCAGAGGCGTGTTTTTTACCTGGGCAAAATCAAAGAATTTTAGATCTTTTAAATGGAACAGTGAAGGCAGAGGAAGTTGAACTTTACAAAAAGAAATTTGATTCGTCTTGCAAGAATTTGCCCAATGGAATGGGAGATAAGTTGGCCGAGGTGTTGGCGAGTATGACGAGTGAAAACTCCAAGATTAAATATTGCTTGGAGGAGCAGATTGGATTGAAGGAAGTTAAATTTCTACGTGCCTCGATTTTGGGCGCGGATTCTCGTTTTTCCTGTCAGCCAAAAGTAAAAGAGAAATCAAATTATGATGAAGCGAGTGGAGAGATTACATTGAACGCCGACGCTTTTCCTGGTGGTCAGCAATTCAATGTCCAGGTAGGTTTGCATGAGATCTTGCATGCCTCTTGTTCAGACTTTCAGAAACCGACTGCTGAGGCTGAAAAGAAAGTGGGCGAGGTGGTGAGTGCTTGCTTGTCAGGTGAGTCGGCGAAGAAATTGAGTCCAAAAGAAGAGTTGTATAAATTGATAGACGGATACCAAGGTGCTTTGGAACAAGAGCAGCAAAAAAATCCTCAAGACGGAAAAAGGATTTCGGAAATTAAAAGCGCGATCGACAATTTAGGGAGAATGACAAAGATTGAGTCATTTGACACCCTCAAAAGTGAAGTTGATGGTCTCAAGGAAGGGTGCAAAAATCTCTCTGCTCCCGAAAGCTGTTTCAAAAACCTTGATGCATTCAGTATTAAGCTGCCCAATCAATCCCTCGCTGAGGATCGTGAGGCGGCGGCAGCGACGGTGGCTAAGGGGCCGGCGATTCCTGAGGCCGAAGTGAAGACGGGTGGGAGTGGTATTTCGGAGGCGCCGACTGAGCATAATATTGCGAGTGGACCTCCGCCAAGTGCGCGTCCAGCCGAAGTTGTGACCGAGATTGCCAAACAAATGCCGAGCGCACCAGAAGTGCAAAAAAAATCAGACGAAGTTTTTCGACCGATCGAGTCTCGCCCTGAAATCGAAAGTGCCAATCGTGTTGCTGAAGCAAGTTTTAAAAATGGAGCGACGAGCTTTGATCTCCCGGTACCTAAAGATCTTTCGCAAGCACCGACCATCGAGTATCCTTCGAGTGCCAAAAACTTGGCGGACTTTGTAGTTGGCGTTGGTGCGGGACTCAAAAATAGTTTCGCCTCGGCTCCTCAAAATATGCAAGCCAGTCGATCAGCTTCGCGTGCTCCTGCATCGATTGGTACAGATACTTCTGATAATAGTTCAGGTGATGGATCAAGGCGTTCATCAGTAAATAATATTAATTTACCAAAGCCAGTGTCACTTGCTGGACCATCAAGCCCCAATGCAAAGCCCCGGGTTCTGGCGAAAGGATTTGATCCGAATGCGATCGACAATTCTCCAAGCGAAGAGCCGACTCCTGTTGCTCAAGCAAGCAAAGAAAATCTTCGTGCTCCGGCTTCGGTAGGCGGTGAAGCTTCACGAGATGCTCAAGGTCGGGCATCCTCCATCGCGCCCAATGCTGTCGGATCGGCACCCACTTCATTTGGCTCGGCCTCTCCAGCCTTTGATTCTGGCAATCGTGGAGGAGACTCACGACGGGCGGCCATGCCTCTCGCAAAGGTTCGTCAAATGATTGCCAAGGCCAAGCCTGCACAGTTGGTTCAGTATGCAAAAGAAAATCCCGAGTTTCGTTTGGCGATTGACGAATACGGCATCGTCATCAAGCAGGACGCAAAAGTTCTACTAGCACCATCGGCAAAACCGAACAGCGGCCAACCCGAAATCTGGCTCTTCGATCAAAAGAAGAACCAATGGCTCCGGCAGTAAATTCGCACTGCACAGTTTTTTGTCTTGGAATCTTCTCGTAACATCTTTGCAGCCTCAGTCTTTTGCACAGTTGGTGTTGAGCTAATGGTGGGTCGGTGTGAACGGTTAGGGGCATATCCCTGGTAGTTGGAGATGCATTTGTGTTCCAACGCCAACACTGGATTGGATTTTGAGTTGGCCACCCCATGACTCAAGAGCTTGTTTCGCATGTGCGAGCCCGAGGCCAGTGCCTGATTTATGTTTTAAATCCGAACCTACGTTTTTTTCATTGTCTGCGTGAGACGCAAAATCAGATTTTTGATCTTTGCCGAACGAGACACCGACCTGGCCAAGTAGAGCAATTTTGTCAGATGGAATGCCGACCCCGTTATCCATCACTACAATACTGATTTGCTTATTGTACTGACGAATAAAGATTTGAATCTCTAGACTCCGTCCGGTGTCCTTGGCTTCAATTGAATTGTTGAGAAGGTTCGAAAGAATGCGTGAAAGGTCTTTGGCATTGGTCTGAGCAAAAACACTTTCACCTTCGGTGTCTATTGTAATTTGAATGTCTGATTTTTGAATTTGTACATTCTTTTCAAGAACAATTTGCCGAACTACGAGAACCACGTCGCACTTTTCAATTTGAGAAGAACACCGATCTTCCTTGAATCCACTGTTCATCAATTGCGCTCTAGGTTTCATATCAGAAGAAGGATTTTCTTCTGCAGTCTTGCGATCCAAAAGATCTTGAGCAATGTCATTGATCCGTTTCAATGCAGTACGAAGAATCTGTGTTTGTTCGGGGTGGTTGCCCTGAAGCGAAGGTAAAATCATATTAACTGCAGACAGCGGCGACCGAATGTCATGTGCAACTTGTTTTGCAAATCTCAATTCATGGTCCTTTCTCAATTTTTCTTGCTCTGCCAAGATAGTGCGTTCGAGATTGCGGCGTAGATATGGGACAAGAATCAAAAGAAGTATTGAAATTGAAGACCATAAACCCAACGCAAAAAAAACAGGTTGCGAAAAGGAGAACCGGATATTGACTCTTGATGCCCCAGATAAAGGATCATCTTTTCTTGAAAGCAGTTGGAAATTTCGTGCGACATCAAGTGTTTGGAATTCTAAAAGGTTTCTTTTTCGACCAACACTCAAATGATCATCAATCGAGATTTGTAGAAAGCTATGATATCTAAGTGCAATCTCCAGTTTTTCAAAAATTTCTCTGCGATTTTCTATGAGAATATCGTTTCGAACAGTGTCTAAGAGAATTTCTGCTTTGTTTTTCATCGTATTGAAGAAAATTGCTATCGAAACGAAAAGAATCAAGACAAACAACAGTGAGTCAAAAATTGCAAGCTTTAGGTAGAAACTTCGAAGTTTGGCTTTCATTGTGTTTTATCCTAAAGGATGGGGGAGGAGATTCAACATATCTCGATTGAACTCTAGGCCTTTTGTAAACCTTGCTAATCCAATATTGTTTATTTTGTTCTTCGAGCCTACTCCGCGAAATAGATTTTGTGACCCAAGGATCTCGCAACACACAATAAACAAAGGACAGTCTTTGAGAATTGTTTTCTTCGAAATCAATCTTTTCCATTTGTAGGAATGCTCGCTATAAACAACCGATACCTTAGCCATCGGCGATTCGATAAGGTACTTTGGGAATAAATATGCGATTTGCTCAAAGTATTGAGTATTTAAAGCAAGGCGAAGATGGTCGTGAAATGAAGGGGCATGGATTTTTTGAAATGATTCGAGATCGTGTGTTTCGGTCAAACTTCCGGTTTCTCTTAAGTTCCAGTATTGGCGATATGCCTCAAGCATTGCCTTTTCTGTTGGTTGTCTAACAGACGATTCGCTAGGGTCAAAGAAACACAAGCCCAATATTCCACCAAACTTGGGGGAACCATTTGTTCCAGAGATCAAACACACAATGCATTTCCCTTGGTTTGATGCCCTGCTCGTAAAGAAATCAATCCTGTGCCCATTCTCAATTATATCGGCAATTACTGTTGCTGGGATGAACGATATTAAATCGGATCGAGGGATAAATGGATGGTGCAAGAAAAAGTGTGAAAGGAAATGGTCTCGCTCGAGGCGTTCTTTCTTTGCGTTGTCTCTTGCGTTTTTCTCAAATAGATGGGCAGCAACGCCATTCGTGGAATCAACTTGCTCGAGGCAAATTGCCCGCTCAAGGGACTCCACAATCGCTTTTAGGCTCGCGGTGTTGGGGTTAGATGCATGGCCACGTCCATAAAAAATTCGTCCTTCCACCTCTACTTTGGAAACTATATCATGAAGGTCAGGTAGAATAGGTTTTGACCAATTCAATTCGGTAACTTCAAGCCGAAGATCTCTGGCGTTGGTGGTAATCCAGTGAAGCAGGGCAGAGTGTTTTAAACTATTCATTTTTAACAATCTGCCAAAAATGAGTTGTGGCGAAATATTTTGAGAGTCCAATTTGGAAACCATTTCTAGAGAGAGCGGTATAAGGAGCCATGAATAAAGGAAACATTACACCCTTTTTTAGAGACTGAAACTGGAGTTCACGGGCCATGAGAAAACGTTTATTTACGTCCTCCGTTTCCATGTAATTGTTCATCCATTTTTCCGACTCTGTTGGGTCTAATCCGAACGTGCCTTGGGTGAGATTGTAGCCTAGAAATGCAAGATTGTCCTCAAATGCCGTATCAGTGAAAGCAATAAAGGAGTCCAGACGTTGGTCTGGGGGTGTTGCAAATGGTGACTCGCTTGTCACAATTGGCTCTATACAATCGAGTTGTTTAAAAATGCTAAATATATTTTCAAGACTTTTGTAAAGGTAGAATGTAGGCCTTGAGGTGAATATTGGGGTATTCGCGATATTTCTTAACTCTGCAAGCTCGTCTATTTGACTATTAGAAAGGTGACCGAATCCAATATCAAAAAAGAATTGAATACTTTCTCTGGCGCCGGTTGGTAAGGGATACTCCTTTTTCATAAGAAGAATCATTTTTTTAGCTATGTAAGCTCTTTGTTTAAATGAATATTTTGTTACTGAAATAGGGCTAAATTTCAAAACAATGGTTTTTATGTCAAGAGTTGTCGATACGTTTAGGTCTTTGATGCTCGAATTTAGTCTAGTGAGGCTCTCCTGACTTATGCTGAAAGAGGTTGGGACGATGTCCACTAAGTCTTTTAGTATCATTTCTCCTGCACTGGAGTTCTTTTCTGGGGAGATCAATTCAATATGTTGAAAAGAATTTTCAGTTAAATTGAAGTGCCTTGGGTTGGCTTTGAGCGTGAGGCGACTCACTTGAGTGTCTTTCCATGGATTCTCAAGGGAATATGGGCCAGATGTGATTTGAAAATTTGAAATTGTAAGACTTGTTCGATCTACCGCGCGCTCGGGGATTATGCCGAAATCGATGGATGCTAAGGCCGGAATCAAAAATGGTTTGTGTTTCATATTGGTGATTTTGAGGATCAGTTTGTTGTCGATCACTTTTACCCCATCACAGTCTTCAAATACCTCAGGTACCGAGTCAATTTTACACAGGAACAATCGCAAATTAATGTGTGTTGAGGTTCCTAAATAAAGAGCACGACGAATTGAGAATGCGGCATCTTTTGCGGATACTGCAAGGTTGTCTCTGCTTCTAACTCTGTCATCAAATTCAAATATCAATTCGCTGTCATGCCAATAGAACTTAGAGGCCAATCCGCTTTGGATTTCCCCATACTGATTGTACTCAATTAGTCGGCTATAGAGGTTATCCAGGAGTAGACCCTGTTGAAAAGAACCAATTTTTGCGGGGTCTAGGGTCGGAAGGAATGTTTTATCGAGTGTAAATGCCACACGAACGGTGTTGCTTTTTGTGCTTGGATCCATAGGAGCCTCCTTTAATGTGAAGCCAGCAAAAATAGCGAATGAGGCAATACCGAAGCGATAGAATGCTGCCTTCAATGCGTTCGAGTTCGGAAAATTAAAGGCATGCTCCGTCACACAAACGACCCTCGATTGATCCGCTTGAGCTTTTTACGACACCCATGCTTTTCAGTTGCTCTATAACTTCATTTTGCTTTTCCAAAGTTCCTGAGACTTTGACTATTATCGAATCCTCATTGTTTTCTTCAATCTCAAGTTCTTGTTCACCTATGAGTTTGGATAACATGAGTACTTGCTTAGTTGTCATTTGGCTTTTGTATAAAATTGACCGAAATATGTATTCGGCTTGAACCCTGCTAGAAACGATCGAGGCTAACAACGTTAATAAAAAATTCCTGAACATCCCGACAATCCTTTCTGTACCAATGCTTGGAAAATTTGTATTCCCCCTCAGGTAACGGGTTCTTTTAACAGTTTGATTAGGTATGTTGAAGGAATTTTCTTCGCAGGTGAGTCTAGGCTGATGCTTCTGAAATGTTTGCCAAACAGCATGGAATAAATTAACGATTCAATATCGGCTGTGAGGGTTCAAGTGTTTCAAAGAAGAGGCCAAGTTCAAATTTGGGATGTCAAAAATCGTTTGAGATGATCTAGTTTTAGTGCTTTCTGAATTCAAAACCTGGTAGTTGGAGATGCATTTGTGTTCCAACGCCAACACTGGATTGGATTTTGAGTTGGCCACCCCATGACTCAAGAGCTTGTTTCGCATGTGCGAGCCCGAGGCCAGTGCCTGATTTATGTTTTAAATCCGAACCTACGTTTTTTTCATTGTCTGCGTGAGACGCAAAATCAGATTTTTGATCTTTGCCGAACGAGACACCGACCTGGCCAAGTAGAGCAATTTTGTCAGATGGAATTCCGACCCCGTTATCCATCACTACAATACTGACTTGCTTATTGTACTGACGAATAAAGATTTGAATCTCTAAACTTCTTTCGGGGTCCTTTGCCTCAATTGAATTGTTGAGAAGATTTGAAAGTATGCGTGATAGCTCTTTGGCATTGGTCTGAGCAAAAACACTTTCACCTTCAGTGTCTATGGTAATTTGAATGTCTGAGTTTTGAATTTGTACATTCTTTTCAAGAACAATTTGCCGAACTACGAGAACCACGTCGCACTTTTCAATTTGAGAAGAACACCGATCTTCCTTGAATCCACTGTTCATCAATTGCGCTCTAGGTTTCATATCAGAAGAAGGATTTTCTTCTGCAGTCTTGCGATCCAAAAGATCTTGAGCAATGTCATTGATCCGTTTCAATGCAGTACGAAGAATCTGTGTTTGTTCGGGGTGGTTGCCCTGAAGCGAAGGTAAAATCATATTAACTGCAGACAGCGGCGACCGAATGTCATGTGCAACTTGTTTTGAGAGTTGGCCCAGAGCTGCATCTACTCTGAGGTGTTGACTCAACTCTAAAGTCGATTGGAGTTTGTCTTTCAATGAAATCAAAGCTGACAATAAGGGCTCAATTTCTGGAATCGTCGGCATAGCGTCCTTCCTGATGTCACCTATAGCCGAAATTTGCTGACTATATTTCAAAACAGAAAGTACAGTTACGAAATAAGTTACTGTCGAGGCTCCAATGACTAGTAATCCAGATCCGAGGATAGACCAGAGTAGCGATTTGAGTACAGTGTGCCAAAGATCGGGATAGTCATTTGTCCATTGAAAATACAGAGTCAATGGACGACCTGTGACGATGATATCGTGATGTGTTTGCTCTGTTCGATTGCTACAGCGTTGAGACTCGAGAGCGGGCAAGACTTCATTTTCATTGTCACATATGATCAACGAGACTAATCCAAACGGCTTTCCGCGCTCCAAAACCATTCCTCTCGAGTAGACGATATCCCCAAATCGTGCCTGGCTTTCGAAAAAATCTGCCAAAATCGCCTCAGTAGTGTTTTGCTTTAATATGTGCTCTTTATTTATTTGAGCCCTTGTTTGCGATTGTGAAATAAAAAATAGAAAAATAGAAAACAGAATCCACATTCCAATCACAAATGTGAAACTGACTCTAAAGCTTGGGCTTTTTGAAAGTGATTTTAGAATAGTTAACAGTTTCATCGAGTTCCTTAATTTGGTCAAAATTTAAATCTCGAGCGCCCACTGAAAGTGTTGAAAAATGAAAAAGTGGGAGATAGCCGCCATCAAGGTATATCGATTTCAATAGGTCCTTGAATTTTTGGGTCGAGACTGTTTTGTCTTTTTCCTGAACAATCAGACTGAATTCATTCTTTTGAGAGCTAGTGTATTGTATAAAGTGATTATCCATGACGACAGTCATCCAAGTTGCGGGCTCTGGGTCGGCCACGCCAAAGTCAAAAAGGATGAAATCTGCTGTCGAATTGTTTTGTTCATTTGCGTAGAACTGCTTTAGGACCTCGTCTCTTGGTTTCATGTTCCAGGAAATCTTAAACCCATGGCTCTTTAGAATTGGATCAAGAAGCGCCATGTGGGTCAGAGATGATGGGCTTTGACTAAGCAATATTGAAGCTGTTTTGAAAATCGGAGCTTCATTGATTCTTTTGGGCTCCACTTCATTGAAAAGAGGATATCCAAATGGTTGAAGACTGCGAGCCCTTTTCGCATTTAACTGGAGGGATTTGAAATTTTCCTTCTCCAGAATTTCAGCAATCTTCAGCAGAATTAATTTTAACTCTTTCGTTCGTCTTTGATTTATCGGCTTGAGAAGAGAAACTCGATCGTGTCCTCTGCTCCAGTGTGGGGGATTTACTTTTTTGAAATCCTCGAGCAGTTCGGAGGGGAGAAATGTGTTAATTTGTACGATGTTTTCCCATGATTTTCCGCTTAGAAAATTTCGAAGATCAAATGAAGGGTCTGTTTTTTGAATATGAATTTTTTCAGTGCTTTCAGGTGTAAATTTCGAATAGTCTGAGTTTCTAACTAGCGTAACTTGAGAATCCACAGATTCTTTTATTTGAAATGGGCCGGAGCTTAACTTATTTGAAATCACTCTTAGAGTCTGTTGGTCGACGTCGTCTGGGTGCACTACCGCAAGCCCTTGGGCACCCATGCGTTGGAAGAATAGCTCTGACGGCTTCTCGTCTTTGATTTTGAGCATAAAGTTTAAATCGTCGATAATTTTTGATTGTTCAATATCTACAATTGCCTCTATTCCCACCCCGTAGCTTGACCTTTTTTGAATTGCTCTCTTTAGGTTCCAAATAAGATGATTTGATGTGATCACTGTGCCATTTGACCATTTTCTTTTAGGATCAATTCGGAATGTGTAATATCCGGTCTTAGTGTCGAATGACCAACTTTTGACGAGATTGGGTTTGGCTTTTCTTTCCCCATCATATTCAAACCAAGTGTCAGATAGAAGCAATGATAAATCATAGTCGGCCATAGTTGCGATCTCTAGTGGCTCAACCGGCAGTCGATAGGCCAGTCGAACTCGAACAGTGTTTTCCATCTGTTGTCCTCCTAAAGAAACTGAGTGGATACAGGACATCAATAAAATAAAAAATAATTTGGGCCTGAAGGTGTTATTTTTCATTATTGATTCGAGTTATTGCATTTCTTCTGGAAATTTCAAATTCACGTGTTTGGATTCGTTGGATTGTTTGGTCCAATCGTGTTCTTTGAAAGAGCATTTCTTCGTTCGTCTGTGGCTTTACGATCATTGCACAGGTTGAGGTTCCATTTCCGGCTATGAAATTCTTATTTAATTCGTTACTTGTGACCGGTGTCGATCTGTTCTCAGCCCTAAAGGCTTCAAGTTTTTGTGACAAAATGATTAGTAACGGGAATACTATTCGTCTCATTTTTCCTCCTAAGGGATGGGGTGTAGTGAAAGGTCGTCGGTGTTTATGCCAATATCCGCTGAAAAACGATTCTGCAAGTGTTGAACTTCTGTATGCCCAGGAAACCCTATTTTTAGAGTTAATATGTTTGGGAGATGTCCTCCGACAACATAAATGGGGCCAATTTTTTTGTAAAATGGATCAAATAGTGAGCTTGGGGTTCTTTGACCTTTGAATCGTTCTTTCTTTTCAGTTTCGAGAACCCATTCTGGAATGACTGAGAGATGGAGCCAGAAAGTTCGATGTTGTCATAAAGTTGAGACGCCATTTTCTTTGAACTCTTGAATCAGTTCTTCTTTTGAAAGCCCATTGTTGCCAAAGAAGAGATTGATGATCGCCTCTGTAAATGCTTTGCTTTGGCTGTACATCAGCGTATTTCCTGCACATGAGCCGGTGACAAAACCTCCTGAATTCATATCCACAATAAAACAAATCACTGTTTCGGCATAACCAAGGTGTGTTTTTCTGAACATGGTTTTATATCGATTGTATTCAAGTGCTTTGATCATGCTAGATATGTGTGGTGGCGTTTCCACTATGTTTAGGAAGTTTGCCTTAAGGTACCAATGGACGAGAATGGCATCTCGTTCAAGAATATCATAGATCGCAGCTTGCTCAGCCTGTCTATAGTTGCAGTGCCCAGCTATTCCATTGGTAGTAAAGTGTCCGTGATCCTGACCTTCTTGAAAAAAAATTGCCTTTCATAATACTCGACAAATGACTTTATTCTCGAGTCATTAAGGCTCAAATCACATGCCAGTCCATAAAAATCTGGGGTTGATCTCTTAGAGAATTGAATTGTTTTGAAAACATTCAATTCGGCGATTGGGAATTTTAGGTGCTGAAAATAGCCTTCTCCACGCAAATCATTTTTGATCATTTGTAACAGACGAAACCTATTTAACATATTTATGCCTTCCCCAATTTTTGGTGTTTGATTTCAAAAAAAGAGAACTTCACCATCCACCGAAGTAATCGTTGAAGTATCGGCAGTGGTGAGGATCTTTACGGGCATTGAGAAAATTCATACTCCCATTCCAAATCACAATTTACTTCCATCTCAATTCATATAGTCGGAGTCTCGAATCGAATTGATTCCATCTAGAGGCATCTAATCTACTACTTAAAATGTACCTCTGGCTTCCAATCATCAAAGGAACTGCCAACGCTTTCTCAAGAATTTCTTTGTGCAAATTGTCTAACTTTTTCTGTCTATTGGATAGGTCATTTGAGTGAAAGACCTGATCATATGCCGCTTTATATTCCGCTATCCATGGACTGAGTGGACCGTTCGGAGGGCCCGAAAGAAATGCCCAGGTTCCCGATGCATCCAGTTGATTTCCTAAAAATACGGTGGCTCTCGCAAATTGATGATCTGAAAACTCGGGTGCATCTGAAAATTCAAATTCAGTTTTCACGCCTCTTTCTGAAAATGATTTCTCTAACTCACTCATCAGACCATCAAAATCTCTAAACACACTAGGAAATTTAATCGATATTTTTTTCGCATGCTTTTCTGGCAATTCAAACCCAAGGTCAAATTCAGATAGGCGTCCACGAAAGCCAACCGGTATCATTTGTGTCTCAGCATTTGCAGGAAGATGATTCCGAAATAGCCCAGAAATTTGTGAACGAATTCCCCCAATAATTGAGGCAAACATCTTCCTATTCGCAAAATTTTTCGCGTCTGGATTCTTGCTGTTGAAAACAAAATATACAATCGAAATTGGATGACTCGTAAATATCTGAGGAGCCTGTGGCAAAACCTGCGCCGTTACTTTTGGACTGGCTGGCGCGACAAGAGGAGCGATATCGACATTTATTGATTTGAATAATTCATTTCTATCTTCTTTATTTATCAGTCGAAACAGCGTTGCTTTTTGCGGCATGAGTTTACTATAAAAAGGAGAGTATATATTGGCCCTCAAAATCAGAATGTTGTGATCGAAATCCCATTTTTCGACATAATAGGGGCCCACGGTTTTTAGCCAACCCATTTCTCTAAAATTGGGAACCAGAGACGCATCGGCCAATGATAACTCGTGCAAAATCGTTTTATCCATGGCAAATGGAAAGCGCATTTTTACTACACGAGAATCTTTGTCATAAGTAATTTTCTCTGCGAGTTTTAGAAATTTGATATGCCTTTGTGACGAATTGACTAGAGAATCAAGCCAATTCTGAATTTCTTGATTTGTGACTTCTGACCCATCAGACCATCTGAGCTGCCGAATGTGGAAAACCCAAGTATGCTCATCTTCCTGGTAGAATCGCTCGGCAATACAGCCTTCGTACTCTGTGGCAGAAAACTTAGAATCTCTAATCAACCCACAGGATAGGTTTTCAAGAAGGTAATATTCCCATATTGTTTCTGTATTGCTCGGGTCTAACAATTCGACACTCGGCTTTAATAATGTGAGTGGAAAAAGAACCTTAATACTTTCGTCCATTTTTCTAACTCCTACAAAAATGGCAATTAAAGTGACACCAACAAAGCAAATATACCAATACTTCGATTGAGTTCTTTTGGACCCGCTCAAAAGCATGTTTTACTTTCCCGAAATTACAAAAGTTACTTTATTTACAAGAGCGAATGTTGTTCATTTATAAACTTGAAGAGTCATCTAATTACTTCGCGGAAACGGGTCTTTACCGACTATCCCTCTAAGCCAAGGCATTGGTTGTTCAAAGTGTGTAGGATCATAACCTGTTGCTAAATAGATATTTCTAAATCCTAAGTCAAAAGCGCGCTTCGCAATTTCCTCACCCTTGATACCATTTTCCAAATTAGAATCGACATATAGTGGGGAATTCTTGCCAATATTAGGGCTGGCGATAAAAAAATCATCAGGACTTGAAAAGCATAAAAGCGATTTGTTATTATCGTTTGCACATATAGACCATGTCATACGTATAAGCGAGTCATCATCAATCAGGATTCCGTCGTACTTAGTGTTATCTTGTTCTATCTCTATCGGAACAAATCCTGCCATTGCTTTTGGGATCAGCCGAATGCCATTCTTTTTACAACGTTCACGGATTTTTTCTTCTTCATATCTAGATGTCACGAGTATTGTATTTTTTCCGATGCCCATTTCTTCAATTATATCTAGACCAGTCGTTCCTTGGTTTAATAGTTCGTAATCAACTAGGTAAAGTATATCTGACGTACTGATCGGTGAAACACAGTTTATCAAGAGATTCTTTACCTGGTCTTTGAATTCAGCAGCACGGGTGAAAGTTAAATGATTTATTTGTAAATTTGTGGGCCTCAAAGATTCAAATCGACCACGCCAAATTTGATGAATTGAAATATCATCATCAAGAGAAATGACTGTCATATTACTCTTTAACGAAAGCTCCTCAACAAACCAATTTGGAGCTTTTGCTTTTTTGAGAATCATTTTAATTGTAGTTCCTTTTCCTTCAACTGAGTCGATCTCAAATAATCCACCAGCATCTTCTACTGTATGTTTAGCGTGATATACTCCAAGACCAGTTCCACTCTGAGTACCTTCTTTACCATGAGTGACACCTTTTTCACCGAGCTTTTTTATAATATGCTGAGGGATTCCTTTTCCATTGTCTTGGATCAAAATGATAACGTCGTTCAGGTGCGGCCGCACTGATACAGTCACTTTGCCACGTTCATTTGGGAAAGCCTCGATCGAGTTATTCACTAAATTTGAGATGGCTCGCTTAATTTCTGTCGGATCTATTTCAGCAAACAAACCGTATGCTTTATTGATATCAGATTCAATTTCAACTGATTGTTTTTCTCGAAACTGAATTCGTTTTTCAGAAACGATATTATCTATCAATGGTGAAAGAAGTTGTGGCGTAGGCTTTTGTTGTGAATTAGTAAGTTTAGCATCGCTTACCTTATTAATTGAATTGTCAACGTCTTTACTCTTTATCAATAATAAATTAGAAATATCATTAATGCGATTTACCGCCCCCCGAATAATTATTCGCTTTTCTTCAGAAACGTTTGTCAAAGTTCCAATAACCAAATTCAGAGCTGATAATGGAGAGCGAATGTCGTGTGCAACTTGAGAAGCCATCTGGCCAAGCCTAACTTGTACCATTTGTTCTTCTTTTTCCCTGATAAGCTGAGAAATCTTTTCAGCTAATTGATTAAACTCATCAAACTGGAGGCAAGGCTTAGTAACGTTATTCTTTTGTTGATTTGTTACATCATTTAACCAAGATAAAAGTGAATTTAATGAATGAGGGACTTCTTTTGAAGTCAGACGTGAAAGTGACATAAATTGAAATACAAATACCACCAAAAGTAATAACACAATGATCTCTGCAAAATATATTTGCTGATCTTGAAAAGAAAACGAAATCATGGGTTTTATTTTTATCAAATAACCATACAGGGTATCAGATAGTTGAATTGGTATTGTAAGGATCAGCTTTCCATTTTTAGTACAAGGTTCAATACTTCCGCTAAATATACATTTATCATACGTTGATTTTGCCGAAAGGGCATCGCTGATTTTAACAAAACTGATATCAGATAAGTTTTCTTCTGTTTTTATAGCAGACATGATGAGGGCTAAACCTTCACTTTGTTCTGAAACTAAAAGCGTTGGTAAAATCTTTTGAACCTGAATGGCAGCTGAACTTTTCAGACTTTCAATATAAGAAGTTCGCTGGACACTGAACTTGATGTACGAGTATCCTAGAATCACAGCTAACATTATAATTCCAACAAGGAGTAAAGACCTTAATGTTAATCTATTGATTCTGGAATGAAGGGTGGTTTGGTTCATTCAAATTCCTCATATTTTCTAATCAGACCCATCATCATTGTATCGCGAAATTTACCACGACGATAATAGCCATCTTTTAGAATTCCTTCTTTTTGGAATCCAACATTTTCATAGCACTTTACTGCAGGGGAGAACTCTGGGTCACATTCTAGCCATATTCGGTGTAGATTCATTTCCTCGAAGCTGTATTTTACAAGAGTTGATAGTGACTCTTGGCCATACCCATTATTCCAGAAACCTTTTTCGCCAATATAAACCCAAATTTCCGCTCTTCTTGATCTTGCGCATATTCCTCTTAATCCTATTATGCCAATCGGTGCGTTGTTTTCGTTAAGAATCATTAAACTCAATTTTGTTGGATCAGCTTTTTTTAGACTACTGATTGCAGATTCTACGTCATCGCTTGCCATTGGATGATATAAACCACGCCATTTATTAGTCTCATTATCGTTGATCCAATTGTAATAGAAGCTACTGTCTTGGTTTTCAATGGCCCGCAATTTTATTCTTGAAGATGTAATCATATTTTTGGCCTCAAAGTTTTTAAGAATTTAAAGTTTTGTGATTTTGCTTTTAAAACAACAAGACTTTTCTTGGGTGATTTACCATTTTTAAAAATGAAATCGCCGGTAACTCCTTGATATTTTCTGTCTTTTAATAGAGCTGATTCTATGGTTAGTCTGCTGTAAGCTTTTTCTTTTAAGATAATATTTAAAAGATACATCATTGAGTCATAAGCAAGCACCGAGGTGTCATTTGGTTCTTTACCAAAACTTTCTGTATAAGACTTCACAAAGTTTCTAGAGTTCGGGCTTGGGTCTTCTTTATTCCAGTGTGAAATTGAATATCCATCGAGTTTTCTGTCTTTTATAATGCCAAAAAACTC
The DNA here is from genome assembly GCA_964405465.1 of uncultured Bdellovibrionales bacterium. Taxonomy (GTDB): domain Bacteria; phylum Bdellovibrionota; class Bdellovibrionia; order Bdellovibrionales; family JAMPXM01; genus CAYONZ01. The sequence continues at coordinate 13,787 of CAYONZ010000007.1, read as the reverse complement.
CTCACCAACATTGCCCCAACCATCACCACCTAGAAAGGGAATATTGAGACCAGTATTAAGAACTGCTGAAATTATTTTTGCCGAAGTCAATTCGTGATTTGGCACGAGAATAGCTTGAAAGGTGCTCTCAGACTTTATTTCATTTGCAATTCTACTAAAGTCCATATCGGAATCTAGTACAGAGAAAACTTTGGTGGTGTAGCCAGTCTTTTCAAATTCAGATTTAAAGGCTTGAGTTAAATCTTGACAATAGGCGCAGTCAGCCGCAGTTACTATGGCCACTCGCTTAGCTTTTAAATCTTCTTTTGCAATTCGCGCTAGGGCAGAGCCCATAAATGAATTATCAAAACAAGTTGGATGAATATAAGCATCAAAACTACTAAGGCGATTGGCCGTTGCGCTAGGAGTTATCATTGGCAATTTATTTTGTACATGTAGAGGTGCTGCCACTAGAGCATGTGATGAATAATTATAACCAATAACTGCGATAACGTTTGACTTTACAGCATCATTCACAACGGAGACAATTTTAGTTTGATCCGTACCGTAGTCGAATTTTTTAATAGTGATTTCTAAATTTTGTGCTTTTAATTCTTTTTCTTTATCTCTTAATGCCAAGCCAATACCGTCTACAAAATAATTACCAAACGGATTTGATGAGCTTGAGCTGACATCTGAAAAATTAGATGCAAGCCCAATTTCTAATTTTATTGTACTCGCTTTTGTAGGATTTGAACTAATTATTGATATCAAAATAATTATGCAAACTATACTTAGCGATTTTAAAGATCTCATGCTGTTACCTCATCTTCTAGATTAGAAAGAAATGATGATTTTACTGAAACTGTGTTAACAAGTTGACCTTGGGTATTTAGAACTCCTATTCTTGGTTTCAAAATATCTTGAATCTTTTTGGCTTTTCTTTGGAAAAGAATAGGTCCTTCAAAATCCGATAAATGCATTTCAATAAACAATTCAAATGTAGTTAAATCCTCCTCTGTGACTGCAATCATTGATTTAATACTATGACGTTTTAATTTCTCGATTCGCTTTCTTGTCTCTTCTATGCTTGACCCATGCATTGAATCTACGCTTAATTTAACAATGAGATTTGAATTCTTAACTGAATTTATAAGATCATCACCATCTTTAATCCAATCTCCGTTGGTTTCGAGATAGACATGTTTTGCACGTGTCGAAATATACGAAATAATATTTAAAATTTCAGGATTTAATGTAGGCTCTCCTCCTCGAATAGCGACAGTATCTACATCAGGGATATTCAACCATGTATTTTCTAAATCGGAAGCGCGCAAAAATTTTCCATTTTTATTAGTCTTCGTATTGGACTTAGTGGTTATTATGTTTGGAGCGTAACATCCTGGGCATGATTTATTGCATACATTAGTTACTTCCACGACCAAATCAGGGTTAAAAGATTTAAAGTGGCTCATTTTCGATCCTTATCTATTGTTACTTGATTTAAGATGATTGCAAAAAATATCAACAGCGTGCCAAGGTAGAAAAAAACATTTAACTTTTCATTAAGTAGAATTGCACCGAGTCCAAGTGCTACAGGGGTTTTAATATACATTGAAACCGCAACAACGTTTGGAGTTGCGATTTTTAAAGCCCAATTCCACATTAAAAAAGCCAACACCGAGCAAAACACAGCAAGATACATCGACCAAATCCAAAATTCGATATTAAACACAGCGGATAAGTCGTTAGCCTGAAAATCTTTTAATACAAAAGGGATCATGCCAACTGTACCGATTAATAGTGAGTAGAGTGTTAAATTAAATACTGAAATGCCTTTGATATGACTTGACTGTTGAAGTAATGATTTTGTCTGAATCACTGAAAACCCAAGACACATTGAAGCTCCAATTGTCATTATGAGTCCACTAAGTGCTATACCCGATAGATCCACACGATATTGATCAAAGATTATGATTGAAGCACCGAGCAAACCTGTAAGAGTTGTAACGGTACTAAGCAATGAGATCTTTCTTTTAAGAGCGGAATCTCCTATCAATGTAAAAACAGGCGAAAGAAGCATAATTGCGGCACTTTGGCTTGAGGCAATGTGTTTAAGCGCACTCAATTGAAGTAAATAAAGACCTGTATACCCCATCAAACCAAGAGACATCAGCGTGGCAATACGTTGTTTAACTATTTCAAATTGCAAATCATATTTTTGAACAGCTGCTATTGTTCCTAAAAGAAGAACTGCTGCAGAAAAACGAACTAAAATTGAAAATGACGGACTTGCATAAATTAGCACAGTCTTTGATGCAACAAAGGTAGAACCCCAAAGAGCATTTGAGAGAATCGCAGCAAGTATTGCCAAGATATTTGCATATTTTTTCACAGACCTGTCCTGTTAAATGATTTTGCTATTAAAACTGTATCAACTTGACTTCCAGGGTATCTAAAATTTCCCATAGCCTTGAATCCAAGGTTTAAATACCATTCATAAAGCCACTTGGTCTCAGTAGCGGTTACTACGATCATTCAAGAATATTCATTCTTTCGACCCAGCTGCTCTGAGAAATCATAAAGTTTATAACCAATCCCACGATGAGATAAACAAGAAGCGACTGCTGCATTTTTAAATATAAAAAATTCCGGAAGAAACAAAGGGGCTTTGTTCAAAACTTGAATACGTTACGGGTGGATCATCTCCTTCCTAATATTCGATGCTGTTGTTAACCCCAGTTTTAATAAGTCCTTTTTCAAGACTAAATGTGGCAACTAATTTTAATTGCGAGTTTTCAACGACGCAACCTTTACGAAGCAAATGTTTCTTAGTTTCTTCTATTGTCTGATAAATTGGTTTTAGATTTAGACCTTGCTTTTTCCAAATTCCAAAGGCTTCGTGGATCAATTCAGTGGTAGAAGAGAAATCTTTTTCCACAGCATGGCGTATCTTGAAAAGATTATTTTCAATCGTTCCAATCTCAAACCCATAATCTGATTTATTAATTAATTCTTCAATGGTCACTTGTACTCATTTCTGTTCTAAATCAGTTTCAAGCAATTGCTGTTATACCAGACGAATTTGTTTATTTCTTAAATATCTTGTTTTCTGAATATTCTATATATACGACCCCCTTAATCACCATGTGCTGGGTCCAGGATATCGCAACCTTTTCGTATTTTTGGAAAAATTGCATTAGACGAATTCAAATCGTGCCCTGAAATGGTTTTGTTTCTTCCAACCTTGTGATTCAATAGAAGAAAGCTGAAGCAATTTTCAAAAGGTAACTTATAGGCGTTGAAGCCAATATATGCTTCTTCCCAATGTCCTCAGTTGGAGATCGTGTGAATAGGTTCGATTTTAATAACAAACAAATGTGCGTTGATGCATTGAAGGAACTTGCTGCGGAAGTATGTCGAAATACTTCCACAACCGGGATTGCGATCGCCTATGGTGGCATAGGGAGTGACGATCATTTTTTTAACTTTGGAACCGTTCATAAAAGAAGTAACAGTGAGGTCACCAGCGAAACACTGTTTGATATTCAGTCGATTACCAAGGTGATAGCAACGGCGGCTCTCGTCGATGTCTTTCAAAGACGTGGTCAATTGCTAGCTGACGATTTGGTTTCCCAATATTTGCCAGAGTTAAGGACTAGAGCTGCGACCCATTTGTCGATCAAACATCTTCTTTTGCATCAAAGTGGAATATCGGACGATGACTTTCTTTCAGAGTATTCGTCAACGGCAGAGTTTTGGAGAGCGATGCTTTCTCCTGAATTGCACTTTGATCCCGGGACATCAATTGAATACAGCGATGTCGGGTACAGATTACTTGGCCGCGTTCTAGAAAAAATTGGGGGCGTCAACTTAGATTTGCTTTGCAAAAGATTGGTTTGGGACCCTCTTGGAATGTCCTGCACCACTTACGAGGTTTCAAATTTTTCTACAGAAAGAATTGCGGGCCACGGTGACAGCTGGGGTGTCGTCGACGATTCTCAGGATCGTTTTTTAGGGCAACCACTTGGATGTGATGGTGTCTTTAGCACCACAAAGGACCTCAGTCTTTTTTGTCGTTCGATGCTTAGGCAGATTGATTCTCATGTCTCTCCTGTTTTTTTTCTGTCAGCAGGTAACGTCTGCAAAGAAAGAAATTTTTTCGAGTCACTCGGAATTGGAAGAAAAGTTTTTGGTTGGGAGCAACATTCCAGCCGGCAAAGTTATTTGGGTGCGAAGCACACTTCGCTCGCTCTTGAAAAGGCAGGTGGGGCAGGAGCATTTGTTTGCTTGCGTCCAGATAAACATGATTTCTTTATTTACCTTACCAATCACGGGCGACCAAACCCATTTTCCATGGAGTCTTGGAATCTTCTCGTAACATCTTTGCAGCCTCAGTCTTTTGCTCAGTTGGTGTTGAGCTGATGCGAAAACACCCCCTATTTAAATTTTACCCACTGTTTTTGTTGTTTCCTTTGTTCTTTTATTTTTTTGGGGAGCTGCAGGTAGATGCCTTATATATCTGTCAGGCTGCGGTTGGATTGTTTTGCGCGTTCTACCTATGGAAAGGGAGAAACTATCCACATAGTGTAGGCCTTCTACTGTTATCTTTTGGTGATGTTTCCTACTATGTTCAAGTTTATCGCATGCACATTGGTTCAGACTCGTTTTCCTTTTTAATGTCTACGACATTTATTTATGCGGCCGGGAAAAAATTAAAGATTCAATATTATCTCTGAGGGTTCAACTGTTCCAATCGTGTTCTTTTCATGAGCATTTCTTGAAAGGAAAGAGTCTTTATATCGTGCAAATACTGGATCTTTTCCGCGAACGGCCACAACACAGGATGGGACATCTCCAATACCTTCAGCTTCATACCCAGTCGCCAAATAAATCCATTTAAAACCCATATTATGAAGTTTTAGGGCCACATCGGTGCCGCGGATACCATTCCCCAAATTCATATCGACGTTTACAGGAGTTTCTCTGCTGATATTTTGGGAATTATTAATAAAGCTTTCGAAGGACTCAACCGTTAAAATTGATGAGCCAGACTCTTTGGCTGTAAGCTCCCAGGTCATTCTAACTAATGGATCATCATCAATGAGGCAGGCATCGTAGTGAACCTGAGATGGGATTGATTGGATAGGTACAAAGCCGACAACATCTTTAGGAATCAACTTTAGTCTTAATTTTTCACAACGGTCTCTGATGTGAGATTCTTCATATCGGCTTGTGACTAGGACAGATTTATTTTGGATGCCAAGCTCCTCAATTATGTCTAGGCCAGTTTGTGGCTGATTTATGAGTTCAAAATCAACAAGGTACTTAATTGAATCTATTGAATTTCCTTTAACCCAAGACTTAAATGCTTGCCCTGAAGAAAAATTTAGCAAATTTATTTTTGAACCTAGATTTAACGATTTAATTCGTCCGCTCCATATTTGATGAATGCTGGTGTCATCATCGCATATAACTATTGTTTGCCCTGGGTCGAGTTGGAGAGTCTTCAAAAACCAATCTGGTGCAATAGCTTTGGGAAGTGAAATAGTGATTTTTGTGCCTTTATCTGACTCGCTCTCAATTGTTAAACTACCTTCAAACGATTCAATTGTTTGTTTGGCATGAAATACTCCTAGACCAGATCCACTTTGGTTTGATGAGGATTTGCCAAACGAAAAACCTTGCTGTCCGATCTTGTTTAAGACTTCTTTGGGGATACCCCTTCCATTATCTTGAATAGAAATCAAAACTGCATCATTACAACTGATCACACTGATAAACACTTCACCTTTACCTTCCTCGAAAGCCTCAACGGAATTATTGATCAAATTTGAAATTATTCGTTTCAACTCCTTACTTGCTATATTCACAAAAAGGCCGTAGGCCAATTCAGTTCTGGACTCAATTTGAACTCCGACCGATTCTCTAAACTGAAGTCGTTTTTCTGAAACGATACTATGAATAAGTGAGGACACCATAATGACATCTGACTCTTGTTTAGGTAAAATTGCGGAGCTAAAAGCATTAAATTGTTCAGATGGCTTTTTACTGCGTTCAAGCAAATCATGTGCAATATCATTAATTCGATTGATACTGTTTCTAACTAAAATTCTTTTGGCTTCTGGCAACTCTGTCAACGAACTAGAAAGCAAATTAAGAGCTGTCAGCGGGCTACGAATGTCATGAGAAATTTGTTTTGAAAGATTTAATAACTCGGTTTCCTTTTGACTTTGCTCATAAGCAATAACCTTATCGACAATCCCTTTCATAGTGGATTCGAGATCAGCAAAACCTAAACTTTGGGGAGCCTCTAGGTTTTTTTTGTTCCCACTCAAAGTGTTGGTAATATAATTAAGAACATTTCTTTGAGCTCTGAAAAGCTTTGACCACATGAAAAATAAAACAAGTAATGTTCCCGTCAGCAGTATTCCAAGTGTGATTGGTAAAATCATGTCGAATGACTGAATAAGATTCTCAATTTGACCAGTGTGTTTCATCTTTAAAATAATTCCTGGAATATTTTCCAGAGGGTAGGTGGGATCATTTCCAATTGTGGTGCTGTCGATCTCACCATTAGGTACAAACTGGCGTATACTTGCTTCAAGTCTACTCAGATCAGCGTCAGCCGAAACTGAAACCGGGATATTTTTATGGTTCGCACAAATTCGAATTAAGTTTCTATCTTGAACAATTTCAAAAAGGCTTTCGCAAGGTTCATTTCCAAAAGTGATATTCGAGAGACCAGATTGATTTTTGTTGGCATCTTCGAAGTACTTTTTTAATTTTGAATAATGCCGTTGTTCCTCACGGGTTAACCCGTACTTTCGATATTCATACCATTCTGAGATTTGAGCTGAATTTGCGATTAAAGCTAAACTTGAATTCCATGATAAAAGGTAATGTTCTAAATTCTGCTTGGCAGCTAAAATATTTCTCGACTCAATCTCGCTAAAGATCGCATTCAGTTTGGAATTGGTGAATTTTAGTCCCCCCATTGCCACTACAAAAACCAAGAGAAATAAACCAACTAAAGTTAGCGCTATTCTTCGTTCAAATGAAAGCGAGCAAATACCCCTATGCTTTTTCGATGCTAAAGAATACTTCATATGGCTCACTTCTGTCATGGTTATCAGTCGATGAAAACTTCATTTCATAATTGACGTTTTGAAATCCAAAGTGCTTTTGTGCTAAGGATTTAACAAGTGTCCAGTCATATCGATAAAGATCAAGAACATCTTGATGTACTAAAATGTTGTCCCTCCAATATTTCAAAAAGAGGGATGATTTGTCTTTTGAGACATCAAAATGAAAGGAACGCTCATATTTGAACCCATTACTCAAAACATAACTTCTCTTCGGCTGCTCAATTCCCATTTGTACAGGCCCACTTTCGGGAAATGTCATTGAAATCAAAAGCCTACCATTGACATTTAAATTTTCGGACGCCCAATGTAAAAAACAATTCAAACGTTCCTCTGATTGAATTACTCCAATTGAATTCCCGACAATTAAAATTACATCCCATTTTCCCTTTGGAAATAGTAAATTGATATCAATATTCTCAACAAATAGGGACCCAGAAGTTTCGTGGTAGGTAGCTTTAGATCGAAAAATCTCAAGGGCTTCTTTATTGGAATCAACTCCTGTCACCACCGCTCCTGAATTTAAGAGTTGAATAGATGAGCGGCCGGTACCACAAGCGATGTCCAAAACGGTAGTGTGTATTTCTTTATTAAAGGCTGATTTAATCCAATCCTGGTCATCGTATAAGTAATCAGTAAATTCTATATCATATCTTTGGAAAATAGATGGAAAGTCCACTAAATACCTCCAATGGGCATCGCTGAAAAATCCAATAGGGGCCCTTGTGAGGATATTTCTTGGATGTTGCCACTATAAGCTCGAATCTTTTGAGGCTGAAATCCTGGAACACCTAAAAAGTTATCATAAAGATATTTATCAATTATTTTGTAATGACCTTCAGAGTTCTCACCTGTTAATAGAGCATCGATGGTGGCAATTGCCAATTCCAGTTCTTTTGTCCCTCCAACATAAAACATACTTTTCGAAATATAGAAATTACGAATTAAGAAATCAATATGAAGATATGGGCTCGGGTCACTTCCGAAAATTAAGTCAATTTCTTTTTGAAATTCCCTTTGCTTTTCGACGGCGTAATGTTTGTTGACTACTAAATCAATGCCAATTTGTTTTAAGGAAAATTGCAACTGCTCGATAAAACTAATTGTCGTATCTTCTTCAGACTGCAACCCAACTCTAAGAAAAATTGTGTTTTGTTTATTGGTCTTTTTCCAGTTAAAAACAATTTCTTTGGCCTCAGATTGTTTGTAGGGATAAAGGCTTAATTCATTGTGGCCAATTTCATTGTTTAGGCTTAATCCAGGTAACATCTGGCCCTGTCCTTTCAAAACCAACCGACTGAATGCTGGGCGATCTAAAGCGTAGTTAATGGCTTTGCGGATCTCGATATCTTTAATTGCTTTATTGTCGGACAAAAGATTGAAAATCCCAAATGACTGTACAGAATCGGAAGTTTCAATTGTGTTTAATTTAAACGTTTTTCTCATGGTCAATTGATCTTTGTAAGATAGCCCTTCAATCAAAATTAAGTCATTTTTATTGCTTTTACCAAGCCTATCGATTGTATTGCCATGAGCATTGCAGAAAATTATTAAATGTTCATCGCCATCTTTAGATAAAGACTTAAAAGTATACTGATCAGTATTTTTAGATGCAAACTCCCATGGGCCGGTTCCTGGTAGGTTTTTCTCTTCATTGGGATGGTCTCTTAAAAAATACAACCTAAAGAAAACAGAGATTTTTTGAAAAATAAGTGGATCTGGTTTTGTGAGAACCAAGTAAAAATGTTTTTCGTCGATAACTTCAATATCTTTAATGCCACCTAAAATAATTTTAGTAAATGCGGTTTTCAACATTATTTGTTCTAGGGATTCCTTGGCGTCTCGTGCCTCGACTTTTGCTCCATTTGAGAAGAAGATCTTTTCTTTTAATGTGAATTTAATTTTCGTTGGTGTGATTACTGTCCAAGATTCTGCTAGATTGGGTAGAATGGAACCTCTTGGGCCCAGCTTTACCAATGACTGATAGACAGCAGAGCTAACTAAAAAACTCGATTCTGATTCAGTGGAATTTACATTCCACTGAATATTTGTGCAGGGTTGAGGGATTTCGGTATAGACAGTTTTCCCTGATGCAAGGTTACTAAAAAAAATGAGAGGAAGAATATATCCAAAATATCTCTGGATCATTTGGTCTCCGTATGAGTGGAATATCTGATAAAAAGGAAGTTAGCTATTATAGAAATAGATAAACAAAATATAATAAGGTGAACTGACTCTTTTGTAGAATATAGATCGGCAATGATACCAGATGTAATAGCGCCAATGATCATCGCAACAGAGTCAACCTGATGGTAAAATAAAAAAAAAGTTGGTTTGTCTTTAAACAGGTTCCTGATTTCAGAAGACCCATTGTAACAGTCAACTAAGTAAAATAGTGTTCGGTTTGAAAAAATAGTGATCGAAATTCCAAAAAGAACCAATGCTAAAGCGAAAAGCCAACTTGAATTAAAATACCATGGTACAAATGAAGCGATCAGACCAGAAATACTCAGAAATATTAATTGAGATGAAGAATAATCATCTGGAATTTGTGTATCAATTAAGAGCCCACAGATAGAACCCAGGCCCCCTAGTGCCAATGATAGACCAAAAAAACTAGATCCTAAATTTAGCTGGGTAATAATGTAAGGCAATTCTATTGAATTCACGGCCCCCCCGGTAAGCCCAACTAGTCCGACAATTGTCGAAGCAATAAAAAGTAAAGCAATAGGTTTTTGAAAATTGGCTTTATTATTTGTGTCAGGCGATTCTCCAATTTCAGTTTTTATCAAGAGAGTAATTGGTGCAGTTATGCTATATAATGCAATGCCAGATAGAAGAAACGAAGCTGCGTCCGCAATAATGCCAATTTTATTGCCAAATACACCAATAATTGCACCCATAACGATAGGTCCAATTAAGAACGCGGCTCTTTTTGAAAACTGAACCAATCTAAAGTGTTCTTTGTATTCACTAGGATAAATTTCGGTAATTAATGTGTTTGTGAGGGAGAGAAAAATAGATGAACATATCGCAGATAAAAAATAGAGCGTAGCTAGCGTTGGCGTTTCGAGTTCATTCACTTTCAATATGGAAATCAAGCTGAGTGCAGAAATGGCTTCTAGCACTCCCAATATTTTGCCTATAGAAAAAGACTGTTTGATCGCTTTTAGCACTAAACCTTGTATGACAGAGCTAAATAGAATGGAACAAATCTTTGCAGCATAAATAATCGATAGCCCTTTTACTGAGTGGGTTGAGTTATAGGAAAGATTTGAGATGGCTATTAAGCCGCCCCAGTCCCCGATACCACTAATAAATCTAGATACCAAAATTCGGTTGAAATAGAATCCCATCAGGTTTTTATGTTCAATCATGCAAGAACTCCTGTGGCATTTATTCGTTTATCATTCAAATTGAATATAGAAGGTTCAATTGAAGACAAAATTGAGGGCTGAAGGTTACCATCTATTTGCGATAACAAAAGCTCAGCCATAGGAAAAGCTAATTTAAATCCGTGTCCGCTTGTTGCAAATGACAGATACAATCCTGACGGTCCGATCTGATCTTGTATGGGAACCCAGTCAACATCGTTCACATCGTAGAACCCATTAACGATTCGGATTTGATCTTTGTTGATTACTGGAGATTTAAAACGCTCTTGAATTCGATCTAATAGAGATATAATTCGAGTTTCATCAATGTTAAAATAGTCGTCATCTATCGATAACCTATTTTCTTCATCCTCATTAGCAATAGATCCAGCTAAAACACCATCAGCTTCTGGCTTGCAATAGATTTCATTGGTAAAATCAGCAAAAATAGGCCCTCTGTACCTCCCATCATTGAGTGGTGCATAAATTGTAAACACAGGTCTTTTGCTGGTAGAAGGGAGTGAAAAATTAATGTTTGAATTAGTTAGAAGATTTTCTGTCAGATAAGATCCGGCAATGATCACCTCGTTACAGCTAACGACCTCATCTTTATCAGTTCTTATTCCAATGACCTTAGAGTCACTATACAGAATTTCTTTTACTTTTGTATTATAATTGAATGAGGCACCATTAACCTTAGCCAAGTCTACCAACAAAGCTGTTAAACCATGGGGATCTGCGTACCCCGCATACTCGTCAAAAATCCCCGTTTCGAAGTCAGCTATTTTTAACTGATCGAATTTGTTTTTCAATTCAGCTCCTGGATGTTCACGAAATGGTATTTTAATCTTTTCGAAAGTCTGGCGGTAGGTGTCTTGAAATACATTTTTTGAATTAGCGATGCTCAAACACCCAGTTCTTGTGAAAAGGCCAAAATTGGGAAACCTTTCCTGCAGACTCTCGATAAAATTAAATGCATAGGTTGCGAGCAAAGCTAGTTCTGGGTGAGAGTAATGGCGGCGTATGCAGGCACTAGAGGCACCAGTCCCAAAATTTTGGCTCGGGCCACTTGCAATATCAAATACGCAAACGTTTCGTGATTTGGAAAAGGTAAATGCATGGCACGCCCCCAATATTCCGGATCCTACAATAACAGTTTTGATATGTTTATTCATGATAACCATTTCTTCTCACTCTAAATGAGGGTATTGGATTAAGTAATACCCTCGCTTTGATATTAAGCACTTTAATAGAAACCGTTATTGGGCTTTCCATTCAACTTTCCAGTCTGTTCTCATTTCGGCCTCCTTTCTTTCGAAAATTCATTTTAAACAAATTCGACTCTTATGTGGTTTCAAAGATGCATTTTGTGGACTCTCTATCTTAATGGACTTCATACGCTCTTCTGTACCAATTCTTGGTAAATTTGTATTCCCCCTCAGGTAACGGGTTCTTTTAACAGTTTGATTAGGTATGTTGAAGGTATTTTCTTCGCAGGTGAGTCTAGGCCGATGCTTCTGAAATGTTTGCTAAACAGCATGGAAAAATTAGTGATTCAATATCGGCTATGAGGGTTCGAGTGTTTCAAAGAAGAGACCAGGTTCAACTTTAGGATGTCCGAGATCTTTTGAGATGATCTAGTTTTAGTGCTTTCTGAATTCAAAACCTGGCAGTTGGAGATGCATTTGTGTTCCGATGCCAACACTGGATTGGATTTTGAGATGGCCACCCCATGACTCAAGAGCTTGTTTCGCATGTGCGAGCCCGAGGCCAGTGCCTGATTTATGTTTTAAATCCGAACCTACGTTTTTTTCATTGTCTGCGTGAGACGCAAAATCAGATTTTTGATCTTTGCCGAACGAGACACCGACCTGGCCAAGTAGAGCAATTTTGTCAGATGGAATTCCGACCCCGTTATCCATCACCACAATACTGACTTGCTTATTGTACTGACGAATAAAGATCTGAATCTCTAAACCCCTTTCGGGGTCCTTTGCCTCAATTGAATTGTTGAGAAGATTCGAAAGAATGCGTGATAGTTCTTTGGCATTGGTCTGAGCGAAAACACTTTCACCATCGGCGTCTATTGTAATTTGAATGTCTGGTTTTTGAATTTGTACGTTCTTTTCAAGAACAATTTGCCGAACTACGAGAACCACGTCGCAAGAAGTAATCGGTTCGTTCGATGAGGGCGACACGTTTGTGATTATTGCCTGATGTGGAGAGGAGGTAAAATAATTCGCGTCAGACTCAACACCAATGGTTTTCGATTTCATAGGTGTTTTATTAATGCTGTCTGAATTGCACTGGAACATTGAACCATCTTGATTTTGTGTCGTCTCTCGAAGTTGCATATTTTTACGATCCAAAAGATCTTGAGCAATGTCATTGATCCGTTTCAATGCAGTACGAAGAATCTGCGTTTGTTCGGGTTGGTTGCCCTGAAGCGAAGGTAAAATCATATTAACCGCAGACAGCGGCGACCGGATATCGTGCGCAACTTGTTTTGAAAGAGCTATGAGTGTTTGCGCTTGAAGCGCTTTTTGTTCCGCAGCCAAAACCATTGAAATTTGTGTTTTTATATCTTCGATTTCTTTGATTTCTATTTTTTGCTTGGCATCCAAGATGTTTTGCAGCGGGTAAATGACATCTTTTAATAAAGAGCGTTCGAGCTTGTGTAGCATTTGAAAGACAAAGAACACAAATAACAATATTAAAAGTAGAATTCCTATCGAACCCCTTAGGTAAGCGAGCCGATCGATTTGCATGACAATCTTAAGCTCGTTTGATCCGCTCAATTTTTTGGAGTAGATCGTCAAATAAGCATTTAAAATTTTAAATGGGTTATCTTTGGTGAAATCAATCTGTCGTGGGGAGACTGTAGGAGGGACAGCGCAGAGAGTAGACGTGGCATTGATTTCAACGAGTGTCCTGTCCCCTAGGCAGAGAGTTGTGGCTTTTGCGTTCAACTGGCGATGTGCATTTTCAAGAATATGCTCAACAAAAGGTCGATTGTTTTGAGCCATGGCCAAGAGGAGATGTCTTTCGAGATCAATTAGGTGGCCTTTGACTTCCTCATTTCGATTAAGGGATTCACGAACGACGAAGCAGACCCAAAGCAAACACATTGCTGAAAGAATCAGTTTCAACGGTAATTGTGTTCTGATTTTAAACCATTCGGCCAAGTTCATCTATTTTCTCTCGTAAATATTTAGGTGCCCAAAATTTCTTCGAACTATATTGGTTTTGGTTTTAATTTTATCTGACCTGTACATGGAGAATGCTTTTG
>CAYONZ010000006.1:4753-101586 GCA_964405465.1 uncultured Bdellovibrionales bacterium | reverse complement strand
AATCCTGGCCATCATAGATAGTCAATTTCAGCCAACGAGCTTTTTTGTCAAAAGAACGCGCGAGAATCTCTTTGGCCGTTTTCGCTGCACCGGCCTCATCTTTTTCTAGAGCTGCAAGTAGTTTTCCTTTGTATTTCGCAAGCTTGTTCTCAAACTCTGGACCAAGCTCCATACTTTCTTGATGAGTTTGCCATTCAGGGTTATCAATTCGAAAGCTCAAAAGATCACGGGTCTCCCGTGCGAATGGTGGCAAAGACTCAGGTGAATGCCACTTGCCTTTTTTGTCAATATAGCCTGCTACCAATCGACCTTCTTCCTCACGTGCCACCATCGCATATCCAGATTTAAACCGTGTCATCTCTTCCGAGTTGCCACTGAATCTGATTTGAGTCGGATCCTCCCAATCACATGGAATGACGATCTTTCCAGTCTTATCTATATAGCCGAACAGTTCACCTTTTCGAACTCGAGCTAAGCCCTCAGAAAAATCAAATGCTGCTTCAAATTGAGGCTTGATCGCAACCTTTCCCGAAACATCGTAGTAGCCGGTCGCACCATCTTTGTCGAATGCGGCAAGTCCTTCTGAAAAATCATAGATCGGGTCTTCGCTGGGCGACAAAAGCCATTCACCTTTCTCATTGATCATTCCACCAGCTTGGTCCTTCACCACTACTGAGAACCCATCGTTCCAACTGAAAGCTTTGTCAAACCCACCTTTGATTTCTTTCATCTTGAAATCAAGAATCTTGAAGCTCTTATCAACACGAACAGTAAAAACCGCAGTTCCAACCGACACAATTTCATCGAACTGAGGAGGTGCGACTTCTTTTCCGCTCATCTCACAGAGACCCCACTTGTTGGCTACACGAAAAGTAAAGTGAGATTCAAAAACTTTACCGATCAACTCAAATTGTGGCTCGCAAATCCATTTGCCATCCACTGAGATCATTCCCCATTTGCCGTTATGTTTTGCCTTTGCATACTTTCGACCAGGGTCGAACTCCCCGACCGTCTCATAAACAGGATTTATTTTGACGACATCTTTCTTGTCTTTAAATCCAAATAGAAACTGCGACGGTGCCTCTGCATTTTTCTTTGATGGCGCCTTTGATGTCTCTTTTTTTTTCGCCACAGCCATACAAGCCCCCTAAACAAGATATAGAGCGTGTCCTCAATTGGCTAGACTACTACGCAAAAGCAATAGAAATGATTTGAGCGTTGCTCGTCGTCGAAATAGCACCACTATTTCTCCTCCTCGTGCCTTCAACTCATTTCTATTGCTTCCGCTCGCGACGTCCGACCAATTGAGGACACGCCCTAGTTATAAAATACAATTTCCTAATTATTCTAAGTGATATGCTTTTTGTTCGTCACTTAACTCAAGAAAAACTCATCCTTAGCCTAGACATCAGGGAGCAGTATGACATCAAGACCAAAGAAAATTATTCGGCTACAATTGACTTACACATTTTAACTACGGTGCGAACTTCGTCGAAAAGTTTGGAGATATAATAGCCCAGCTCCGTAGAGTTTGTGACCGCACGTGTTTTTAAAATCACCTCAAGGCGCTTTGTCATATCCTTGCCTAAGATATCACCAAGCTTAAAAACTCGATTCATTCCTAAAACATAGTGAACGCTTGAGAGTGGTACATTCCAATTTTTCTTTTGCACAATTCCCAGAATAAAAACAAAGCGATCCATGGCTTCTTTTTTTGCATAAATGTCTGTGAGTTCTTTTGGCGTAAGTTTCTCTTGCCCCTGCAAATGAACCCGCATTTCTTCTAATTGTTTTTTCAAACTCTCTTTCGAATCGTGACCCGCAATCATCCGAATAAAATCGAGTCCCAAGTCACGTTCGGCTTTAGGGATGCTGACCGCTTGACCAAAATCTAAAATAGTAATGGTTTTCTTCTCAGCGTCGATGATCACCTGACCATCATGTACATCAGGATTGCTGAATGCAGGGAATGGACGTGAACGAATAAATTGTCCGTTGATCAAATGTTCGAGTTCGACGTCAAGAACGATGCCCATAACTTTCTTATATAGCTCAAAATTTTGTTGTCTAATTTTGCGAGCGGTTTTGCCGGAGGCCTCTTGCATCATTAACGAGCCATTTTCGACTTCATAAACTCTTGGCGCCCGCAGCCTCCAGCCTTCGACCTTTCGGTTGTAAATTACACCCGCATCTTTTTGCCTTTGCGCTGAGTTCTCTTTATTGAATTCCAATGCAACCGAAGCTTCGATAATCTTAAGAAGCCCTGGTAAAAAGCTGTATTTTTCTCCGGTCTTACTCTTGACCAGTTCTTCAACAAAATTTGTGAGATTCCTAAAATCTTCGCGAGATGCGGTTTCAATTTCGTCACGTAAAATTGAAATCACTCGCTTTTCTCCTGTGTTAGACTGCACCTCGATCGCAATATTCACACTTCCGCTTCCAATAAGTTTCACGATTTTCCACCGTTTACTCCAGTCCTCACCAAGTCGTTTGCGGACCAGATACAAAATCTCGAGGTAACTCACTGGCAATGCAGAGTCTTGCAGTGCTGCCAAGGACTCACGAAAGGCTTCGAGCTCGCTAGTAAAAGCCAGGTACTGACCGAGTTTTATTCCGGCAACACCGAAGGCCTCAAGTAGTGAACGAAGAGCTGTACCTTCATCGATTTTGCCAGTACCGTTCGCTCTTTGCGCCAAGACATAGGCAAGTGCCATAGATTTGTTTCGCCCGAGTGACTTGAGAAGTGCCGTTGAAATCTCTTGAATCATCTCCTTATTCGGGCTATCGCCAAAAAGACGTTCAATTAAAAATGCTTCAATTCCTGGTTGGTTCATCAATCCTTGCGGACCGGTCAAAAGTGAATTGACCAAAAAGGCCCGCATCAATTCTGATTCATGCTCGAGTTTCACCCGAGCCCCGTAAACAAGTGGCTGAACAGATTGATGAAGATCTTCTTCCCACTTCAAAACAAAACTTGGCATATTTCCGGATCGGCCCATAAGATAATCAATCAATTGCAGCTGCTCTTCAGAGTTTCGGGTACGCGCCAATGCCGTCAAAGCACTTAAGCCGCGAATTTCAGAACTAAGACCTGCTGTATTTTTGGTATTCAAGTCCTGCTCATTTTGCGGAAAAATCTTATTGATGTTATCAGGTTGTAACTTGAATTCTTCCGCCACTTTCTTCTGCAGAGACGAAAAAACATCTGGCTGTCGTTCTTGTAATTTTTGATCTTCATTGACGCTGTCAAATGCAGCTTTCAGATCTTCGATCGAAGTCTTTGTTCCGAGACGTCGTTTTATTTCAGACAGCATCACCAAAACCAAACTGTTTTCAGTTAAAGTTTTCTCGAGACTTGAATTCCGTACGAACAAATATGCTCTTGGGTCTTGCCCTTGATTGGATAACAGCAGAAACTTGTTCTCAAAGAGCACCTTGAGATCAGGCCGCAAATCAAGTGCCGCCTCAGAGATATTTAAAAGTGACCTAAGAGTTTTTACCCAAACATCGAGACTGCTGATCTCGGCCTGGCGAGCGGCAAAAACATCGAAAAGAAAAGGGAGTCTATTGCGAAATTCACCATGACCAAATCTACCAGCTAGGCCTTCAGCTTTTTTACCCATATCACTGAAGCCCGACTCTAATTTTTCTCTTATATCTGCAGGCGTGAATTTGGCCTTACGAGTTCGCTCTTTAGAATTTAAAAGATGGATATTTCGAATGATTCTCTGGACATCTTCTAGGCTGAACTGACTGACGAAGACTTTCGATAGACTTTCAGTACTTAATAATTCTAAAAGTCCAAAATGCCGTTTCTGTTCCTCCTCAGAAAGCCTATTTGGTGTCTCCGAAAAATATATAGTCTCAAAAAGACTGGGACCGGACATACGAAAGAAATCACCTAGCGTCTGATCTTTGAGGCTTTTAGACTCGCGCACCTTCTCAAGACTTTTCGCATAAGTTTCAGACTTCATCTCGTCTGCAAAACGAGTGTCAGCTTGCTTAAAGTAATGAGTCATGAGCACCTTTTTCATCTCATCTAACGAGACCGATTGAAATACCTGTGCGACTCGAGCCATGTCCAAGGCCTGCTCCGACCCAGTATTGCTGGCGATGTAGACGAGAGATTTAAGATTCGTAGCTTTGTCATTCGAAACCGGAAGCAATCCACTGGCCACAATCGCTTCAATCATACGACCAGCACGGCGATTGAAAACATGATGTTCTAGATCGCTATCTACCAGTTTGTTCCAGTTTTGCGCTAAGACGGCCAAATCGTCTTTAGAAAATGGAAAGCTGCTTTCGAGATCAAAATAGCTGATCAACTCATTGATAGTTTCTGCTGTGAAAGCATTATCTGTATTTTTGATTTTTTGAAAAAATGCCGTTCGCTTTTTAGACCAAGCATCAAAAACAGATTTTTCTCTTTCTTTGGCTTTGGTAAAGAAAAGATTGTCTCTAAATTCAACTGGAAATAAAGACCTCTTGATTTCCTCCAAAAGTGAGTTGAATTGAAATAGCAGATCACTGTCTTCAGCGACTTCTTTATTAAATGAAATCGAGTCAAAATATTCTGCGACGCGAGCCAGTTCCTCATTGACGACTCGGGCAGAAGTTTTTCTATAGGCTTGATCGGCCATACGTGGAAACATTGAATTTTCACGTGCAGCCTTATCTTGCGCATAAGAGTCCATAAATGGCGCAAGAAGATTATTCAGCTGGTTACCGAGTCTGAACGCCTTCATTGACACGGACTTCGAGTCGCTATCATCCAACCAGAAATGGTCATGACGGCTCTCTCCATTATCCCGAATAAAAAGCTGACTTCTCACCGCGAGATGATACAACCTCTTCCCCTCTTTCGTTCCAACCAATAACGAAAAAAGTGGAAATTTGGAAACAGTCTCAGGCAACAAACGCATTGTCTTCACCACTCTGACAAGATTCACATTCTCATCTTTCAACAATGGAATCAGTGCGCGAGCATAGGTATCTTGAGCAGACGTAGGTTGTGTCATGGCGCCCGGATCAAATTGCTTCAAGGCCAAATAGCTTGAGAGTAAAGCTGTTACCTTTTGCTCTGGTGTCCATGATGGATTTTTGAGAATATTTTGAATTCGACCAGAAGTCATCTTGCGGAGAGAATCGACAGACATCAGTGTAAAACCTAAGGATGGTTTTTCTATTTCTTCTTTGCCAAGCCACGCCCTTGCAAAAGTAAACAGATCGAGCTCAAGATTTGCACTTTCATCAAGGGTATTGCTTATGACCTTATTTACTAATTCATCGTGCAACTCAGTAACATATGCCAAGTCAACATCAGACCAATCAGGAATACGACCTTGCCAGTTTTCAAAAGTTCGACCATTTCGAAGTCGACCTAGTTTTTTGGACAGCTTGAAAACAGGGCGAGGCTGGGCAGCCGGATTGGTTTTGCGCAAGTACTCCACATACGACTGAGCCATGCTGAGACGAACACTTGGGTCATGGTGGGTACTCATCAATTCTCCGAAGGAATTGGCGACTTTGGCGATCTCTGAGGTTTGATCTTCTTCACGATGATTTTCTGCCAGTTTCCAAAGTGCATCGATAGCTGCTTGTAGGTCATACTTTCCCACCATTAATTTTATGCCATTGTGATCAGCGATCGCTTCAAATCTTTGTCCCGACCACCAGGTCTTACCCTGGTCTTTCTTGGTTTCAGGACTTTCAGCATCGACATGGCCCTCTAAAAGATGGCTAAGTTCATGACCTAAGACAAAAGCGACTTCTGCAGAGGTAGCTAACTTATTAAAGAGACCAATCGTAACACCGACATGATAAATGGGTTTTTTGATGTCTAATTTGTAGAAGTTCTGCAGAACATCGCCAAATTTATTGCGATCTACATTTTCGACGAAAGCATTGATATCTGCCGAGGGGTAAACCCCAACTGTGAACTGATATTCTTTTGCAAGACCGGGGTACAAATCGAAAAGAATTTCACGCACCAAATCTTCAATAGCCTTGACCTGCGCCGACTTAGACCCAATTGGAGGATTTAAAAGTGTACCTGAGTCGCTTTTATGGCGCGCCCCCCAGGAAGAGAGTTGCTTTTTTATATCATCAGATTGGCCCAAAGCCATGACTGTCGATAAACTAATCACAAGGACCAAAAATGACCGAATTAATCGCATACCAATGCCCTTCTTTAATTCGTGGCTTCTAAACAAAGATTATTTGCAGACGACACAAAGCGTGCAAGCCATGTACCGCCTCGTATGAGACATATTGACAATGGGCTCACACCAATTGACCATAATGACCAGTGAGAACAGTCCTACTTCTTTTTTTATCGCTATTCTTGGAAGACGCTGCTCTTTCGAGTCAGACCTATCCGTTTGCTTGCGAAAATTCCGCGCTAGAAATTTTGTGTAAAAAATATGGTGGCAGCTGTTCGATGCGCCACTGTTATGACCTAACGTTGCCAAAAGTAGATTGGCAACCGGTCGTTGAGAATGTCAGAGCCGAATGCACCAGATCTAAAGGCGAATGGAGCGCTTGTGCAGGATTTGGACTTTGTGATCCGTTAGAATCCCGAAGGGAGACAGCAAACTGTAAGCAAGGATGCGTTTGCCCAAAAGGCTACTGCTGGGTATTTGAAAGCGGAGAGTTTAGACGTGAAGTCTCTCCCACATATCCAAATTCGGAATCGGCAAAAGAGCAAGCAAAGTCCGTCGGCAAAGGAACGTGTATTAAGTCACCTCCCTGGCACCATAAATTTAACGAATCAGTCCGAACAAAAAGAACTGATCTTAAGTGATCGATTGCTTGACTGAAATAGCACTCCGTGAAGAATACAAATTCATCTTTGCCTTTTGCCCAAGATCCATCAACCGAAAAGGGTTCTGCTTTTCAAATGGACGGGCTGAGATATTAAATCCACTATTTCTTTTTTAAAACTGAACAAACAGATTTTCTGCATGTCGAATCACCTACTTCGTCCTAATAAAACAAATGGGCTGCTAGAACCCTTCCATTCGAAGTCTCAAAATTAAATGATCTTGCCCTAATGCTTTACCCGCTGACCCGAACTCAGAGTCACTCGATCCACCAAAGTGCTGCCATTGTGTGACTAACAGTATTGGAGGACCACTCTTCGCCTTAAATTCAAATCCATATCCCGACAATGCAGTAAAACTTCGGTCATTTGCGCTGACCAAAATCGAAAACATGCAACCAATTGAAGGATGGTCTGCTCGTCTTACATCAACAAGTACGAGATCCTTGCTCAGAAAATCAGTGGCTCCCCATCGCGCTACACGGTGGGTTTCCGGACCTGGAAAAGGAAGCAACTCTCCTCGTGTTCCAGAAAAAAAGAGACGGCGAAATTTATCTGAGCCAGCCTCTTCATTCATCCCATCAGCATTGCGTAAATATTCAACCGATGACAAAATACCTAATTCTGTGTGTGTCCAATTCATTCCTACTAAAAAATCTGAACGACTTTGGTTCGATGACATACTGCTGTCCCGGCCTGAAAATCGATTGCCTTCTGCATACACCATCGCTTCATCGAATACTTGTGCGTTCAAACCAGCGCCGACAAATCGATCGGCTCCGACCAACCAAAGATCATTTCTGTCCCCACTTCGTTGAATACGAAAAAATGGACTTCCCCTAATCAAATAATCACCATCGAACGGTCCCTCTTGGAACGCAAATCCACTTTGAAAATGCCAAAAACTTGAGAATGTTAAACGCACTTGAAAATTCCATATTCCCTCAACTGACTGCAGTGGCGAAGGTAATTGCAAACCTCTCCAACTTGGATTACTTGGGCTACTCAACAAACTGTTTGAAAACTCAAATACCGATTTTCCGGCCAAGACTTGAACAAAGTCAGATTCATGCTCAATAAAAATCTCGTGTATATCGCATGCCCATGCAGAACTCCCTTCTACACCAAGTTCTGCGGGCTTCGAAAGATTCGACCCCTTATCGAAGGTTGCACACAAAAAATTTGCTCTCGAATGAAGATCAGAAAAATCAAAATTCCCAATTCCGCTAATACTCAACACTGAACCAATATTGAATCTATTTGATGATGAATCTTGTGCTATATTTGCCAAGGCCTCGGGAAAGAAACTGATCGATGCGGATCCAAAAGCAAAATCGGCAAGAGATAGCGAAAAAGAAAATCCGACAAAAATCCATCGAAATCGAATTGAATGAATGGCTTTCATAGAGTAAACCGCCAATCACTTTCGAAGCACACGTCTAGTCAGTTCCAAAATATTTTCAGAATTGAAAAGCGCCTCATTCCATTCCTCTTCCTTCGCTTGCGAAAATTCAACTGAAGTTTGCTGCTCTGAAAAATCGGCTCCACTGATAAGCATACCCTTGATGCGCCCATCACTATATATATAATCAACATTCTTTATGGCTCTCCCGGTGCTGCCGTAAAATACCCCTTTTTCAATGAGTTCACTCCCCCTGTTGGAAACCTTCAACTCAATTTTTGCATATGAACCATTGATGGCATCAGATTTCGGGACCACTGTTAAAACACCTTTTGAAAATGAATGTGGAGTATAGTCATCGCCCAATTGCACACCAACGACATCTGCATTTGAAGCCTGCCCTAGCAACCTCTGTGCTGGGGAGATGCGCAGTGGTTTCCGCATGTTCTCCTTTTGCATCCACATGCCCCCCTTGGCCGATAAAATGACCATCCGGCTTCCTGGACTGTCGGATGTGGCAATTGCTAAATTACGACCATGAATGCCGGCAACTTTATAAACGACAGTCTCCTTTTTTTCTTTTCCCTCGATAATGGTAAACTTACTTTCAAGAGTGTATCCATTCTTTGGGATTTCACGTGCCTTATCAAAGGCACGCAGCACAGCCGCTCCGGAGGCTAGCGAATCAGAAGCTGAGTTTGCTTGAGCGTGCCATCCAGATAAAAGACTTGTGGACACCAGAAAGATCACGACTGATCTTGAACAAAGGGCTGTCGCTATTTCAATTTTCGATACGGACCAACTAGACAAAAATGCCGTCACACTGGTACAAAAAATAATCAAGGCTGAAACCAACAAACAACCCTTCGAATCAATTGAAAATAATAGGTTATAACCCTGTGTTGCACCAGGGGGAGGCGGCATCGGAATTCCACCTAAAAAAGAAACGATCAAAGAGATTCCAACCGCAAAAAGGGCTCCAATGAATGATCCCAATAGTCCAAACACTAACCCCTCAAAAGTAAATAGTTTTAAAATATCAGCGGGAACCATACCCAGTGCCCTAAGAATTCCCACCTCTTCAATTCGTTCATGTATCGACATTTGCAAGGTATTCGCTACGGCCAAAACAGTTACTGAAACGAGAAAAACCAAAATCAATCCAAAGATGCGGGTGTAAATTGACTTCACTCCTTGATAGTACTCTGCCACTTGCTCCCAGGTTTTGATTTCAAGATCTGTTCCCAGATTATTTCCGACAATCTTTTTCAATTTTTCAAATGCCTGTGTTGTTAAACGAGTGTCATGCAACCCAATGACAAGACTGTCGACCTCGTTGGACTCCATCACCTTTTCCACCTGTGAAATTGGAATAGTCAAAGCAACGGCATCTAATTGTTTGGATCCTGTCTCCTGAATTCCGGCCACATTTAACTCGATGGCGTTTGTTCGCCCTCGATCTGATGATACCAGGAGACTAACCAAGTCTCCCGGTTTAACTTCAAGCCTCTCAGCTAAAGTCTTTCCAAGAATCACTCCACTCTCGGCATGCTGACTAAGAGAATCTCCCTTCACCAATCGATTCCAGGTATCAAGGTCTTCATATGCCAAAGCATCAACCCCTGTTCCCATAAAGATCTCGGACTTTAACGAGGTCCCAACCACCCCAGAAATCTTACGTTTCAGTGAAAATACTGAAATCAAGCGACTGAGTTCCTGATCCGCAGAAATCTTTTTTTGAAGTTCCAGTAGCCTACCTTTGCCAACACGAAATCGTTCAGGGCTTTCAGAGGAAAACCATTTGGCTTGAGCAATCTGCAGGTGCCCATTCCCAGAGAAAGCGAATTTCTCAGCCAATCCATCAAAAGTAAACTGAGTGAAACCATATACTAGAAGTGTGCAACATGCTGCCACAACTATTCCCAACAAGGTAATCAAACTACGCTTCGGGTTCCGCAAAAGATTTCTCACACAGAGAAAAAATAGTTCCATCTCAAAACTCCCTCACAATTTTTCCATCACCTATTAATATTCGACGGCACATTTTTGCAGCCATGGCCTCGTCGTGCGTGACAAGAACAAGTGCCGAAGCACAATACTTAACTGAATTCATCAGCATTTCCATAATGGTACTTCCATTCGCTCGATCAAGATTAGCTGTTGGCTCATCAGCAAAAATAATTTTTGGCTTGTTCATAAGTGCGCGAGCGATTGCAACTCTTTGCCTTTGCCCACCGCTCAAACAATTCACATCGCTGTTCATATGTACAGCCAAATTAACCTGGTCCAATAATTCTTCCGCCCGTTTTCTAATCTGAGACTTAGATTGATTTTGAATCCGTGCGGGTAACATGACATTTTCAATCACCGAAAAGGACTCGATTAAATGAAACTTTTGAAAAATAAAACCGCAAGCTTCTCCGCGAAAACGACTGCGACAAACCTCATCCCACTTCCCGACGTCGATACCTTGAAATTTAACTTGGCCGGTACTTGGTCGATCAATCAATGACGCCACAGAAAGTAAAGTTGATTTCCCAGAACCACTTTCACCAACTAATGAGACAGTATCACCAGGATTTAGACTAAAATCGATGCCATTCAATGCATGGACAAGGTTCGTTCCTAGCTTGAATTGCTTCGTGACTCCGACCAACTCAAGCATGAGTCCCACCGGTATGTAGAATCAAAAAATCTGCAATGGAATTTACCGATTTCAGTATCGATTTAGCTTCCTCGCCAAGGAAAATATTGAACTCCTGTTCAAGCCCTACAACAACTTCCAATGCATCGACTGAATCTAGCCCGAGCCCCATCCCAAATAATGGTGCATCTTGATCGATTTGATAGGACTCGAGCTCCAAATTCAATTGCCGAATCAATACTTGTTTCACAGCCTCGGTGGTTTTTTGTCGCACCAATCTCGCTGTCTCCATTTCTACCTGTATTTCACTGACATTTTCCATTTAATCAACTCCTCGTGTTCTGAAAAACTTGTTTTCTATTTTCAATTTTGAGTGCATCTTCAACTTCATTGGGTAACAAAAATACTGGTTGCATCCCATTTGCTGCATTAACAATTACGATTTCGATTTGTGCCTCAATTAACAACTGGCCATTAACTTGATTTTGAATTGTTTGGTAAAATACAAGTTTAGCTAAAGCCCGATGAACCAAAGAACATGTCACTTTCACTTGCATTCCCAATTTTACAGGTGAGATAAATTTGACCTGACAGGAGGACAAGACAAAACACAAATCTCTTTCCAAAAGATCTCGAATTTCAATTCCAAGACGGCGTGCATACCTCATTCTAGCTGCCTCGAACCAGCATAAATATACACTGTGATGAACAATACGATATGAATCGACTTCATTAAATCGAGGCTCGAGGACCTCGAGATATTCAGTTGTTCCTGGATGAAATTTTAAGTTCATGATACCACTTTTCCCAGGGCAACCAAAGACATCAGGCCACCAACCGAAATATTGACTACAAAGATTAATTTACAATTTTCGCAATCCTGTATAATCCTGATCCCTTGAGCGACTCCAAGTGCTCCAGATGCACCACGCATATAACCGAAATGAAAGTTCGGAGTGAATCTCGGAGTTTTACTCCAGCGTTCAGCCGTAAAGGCTTGGTCAAAAATATTATCCAACTGCCGAAGTCCATTTTGATTTGTGACAATTCCGTCCGGGTGCCCAAATTTTTTCACAGCTGCATCTAGAAACTCAACCAGCTTATCTCCATTCTTTTCAAAGGAATGTGGACCGGGGATAGATGCTCCTGAACTCATAGATCCAAACACTTCAGCTAGAGGCTTCGCTTTCCGTGCAGCCACAGCAGACTCTTTTTCTAAAACAAATTGCACTGAACCCTCTGCAAGAAAATATCCGGATATTCCATGACGAAATGACTCTAAGTCAGTTGGTACTTTGTCCAAAATATGGTTTAGATCTAAATATCCCTTTTCGAGATAGGTGGAATATTCATCGACACCACCGCAAAGTACCCTTTGAACATTTTGAGAACTCGAGCGTAGTAAGTCGATTGAAATATCAATCGCGCCAAGCGCCGAAGTTTCGGCCTGCCATACCATGAAACTCGGTCCACGAATAGAAAAGTCCGTCGCCATCCAACCTAGACAGGCGTTGGCAACAGAGTTTGGAAATAGTCCTGGATTCCCAAGCTTATATGATCTGTCCACGAGAGGAGAAAAAAATTTTTGAATCACTTCCATCGGCCCACTGTCTGTACCTATCACGATCGCGGCAGAGTCAGCTTCCCTGGTAGTCAACTTTAGTCCCGCACTTGTCATGGCAAGTTGCCCCGCCACGTATGCCAAAGAGGTCAGGCGATCGAATTTTCTTTGATTTGGAGAGCGTCGAAGCACGGCTTTTACCTTATCGGAATTCATATCAACAAGTCCGTGAAAACCAGTTGATTTTCGGCCCGAGAAGGAAACGTTTGTTTCCGTTTTTTTGATGAAGCTAAATGGGGGCCTGTTTTCCGATGAACTAAGAAAATCGAAATCCGTTCCACCAGGGGTAAGACTCCCCTGTCCCGTGATAAATATACGGCCCTGATTCGCATTCACATCCGAAGACGGAGTTGATGAAACCAGCACTGAACCATTTGTTCCGCCGAATCCAAATGAGTTAGTCAGAATTTGTTTAAGTTCACATCTTTTGTTTGAACGAAAATTGTAGTTTAAATTATGGGATTTTCTGGGCTCCAAAAACCCAGCTGTTGGGGGAACACGACCATTGTGCAAACTCAAACATGCCATCACCGCATTGACAGCACCAGCACCGCCAAGCGTGTGTCCAGTAAATCCTTTGGTACTCAAGACTTCTAATTGTGGAGCCCTCTCGCCGAAAGTCGATTGAATTGCACGGGTTTCTGCCAAATCATTCAGTTCAGTACCGGTTCCATGAGCATAGATTGCATCGACCTCCTCGATTGATACTCCAGCCTCACTCAAAGCGTTTAACATGGCCTGCTTTGCGAACTTTCCACTGGGTTCAGGTGCCGTTGGGTGATAGCCATCCAACGAAACACCGGCTCCCCCTAACCATCCCCATTTTGCTTTTGTCGAAGAACCAGCCTTAAGTACCAAAACAGCCGCGCCCTCTCCCAACATCAAACCAGGTTCGCCAATACTGAAGGGGCGACATTTTTCCTTCGACTGAGCACCTAGGGCATGAAATCCAGCAAGTGTGAGCTTGGTAACTGGATCCACCCCAATGACTATGGCAGCATCTATTTCGCCGGACTTAAGTTTGAGGGATGCCGCCTTTATCGCAAGTGAACTAGAAGAACAGGCCGTCGAAATCAAAGATCTGGGGCCGGTGATCTTAAAGCGATCGGCTACTTCATCAACAATGTTCATCAATTTTCCAGACAGAGCCCGATGGATTCCCCTTGCCTTCCCGTTTCGCTCATAGTCAGTCACTAAGCCCTCAAGGTCATTTGCTCCGCCAAGAGATGTGCCACAGAAAATTCCAATGCGATGGCGAGCAATAAATGCAAGTTCGTCTCCCGCATCCTCCAGAGCTTCTTTAACCGAATACAATGCTAGCAACGAAGATCTACTCAATTTTTTGAGTGATTTTTGTCCGAACGGCAATCGTCTCAAAATCTCTTCGCAATCCCAGGCAACTTCCGACACATCTGGAAGTGCCGAGGAAGTATCAAATGCATAAGATAGGTAACTCGGTTTCGTACCAACCTCCAAATCAGAGAAAAGTTTCGCGAATATTTCCTCTTTGGTATTTCCCAGTCCATTAATGGCACTAAGTCCAACAATTGCGACCATGTTTACTCCTCTTCCTAACTCGAAATCTTGCGACCTCATTCTGGAACAACCGATGCACTTTCCATTTTAAACATTGGCGCTCCAATCCCATTAACCTTGGCAGTTAATCCATTGCTTCGAATCTCAAAGGTCAACTGTGGATAGGCATGTGTGTTTAGAACTTCAATATACCCATAAGTTTGCTGATCCAATTTAGACGAAAAAACACAGCGTAAATTGCCAACCTTTTTTTCACCAAAAAAGACTGAGGAGCCCACGGGAAAAACATCTTGTGAGTCAAATTTAATTCCCATCACACGAGTCGTGCACGTTTTTCCCATTTCTGATAGGGCCGAGTGAAACTGAAATTCAGTTTTTTGAAAATCAATCATATAGCAAATTTCAACTTGCCAAGGGTAATCACTCTTCTGAATGGTTGTTCCAAAAACAGGGGTTCGTGCCTCTTGGCACAATAGTCGTGTCGTCTCCTGATCCGCTTCAACAAGCTTAATCGACGAATGCATTTCAAGTCGCCTTCTTAGCTTCTCTCGATCATTGCTGTCACAAAAAATACGATATCCATATTCACCACTCACTCCCGAGCGCAATAAAAATCCTTGTAGATCATCAAACCTAAAGCTAACCATTCCAAAGTGTCGAACACCAATTACATCTGGAGTTAGTGTCTCCTTAATCACCTGCCATGCATAGGGACCTTCGATTGAAATGGAAAAGTAGTCGGAGGTTACCTCTTCAACTTCGAGTGCTTCATTTGAGAACCCATCTTTTGCTTCTTCAAATATTCTCATCTGGTCTTCAAAGGAGCACATTGTCCCGATGACTAGCCAATGATCATCAAAATTCATCAGTGTCATTATATCCAACACCTCGAGCTTCTCATTGAGCAGCGGATTTGTTAATGCCATCCCTGGTTGAAGAAAGAAGACTTTCCCAGGAAAAACCTTGTTTAGAAACTCAGTTGAAAAAGAACCCCTCACTCTCCAAATCACCTTGTCTGTATCGAGTGATACTATTCCTGCCTGTTTACGAATTGCCTGATATGCGCTCATATTTATTCTCCTAAAATCCGATATTAATTGTTCGAGTTTTTTTCTGTTTAAGTGCTTCTTTCCATTTTTCTGACATCTCTAAAACCTCATTTTCCTCGAATCCCCAATGAAGGGTCATGAGTACCGTGCGGCCGGGAAAATTTTGATTCGGACGCCAATATCCAAAGAAAAGAGGGAATCTCCCTGGGCTTTTGGTTCGACACCACCCTTTGGCGTCAATTTCTAGAAGTTCCTCAAAGTCCATTCCTGGAAGCAGGGAAAGCATTTCTGACCGAAAAAAAATATCCCTTTGATTCTCATGGCCCGCCAAACAACGACTCCCTAAAAGTGGAAAAAATGCCTGTGAAATACAGGGATTGAAGTCATAGACAATCACTTCTTTTGAGTCATTTACTTCGAAGGCGTCGAATCCAACAACCCCCCGACGAAATCCACTACGAATTGCTCGCTCAATCCAGGGAAGAAGAGAGCACTTAATCTGTTCTTCTTTAGTAGAGTCTAATTTGACACTCTTTGCGCCTTTATGAAAATGACCATCTACAATTTGCTCGACAACTCCAAGAATCGAAAAGCCATCCGGCAATTCAGAATCAACCCAAACAGCGATCTCAAAATCAAAGCAAATTCTCTCACGGGGTACATACGGCACAAACCAGTCATATTGCCTCTTCTGTGCGAGCAAATCCGTAAGCGCTGAAAACTCCTTAAGGTGAAGGAAACCTTTTCCCTGGGCACTTAGTTCCTTTCGGGCAACAATTCCCGCCCCATATCGGTCTAGCATTTGCCAAGCATTTTTAAAGCCAATTTCGTAAATTTTCTCTATGGAAATCGGACAAAATAAACTGTCTGGCGTCGATAGATTTTCATAAACAAATGATCGTCCAAACAGGTCAGGCATCGACCTTAAATCGCAATCGAAGAAACCAAGCTTCAGTTTTCTGTCATTGTACCATTTTTCTGCAGAGAAACTTGGACAAAGTGGAATACATTCATCAATACCGTCGAAACACTCTTGTGCTGAAGCCAAAAACACATTTTTTTCAACTCCCAATACCTGTTCACAATAATGAATCCATTTTGAATTTGGCATTTCTGATACGGCTATATTTTTTGCTAATGGCATTGCCAACCAGCTTGCGAAGTCTCCACCTGTACCGACTGAATCCACGGGGAACTGTTGGGAGGACCAAAATGCAACGCTCGAAGCTGAATTCAACTGAGATTGAATTCTATCCCATGCTCGCACGTAAAGCCTCCATAGATGTCATCACCTTAAGTCCAGATTTCGACTGAAGTGCCAATCCTTTCAAAATCTTTGCCGGACTAACCTCAATCCACGAGACACTATCGCCTCCCATCTCCGATAGCTTTCTAGTTGCCGAAAGCCAGTCTACCGACCGAATCATTTGCTCTCGTAGGTGAGATTGAATCGTATGGGTAGCCGTCATTGTATTACCAGTGGCGACAGCAAAATACGGAACCTTGGGAGTAGAAAACGAAATGCAATCTATCATCTCTGCAACCTGAAGCGAGGCTTCATTTAGCAAAGGAGTATGACAAGCAACACGGTTTCCCAATAGCCGCGATGCCACTTTGACCTTGGCCTGTAACATTGAGGAGAATTGAATGAGTTCTTGTTTGATCCCGCCGACCACAATTTGGTTTTCGCTATTAATATTTGCGAGAGAAATAGAGGAAAATTGTGCAATGATTTCTTGAATTTCGGAACTCAAGCCACCGAAAATCACAAGCATATCTTGCTCCACACGCAACCCAGCAGCTTCCATCGCTTCGCCTCGCAACTTGATCAGTCTACAACCAGAATCGAAATCAAATGCTTCAGCATGTGCAAGTGCTATGACTTCACCAAGACTATGCCCAGTCACCAGAATCGGTTTCTGGGAAAATACGTCCTCCAATAGAGATGCAAGAGCCAACTCAAGCGCCATTAGTGTGATCTGCAAACGAGAGTTACTTGTTGGAGTATTAACCGACTCTTTTCCCCATGCCCAATTTGGTAAGTCTAAATTTACAGTTTGTGCAACTCTGTCGAACCGACTTCGAAATACAGAATAATTATCATAGAGGTCTTTTCCAAAAAAGGGTTGAAATCCACCCTGTCCACCAAAAAGAAAACCAACCTGCTTAGAAGCCATGGCGCCTCCAAACTCGAACGCCAATACTGTAAGCTAAAACGATCATCGCCGGCACATAGATGTAGGACAAATTGGGTCGCAAAACGTGACTGAGAAATCCAGAAAGCGAAGCAACAAAGATCCAGCCAATCGATTGATTGCGATTCACTTTCCTATCTAGTGATTCCGTCTCTTTTCCTACGGTGAGCTCAGAAAAGTTTCCACCTTTTATCAACGTCACAATAGCGAACACACCGAGAACTGCATAGACGACGGTACCAGTATAAGTTAGCATATTTTTCATTTTGAAACCGAAGTAGCCAATGCAAATCAACGAATAAGAAGCCAACATCAACCAAGGAAGAAAGGAAATTCGTCTTATCACTATCCCGCACCAAGCGACTGAAGCATGAAGAAAAATATTTAAACTTAATGCGAGATGAATCGGCAAAGAAAACAATGCAAAAAATCCCAGCAAAGTTCCGAAAACAGTGACAGATGAGGACAATAAGTCTTTCATTTACATTCCCTCAAAAGGTTTGAAGTCAAAATACTAAGAGAGCGATACTTATTTAGTGCAGCCTTTTCACAAGACGACTCTACAGTCTCCTGAAGTAAAAGAATGGAGGAGCATGAAATCTTTCCTTCTGTCTCCAGCTTTCCAACTAAGAACTCACAATCCTCCTCTACTTTTCGTCTGTCAGTGAAAGATGAAGGAAGATGTGTATGCACTCGAAGTCGTTCGCGATGCGCCGACTCCCCAAGCGGATCAAAATCAATAGCATCATCAGATGCTTTAATTGAAAGGTTCAAAAACTTCATTTTCTCGCCGATGCTTTCACGATTTCTCGCAAGGTACAGAGCATATAGGGATTGAAGAGACTTTGCCCTGGACTCCTGTGGTTTATTCTGGGGTTGGGGGACGCTATGTTCTCTCAGCCTGCGAGCACGATATACCTCAATTAAATACTCTGATGTTTTCAGCAACTCCAAGGACAATGCCTCTTCCGTCCAATCTAAAATCTCAGAATCTGAGATTAAAACTAAATTCACATTTGATTTCGAAACAGCTTGAAATACCTTCCCGTTTCGTAAGTGATTCGATTGCATCACTTTAGCTATCAATTGAGAAATTTGTTGAGCATTCATAGATTGTTTTTTATCAGCAAAAATATTTGTCAATTCTTGATCTAAGAGAATTCTTGATTCCAAATTCCGAGAATCTGCACCTGACAATTCTGCCTTCTGGCATTCTCCATAACCCCAAAGGCCAATTACCAGGCACAGTATAATGAGTTCTCCCCATAGAAATCTAGAAACCATTTTCATGTTCAACACTTGCTCAGCCTCTCTATTGATAATTCGTGCCATATTTTTCATGGCCAATCTCGATTCACTAAAATCAGTCATCGATGTTTCACGACTCCCACTACACAAAGCAATTCAAATGCCAGCTCCAATCAAGATATGGCATTTTGCTTGCACATGAGACGTACAGTTGAAGGTGATCGAATTTGATCGACTCTATTCAATACGAGAGGTTCAAGCTGAACAGTATGGGAACATTCTGCGTAAACAATGTAAGTATCGATTCAATAGGAACAATCATTGGTGATCAACACATCACCAATGAATTCTTCATTGAAAAATTTGGAAAGAAGACTGTTGAGACGATCACGAATGCAACGGGTATCCTGGCTCGTGACCATTTCTCATGCGGGAGTCCGAGTGAAGTTGTAGCTGAACTTATTCGAGAAATTTTTAAATCCTCACCGTTAAAACTGTCTGACATGAAATTCCTAATTGTCGTATCTCAGCTCTCGGAATTTACAATCCCAGGAACGTCACACCTCGTTCACCAGAAGCTTAACCTTTCCGCGCAAACCTTTTGTTTAGACATTAACCTTGGATGCTCAGGATATGTATTTGGGTTAGCACAAGCCTCAACTCTTATAAGCACGATCGCTGATGGATTCGGTGTGGTCATTTGCGGAGACATCCTCTCAAAAGCAATAGACCGTAATGACCGTGGTACAGCTATGCTTTTTGGTGATGCGTTCTCCGCTACAGTTGTAAAATACGATAAAAAAAGTTCCCCAATTTATTTTGCGTTAAGATCTGATGGGTCTGGTTTCAACGATCTGACAATTGGTTCAAATTTTTTCACCAGTGAACCATACAGAGATCACACTTTAAAGATGAATGGACTTGGAGTATTTCAATTTGCTTTATCGCAAGTACCAGATCTCATAAAAGAACTGGGAGATTTTTGCAGACTGCCCGCAGCCAAACACGACCATGTATTTTTCCATCAACCTAACCAAATTATCCTAAATCATTTGATCCGTCGTCTCAATCTTGCTAAGGAGAAAGCACCTTTTGATTTCGACCAGTCCGGGAATGCAAGTGGGGCATCAATCCCACTGGTAATAACAAGACACGTCAATCGCCAAAACAAGAATTCATACTCAGGACGAGCATTGCTCAGTGGTTTTGGCTCAGGATTGTCTCTGGCGGCAGCTTCAATCGACATGTCTGACGTGAAAATGCACTCACCCATTCGATGGTCACCATTAAATGGGAATACCGAACAACAGGTGTCGTTAGGATTGAAGGAACTATGATTTCACTCCTATTGCTAATACTTTATAAAATAGCTCTCAACTATTTTGCTGAATCGCGGACCGGCCAAATCATAATTACCATCGCATTTTTAGCTTCATCAGTATTCCCCCTGATATTAAAAAAACGCCGTCCGAAATTGCTCGAATTTGCGTTGATTTTCTCTTTGGCCTCTACCTCCGCCATATTGTTAATAGCAATATGGAACGGATGGAATGAACCCTCTGGTAGTTCGGCTTTCAGCTGGGCCTTCGCGATCTGCTTCGTTCTAATCGCAACACTCCCTCAGCGCTTCGGCTTTGATTCCTTTACAAATGAATTCGTTCGCGAACGAATTCGAGATAGCCGAATCCTCGACAGCCCAAAGTACTTGAAAGTCACAAATCGAGTTGCCGATATTTGGGCGTTTTCTTCTTTTTTATCGTTCAGTTTTGGATTGTACGTACAAAATACTCTTCTAAAGCTTGCGATGACACTCTTTTGTTTTGCTGGCGCAACAATTTATTCTGTGAAGTGCATGCGAACAAACCGTAAAAAAATTGAACTCAGCACCGGAGAAAAAATATGAAAGCGAAAAAAGTTGCAGTTGTTACCGGAGGGTCGCGAGGAATAGGTGAATCCATTGTGAAAAAGCTTGTGGCCTCTGGATATTTCGTGAAATTCACTTTCCAAAATAGTGAATCCGCTGCTAAGGCATTGGAGGATCAACTTGGGAAAGAGCGAGTCAAGAGTTATCGAATGGCCGCAGGAGACGAAAACTCAGTTCGTGATTTTGTAAGCACTCTACTTAGAGAACGAGATCCGATCGAAGTTTTTGTGAGCAACATCGGAACTACTCGTGATCAAAGTTTTTTACTCATGTCTCAGCGTGAATGGGAAGAGGTACTCACAATCAATTTGACCCATCAATTCCCGCTCATCCAGGGAATTGCAAAACTCATCGTTCATAACCGTAAAGGCAGTATTGTACTCGTTTCCTCAGCTGGCGGACTAAGAGGCCATGCAGGTCAGGCGAACTATGGGGCGAGCAAAGCTGCATTGATTAACCTAGCGCAAGCATTATCAAAAGAACTTGGCCGATTCAATATTCGTGTCAATGCCATTGCACCAGGATTTATTGAAACCGATATGACACGG
Source organism: uncultured Bdellovibrionales bacterium (assembly GCA_964405465.1). Taxonomy (GTDB): domain Bacteria; phylum Bdellovibrionota; class Bdellovibrionia; order Bdellovibrionales; family JAMPXM01; genus CAYONZ01. Next base: position 80,599 of record CAYONZ010000006.1, on the reverse strand, counting down.
AAAATTCCACCTGAAGTATTGAAAGCACGACTTCAGGATATCTCATTGAAACGCTTAGGGCATCCAGATGAAGTCGCCTCTGTGGTGGATTTTCTGTGCTCAGATTCTGCATCGTATGTGACAGGATCAACTATCGTGATCGACGGAGGACTTTTATGACATCTGAGAAAATTGCGGTAGAGTTAAATGAGATCATGCAAATGATCCCCCATCGCTGGCCATTTCTGTTAATTGACAGAGTAAAAAATATTATTCCTGGACGATCTGGAACAGGAGTAAAGGCTATCTCATACAACGAGCCATTTTTTCAAGGACATTTTCCTGAGCGCCCCATTCTCCCTGGTGTTCTCATCGTTGAATCAATGGCTCAGACAATTGCAATCGTTATGAGGGCGGGTGAGCAAGTTAAGATAGGTATCAATCCCAGTATCGGATATCTAGCAAGATGCGATGTCAAATTCACACAAACTGTTAAACCTGGATGTCTCTTAAATCTTGAGGTGGCCAAGTTATCAACGTCGGATGCAAATCGATTTGCACAGTTTCATGTGAGGGCATTTGTCGACAGCGAAACCGTTGCTGAAGGGCGAATTTCAATAACCTATTAAATTGAAAACAACACAAAATATGAAAGCGATGCAGAGAAAAGCGAAAATTTTAGCCATATCAACCGTGCTGGGATCTACCATTGAGACCAACGCTGATCTAGCCATGAGCCATCCAGAATGGGAAATGCAGAGAATCGAATCAAAAACCGGAATTCTCCAGAGACACATTTCTGGCGAAAAGGAATTTACGAGTCACCTTGCAATGGCTGCAGCAGCAAAACTTCTCCAGGACAACGAAATTATCCCTGGTGAAATCGATTTCGTAATCGTCTGCACCCAAACTTCAGACTACCTCTTACCCAGCCTTGCTTGTTTGATTCAAAATCAATTGGGATTAAGAAAAACAACAGGAGCTCTAGACATCAATCAGGGATGTGCGGGTTATGTTTATGGCTTAGCTTTAGCGAATAGTATGATTTCGTCGGGACTGGCCTCGAAAATTCTCTTTATTACGGGCGACACATACTCCAAAATAGCAAGAGAGGATGATCGCTCAGTCAAAACTCTGTTTGGCGATGCTGCAACTGCAACTCTCATTGGGATTGAAGATTCGAGCCGTAACCAATTCAATAAGTTTCACCTGGGATCTGACGGCTCTGGATTTCACCTACTTACGGCCCCGCAAAATAAATTCTCCCCCTCCGTTCATTCGACTCTCTATATGAATGGGCCAGAAGTCTACAAGTTCACGGCAGAAGTGATCCCAAACGCAGTCAATTCCTATCTGAATGAAATTGAAATGAATTTGAACTCCATCGATTTCTTTGTCTTTCATCAGGCTAACACATTTATTTTAGAGACTCTGCGACGAAGGCTCAACATTCCAAAAGAGAAATTTTTAATAAAAATGCAAACGACTGGGAATACAGTATCCTCATCGATCCCGTTGGTGTTGAAGAAGGCCTCAGACGATGGAGAAATTAAAGAAGGAGACAAAATTCTTCTTGTTGGATTTGGAACCGGATTTTCTTGGGGAATCACACTAATAGAATGGAGACAAAAGTGAACGATACACAAGCGACTAAAACATTTCTAAATTCTCTTGCCACCGATCTAGCAACTCCTTACACGGCTTTAAATGATGACTTTTCTCTGGATGAGTCTAACTGGGACTCTTTTACGATAGTTTCGGTTATGACCAATATCGATATTCACTTCGGAAAAATGCTATCCTATAGAGAACTTGCCGCGTGTAAAAACATACGGGACCTACGCCTGCTCCTTAAACTCAGTCCCGCAACCTAAGGAGATTCAGAAAATGGACGGTTACAACCCTTTACCCGGCGGTTTTTTATATAAGGTAGTTAAAAATATATCAGACGTCGAAACGTTCAACTCCCTCGTTTCCGCAAACTACGTAGACGTCTTTGCTTGGTCGAATTTTCGATTGCTGTCCAGTGGGACCTACCAGGATTTTCTAAAGTTTACTCAATTAAAACATCCTCTAGAGCCCCAAGACCATCCTATTTTGATTTACGACTCAAATAGAATTCCGATTGCTGGCTTGAAGCTGGTTCTACCCGGCGAATATGAACTTCCAATTGAACAAGACTTTGGCCTAACACTGTCGAAAATGAATCTTGATAGAAAAAAAGTTGGAGAAATTGGAAAATTTTGTGTACTTGAGAGTTGGCGAGGGGCTGGACCTCTCATAAGGGCGATTTACCACGCGGTCTCCAGAGAATGCATAAAAAATAAGGTCGACACGCTTCTTGCCGGTGCAATTCCCAATTTATTCTTGATGTATAAAAAAATTGGTTTTGATAGTTTGGATGGAACTGATATTCCCAAAGTGGGTTACAGATTCGGCATCAAGTGCATTCCCTGCAAATTGGACATTTCAATGAAAATTGAAAAAGAATTTCGATCTCAACAGGAAAAAAGAGATCTGAGTGAACAACGAACCCAACAAATCCTTGAGTACCTGGGCAAACAATATGCATTTCAATAAAAATCATGGTACGTCGCCGAGCAAAAATTATTCTCGTCCCCGAAAACCCGCACTCGACCCAAAAACATAAATACAATAATTAAGGAGATCAATTGGAAAACTACAGTCTGTTGCCCGGCGGTTTTTTCTATAAAGTAGCCAGAAACCAATCTGAAATAAATATTTTCAACTTTCTTCTTTCCACAAGTTATGCGGACATTTTTATCCACTCCAACTGTCGATTGTTTGAGCACGGGAATTACCAAAACTTTCTAGAGACAGTACATCTGAAATATCCCCTTGGCCCTCAAGAACATCCCATTCTAATTTACGACTCAAATAAAAGCCCTGTGGCTGGATTGAAGCTAGTCCTTCCAAGCGAATATGAACTCCCAATTGAAAAGGACTTTGGCATTTCTCTCTTGAAAATGAATTATGACCGAAAAAACGTAGGTGAAATTGGAAGATTCTGTGTTCTTTCGCATTGGCGAGGAACTGGTCCTTTACTTCGTGCAGTCTACCATTCCGTTGCAAGAGAATGCATTCGGAATAAAGTCGGCTCTCTTCTTGCGGAAGCAATTCTCAATAATTTTGCAATGTATCGAAAAATTGGCTTTGAACCTCTTGATGGCAAAGAAACGCCCCGAATTGATCACGAATTTGGAACCGAAGTAATTCTCTGTAGATTAGATATTTCAAAAAAGATAAAAGAAGAGTTTCAACTTCTCCAGTTAAAAGGAGGCCTAAGTGAACAGAGATCTCAACAAATTGTGAACTACTTGCGAGAGCAAAATGCATTTTAATAGGAAACCAGAAGGCTTTTTAAAGACTCTCAGAAATGGCGACATTGCTGTCACATTTATCTCTCTACCTGAGTACTTAGATAAGAAAGCATTAGACCTTCTTACAACAGAAGACTACAGAGACTATTGCGGTATCTATGTTCAAAAGAAAAGAGTTCAGTCGCTTCAAATGCGAGTAGCACTCAGAGAGTTCTGTGCCTCAATTCTAGAGTTACCTGCAAATGACATTGTAATTCACCGCAAAGAATTTGGTAAACCCTGGTGCCCCCAAAAAACGAAATCAGGAGAACAGGTGTACTTTAGCCTAAGTCATTCCAATACTTTTGGAGCACTCGCTTTCAGTTTGAACCGAGAGCTTGGAATCGATATTGAGGCCAGGCAAGAGCGTTCCAATTTGTCAGCCATAGTTCGTCGAATGTTTTCACGAGAAGAATATGATTCCTGGAAAGAGTTGCCAGAGGATCGAATGACAGAGGCCTTTTATAGATCATGGACAATGAAGGAAGCTCATGGAAAGATGCATGGGCAGGGACTTCAGGATGATCTAAAATCCTTTTCAATTGTTCACAGATTCGAGAACAACAATTTGATCACACTGCTATCCGATTCAATAAAAGAACCTCACCTTTTTGTCAGCCCAATAGCTGCTCCTTCCGGATTTCAATGCGCGGTTGCACACACCGTACCGAATCAGTTCAGTTCAAACGTTGGATCTCATCCGAGTGGTTCCCACAATATCCAATATTTCTAAATAGAAGGATGAAATACTGTTACTGAAGCCTCAGTAAGCGGCAAGCAAACCACCTTTGGATCTTAAAGAAATCGAAACTGTTTGACCGATCATTTTTTCGGCATTTGTTTCGAAGCATCCCATCTGAGTTGTGGAGCCAAATACTTTTTTAAGGGAAACAAAAGCTCGCCCCTTGGCAAGGTCAAGTTTGGCAACTTGCCCCATGATTGTACAGCGAGGCACGGATTTCTCCGAGCTGCCACCGGACATGCTACCATAGACATTCGAATTTAAGGTGAGCAGAATTGCCATCGCAAATAATTTCATTTTTACTTCCTCCAATTGGAACACCTTCTATTGTTTTTTGGTCAATTTACAGTGTCAATTTGAAGTGTAAAAATCATAAAATGCACAGCATTTTAGTCGGGTCTCATCAAAAATTTCAGTTTTGTCTGCTGTACGACAATCATCGCCCAAAGTGACGAGAGCTAACATTATTCTTACTTTCATTCTTGGATTGCAAACGACTTAATCTTGGATCAGAAATTTCATTTTTTGCACGACCAATTCTCTTTACTAAACAAATCCTATTGACCTACTTTTTTTCGCATGATCAGATTTTCTTAAACCCATAGGGAGACAATATGAAATCAACCATAGCATTAGCCGCAACTCTTGCAATGATCACAGTCGCATCACCCGCAAATGGAGAATTGGTCAAAATTCATAAAGTTTTGTTAGGTGATGGCAAAACAGTGAAGCTTGCATGCAGTGAGACTCTTCAATCTGCCAAAAACGAAGTTATAGAGCAGTGCTCGTCACTCGATGGAAAGATTCTTGATTGGGAACTACATGCAAAGCCGGTAATTATTGACAAACAGTGTGACGTCGTCGTAATTGGCTCATGCGATGCGCCCCTTTAGAACTCGCCGACATAGTTGAACTGTAGGCTTGCGCGTCAGCTAGAGCGCCTGTCAGATTTCCATTGAAAGAACGATAAATACCCAGAGTTATCAGAAAAAATTAGACTAGAGCCGCAGTTTTCAAACGCAGATAAAGACCTGAAATTGACGGTTTTTGGCATTGTGTTCAGTAGTTTTACGCCGGCACCCTCCATAAGCTAATACGAAAGCTTTTAAGCCGGCATGCCGTTAGCAGTTGTTGATTCGAACTCAAAATTTAAAACTAAGGAGATTTATATGCGATCGCTTTTGGCTTTAGCCACAGTATTGATGTCCGTGTCTACATTTGCGGCAAACGACCTCGGGGGAACTCAAGTCGTCTGTAAATCGGAATTTACAAAGACCCTTACCAACTCAAGCGGCAGGGGCGACGACGATACTCACTCAACTACGCAAACAATCACCCTGAAAGGTAATCAAGACCATGTAAGTGGTGATGTCATGCTTGATAGTTCATACGACGGAAAGCTCAAGCGAAAATTTACGATCAGCCTTGACCGTTGGTACAACGATAAAGGAGAATACCGTGTATTAACAATTTCAACAGTTGTCGGCGGTATCGAAGTTTCGACAGAGGGTTCGGATTCATCGGTTAACCTGCGTGTTGGCGGAAGTTCAGCCGATGGTGTCACCTGCTCAGTTCAGTAATTTGGATTCTGATGAAGTACAATCTGCATAAATGAAACGAAAAAAACTAATACGGGAGCGATAGCGAAAACACTCCCGTTTTTTTAACAGCTCTGACTCATCCTTTGCCTTTTGCAACTTTCGCCGCATTAGCGATGAGGACGCGAGCTGACTCCCCTCTGCCCGAACAGATTCAGAAGTCAACCCATGTTCGCATGGGTTTCACTAGCCCAATATTCTCGAACCCTGTAATGGAAGAACCAAAGAATCCAAGATAGCGGATCAACTCAGACCGCTTTTGCTAACAGGAATTCGTTGATAATCGTTTGATAACCAACTCCTCTTTTTTTAGCTTCTTTCTTAGCCCAAGCAATAACTTTTGGGTGCAGTCGAATCGAAGTGGCTACAAATTTCAACTCGTCAGGTTTAGCCGGACGCCCTCTAGAAACACGTTTTTTTCCGCTCTTAGCCTCAATAGCCTTACGAGCTGAAGATACTTCCTCTGCGGAAATTCTGCGTGCTTTTTCAAAGGGAAAGTCTTTTGAACTCTTCATATAATTTCCTTTCTCGTTTATTCGCCTTTCTTGCGCTGATAAGGCGATACAAGCGACCACTCAATCGCTTTGTGAAAATAACAACTAAAATACCTTTATCTGACAAACCGACAATCCATTCTCGAATTTCAGCTGGAGTTGAATGCTTTTCGTCTAGTGCAATAAGCGCTTGAGGGTCATCAAAAACAGTGATGGCAAGATCAAATGAAATCCCATGTTTTTTATATTGCTTTCAGATTTTGCAGGATCCCAATCAAACTTCATCTTCATTATTTTCAGTATATACAGAAAACATCTATTTTTCCAGGATTTTTAACGAATGTAATCGATTCGAGTCAGAAAAACGGTCAACTTTATAAGTTTTAGGCTTTGTCTGTTTCAAAACAGGTTAAATTTTAAAAGATAGAGCTGAATTCGCTGACCAATAACAATATTATCGACAGACGATACGATCAGCAGGAACAGGATTTTCAACTCTATCCTGTTTAAAAAACGACATTACCCAATTGCCACTTTCACTGTAACCAACGGTCGCCGAAGCGCCTCTTTGTTGGGGCGTAGTCGCCAGACATTCCCACAGCACGGTGGAACTATTTACCAAGGTACAGTTGAAGGCCCCACTGGAGAATGTCCCATCAACGTAGTAGCCAATGAACTGATCTTTATGAAAACCATTTTGGTAAATCCACAAGCCTCTTTTTAGGTCCTGACTGCAGATGTAGTGCGGTCCACTCATCGAACCGCTACTAATATACGGCGCCGCAGATGCAACCGACGAGCGTCCAATCAATAAGGATGAGGTATAGGTTGGACGTCTAGCATATCCACTCATCTGAACCCCTGCGATAGTTGCTTTTGTACGAAACTGAAACGCTGACTCGACAGGATAGCACTTGCGTCGACGATCACATTCTTGCCTCGTAATTTCGACTTGCGCGATTTCAATTCTTTGTAAAGGATAGCTCTTGAAGAATGAATGCGCTATTTGCATAAATCCGATTTAGACAATGGAAAGGTTCATCATTGAAAATTTCCATGAGTATTCGAACGAAGAAGAGCCACTAGACACGACGACCGGGGATGCAAACCCCAGGTCTCGATTAGCCAAAGAAATTTGGCGAAGGAAATTTATTACCCAAAGGGGATTGCTTTCTTACAGAAATCAAACCACAACGGAATGAAAATACTGCGCTCACCTTCAATTCCCTTGGTTTCTTACGATATGGTTATCTTATATAATAGAGTGCTCAAACTATCCAAACTTACCACCGTATTTATCGACGAGTGGCAAGAGTATCTTGTCTCATTGAAACGTGGTGCAACCACCAAGATCTAATTCATTTTGGTGTTTTAAGGCGCATGATTGATTGCCTAATGGAGTGCGGGTTCTTTCTCAAGAGCAAGAGAACCCAATCCACTTTCAGCCAACCGATGGCATCGTTAAGCCGTCCACTTCATCGAAAGTTTCTTTTTGCGCTTCACACAATCCAGAAGATAAAGGTCGATCAGCTTTTGATAAGAAACCCCGGACTCATCAGAGAGTTTTTTGAAGTAATCGATGACGACAGGACTTAAGTTAATACCCACCGCCTTTTTCTTTTTGGCAGGATATGGATTTTTAACTTCCTTCATTTTATCGAAATCATATTCCTTTTTCATAATACACCCTCTCTTTTTTAGTAGCTTTGCGAGCTGAGATAATTCGAACAATTGAATCTGGTTCACGATGGCAATGAACAACGACCAAAAGTTTACTGGAACTATTATAGCCAATCAGAATAAACCGATCTTCGTAGTCTGAATGTTCAGAGTCTAAAAACAATCGACCGTGAACATCATCAAAAACCGATTGAGCCTCCTCAAACCAAATACCGTGCTTTTTCCGGTTCGCTTTATTCTTATCTTCGTCCCAATCAAATTCGATCATCATCTATATTTTATCTAGATTTATACTATATGTCAATAGAGCCGAGCACTTGATACATAAATACGGGGAAAGATCGGTTCGAGCCTTCTGCTTGACCCCAATTATACGAAGATGCTTTATAAAACTTTAGAAGACCATGTAAGGGGTGATGTTATGCTTGATAGTTCATACGACGGAAAGCTCAAGCGAAACTTTTCTATCAGCCTCGACCGGTGGTACAACGACAAAGGCGAATACCGAGTATTAACAATTTCAACAGTTGTTGGCGGTATCGAAGCCTCGACAGAGGGTTCGGATTCATCTGTTAACCTGCGTGTTGGCGGAAGTTCAACCGATGGTGTCACATGCTCAGTTCAGTAATTTGGATTCTGATGAATAAGATTGCTGAAATCACTCACGACGAATTTCCTGGCGAGTACGAACGCACTAAGGAATTCTATAAAGAAATTGGTCTCTGATAGCCACCCAATGACTAAATGCCGCTCGCACAATTCATTGCCTGAACCTGAGCGAACAACCAAAAGTGGTGGTCAGCCTCTTATGCCGCCCCAAATCCAGAATCCCAGTCAGCAAATGCTAAAGTCGAAGGATGGACCTTCAGTGCTATGGCCAAAGCCTTTGCGCGATCAATTCCCATGACAACACGGTCATGCTCCAAAGAAGAAATCGTAGCTTGTTTCAAGCCGGTTTTTTTTGCGAGCTCGGCCTGTGTAAGACCGATGAGCTCTCGATAAATTTTCAAAGCTTTCCCAGGAGTCAACGTTCCGTACTTTTTTGCGGGAACAAACTCTTCTTTCAAAATTTCTTTTACTTTTTTTCCTAGAGCCATCATTTCCTCCTGTAATCGTGAGGTGTCACTTTCAAAACAAGAATCTTCACTGAGCGCCCCTCAACCAGGTAAATCACTCGCCATTGCTGATTGAGCGAAGAAGCTCTGGCTCCTTTCCATTCACCCTTGAGGATGTGATCCCAGTAACCATTGATTCGCTGGATCCCAGTTGGTCCGTATTGCTCAATCAAATTTTTCCAAGCGTCAAAAGAATCACGAATCTCAAGCGGCGCTTTTTTCAATTCTTTTTCAGCTGATCTAGCAATCTCAACGATCCACATATCACCTAAAAGTAATATTACCTTTAAGTTATGTCAATAGCAAGAGTGAGTCCAATGTCGAAATCGAGCTTAAGAACAGGATATCTCGAATTGCCTTGTAATTATATATGGTTAGGTAGCAAAATTTCAAAATTAAGGAGGCTCTTCACAATTAGCAGAGAAGAGCCATTAAGGATCCAAAGTTCGGCTTTTGTAATTTTTACAAATTGGTGCGGCCGGAGAGATTCGAACTCCCGACACCTTGGTTCGAAGCCAAGTACTCTATCCAACTGAGCTACGGCCGCACGATGTGTGATTTTTTAGAAGTTGCCAATATATGAGAACTCAGCCCCTTAAATCAATTTAAAAATCAGGATTGACCATGAACTCCGACTCCAAACCCATCGAGCTCCGTCCACCGAGAGCGCTCTCCCGCCCTTAGCACTTGTCCGCCCTAGTCCCTCGGCGCACCGGAGCTAATTGAAAACGATAATCAATATTGAAATTAGGCAAAAACCAAGCTAGAACAGGCACATGAATTTACATCCGCACACTCCAAACCTTCCCGTCAGCCAAAAACAAGACCACCTTGCCCCGACTCGCCACAAACCTGAACGGGCGAGTGACAAAAAGATCATTCGCGATCTTGGTTTAAAAGTGACGAGCCAACGGCTGCTCATTCTCGAGACAATTCGTAGCGGAACCAGCCACTTCACCGCACAAGACATCTTCGAAGTCGTAATTCGCAAAAATCCAGATGTCGGATTTGCGACAGTCTATCGGTTTTTACGAAACCTTACGGATCGACAGTTTGTATCTGAAGTTCGCATGGGCGGAATGCCCGCGCGCTATGAGTGGGCAGAAAAAGACCATCACGATCACTTAACTTGCACCTCTTGCAGTAAAATTGTGGAGTTCGAAAATACTGAAATTGAAAGACTGCAACTTGCCGTGGCCAAACAGTACGGATTTAAACTTACACATCATGTACTCGAGCTGTATGGCCTCTGCCCGGCCTGTCAAATGAAAGAGAGTACCAAAAAATGAGCGAACTTTCGCTCACGGCTTTTGATAAACCAAGTGGAGTTTCAACACATTCTCCCGAAAAGAATGCTAGCGAGATTCTTGGTTTTATGGAGGCGGCTTCGCAGTCAATCAAACAAGAGTTGTTTATTGTGCATCGACTCGACAAAGGGACATCTGGTGTTTTACTCGCAGCAAACGACCAAGCTTCAGCCGAGACATTGAGGGCAGCCTTCGAAAAACACTTGATACAAAAAAAATATTTTTTCGTATCTGATCGAAGTTTTGCAAGAGAGCACTTTCACGTGCGCTCTTGGATAGAAAAAAAAGGATCGGCTTATACATCGACATTGCTGCAAATCAAACATAATGCAAACTCAGATAAAAGTTCGGAAAAGCCATTTACGGATCAGAGATGGAACGCCGAGACCAGAATTGAGCTAGTTAAGAGTTTCGAGAAATTTTCTCTTTGGCAAGCCATACCTCTCACCGGCAAGACACATCAAATTCGATTTCACGCCGAAGCGTGTGGCCTTGCAATACTAGGTGATCGCGAGCACGGCGGTAGCCCCGCTCCGCGCCTAATGCTTCACAACGCCGAACTAAAAGTTCAGACACCGACTCAAGAACTCGACTTCCAAAGTGAGGTCCCTTGTTTTTTCAATGAGCTCCACCTTCTCAACGACACCCTTCTGCTGAAGTGGCTCGTCGCAATCGATCGACGCAAGAGATGGTTAAAGAACTTTGCACAAGAAAACCTCACGAGCCTTCGCTGGATTCACACCGACGGAGATTTTTTACGGGTCGACCAACTCGATGATGTGTTCATCTTACAGTGGTTCAAGGACAACGAACCCACAAAAAATGAATGGCAAGCGATTCAGGCGCTGCTACAGACTCTCAATGCAAAAAAATGGATGATGCAACTTCGTCATGATCGAGGCAAAAGTTCACATCAACAAACAACCTGGCAAAGCGAGCCGCCCCCCGAAGCAAGATGGATCGCGCATGAAAATCATTTAGCATTTGAAATGCGTTTGGATTCGGGACTTTCTTCAGGATTATTTTTGGATCAACGACAGAACCGAAACTGGATCATGGCAAATGCCAAAGACAAGCATGTTCTCAATCTTTTTTCGTATACCTCGGGTTTTAGCGTGGCTGCCGCCAAAGGTGGCGCATCGCGCGTGGTCTCGGTTGACCTCAGTAAAACATTTCTGGAGTGGTCAAAAAAGAATTTTGCACTCAACCAACTAGAAATCAGAAAACCAGAATCGAAGACCATTGGTTCGCTTTCACCGAGCTCGACTTCTTATGAGTTTGTCGCAATGGACTCTCTCGCATACCTACGCTGGGCACACAAAAAACAGTTTCAATTCGATTTGATCGTTTGCGATCCGCCCTCATTTTCTCGTGGCCCGGAAGGAATCTTTCGCATTGAAGATCAAATCGGAGCAATGCTTGAACTTCTCAACAAAGTACTCGCTCCTCAAGGGTATATCTTGTTTTCTTGTAACTACGAGAAATGGTCGCAAGAAAAATGGAATGAAATCTTGCAGAAAGAAATTTCGAAAAAACGTTTACCGCTCAAAATAACCAATACACCTTCTCCTGATTGGGACTTCGAATTGCCTAAGGAAGATCGTATTCTCAAGAGCTCATTTCTTATCAAGACGTGAAAATGGAACAGAATGAAGTCTCACTTTGATTGACGCTCGCCTTCTTTTCTCGCTACTTCTTTTTTTATTTGCATCAAAATGTATCACGACATAGGTCGAGAATAATTTTTTGCACACTCGCCAATGGTCTAGATGCATTTTTTCACGCGCATGAAGCAAAATATTTCGTCAAACGTCTAGCCAAAAACTCGACGCGATCAAAGTCGAGTTTCAGGTATTTTCGTGAAGAGTGTTGATATCGTGTGCAAGAAATTTTTTTTGCAAATTGATGTTTTTTCTTTGCTCGAAGTATTTCAAATACTTAGCTTGTCTCAAGGCGAGACCCTTGGGCTTTTCTCTAACCATCTTCACGACTTACGCCTGATTTTATCTTCGATCAAAGTCTTGGTAAATTAAGAGAGGGAACGGGGTTCTGTGATCGCAGAATGTGTTTTGTACTCTTCATAAAGCCTCTCGCCAAGCCAACACATTTTGAAAGGATTGAGTATGAAACTGTTGAACGTTTCTTCTTCATATCTCAAGTCCAAGAAGAAAAAAGATCTTCTTGTGATTTTGAGAAGTCTAGTGCCCTCGATGTCTATGATAGCAATCGCTATCCTCTCGATGGGTAACCAAAGCTGCGATCAGAACAAAGCTTCTGATGAGGGGCGAGTGCTTAAGATGGATGTGCTGATGAATCCATTGCGAGCCAAAGTTGTCACCTTGCCCAATGGGGAGGTCGTCGACTTTCCGTATGTGGCAAATAGTTTATTTTTAGAACGAGTTATGATGAATGACCACTTTGTTTCAGTTGGCCGAATTCCAGAGCCCGTCGTTTCAACAGATCAAAACCACGCAATGGCAGCAGTGGGCGCAAAGGCCAATGACCCAATGGCATCAAAAAAAGATCTTGAAGTTCTAGAGCGCTATGGATTTCTCACATCAGTGACCGCTCAAGCTGAAAAGCAAACACACCAAAAAGGCACAATTGCTGAGACTTCGTTGCCAACTTGCTTGTATCAATCACCACAAAGCTTTCTTGGCGGTGATATTTACTCGTTCGAATCAAGTGGTGGCGGAGGTATACGTATTGGCTTCGGTCAAAACGGCAGTACCACAACTGCAAGTGGCAACATCGGCGTGAAGCTTTCGAACATGAAACTTGATATGTCGCTCAGAACTGATGATCCACTTTCTGGCGATCCGGTCGTCATTGCTCCACACAAAGAGACACAGCGAAATATCGATCTGAGTCTCAACCTCGGCTCTGCAGTTCCAATCGGCTTTGACTTCTTTTTTCACCCTACGATCGCTGACACAATTCGCGCTGGCATCGATGCCAGTCTTGATGCAACGGTCGAACAATATAAGAAAATGAAGAGTTCCAAAAATGTATGGAATGAGGTTTGGGAATCCCGTGTCGTCTATGATCCAAAAATCGCTGACAATGACACTAACATTGCCTTTCGTGGTGGATACCGTTCGGGCATTAAAGAAGGCGATCAATTCTTCATTCGCAATATGCAGTACCACTTCGAAGGAAAAGAGTGTGCTTCACGCTTGAGCTATCGAATTCCGACTTCGCAGGTTCCAATTGCCCTGGCTGAAGTCATCACTGTCGGAGACAATATTTCTGTCGCCAAAGTGAAGTACTTCACTGAAGAGGCCATCAAACCTGGCGCGCAAGTTCAAGTCTACCAATTGAAAGTTGAAACCCCTAAAAAATAGATTTTTCGAATTCCCTGTCGTCGGTCCCCGTTACAGGGGAACTGACGATAGGTTCTTTCGACCATTGATCTCACAACAGACACAGATTCAGACTCAGACACTCGTATCTGTTCATCGAAGATTTTTTGATGACAACCTCCCACATTCGGATTCCAATTAGTCATGAAAAGGAATGAAGCGCATGAGCTCGAGTGAGTCGCGCTATGAGCTACATCAAAAATTCAAATGAGCTGAAACTCATTTGTTCAAGGAGGATCTATGTTGAAAAAGTTAGCGATCGTCACGGCAATACCCGTTTTGGCTTTGATAACCGGTTGTGCATCACCACAGTCAAAGATCGGAATGGCACTGATCAATCTTACAAAAGAGGCAGGTCCTGTGACTGAAGCTCAAGGTGGAGCCAAGTTCGGCCGTGCATGTTCGAGCAATATCTTAGGCCTATATGCAAGTGGAGACTCATCAATCGAACTTGCAAAACGAAACGGCAAAATCTCAAAAATCAGCTATGTTGATTACGATATCAAATCGTACTTTGTATACGGTGAGCTTTGCACAATCGTGCATGGCGAATGATCTTCTGAATTAATTCTCGTTTGCACCTAATTGACAAATGAGCTTCTGCAAATTCACGAAATTGCAGAAAAAAAGCCAGAACCTCGGTTCTGGCTTTTTTATTCTTTTTGCTAGAATCGTTAAAAACTCCGAACAGCCTTTCATTGGCTCCAACGTCTTAAGCCAAATGAAAACAAATCGGAATTATCCAAACGACGGCTTACTTCTTTTCGGCTGTATCAGCAGCAGGAGCGGCTTTTTTTGCTTTCTTTCCAGCTTTTTTGTCGGCTTTCATTCCTTTATGGTCATGGCCGCATCCACACTTTTCGCACTTGCACTCTTCACCGTGTGAACATGATTTTCCATCGGCCTTGTCACCACAAGATGCGCTGCTGTGGTCATGTCCACAACTGCAACTTTCACCTTTGTGCTCACTGCACGACATTTTCTCAGTAGCTGGAGCGGCAGCCGGTGTTGCTGTGTCTTCAGCAAATACTGGAGCCCAGGCCATCATAGCAACTGTCATAGAGAGAGAGGCGAAAAACTTTGTCATTTCGTTTCCTTTCGAATGTTACCAATGGCTTCCGCCATTTGGGCGAATAGTCACTATTGGTTCTTTTATGGTTCTGTTAGTTTGTCTGTTAAACAAATTTTGCTTAATGATGACTAGGAACGCAATCATCTTTTTGTGACAAAATTAGGGCGTGTCCTCGATTGGTCGGACGTCGCGAGCGGAAGCAATAGAAATGAGTTGAAGGCACGAGGAGGAGAAATAGTGGTGCTATTTCGACGACGAGCAACGCTCAAATCATTTCTATTGCTTTTGCGTAGTAGTCTAGCCAATTGAGGACACTCCCTAATGATGACCAACAAAAATAATTTTACTTCCCCAGCTTTCGAATGCGATTGGGACCTGACGAAGCTCTTTGAGCTCCTCGCGGACCCTCGACTGAAGTTCAGGTGGACAAAGCATCAAGAGAAAGCCTCCTCCACCTGCTCCTAATATCTTGCCACCCAAGGCTCCGGCCTTGCGAGCTCTCTCGTACTGGAGATCAATTTCTGACGCTGATATCCCGGCCGCCAATGTGCGCTTCAGTTCCCAGCCCTGATGAAGAATCTCAGCAAAATTTTTGATCGGCCGGCCCTGCTCAAGTGAGGCCTTTGCTTGATAGGCCAACTTTGCCATCTCCCGAAGATTTTCACGGTTTTTTTGGGCATTTGATTTCTGTTCAGACAGAACTTTTGAAGCCGAACGAGTTTGGCCGGTGTAGAAGAGCATCATCGAAGCTTCGAGTTCATTTTTACTTTTTTGCGAACAAATCACGGGGTCAGCCGAAACTTGACCCGAGGGATGAAACCTAAAAAATTGCAACCCGCCGTAAGCTGCTGCATATTGATCTTGCTTGCCAATAGGCTCACCAAGCTCTTCAATTTCAATGCGACTAGCTTCGGCTGCCAATTGCTCTGCAGATTGGAAAACTCCCAAATGGGCCTTCATCGCATGAAGAAGCCCCACCGTGAAGGTCGAAGAACTGCCCAAGCCGGTGCCCCCAGGAATGTCCGCCATCGATAAAAGTTCAAGCCCGCGGCCTTGATTTTTGTCGCGAATCGCATCCGCATTTTGCGAAAGCACATAGCGAAAAATTTTGTGATCAATTTCGTCGATACTCTTACAAATCTCAGTTTTGCTATAGGCCAATCGAAAGGTTTCATCAAAACGATCATTGATTGTGATGTACATATATTTATCGATGGTCGTCGACAAAACGGCACCCTCTTCTTCTTCAAAAAAAGAAGGGAGATCAGTGCCTCCGCCCAAAAAACTAACGCGAAACGGTGTTCGGGAAATAATCACGAATCTTCTCCTCAAATTCTTTTAGTCGCTCGGGAGTGCCGATATCATAAAATCGTTCAGACACATTAAATGTGAGCAAAGAGTTTTCTGAAATCAAAGAGGGCCATAGTTCTTCAAGCTGAAACTTCTGACGACGAGCAAAAATGTGTTTTCGTTTCAAAAGATAAACTCCAGCATCAACATGGCTAAAGCCCTTTTCAATACCGGCAGCTTTTTGGTATTCCACCACTCGACCATGAGAAATTTTTAAATTGTTCGGCACGGGAGTCGCAACGCGATTGTCATAAACCGCCAACATCGCCTCACAAGGCTTGGTGGCCTGAGCAAACTCATTTGCCATTGCGTCCATATCTAAGCGCAAAAAACTATCGCCATTTAAAATAAAAAACTCTTCTTCCAAAAGATGTCGAGCAAACAGCAGAGCACCGCCAGTACCAAGAGGCTCAGGCTCTTTGCAATAGTGCACCTCAACGCCCCATTCTCGTCCATCACCAAAATGCTCTAGGATTTTTTCTCCGAGATAGGCAATCAGCAAAAGAATACGTGTATATCCTTGGCGCTTTAGTTCTTGAATCTGCCAATGCAAAAATGGTCGGTCAGCAACTGCAACCATCGGCTTAGGAATTTTTTCGGTGATTGGACGCAAGCGAGTTCCCAAACCACCAGCAAGAATCACCACCTGCTTTTTACTTTTGTCTTTGCTTAATGCCTCTTGTATTGCTGTCGAACTCGCCTCAGAAGCCTCAGTTTCATCAGACTCTGACACGTCGAACTCAAGATCTTCAATACCAATTTCATCTGAGTCATGACCTGGTTTCTTGCTCATTTTTTCGCCTCTAAAATCTCTTGAACAATTTGGTCAATCGCAAGTTCGACGGCTTGATCGCTATCAAGCTTAGCCTTCCATCCCAGCTTTTCGAGGAGCGCTCCTTCGAGGTGGGTGTAAGGTACATCACCCTTCCAACCGCGTTCACCTTCACCAAATTCGATTTTCGCTTTGACCCCTGTTTGTTTTGCTACTCGCGCGACCACCTTCTCCGCAATCTTGGCGACATTGGTCACCCCATAGCTTGCAAGGTTAAAAATTTGAAATGGCTCCTGCGAATTCCTGTACCCAAACCACATACCCTCGATACAGTCTTGAACATGTAAATAGGATTTTCTCTGAGTCCCATTGCCCAAAACCTTCAGCACATTGGGTTCATTCAAAAGTCGATGGGTAAAATCATAAATCACCCCATGAGTGGAATGCGGACCAACAATATTGGCAAACCGATAAGCCCAAACTCGAATATCGTAGTTGTGTGAAAAGGCCGTACACAATCCCTCACAGGCAAGCTTGCTTGCTCCATAAAAAGAAATCGGCAAAAGGGGCCCATAATTTTCAGGTGTCGGTTTAATACTCGCTTCGCCATAAATCGCTGACGTCGAAGCGAAAACAATTTGCTTCACATTATTCACACGCATTGACTCCAGCACGTTGTAGGTCGCTATCGTGCCATTCTTTAAATCAATGTCTGTGTGCAAGGCCCCCTGTGAAATATCTGAGTTCGCAGCCATATGGTAGACCAAATCAAACCCAGCCATTTCAGCTTTAAGTTTTGGTAAATCTAATAGATCGGCCTGAACAAATTCAAAATTCTTATGGTCGATCACTTTTTTCAAAAGCTCTTTTTTGCCCAACAAAAGATTGTCGTAAGCTTTGACCGAAAAACCTTGATTCAAAAAAAACTCGGCCAAATGACTGCCGATGAATCCTGCTCCGCCTGAAATAAAAACACGCATTCAAATTTTCCCTGTTAATGCAAATCGCAATTTATTTAACAACGTCGGCTTAAACAAAAACTGCACTGATTCTTTTTTAAAGCTGTATTGTGGATTCTGATCAAGATCTCCATGGGCACGAATTTTCTCAATCAAGACTAAGTAATCCTGTGCCATTCGCTTTAGACTAAAAAACTCTTCAACAGCTTTACGACATTCCCGCGGATTAATTTTCGATACCTCAGCCGCTGCTCGCAGAAGTTCATCATAATTGTGACAAACGACTCCAGTTCCTGGCCGAATAAGTTCAGGCATACAGCCATTGTTCGAGGTGATCACAGGCGTGCCACAAGCCAAGGCTTCAAGTGGCGCAGCCGCACAGGGCTCATCCCAGTTTGTCGGATAAATCAAGGCCTTGGCATGAGCCAAAATTTCGACTTTTTCTTCTTCGCTGACAAGCCCACAGTATTCGATATTGCCACGAGAGATTCCGCTGCCACCCATGATTTTCAAACGCACGCCCAGGTCATTCGCCCAAGCAATTGCGGTTTTTACATTTTTTACCCGCCAAGTCGTCTTCGCCAAAAAAACAAAGTAATCTTGTTTCTCTGCACGAAACGGATACCGATCAGGATCAACACCATTAAACACAAAATATTTAGCACCATGATTGCGCGTATGACTGCGGCTCAAAAAATTCGTGTTCGCCCAGTATTTTTCCTCGGCATGGCCGTTACCATGAATGGTCACCAAGAAAGGAAGAGGTGGTTTGGTTTTTAAAGGCTGATGAGAATGCAAAAAATCAATTCCGTGTGGCAACCACTGCCAATGATCAAACTCCGTTGCGTCTTGCGGAAGAGCCTGAAATGCATAATCTCGAATTTGACTTCCCTTGCGAGCCAAGATGACGACCTCATGCCCAAGCCGAGTGTATTCGCGAGCCAGCGCCATCACAATTCTCTCGATCCCGCCATAGGTCGAGGGAGGTAACACAGAATCATGTAAGAGTGCGATTTTCATAACCTTAAAACTGCCTGATGTGTCTATAAGAAGCAAACAGAGCAAGCCCCAAGTGACGCCTAACATAAACCATGTTCAAAGCCTGGGCACTCCGCTACTCCTGTTTACTCAGGCAATAAGGCTGCTTTGATCAAACTGTCACAAGATCTGGAGATCGACGATGTCTACCAATTTGAAACACATACTTATCGCTCTGATGACTTTAATCCCATTGTTCTCGTGTACGTCCCAACAGATTGGTCCAACGATCACTCCCGATCTTTGCATGCGAACCGATTGGTTTGAACTCGGTGTGCACGATGGACGCTCAGGTCGGCCAGCCAATCAAATTGAATTACACCGTGCCCGATGCCCACAAGCCTCAATCACATCGAATGCTGAACAATATGAAATCGGCCGCAACAAAGGCCTCGTGCACTACTGCTCACTCGAGATCGGGCTCGAAATGGGCAAGGCGGGTGGCATTTATCAAAGTGTTTGCCCTCAGCACCTCGAAGGACTTTTTATTCGCGGTTACCAGGCTGGGTTAGAGCTTTCAAAGCTCGAAGAGGAAAACACGCGGCTTGAATATGAGGTGCAGGGACTCAACCAAAAACTGAGTGCAACGCCAACCGAGCAAAAGGCGTCGATTCTCAGTCAGATCACGCTGCTCAAGAAGAAGCAGACGGGAAACAATGAAAAGATGTCGAGTCTTGAACGCCAAATCGGCACAAAGACCATCTTCTAGTGCAGAAGAAAATTTAGAATTTTTTTCACAAATATGCGACCAAGGAGCTGCTACAAGGGACCTGGCACCGGGTGCTTGACGCACGTTCATGGTCCATTTCTGCCGGCTCTCTGTAAGTTCTCCTTAGATTACAGAGACCAATCTCTACAAACCCCAGGTAAACCTGGACAATTTTTTATTTTATTAGTATTTTAGGCAACTTAACGTTTTGCGTTATCTGCTTGTGGTGTGGATTTTCACTATCCAAATTCCGTGGACAAGCACCCATGACGGCAAAACGCGAGCCGCTAGAAAATGCCACCACCAATCCGGATGGAAAGGGGTGCTTTTCGGTGAAACGCGCATTTGCACAAAAGGAGACCTTTATGAAAGTTCGAGCAGTGATAACTCAAGCTCTACTCCCCCTGATGGCCATTGCTCTCTTGGTGATGACGTTAGCTTTGCCCTCGGCAAATGCGGAGGAAGAAACTCCTCCACAAGCCGCGACGCCACCCTCTGCTCCTCCTTCGGTAGGCCCTTCTCGCCCTCAGAATCCTCAGGACAGTGGACAGACCACGCCACCAAGACCATCACAATATCTCTCACCAACCGGACTCACAGGTAGACTGCTTCGCCAATACGAGAAAGCCGTCTTTAAAATGAGCCCGAAGATTGTAAATGGAAGTTGGCAGCATCTCGAAGTGGGCTTGGATTATCGCGGAGTAGTTGAACCCGCCTACATCGATGGCAAGCAGTTGCGCGAAGATCATTTTATCTTGCGTGCCGGAGTAGGTACCGGCGATTTGATCGACAGCGGAAAAACCCCGATCGGCTTCAACATTCGCTCAGGTACCGAACTGGTTTTTTATCGACTTTTCTCAGGAAAAACTCCGACTGATGCAAAAAACAAAGCGACATTCACGCTTCCCTATTTTTTACAACAGGTCCCCTCAACAGCAAAAATAGCCCGGGAGCGACTGGTTCCAGGAGATTCTGTTCGCTTCATTTCAAATCTCTCATTTTCGATCGGCGCTGAAACACTCAAAGAAATGTCTGGAACCACGCAGCTCACCGCTGGAGCCCATTACATCGTGAGCGGTGACTTTTTAGTCGATGTCTTCCGCCTAAAAAACGATCGCATTCGAGTGCGATTAATTGGAATTCGCGATCCCAAAAAATTTCAAGTGGGATTCGGCGTGACCTACCTCAAGCCATGGCAAGCCTTCGAAATCAAAAATGCTCCAAGTGGAATTAACAATGCGGGACATCGTCTCGTGAACCACATCGAAAGCCATCTCAATGATCTTCTCGACATTGAGCCGCTCTCCATAGGTTACGAATCGGCTCGTTCAAGTCGGGTCTTTATGGCAGACTATATTTTTGACCTCAAAGACGACGAGGCCGCTTCAGCTTACGAGTCACTGATGCATCAGAACTTACGCCTCGACATGAATCGATTTCGCTGGCTCAACCCAAGGGCATCAGCAAATATTCTAGAAAAGAAATTGATTTCTGATCTCGAACCCGCAGAGCAAATATATGCAAATGACAAATTTAAAAAGTTTGACCAAAAACGTGTCGATCGCATTTTTCAGGGATTCTCAATAAGTAATACCGACGCCTTCAATTTTAGAATGGCCATGGGCTTTGGTTCATTTCGCTTTGGTCGCTTCTACTCGAAAAACAAGATCGGAGGGCTAGATGTTGACGGCAACCCGATATATTTTCTTCTCTACTCGGTCGCAGAAACAGCTGAGAGAAAATTCTTTTGGTCGCTTGCCGGCAAAGCCGCAACTGGAACTCTGAATATTTTGTTTCAAACCAACGACAAATTCAAACCGCAAAATTTTACCGATCTCATATTTCAACGTGAAATTCGCGAAGTGATTTTTGACAGTGACGATCTCAAAGATTTCAAACGCGAAGTCAAAGCCACTATTCCGGAGGAATGGTACAAACAAATTGATTGGCGTAATTTTAATTCCCAACAAGACCATCGCAACACCTATCTCAACTACCAGATTGTGTTTCATGAGGCGGCCCTTGACGCCATTCCAATGATGTCAAAAGAAGCGCTGAAAAAACGCATTTGGGCCTATCTTGCAACACTGCCTAAAGATTATCTCAATTGGGTCACGGCCTCAAAGCCATACCTGCCAGGAGATGAGCCCAGTGCGGCAGCATCAAGTCTCGATCGCTTTAGTCAAGATGTTGACCTCATTGCCGATAAACTCACCATTACACTCGATTCCTCGCAGAAGACTTCGAATTTCAAACGCATTGATGCATTTTTAAGTCTAAGACAGAATGATCTATTCAAAACAGTTGGCCCCGGATTGGTTCTATCTTTACTGCCAAAAGATCATCTCGAAGACCTGCTCTTTTTCAAGCTCACGCTCGATGGTGGAGCGACGGAAAAAGTGAACTTCTCTCGAGGCAAAGAACCACTTTCAAAAATCTATACAGCTCTCGAGCAGATTCAAAAGATCTTAAATGATCGATCCATTGATCTTCGTGTGATGCTCGACGAACACGGCGGAGCCCAAACTTTTCATTTTAATCAAGATCCGAGACAAGATTGTCAGTCCTGTCTCTAGAGTTTCATAACTTCTCGGGCGGATTTTCACGTTCGAGAAGTTTGCGAATCAATCGTTCTGGATTCTTCGATGAACGCAAAAAATAAAGAGCACGTAAAATTTCACGTTGCTGGATTGTCAGGTTTCCGTGGAATCCGAGCTTCATGATTCGATCACGATAGGCATGATAAAGAGCAATGGCTGCAGCCACTGAAATATTAAAACTCTGCACAAACCCCTGCATAGGTATGACCACACGGCCATCGACCTGCGACAATATTTCGTCAGATACTCCGTCTTTTTCATTTCCAAAAACCAAAGCTGTCGGCTGTGTAAAATCGACCTCTCCAATGGGAGTCGCCTGCTCAAAATGAGTGGCATAAACCCGATAGCCCATTTTTTTGAGGCCGTGCACACATTCAGTTGAATCAGTCCACCGAACCACATCCAGCCACTTATCGGCTCCTTTGGTCACGCGTTGAGATTTTTTGAATTTTTCATTGGGTTCAATCAAGTGCAAGCTCTGATAGCCCATGGCCTCACAGCTTCGCATCACTGCACTGGTATTCCCACGATCATAAATATTTTCTAAAACTGGAATGACATCATAGGTTCTGCCCGCAACGATTTCATCGATCTTTTTCTGCCGAGACACTGAAAGCAGAGGGCTCATCAGTTCAAATATTTTTTGGGCTGACACCCGCTGTGCGCCCAATTGAAAGAACTCGGAATAAGGAAAGCGCGACGAAGATTCAGTCTGACGATCAGAAATCTGCCATGGCAATAAAGAATGTGACATTCGAGTCAGTTAATCGACTTTCGCAAAACTTGCAAAAAAATTTGCAATGTTCGCTCGCAAATATACTTTCTGCCGCGCTCGCTCTGAACACTTGCCCTGTAGATCGGACTAACCTCGCAACTGCAGAGCTCCCGATATTGCTTTCGAGTACCGGTGGAGGATTGAACAGACTCCAACATTGCTTCTGAGACCAGACCAACCCGAACCAACCATTTAGTGCGGTCCGCGACAACCCCAAGAGACAAAACCAAAATATCACGTTTTTGATTTTGTTCTGCTATTTGCAACTCTCTGGCGTCGCTGCCTCCCTCGCTTGGACGAATCAAGGAGTCACAGTCAGCTAGAAAAGATTTTTCCAAAGGAACTTCACTGGCGGTCAATGCTGATATGATTTCCAGCTGAAAGGGTCTCTCTAGACCATCCTTACTCGCAGCGGAGGCCTTACCACTCGGAGACGACAACATCGAAAAAGTCTCTTGCTCACGCATCTTCACAACAAAGCGTTCTGCCATCAAACCTTGAGTTGCATAATCCTCAATTCGAATGCGGTGTGATCGTGAATAATCTAAAACATCGGATGCTAAATCTTCATGATCGCGATTCACCAGATAGGGAGCCAACACAGACTCGATTTCGGCAAAGTATTGTTGATCAAGTTCAAAATATTTTGTCCAGATTTTCACTTCGACATAGGGTGCATGGGCGCGATACCCGACTCGCCACCCTTCTCGCCCACGCAGCAAACGAGAGGAATCTAGAGAAGAATCTGAGGAAGGAACACCCGCACCACCTTTGCGGGAAGATTGCAATAAATTTTGGCTGGCAAAAATGGAGTTCACTTTTTCTACAATTGGTTCAACCAGGGCCGCCACTTCCGACTCCCCCCGTCCCATAGTTCGCCAGAGCAAAAGGACCTCGCGGTCATCAGCGGATACTTGCTGATGCAATCGCTCGATCACAGCCTCCTGCCAAATGGCAGCAATTTCTGAAGGGGGGCCAGGGAGAACATAGATCTGTAAATTATTTTTGCTTAAACAAAAACCGTCAGCAGTTCCAACTGAGTTAAGCAAAACTTCTGCTGATCGTGGAAAGTAACACTGCCTGCGGTGATCAGCGGTGAGACTCACTCCTCGGGAGTGAATCTTTTTTTGGACACGTGTCCAAGCTATCTCATCAAATTGCAAAGTCTCGTTCAACACCTCACACAAAACTTCACGAGTAAAATCGTCTGACGTTGGTCCCAGACCACCTGTAAGAAACAAGAGATCCACTCGAGCCATTAACTCACGCATCGCAAGCGCCATCAGTTCTCGATCATCTGGAACCACACGATGTTCGACAACAACGAAGCCCATTTCGACAAGTCGTGAACTGATCCAGGCTGAATTCCGATCAACGATTTGACCGTCAGAAACTTCAGTACCAACCGCCAAAGTTGCCACCGTCAATCGACGTGTCTGATCTGAATCCTGAGGAGTCGGACTCTGTGGAGTTGGCCCCTGAGCGTCAGGAGGATTTGGATTTTTTGGAGTTTTGAATGTGGGCATCGAGAAGTTCTCCCATTCGCGAACGTCGATAGGCAAAGATGTTAAGGATATCCTTTTGCACTTTTGACCCCACAATTAAACTTCCGAAAAAGCCCAGTGGCAACCGAAATAGAACCCGATCTCGCAATAATGTTCCGCCCCCAAAAGCGATGAACTCGTGAGTATGATGCCATTTTCGATAAGGGCCCTTGAGCTGAAGATCCACAAATTTTTGATTGGGTTCCCACTGTTCGATTCGACTGCGCCACTTCAGGGGCACTCCATGCAGATGCAGTTGATAATCAATCAGCGTCCCTTCATTGATTGCTTCACTCGATTTTCCCAATACCTTAAAATTCAAAAATGGAGGAGTGAGACTCTCAAGGTTTTTTTCATCAGCAAAAAACGGAAAAACATTTGCTGGAGCATGTGGGACCCACTGTTCAAATATCATTTCGTGATCGCCATTGCTCAAAGGGGCGCAAGCGTGAAATAGATACGAACTAAGATTTGGAAAATTAAATGAAAATCCATAGTTCAAAAGAGCCTGAGGAATAACCCTTTGGCTTGCCAAAATCACCTGTGACATTTCCCCCAACAACAATTTGAGGGCCACTGCCGGAACCGGAAATGCGGCAGGAACATGCAAAGCCTTGGCAAGCGTCGCGGTAAAATCGCGATTTTGTATAGGCTCAGGCGCAACACCATTGATCACGCCCCGCACTCTTTGATCCGTTATTGCAAACTGAAATACCCGGCAAATATCTTCTAGTGCAATCCAACTCATCCAATTTCGACCGCCCGCCAGAGGTCCCCCTAAGCCATTCATGAACATTGGCAAAAGCTTTGCTAAAGCTCCCCCTTGATTGTCTAAAACAACCCCCGTACGCACGATCACCTGGCGAATGGTTGCGCGTGTGTTCAGCCTCGCCAATTCATTTTCCCAGTCCACAACTACTTTTGCCAAAAAGTCTTTTCCCTTAATAGGAGATCCAGCGGGAAATGCATCGGGATTTCCTGATGGAGATTCTGATGAAAAACCTGATGGAGAACCACCAACACTTGATTCAAAAAGTTTCTCATCACCTCGATCGCCATAGACACCGATTGCAGAACCCATAACAAAAGTTTGAACTTGATTTGGAGTTTGCAAAACAGCATCAACAAGTTCCCTCGTGGTGAGCACACGAGATTCATAGATTCGACGTTTCTTTTCTGCTGTCCATCGCCCTTCTGCGACCGATTCTCCTGCCAGGTGCACGACGGCATCTACAGCAGACAACACAGTGGCCCACTCGGTCTTTCTTGGCCATTCCAAAACTTCAGCCGGAAATCCCAACTCAGCCTGCGCGCGAATTTTATTTCGACTCAGGACTCTGACTTCGTGGCCTGCGGCAACCAGTTTTTGCCCCAAAGCTCGTCCGATCAAACCCGTCGCACCGGTTATTAAAACCCTCATGACCTCTCCTTTGCTTCCAGTGGCACAACCATCTGTCGTGGCACTGTACCTGGCCTTAGTAGGCTCGCTCTCATCCTCAATCTCAGCTTCAGTCTCAGTCTCATCTGGCTCATCTGGTCTCTTTCGGTTTCAGTCGTCACCTTTTCGCGAGCGCCACCTTGTAGGCTCGCAAGACTCGCAACCTCGCATACTTATGATCGACAATCGGAGCCACATACCGTGACGAGCCAAATTCAGGGACCCATGTTTTTATATAAGCGGCCTCGGGATCAAACTTTTTTGCCTGTGCTTCTGGACTAAATACACGAAAATAGGGAGCGGCATCGCAACCCGTACCTGCTGCCCATTGCCAATTCCCATTGTTTGCAGCCAAATCATAGTCCAGTAGCTTTTCTGCAAAATACGCCTCACCCCAACGCCAATCAACTAAAAGATGTTTAGTTAAAAAACTCGCGGCCAACATACGCACCCTATTGTGCATGAAGCCTGTAGCATTCAGCTCTCGCATGCCAGCATCAACCAGAGGAAAACCGGTTTGCCCATTTTTCCAAGCTAAGAATTCCTTTTCATCATTGCGCCAAACTATCGCGTCGTATTCAGACCTAAAGGCTCGATCCACCACATGCGGGTAATGAAAAAGGATCTGCATAAAAAACTCACGCCAAATAAGCTCATTCAGCCAAGACTCCATTTCAGCAATGGACCAGGTCAACGCCACCAAACGACGAATGCTCACAGTGCCAAATCTTAAATGTACGCCCAAGCGGGTTGTCCCCGATTGACTCGGAAAGTCGCGTTGACTCTTGTAGTCCAAAATTGTTTTTTTCGAAATCACAGGTGGCGGGTAAATAAAATCTGTTTTTTCAAATCCCAACTGTTCAAGAGACATTATGTCTTGCCTTTTCTGAGGTACAAATCTCTCTGCGCTCAGCTCGCAATTGTGGGGCTTTAAGAGACTTGCTTCAAGCTGAGACTTCCATTTTCGGCTATATGGAGTGAATACCGTATAGGGTCCACCGTCTTGCTTGACGACTTCATCTTTTTCGAAAATCACCTGATCCTTGAAGGTCATCATCTCTACACCACGACTCTCAAGAAACGCTTGCACACTTTGGTCGCGGTCGATTGCATTTGGTTCATAATCATGGTTGCAAACCACTCTAAACACTCGGTGTTTACTCAAAATCTCAGAAAAAACCTCTAGCGGCGACCCACAATATACTTCGAGCCCAGATCCAACTTGCTGCAATTTCAAATTGAGCTCACACAATGTCTGATGAATGAACTGCACACGAAGATCACTTTTATTTTTTAGAGCCACCAAAATACTGGTATCGAATATGAAGATCGGTAAAATTTTTTCTTGTTGAGCCAAAACGAAACTCAACCCCACGTTGTCCTGCAATCGGAGGTCACGGCGAAACCAAAATATTGAAATCTTACTTTTTTCCGGCATCCCCCAGAGCTTAACACAGCTCTTTCTATTTTTGTACTATACAAAATGAATGCTTGTGAAAAGACCGATTCTGTCGCAATCTGAAACAGCACCTGGCATCTCATGGAGATCAGTGTCCGATGAAAAGAGGCGCGAATGCAGAGTAAAAAGGGGCCCCGCAAGACTGGCGGTATGAAATCGCTCAGCTCTATTCGCTCGGATCTCCTCTCTCGCGGCGTTAGTCTCGCCAAAATGACCGCAAGTGCCGGAGCCAAGATGGCACAGAGCAAACTGGGCGAAATGCTCACGGGTGAAGATCTCTCTGGGGAACGCGCCAAAAAACTCTTGGTCAGCCAAGCGCAGCTATTCGCTAAAGAAATGGGTCAGCTCAAAGGAAGCCTCATGAAAGTTGGACAAATGCTTTCTATGTATGGCGAGCACTTTTTGCCCCCTGAGGCCAATAATATTTTGAAGACACTGCAGTTTCAATCTCCTCCACTTGAGTGGAAAGTGGTGGCCAAGACTTTGGCACATGAATTCGGTGCTGAACGACTCGCACAACTCGCAATAGAGCCGGTGCCTATGGCCAGCGCATCGATTGGTCAAGTACACCGTGCGCGTGTAAGGGCGACACAACAGGTGGTTGCTATTAAGATTCAATATCCTGGCGTCGATCAAGCAATTGAAAATGATATGAGGACCTTGAAATCGATTTTTTCAGTGACCAAACTCCTACCACAGGTTCCGCATTTCGATCATTTACTGCTTGAAATCAAGGACATGCTCACTCAGGAACTGGACTACCAAAAGGAGATGCACTTCACAATCAAGTACAGAAATGCACTCGCGCACGATCAACGATATGTGGTGCCCAATGTACTTACAGAGTTTAGCACGCACCGAGTGCTCACTTCAGAATTCGTCGAAGGCTTTACTATCGATAGCCCCGAGGTTCAGGCACTGAGCCTTGAAAGACGTAATCGTCTCGGGTTGGCGGCCCTCGAGCTGTACTTGATGGAATTATTTGTTTGGGGGTTCGTTCAAACTGATCCACATCTTGGCAATTACCGAGTCAAGATCGACCCTAACGGTGAAGACGATCGCTTAGTACTTTTTGATTTCGGTGCGCTTCGCGAGTTTTCGCCTGAGTTTTGTTCCAACTACCAACAACTCGTGCAAGCTTCGATCAACAAGGACATGTCGCAACTGAAGTTGGCAGCTATTCGACTGGGTTTTTCTGAAAAAAATGATCCTCAGTCACTCGATCAACTCTTTGCGGATTTTTGTTTTCAAATCGTGGAACCATTTGAAGGGTCATATAACTACGCACAATCCGATTTGCCAAAGCGCATGACCATCAAGGTGGGTGCGCTGATTAAAGCCTTCAAATTACGAGCTCCCCCACGCGAGATCGTTTTTCTTGATCGAAAAACGGGTGGCGTATTCATTTTCCTAAAGGTACTAGGCTGCGAATTCAATGCTAGACCCTTGTTAGAAAGATACCTCAGCGGCAAAAATCAAACCGCTGAGTAAAAATATTTTTTAAAATTCGCGAATTAGGTCGTGTCCTCAATTGGTCGGACGTCGCGAGCGGAAGCAATAGAAATGAGTTGAAGGCACGAGGAGGAGAAATAGTGGTGCTATTTCGACGACGAGCAACGCTCAAATCATTTCTATTGCTTTTGCGTAGTAGGCTAGCCAATTGAGGACACGCCCTAAAGTGAAAGATTTTTTGCTAAGTCTCGAGTGATATTTTTGTGATGTGCCTCATTTGTACCGCCACCAATCTCGAGCAACTTCGCATCTCGCCACAGGCGCTCAACATGGTACTCCCCAACATAACCGTAGCCGCCCAAAACTTGAATCGCGCGATCTGCTATCGTTTTTGCCACTTCTGCCATGTAGAGTTTAACACCATCTGAATCAAGACGATTACCAGCGTGATTGAGGTCAAGCTTGCGAGCTGTTTCATAGATATAGGTTCGTCCGGCCCGATACTCAGCATAACTCTCTGCAATCATCTTTTGAATTTGTCCAAAGTAACTCAATGAATGCCCGAACGATTTTCGCTCAGAGGCATAGCGAACCATGACTTCAATTGAACGACGAGCGATTCCCAAGCTCATAGCCGCCAGGGTCAAACGTTCAAGCTCAAGATTGCGCATCATATGATGTGCAGATTCTCCCTCATGTCCAACAAGTGCATCTAACGAAACCTCGCAGTTATTAAAAACCAACTCCGCCGTGTTTGAGGCACGCATTCCGGTTTTGTCTTTTATTTTTTGCCCCACTGAATACCCAGCACTGGTTCGATCAACGATAAAAGTTGAAATCTGTGGACGACCATGTTTTTCAGAAGTCTTGGCGTAGAGCCAAACCAAGTCTGCTGGCGTTCCCTGCTCATCAAGCGTGCCATTCGTAATCCACATTTTGCGACCATTGATCACATATCCAGTGTTGGACTTGATCGCAGTGGTTTCCATTCCCATTACATCTGTACCAACTGCGGGCTCAGACATTGCCATCGCACCAACCCACTCGCCGGAGCAAAGTTTAGGAAGAAACTTTTTTTTCTGGGCTTCACTGCCGTTGACTGCCAGATTGTTCACACAGAGCATGGAGTGAGCGAGGTAGGCCAAACAAAAACCAGGGTCACTCGCAGACAACTCTTCATGCGCAATCACCGCGGCAACAGCATCCATTTCTGACCCACCATACTGCTCGGGAACTGTGATTCCCAATAGCCCCAGGGAACCCAACTCACGAAAAAGAGGCAAGTTGAATAATTCTTTACGATCGTGCTCCAAAGCTTGGGGTTCGACTTTACTAGAGACGAATGCAGCGATCGTCTCGCGTAACATTTTGTGTTCTTCGGTTGGATTAAATAAATCAAATGAACGCCAACTCATATCGCCCATACAGCCTCCAGAAAAAGTAAATTCGAAGGCTTTTACGTTATAGGGTCAAAACTCTAAAGTCATCAAAAATTCAATCCTTCTCCCCCCAAGCGAGCCGCTCACACTTCGACAAAATTAAATTATAATTGTTTACATCTACCCTTCAACTGTTGTTAAAAGTCCTCACACTCCGTTCCCGCATTTGCACGCTTGCCTCTTCGCGTTTGGCTTTACTTGGCAACTCCTCTCTCGACAAGAATATGATGTTCATCTACGCTTGATACATGAGCATAAAACACACTATCTATTTCGATAATCACGCGACCACACCTGTTGACCCGATCGTCTTTGAGGCCATGCGTCCTTATTTTTGCGAGGTTTTTGGCAACGCCATGAGTGGCCAGCATAGTTTTGGATGGGAAGCGAAAACTGCCATCGAGAAAGCACGTGAACAGGTGGCAAGTGTTCTGGGCGCACAAGCTCGTGACATCGTTTTTACAAGCGGAGCCACCGAGAGTATTCATCTGGCTCTTTTAGGTTTTCTTGAACTGGCTGAGCCGGGTCGCCACATTGTAACCTCGCAGGTTGAGCACAAATGTGTTCTCGAAGTTTGTGCCAAAGCCAAAGAATTGGGGCACGAGGTTACGGTTCTTCCGGTCAACCGTTATGGTCAGGTTGAAATTGACACACTCAAAAATTCACTTCAGCCCAACACAGCACTTGTGAGCCTGATGCATGCGAACAACGAAATTGGCTCAATCAATCCTATCTTGGAGATCGGCGACTTACTTCGCCAAAGACAGATCACATTTCATGTAGACGCAGCTCAAACCGTGGGCCGCCTTCCCATTGATGTCAAAGCCATGAACATTGATTTGCTTTCCATCTCAGCTCACAAGCTCTACGGACCCAAGGGAACAGGCGCGCTCTATGTACGCCAAACTTCACCACGCGTGAGGTTGGCTCCATATCTAAGGGGTGGAGGTCAAGAGAAGGGTCTTCGTGGCGGCACACATAACGTCCCAGGGATTGTCGGGCTCGGCAAAGCCTGTGAGCTTGCAAAATTAAATCTCATCGAAGAAACGGCACGCCTCACTAAGGACCGAGATTTTCTTATTCAAAAGTGCATGCAAGAGGTAAAGGGTTTGGTACTGAATGGCCACCCAACAGAACGTCTTTGCAACAATATCAATTTCACCGTTTCAGGGGTATTGAGCGATCAACTGCTGTTAGGCATGGGAGATGTGGCTTTTAGCTCAGGATCTGCATGCTCAAGTGGAGCGTCAGAAATCAGTCACGTCTTAAAGGCAATTGGAACGCCAGAAGATGAATTCGCGACAACTGTGCGGTTTGGTCTGGGGCGATTTACCACGTCAGAACAGGTGATCTCAGTCAGCGAAAAACTCATTCAGGTCGTAAATCGAGCGCGAGAAAAAAACCGCACCTTCGCTAAAGTCTAGAATGCGTCGGGTTCTGCCGTCGCTCAAGTGACGTCTGATTTTCTAATCTTTAAACTGAGCAAATGATTTGGATTTCTCAGGGTCACTCTACAAATGATTGACCTGACATCGCCATACAAACATACAGCTTGGCACTTGCTGATGCTTTTTACAGTACAACTGGCGCTGAATTGCTTTTTACCGGCGGTTGTCACTGCCAGCGAAATTGATTCTGATTTGGCACCCAAAATTTCATCAACTGCGCAAACTTCATCTCCAACATTACAAAGTGAGGAATCCTATTCAGATTCGGAAGAGCTTCAGCTTACCATAGACACTGAAAAGAAAACTGAAGGAAGACACAAATTTGAAAAACCGGAATTGGATCTTGCGGCACCTATGAGAGAATCAGACCCTCAAGTCTCGGCAAATGAGAATGAAATTCCAATTATTTCAAGAGACTCATTCAACTCTTCTTTTCTTGGGCACAATGTAACTCCGACGGCAAATCTTTTAAAAAAAGGAGTTGCCACCGTCGGGCCCTACATTATCGCCTTTGCTCCCTGCCAACACGTGATCTTGGCATCGAGCCCCTGGATTCACTTTGGCTACAACATGATCAACCTTCATTTGAAAACCGGCTTTGAACTCAATCGAAATGAAAAGGTCGCGTTCATGGCCAGTTATTTTAAAACCTACAACGAGGAGCGATCGGCGACCTATATTGATGCCGTTGGCGATCGCACCGACTACACCTACTTGCTCTACAAACAACATAGCACGACCTATAGTTTACTCTACTCCAACAAAATAAGTTCTATTTACTCGATTCACACGGCGCTCTCCTATCTCTACTTCTTTGACGACACACACCCCTACTCATTGCATATGGAGAGCTTCAAACCAGACAAACACGAATGGATTGTTTCGGCATTGCATGAAACACGTCTGATGAATAATTTCGGCATTAATGTTGAAACTGGCCTTCTCGGACTGAATTATCGATATCCCTATTTGCATTATGGGGTGTCTTTCACCTATGTCGACCGTGACTGGTTGATTCAACTTGGCATGTCCCACACCATGCCAACAAGTGGGGCTCATGATCGCATCGACCTTGAAAACTATCGACCCACAGACGCTGTTCATCCGGAGATTCAGCTGCAGCGATTCTTTTGAGACAACCACGATATTTTCCCATCCTCAGTAGCCCGGACGTCGCAAACAGACGCCTTAGACCTGCCAGCTAAGGCCACTCTAAGCACAAGCGATCGGATATCTTGCATTATTCGCTAGAACAAAATGCAAAGGGATTCCCATTCTCATCAAAATAGGGTAGAATAAAGGCGTATATCTTTGGAGGGTCCAAATGGTGCAAATTAGTGAGTCCGCAGCAAAACAAATCGTGCGTCTAAAAGCAGAAGACCCAGGTGCACTTCCGGAATCTTTTTTGAGAGTTAAAGTGGTGCCCGGAGGCTGTTCAGGAATGTCCTACAAGCTTGATTTCGATAACCAAATGAACCCGACGGATAAAACCTTCGAGGCGTTTGGCACCAAAATCGTGGTCGATGGCAAAAGTTTTCTTTATATCGCAGGAATGACTCTCGACTTCGAGGGTGGCTTAAATGGGAAGGGCTTTGTCTTTTCGAATCCAAATGCCAACAAAACCTGTGGCTGCGGATCGTCTTTCGGCGTGTAGAGTATTTTCCTCATTGGTCTGGGCTAAAATCCAGATTGAGGGCAACCGCTTCAAACATCTGGCTCTGCCTCATCTAAAGACCGATGTGGCAGCCTATTCCTGGCTTCTAGACTGGCAGAAACACCGCAACCAACCCACAATCAGATATGGGTAAAACTGCAAACCGCACACTTTCAATTTCTCTCGCTCTGCTTATCACTCACTCTCGAGTTGGCTCAATAGCTCACAGCGCTGACAGAAGCGTGACCGACAAGAGTTCAAATTCAATGCCCGAAATCTCGGGTCAAGGTCAGGAGATAATTCTAAGTCATAAAGATTGTGCCGTTCTCTCCCAGGACCTCATTGCACTTGCGAAATGGACTCAACTTGCCGACCAAAGAACCTGTCATGCTCCAAAAGTTAAAGAAGATGCCAATGGCTGTGTTGCTCACCTGGGTGACTGCGTCCCCCAACATGTTCAAAAATTCCATGGCAAACATCCCGACTTTGACGGACCCAATAGCTGGAATCTAGCACTCGTTTTAGCAAAACTTCTTCCGGCCCTTCGCTTTACCACACCGGGAGAGTTCGCCTTCTACATCAATTCGCCCTTATGCCGAAAACTCGAGACCGATGCCCCTCCACAAACTGGCGACATAGGTACATACCGCACGCAAATCGAAAATCCTGAAGGCGGAGAGGCCGAGCTTGCGGCATTCATTTTTGTTTCGCCCCGCCTGAGCTATGCAAAATTAGGAAACAAAAAACAACAGCCTTATCAACTCATCCAGACAGAAATCCTAGATGCAAATTTCAAAAATTTGCCTGAACAAATGTGTCAACGACTCGGAGCCAACGCCAATCTTCCGGAATGCAAAGGCAAAACCAACTTCTACCGGTGCACAACTCTCGATTTGTTCATGCACGAAAACGAAGAACGACTGTCAAAGACAACAAAAGCACTCGCTGAAAAAATCGTGCAACATGAATGCGAGACCTCCGCTCGATACTTTCATAACGAAACAAGTCTCACCCTGACTGAGAGCAAAAATCTTTACGCCGTCACCGTTGCTCTAGCCAAACAACTCGACCTAAAGACGGCCGCTCAAGCGAAATCAGAAAAAGAAATATTCTTTATCGGTACACTCGCGCTTCGACTATTTTCGATGGTTTCCGCATTGTCCGAGTTGACCAATGGTGTTTACAGCAAAATTATTGCGGTTCCCACCCAAGAAGACTACCTTTATGAATCCAATCCAGAGAATGCCAATCGTCGCACCAAAAATATTAAAAAACTCTATGGCAACTTTGGACGGGGCAGCCTTCCATTTGACTTTACTGAAGAACTTCAAAAAGCAGAACAAGAGCTTCAAGAAAGGTAACGACGTAATCGTTCAACAGTTTGCGTGGCTTCAGGAATCTTTAACAGGTAAGCGATAATAAAAAACATCGACCCATAAACTCCCAAAACGGCGACCGCCTTCAAAATCACGTAAGAAAATATAAACAGTTTTTCTTTACACAAATATCCGAAGGCGGCACTCAGCAGAGCACAAAACCAAACCTGCATTTGAAATCGAAAATGCAATTGAACTTGCCCAATTTTTCGCTGAAGACTGCGGCGAAGCAATGAAAACTCAATCCATCCGGCAAGACCCGCTGTCACGGTCAACCCGACTGTACCCCAAATCTGTTCAACAGCAAAAAGCTTTGGAGCCCACATAGCCCCCGCGTACCCAAGGCAGGTGGTAAAGAACACCCGCACCAATGCAAACTTCAGTGGTGTTCTGGTATCGCGCAAACTATAGAAGGTCGAAGAGTAGAGCCGACCGACCGTTGAAGCTAAGAGCCCTACGGCAGATCCAGCCAAAACGAACCAAACCAAATGTGTGTCACGTTCGACAAACGAACCGGTTTGAAAAATCGCGCCCACAATTGAATCGCCTAAAAACAAAAATGCGGCTGCTGAGGGAATTACAAAAAAAGCCACTTGGCGTGTCGCTCGCGCTAGTCGTTCTCGAAGGTAAGAATTAATCTCCTCGCTCGTTCCAACCGCTGAAGACATTGCGGGCAGCTCCGCTACGGATACGCTCATCCCAAAAAGACTCACAGGTAAAAGATAGAGAGTTTGCGCGTAAGCCAATGCCGAAACCGCGCCCGTCGGCAATAGACTCGCCAACATATTGTCGATGTAGGCACTGACCTGAACCACGCCCCGAGACACCACGACCGGAGAAAAGTTTCTCAATACAACCTTCACTGGCTCAGAGCGAATGCGAAAGTTTGGACGCAATTTTTTCGCCAACCGAAGAGCGGTCGGCAATTGAACGATGAATTGCAAAAAACTTCCTACAAACAAACTCCAGGCCGCCACGATTGCCAAGTTCTCTTGGGCCGAGCTTCCCCCATAGAAAATCAATCCAAAGATGAGACTCAGATTCCATACGAC
Organism: uncultured Bdellovibrionales bacterium; assembly: GCA_964405465.1. Classification (GTDB taxonomy): domain Bacteria; phylum Bdellovibrionota; class Bdellovibrionia; order Bdellovibrionales; family JAMPXM01; genus CAYONZ01. The sequence goes on along the minus strand of CAYONZ010000006.1, from coordinate 44,805 downwards.
GGGTGCCACATACGAAAGAAAAAACCGACGGTGGCTATTGAGAATTCCCAAGCACCAAGCGCTCATCACCAAGAAACCCGTTCCCGGAAATAGAACCTGAACAATATGTATACAAAGATCACGTTTTGCCCCAACAAACCCTGGAGCAATAAGATCAATCATCCATGGGGTAGCTAAGGTCCCGACGACCACGAGCACCGAGGTACTCACAAAAAGTAGACTACCTATGACCGACGCCACCTCGGAGGCATCTTCCTCATTTTTTTGGGCCAACGAAGCGGCATACACTGGAATAAAGGAGGCTGATAGCACCCCTTCACCAAAAAGGTTCTGCAAAAAATTGGGAATTTTCAAAGCCGCTTTAAACGCATCCCCGGCATCTGAGTTTCCAAAGTAATGCGCAAACACTCGTTCGCGTATCAACCCCGCGAGGCGACTCAATAAAATTCCTAAGGCGACCATCAACGCGCCAGATTTATTCTTTGCTTTTTCCATGTTTAATCGTACCCAAGTTGCGACAACCCACGCAACCTCAATTCATCTCGAGACGGCTCATTGCGACTCGACGATTTAGCCGAATACTGTTACCAATAATTTTCGAACAAAATGAATTTCGAGCGATGGCAAGCAAGCCACAAGAACCACCAGAAGTTAATGGCCCGCTCAAAAAGGAGACCGCATGCTGGAGATATTGAGTCCTTTACTCGGATTAGTGTCGATTATATTCATCACCGCAAACACTGTGTTTTGGTGCACCATTATGTATCCACTTTTTGCGATGAAAACCGTGGTGCCATTTCTTCGCATTAAAAACAAAATTTCCTCGTGCATGATCCATGTCGCCGAAGCCTGGATATCATGCAACAATCAATACATTCGCCATATTCTACGTCCCAAATTTCGCATTAGCCTTCCACCGTCCTTGCAAAGCCTGGAGGCGACAACCAAAACATATTTAGTTATATCAAATCACCAATCGTGGGTCGATATTCTAAGTTTACAGTTTGTCTTCAATCGAAAAATTCCGTTCTTTCGATTTTTTCTCAAAGATGAATTGAAGTGGGTCCCATTTATTGGTGTCGCGTGGAAAGCACTCGACTATCCTTTTATGAAAAGATACTCAAAAGACACTCTCGCGAAATTTCCGGAGTTAAAACTTAAAGATTTTCAAGCTGCCAAAATGGCTTGTGAAAAATTGCGTGGTCGCCCGGCCTCTATTTTGGTTTTTGCAGAAGGGACGCGATTTACCACTCGCAAGCAAAGCGCACAGCAGTCACCGTTCAAATATCTATTAAAACCTAAAGCAGGTGGAATCACCTACGTACTTGATGCCATGAACAGCCAGCTCAACACCATGCTAGATATCACGGTGGCCTATCCTCAAAACGACAAAAGCTTTTGGAGCTTTCTATGCGGCAAGATTCAAGCCATTTACCTTGAAGCCAACGAAATAAATATTCCAGAAAAATTTCTCAAAGGAGAAATTAATTTAAGCTCTGAACTTAGAGCTGAATTTGAAGTGTGGATCAACGACATTTGGAAAGCCAAAGATCTTCGCTTATCTCAAATTCTAACAGCTCAATAGTCGTGGACGATAAGCCGATTTTCAATTTCGTTGTGCTTATTTTTTTCCCCTGAAAAATGCTGAGCCAAAATCTGCCCAGCGCGATCGATCGCAAGGTCAAAGCCGCGGGCCAGATCTTTCTTTTTAAGATTTTCAATTAAGATATCGACCACCGCCTGCCATTCATGCTGGCCAACCCTGGAGGCGATCCGCGAGTCTGCCAAAACAACAGCCTTGCGTTCAAAAATCGAAACAAAGATCAACACTCCCGCGTGCGAGTTTGTCTCATTGATCTTTGAGCGATAAAATTCAAGCTCAGCCCGCCGCCAGACTGACTGCTGCAAGGCCTGTGACCCAATTGCTAAACGCTCAAGAATAGAAAATCTCGCAACAGTGTTGGCAACCAGGTAGCTCACTACAAACGCTCCCGCCACACTTGGCAGACGCTGCCACCACAGAGGCTCCCACCAGAAAAAAGAAAAACTCATTTCAACTAAACCGACAAAAAACACACTAAACAAGATCCACAAAAAGTACTTCAGCCGCAACGGAGTGGTGGATCGTCCAACGACAACGGGAACCACTTCCCCAAGGGTTACCTTTTCCACTCGCCCAACGGCGGCCTCGATTTGCCTTGCACCATTGTCTGTCAGATACTCGCTCAACCAAGCTCTTTTCATCACCAGTCCCCCGAAGCGCCACCGCCGCTAAAGCCGCCACCACCACCAGACCAACCTCCACCCGACCTGCCGCCGGATCCCCAGCCACCGGAGGTGTAATACCCTCCACCGCGCAAGCCACCGCCACCTTTGAAAATCCTCAATACAATGGTCAGCAAAACAATAATGGCCCAAAACAAAATAACCGCAGTCGAACTGTCGGCAGAGCCCCTGGCTCGAGGTTGGGGCAAATCCTCACCGGACCAGACATATTCCGAGTCAGTTCTAGCGAGAATGGCTCGAACTCCAGCAACCACCCCGACACCAAATAGGTTTTGTTTAAAATAGGGGATCATCACTTCTCGAATAATCTGGCCAGACCCCATATCGGTCAAGAGACCTTCTCGCCCCCGCCCCACTTCGATGCGCACTTTTCGCTCGCGAGGGGCCACCAATACCAAAATTCCATTGTCACTCTTCTGAGTGCCGAGTTTCCATTTTTCGACGACCCGAAGTGAGGCTGCTTCGATAGGTAAACCTTCAAGTCCCTTAACCGTTAATATTTGAATTTGCGAACCACCCCGCTCATAGAGTGCTCTTAAATTGGTATTCAATTCTTCGAATGAAGCCCCATCTATTACTCGCGCATCATCAACCACTGGCCCCGTCAGTTCAGGAACAAAAAAATCTGCGGCAGACAAAGCCCCCCAAACTTGTTCTGACTGAACGAGCGCCAACATCATGATCAGCACACACGAGTAAATATATCTCATTTAATACTTCCAGACTTAAAATTGAACCTTAGGTGCCTTCTTTTCTTCGGCCGTCACTTCTGCTCCCCACTGCTCCATCTTGCTAAAATGATAGAACATTGAGTTCACCCAGCTCGTGGGAGGCACTGTTACTAAATTATTAAACTCATTTATCGCATCAATATGTTTCTGCCGTGCGTATGTGATTCTATTTTCAGTTCCCGCAAGTTCATCTTGAAGAGCCAAAAAATTCTTGTCTGATTTCAATTGTGGGTAGGATTCCTGAACGGCCAACAGCCTTCCTAGAGCCTGTCCTAACTGCCCCTGTGCCTCTTGATAGCGCTTGATATCTTCAGGCTTAGCTTTGGAAATATCGATTTGCACACTCGTCGCTTTCGCACGGGCTTCAACCACATCAGTCAAAACTTTGCTCTCTTGTTTCGCAAAACCCTTCACGGTCTCAACTAAATTGGGCACCAAGTCTGTCCGACGTTTATACTGATTGGTCACCTCAGCCAAGGTTGCATCAACTGAATTTTTTGATTCAGGAATGGCCTGAATTCCACACCCCGAAAGAGTCGCCAAAGCCAACAACGAAAACAAAATCTGTTTATAACTTTTCATTACATCCTCGCTTCTTAAGAACAAATATCACCACTGCCACCACGATACTATAGTACAAGTAGTTTGAGACTTAATCTCAGGATGTCAAGACGCCGCAATTAGGAATCGCAAAATCCCTCAAAACGAACCAACACAATTTCACAGTTTAATTCACAGCTAATTTCACTCCTAAATTTATAAAAAAAGTAATTCGCTCCCAAGCAAAAAAAAGGTACCCTGAGCAAACTCACATCTAAGGAGAGTAGAATGGTCCGAATGCAAGTGACCTACCAAGGTGATAAACACTGCGAATTGATTCATGAACCGTCACAATCCAGAATCGAAACAGACGCCCCAAAAGACAATAACGGAAGAGGCGAAAGGTTTTCGCCAACTGATTTGATGGGTGCAGCACTTGGGAGCTGTATTCTAACCGTGATGGCTATTATGGCAGAACGGGACAACATCGATTTGCGTGGAGCTCGAGCCAGTGTCGAAAAGGAAATGTACACCAACCCTCGACGAATTTCTAAGCTGGTGGTGAACCTTCACATGCCTGCAGGTGTCTCGCGTGATTATCGTAAAAAACTTGAACTTGCTGCGAACACCTGCCCTGTGCATCGAAGCCTGCATCCAGAAATTGAATCGCCAATTATTTTTCACTACCCTGACTGAGAGGAGTCAACCCTGTGACTATTTTTAATAAAATTATCAACAAAGAAATTCCAGCTAAAATCGTCTACGAAGACGACCTCTGCCTTGCTTTTCGAGACATCACTCCCCAGGCGCCGACACATATTTTGCTCATACCAAAAAAATACATTCGCTCACTGGCAGAGCTCACTCCTGCCGATGCAAGTCTAATGGGACACATGATTTGTAAAGTCCAAGAGATAGCGAAAAATGAAGGCTTGCTCGAAAGTGGATTTCGCACTGTTATCAACACCAATGGTGACGGTGGCCAGTCCGTTTTTCACCTGCACATTCACATTTTGGGCGGACGGCAAATGCAATGGCCCCCAGGATGATTTTAACTGTATCTGTGTCTGGATCTGTGTCTGGATTGGGACTGGACAAAACCTAAAAAACAGGTCCACTCCCTACGGAGCCAAGCGTTCAAGCACCCAACCAGTTCGATCCAACCGATAAGCAAATCGCTCATGCAGTCGAAATTCGCGCCCCTCCCAAAACTCAAAATGGTCAGGGACCACACGATACCCACCCCAATGTGGAGGACACGGAACCTCTTTGCCCTCGAAGCGAACTTCGTTGGACTTCAAGAGTTCGATCAACTGATCACGACTTTGCAGTTTTTGACTCTGCGGCGATGACCACGCGCCAATCTGACTGCCTCTTGGACGGGTTTTAAAATACTGCTCTGACTCTGCCTGTGAAACCTTCTCCACTCGCCCCTCAATACGGACTTGCCGATAGAAAGAAGCCCAGAAAAAAACCAAGCTAGCCGCGGGAGAATTTTCCAACTCATCAGCTTTGGGAGAGTTATAGTTTGTAAAAAACTGAAATCCCTTCGAATCAAATCCCTTACACAATACAACACGTGCCGCTGGTCTGCCATCGGGCTTAACTGTTGCCAACGTCATAGCCGTTGGTTCAATGGCGCCAGAGCGTAAAGCCTCGTCCCACCAAACCTTAAAAGATTCGAACGGATCCACATCGAGTTGCAAACTTCCATTTTTCATTGTCATGAGTGAAACGTCTCTCCGGCACATTGGAAAGTCAACAACTGGGAGTTTGCATTCACAAGAAACTCAACTAGAATAGAAGCAGCAGTATTGGTCACCACGACAAAGGAGTGTCAATGGCCCAACATAAGATAGAGGAAAAGCATTTCACGAGTGGCGAGTACCTTTTTCGCGAAAACGCAGAGTGTTCAGCTCTTTTTATCATCAAGTCGGGCCACATCGAAATTTCTCGCTTACAAAAAAGCGGTGATCGCATTCCAATTGGCCTGGTGGGTCCTGGTGAATTCTTAGGCGAATCCGCATTGCTGATGAGCCAACGTCATTCAGCTGATGCAATGGCCATCGATGACGTTGTTGCAACCGTCCTTTCGGCAGAATCCATGAACGAACAAATTAATTCGGCACCAACATGGCTGGTTGCTCTCACCCGAGGTCTTGTCACAAAGCTCAAGCATGCCAATCAAATTCTTCAACGCAACGGAATCGTGGATGAGAATCTTGCCACCCAAATCATGCATCTCCACGAAAAAGCCGAAAAATCGAAAAAGAGCTAATCATGCCGAGAACTCCCCGTACTGAATTTGAAATGATCGCTGAGATCTCCGATGTACTCTCAAACCATTCAAGCCGAGTGATCAAAGGGATCGGAGACGATGCTGCAGTATTAAAACCAACCCAACATCAAATGCTCTTTAGCAGTGACGCAACAGTGGAGAACATTCACTTCAAACGTGACAGACTCTCGGCCCATGATCTCGCGCACAAGTCTATTTGTTCGGCCCTAAGTGACATGGCCGCGATGAATGGACTTCCACTCTATGTCGTGATCTCGCTGGCTCTACCTGATGATCTTCCAGATCGGTTTATTCGTGATTTTTATCTCACGGCAAAGTCCCTTGAGTTGAAGTATGATTTTTCAATCGTTGGCGGAGACACCTCAAAATCTCCAGGTCCGATTATGATTGATGTGGCTGTCATCGGCGAAAGTCGGCACCCCATCTATCGGAGCGGCGCCAAACTAAATGACTTTCTGGCCGTGTCTGGCTCGCTAGGAAAATCCGCAGCTGGCCTCAAGTGTCTCGAGTTCCGCGAATCACACTCCGAAAAAGCATTGATGGCGCTCAAAATTGATCACGAGATACTTATTCAAGCACATCATCAACCTGAACCACGATTTGACCTCGTCAAGCTATTGTCTAAGACCCAGGCTCAGACCTCGATGATTGATATTAGCGATGGACTGTCCAGTGAAATCCATCATCTCGCAAACTCATCCGATTGTGGATTCGAAGTGATTGAAAACCAGATTCCAATCGACCCCATCACCCGACGAGCTGCACAGGAATTGTCTGCAAGGGGAGTTCCCAAGGCTTCGTCCTACGATTTAGCCTGGGACGGTGGCGAAGATTATCAACTATTGATGACGCTAAATCCACTTGAATGGCAAAAAGCCATCACGACTTTTCCAGAGTTAGAAGCCCTCATCACAATTATCGGAAAAGCCGTCCCAGCAAATAATGGCATCACTCTTCTACGACTCGACGGTAAATCGGAACAGTTGGAACCTAAAGGTTGGCGCCATTTTTAAATTTTTTTGGACTACGGATTTTCCTCTTTTGGTCAGACGTCGCGAGCAAAAACAAATGACGTGAATTGAAGGCGAAAGAAAACCAAACGCAGCTCTTTAATACCCATCTTCAAGCTCTCAATGAATGGTTTTTTTGGCCCCACTAGACGAATCATCCAGCTGACTACCCTGCAATAGTTCTTGATGTGTCGCCAATCGCACATCCAACACCGAACAATCAAAGGTTATGTCTAACCCAGCAAGCGGATGATTGCCATCCACAACAACGAGATCATCTTCAACTTCAATCACGCGCACCACAAGAGGATTCCCATCTGGTCCTTGTGTCGTAAACTTCATCCCAACTTCAAGACGTGGACTCTTGAACTGCCCGCGCATCATTTCTACAACAAGATCCTCTCGGTAAATTCCGTAGGCCTGTTCGGCCTTCAAATGAAGCTGCCCTTTGAATCCAGCACGTTTGCCATCCAAAAATTTTTCGAACGCTGGATGGAGCCCTTGCGTTCCATGAATATAAACCAATGGCGCTTCTGGGCTTCGCTCTTCCAATATTTTGCCAGAAGGCTCAATCAAACTATAGGCCAACGTGACCACTCGATGTTTCTCAATTGCTTCACTCACCTTTTCCTCCCTGCCCATCAATCTCTGCATGATCAATCATTTGAACCCGCAGAGGCTCTAGAAACTAAAAACTACGCCCCAAAAGTATCGCAGATATCTGTAACTCGCACTTCGCCGCCCATCGGTGTGAACGGAACAGCAACCTTTTGCGCTTCTTCTACTCGCCGTAAATACTCAACCTGGTCAATATATTTTCCACCCAACGACTCAAGCACCGGAGTCACCATTTGAATATCGAGCCACTGCAGACCAAGTTTCTGAAGATATTGAACCAAAAATAAAAGCGAAAATTTCGATGTATTCGATTCACGAAAAAACATACTCTCTCCACTGAATACACCGTCAATATAGACTCCGTAAAGGCCACCAACCAAAACCCCGCCATTCCAGCACTCCACACTGTGCGCATGGCCTGCAGCAAATAAATTAATATAGGCTTCTTTGAGTTCAGGTAGAATCCAAGTTCCACCATCCTTCCCTCTAGGAACTGTCGAACAAGCCTCGATCACCTGAACAAAGGCTCGATCCATAGTCACCAAACAAGGCGACTGACGCATTTCACGTTTCAAACGCCTTGGCAGATGCAGGCTTTTAAAATCCAACACCCCTCGCTGCTTAGGGCAAAACCAAAGCATTGGATAGCCTTCCATTGGCCACGGAAAAATTCCATGCTGATAGGCTCGAACAATATTTGATACAGAAAGTTGCCCGCCAACATAGACCAACCCACTCTCATCCACGAGTCTGGGATCCGGAAACTCAATCTCGCTTCGTGACGCCCAATGGTTCACGCCTTCTCCTGCAAAATATGAAGGCAGTTGTCGCAATGCCCACATGGCTCGGCAAGACTCTTGTCAAAATAACGATGAATTTCCTGCATTCGACACTGGGCACTTTTGACCAGCTGAACCATTAACCAAAGTTTATTTTGTTGGTTTTTCACACGCTCCGCATGCTCCTTTTCACTCAGAAATTCAGCTGGAGGTTCAGCTCCGACTTGCCAGCGCCGAAAATCTCGTCCGTGCTCTAAAGCACCCCATCTCTCGAGAAGATTCAAAGTTGTCTCGACCCGATAGTCCCGACGGTTATAGAAATTCATTTGTGTACGCAAAAAATCTGGCCCCTCGGCCCGCGCTCGATCGATATTCCGTTCCAGCAAACGGTAAACGCCCATGATAAAAGAAGGATCTGGTGTCGACCATTTTAAAAAATCAGCTTGAATCGAAACATCGTCTTCGTCGTACAAAAGCACGCAATGGGCAGGATTACCATCTCGCCCGGCCCTACCGATCTCTTGATAATAGGCCTCAATTGAGCCCACCACCTCAGCATGAGCCACTAATCGTACGTTGGGCTTATCCACACCTAAACCAAATGCTGGAGTTGCTAACACCAACGCATCTGAGGAATTTAAAAAACTTTCCTGCGCACGTCGGCGCTCTCCATCGGGCAATTGCCCATGGTAAATCAAGTGCAGCATCCCCAAGCGACGGAGTTCATCTGAGAATTTATATAGTGTCTCGACCAACGAAAAATACAATATGGCCGAACCAGGATGTAAATGTCGTTGCATAACAAATGCTCGAACTTTTTCATCTAGCCCATGTACCCCCATCACCTCAATCGCGAGATTGGGTCTCGTCAATCCAGCCTCTTGAATTTGCGCATGAGTTATATTGAGTTGTTGCAAAATATCTTTCTGCACCTGAAGAGTGGCTGTAGCCGTCAACGCCAAGGTTGTCGGGTTTCCCATCATCTCGCGAATCTCTCCCAGGCGAGAATAGTCAGGCCGAAAATCATGCCCCCACTGGGAGACACAATGAGCCTCATCGACAGCAAAAAGCTTAATTTTTTGAGTTAAAATGGCCTCACAAAATTCAGGCTTTCGAAACCTTTCAGGAGTCACATACAAAAGTTCAAACGCCCCACCCTGAAGCTTTCTTTGCCGCAACTCTCGCTCTTCTCGTGAAAGTGTCGAATTGATGAAAGTTGCACGCAGACCAATTTTCCGGGCCGCGTCCACCTGATCTTTCATCAAAGCAATCAGGGGAGAAATCACCACGGTGAGGCCCCCCAGAACACGCGCCGGCAACTGATAACAAAGACTCTTTCCCATCCCTGTGGGCATCAAGACCAGCTGATCCTGGCCCTTAAGGACTGAATCAATAACCGCACGTTGGACGCCACGAAACTCCGTCAATCCAAAAACCTGCTTCAAAATGGTGTCGACTTCGGCTGGAGCGTGCAGAGAGTCTTTGGAATTTTTATGCATTCCCCATTTTAATTGCATTTGCCTCGCCCACCAAGAAGAAAAATCTCAGCAAATCCGCCACTTAGGGCACCAAAAGCGCTCTTGAACCTGTCGGACCTTTGAACATTCGTGAAATTGTGGCAATTTTGGACGTCTTTTTTTTGCACTTATTTCCAGATCATGATAACAATTACCCGGTTTAAGACCAATATTTCGAATTTTCAATCCGAAAATCGGGAACGCAACTCGCCTCACTGAAAGTCTCCCAAAGCGAGCTTTTTCAGCAGGAGTTGAGGATCCCTTTTTCGAAATGAACATCTCGGTGTTTTGGTCACGTTTAACAACTTTTTGAAAGAAGGGTCACAGTCCATGGCGAACGAGTGGATCTTAGAAAAAGTCCGAAATATCGGTATTTCGGCACACATTGATTCGGGTAAAACAACCCTCACAGAACGTATTCTTTACTACACCGGAAGAATTCACGCGATCCACGACGTACGAGGAAAAGACGGCGTCGGCGCGAAGATGGACTCAATGGAACTAGAGAAAGAGCGCGGTATCACAATCCAGTCGGCAGCAACAAGCGTGCAGTGGAAAGATATCAATATCAACATCATCGACACTCCAGGACACGTTGACTTTACAATCGAAGTTGAACGCTCTCTACGAGTTCTTGATGGTGCTATTTTGGTTCTCTGTGGTGTGGCGGGCGTTCAGTCGCAGTCGATCACTGTTGACCGTCAAATGCGTCGTTACAACGTGCCTCGCGTGGCATTTATCAACAAGCTTGACCGCTCTGGTGCAAACCCTTTCCGCGTCTTGCAGAGCTTGCGCGAAAAACTTCGTCACAATGCGGTTTTAGTGCAAATCCCAATTGGCCTTGAAGATCAGCTCACTGGTGTCATCGATTTGATCACCATGAAAGCCTACTACAACGAAGGCGATAGCGGAGAAACTGTTGTTGAAAAGGAAATTCCTGCTGACTTTATGGAGCAAGCTCTTGAGTATCGCAAAGAGCTCATTGGTAAAGCTGCTGATTTCGACGACGAAGTTGGTGAAAAGTTTTTGATGGAAGAAGAAGTATCAGTTGAACTTCTGAAGCGTGCCATCCGTAAGGGAACGCTGAAGATGGAATTGACTCCAGTTTATTGCGGTTCAGCCTACAAAAACAAAGGTGTTCAGAGACTTTTGGATGGCGTAGCTGACTTCCTTCCAAATCCAAGTGAAGTTTTGAATGAGGCAATCGACAATGACAATGCCGAAGCGAAAGTAAAAGTTGAACTTGATCACACCAAGCCATTGATCGCTTATGCCTTCAAGCTTGATGACGGTCGCTATGGTCAGCTCACCTACATGCGTATTTACCAAGGAACTTTGAATAAAGGTGATTTTATCACCAACACTTCAAACGGACGAAAAGTAAAAGTTCCGCGCGTTGTAAAAATGCACTCTAATGATATGGCTGATATTGAAGTCGCTTATGCTGGCGATATCGTAGCCTTGTTTGGCGTTGACTGTTCCTCTGGTGACACCTTCACTGATGGTTCAATCAACTACTCAATGACTTCGATTCACGTCCCAGACGCAGTTATTTCTTTGGCGGTTGCACCGAAAGACAAGGCTGGCGCCAACAACTTCTCAAAGGCCCTTCAGAAGTTCAGAAAAGAAGATCCGACTTTCCGTGTTCACCGTGATGAGGAGTCCAACGAGACCATCATTTCGGGAATGGGAGAGCTCCACCTTGAAGTTTATATTGAGCGTATGAAGCGTGAGTTCGCGTGTGAAGTTATCTCTGGAAGACCTCAAGTGGCTTATCGAGAAACTATCGGTGCTGCTGCTCCGTTTGATTACACTCACAAAAAACAAACGGGTGGATCTGGTCAGTTCGCAAAGACAGTGGGTCTTATCGAGCCACTTCCTGCCGACAGCGACAAAACATTTGAGTTTGCCAACGAAGTTGTCGGAGGACGTATCCCTCGGGAATTCATTCCTGGTTGCGAAAAAGGCTTTGAAGAACAAGTTAAAAAAGGAAGCTTGATCGGGTTCCCAATCGTAGGTGTACGCGTTCGTCTACAAGACGGTGCCTACCATGATGTCGACTCGTCTGAAATGGCTTTCCGAATTTGTGCGATGGCGGCGTTCCGTCAAGCATACGAAAAGGCTTCGCCAACAGCTCTCGAGCCGATTATGAAGCTTGAGGTTTCGGCACCTGAAGAATTCCAAGGTAGCGTAATGGGTCAAGTGAACCAACGCCGTGGCGTGATCATGGGTTCGACTTCAACTGAAGGCTTCGTGATTATTTCTGCTGAAGTTCCACTAACAGAAATGTTTGGCTACTCCACAGACCTTCGCTCTGCAACTCAGGGTAAAGGAGAATTCACCATGGAATTTGCGAAGTACGCTCCAGTTCCACGCAATATTCAGGAAGAATTGCATAAGAAATATCTTGAAAAACGCGCAGCTGAGAATAAATAAGCCAGCCAAATCGGTTTGCTTCTTAAGATCAGTACAAAAACCCCGCAGCAATGTGGGGTTTTTTATTTCTCCCAGCTGAGCAGGCCAATCAAATATGGACACACCCAAATTGCTCAGCATTTTCAATTACAAAATTCGCAGCGCAATATGCTCGGGTAAAATGTGTTCAGCTACGAAACATTTCGCTATGTTTGACCAACAAAAACGGAGACACAAAATGATCTTATCTGACCGAACTATGAAAACCATGTTGGCCGAGGGCGAACTCGTCGTTGAACCGTTAACTGAAGACTCCATTCAACCTGCTTCGATCGACTGTCGACTGGGCACTCACTTTCTGATTGTTGAAGACTTCAACATGTCAAAAATCGATCTCGATTCTGAAATTCTCTATCGGGAGTACGAGGGCGAAACCATCACACTTCCACCCCATTCCTTCCTACTTGCAACGACCATGGAGTACGTCAAGCTCCCAAACAACCTTACGGCCTTCGTTGAAGGAAGAAGCTCCATTGGACGAATGGGCCTCTTTATTCAGAACGCCGGTTGGGTGGATCCAGGGTTCGAAGGTCGCATCACTCTCGAGTTGTACAACGCAAACTCGCTGCCAATCCAACTCAAGGCCGGCCGTCGTATTTGCCAATTGGTCTTCTGTAAAATGGATCAAACTGCGGACAATCCATACCGAGGAAAATATCAAGGCCAGGAGAAATCAGTCGGAAGCAGAGTCTCGCATGATCGAGAAAACAAGAGTTAGGAATCTGCCGAATGTCTCAAAGAAATGATTCTTTTTATTTTGTCTACACCACCACATCAAACCTTGAAGAAGCCGAGTCTATTGCGGCAAATTTGCTTGAAACCAAGCTCGTAGCCTGCGCGAATATTACACCATCGATAATTTCAATGTACTGGTGGGAGGGGCAAATACACAAAAGTTCAGAAGCCGCCATCGTGATGAAAACCACCGAGAAAAATAAGAATCGGGTGATCGAAAAAATAAAATCGCTTCACAGTTATGAGAATCCGGCAATTGTGGCACTGCCTATTGCAGACGGTTCAATAGATTATTTCAAGTGGATAAGTCAGGTTACTTTTTAGTCTGGCTGACGCTTGCTAGTGCAGGGAGACTCAATACCGGCTAACCAGGAAATTCGGAAATCAAATTCCACGAATTGCAATTTTCATCACCAAGTACATAACAAAAGTCAGCATCGCCAGAACAAGGAAGACGAAGGCCGGGTTTGAAACCCATCGTTTCTCTTTTGGTTTTTCTCCAAGCCCGGCCATATTTCCCCCAAGAAGCCGGTCCTGGCAGAACGGCTCCAACTACTATTATCAGCACAAGTTGTGCCAACCGATTCTGCAAAAATCCGTGTTCATCCGGCAATCTAAATGATCCAGGTGAGCAAAGGCTGTCGTAGGAGCCTACAATGGGGACAAATTCACTCCGGTGCCTTTCGCATCGGTTGCCCCAAAAGCACCACTGCGCTAGCATGAACCGATACCTATTTAAAAAAATTTTGCCTCTCATGAATTTGATGAGCAAAGAAGATTTACAAAGGATTGAAATGCAAAAAAATGAACTAGCAAAAAAAGTCTTTGAGGTTTCACATTTAACTGGAAATTTCACACTTCGCTCGGGGCAAGTGTCGAGTGAGTATTTTGACAAGTACCAGTTCGAATCTCGTCCTGAAATACTTCAAGAGATCGCAAAGCAGATGGTTCCACTCATACCTAAAGACATCGACTACTTAGGCGCTTTGGAGATGGGTGGCATTCCCATTGCCACGGCATTGGCACTGCTCACGGGAATTCCTGTCGTATTTGTTCGCAAACAGCCAAAAGACTACGGAACCTGCAAGTTCGCCGAAGGCCCTTCGATTTCGCATAAAAAAATCTGTCTTGTCGAGGATGTCATAACGACAGGTGGCCAAGTGGCACTCAGTGCTCACGATCTTCGCGAAGATGGCGCAATTGTCGATCAAGTTATTTGCGTCATTGATCGCAGCGAGGGACGTACTCAAAAAATGCAAGAAGCCAAAATTAAAATGCTGAGTCTATTCTCCATGGCAGAACTCAAGGACTCAGTTCGCAATTAAAGTCACAACGTCTTCGCCAAAACAGCTTTGCGCATTTTCCAAAGAAGATGGCTAATATATGGGCGACGGGCTTCTCCCGTTGTCACCATCAAGAGCTTGGTAATCTTCAAATTGTCTGGGTCAGTAAACAAAAGAATCAACATCTCCTGAATAAAATTTGTATTGAGCGTGACATAGTTATCTGTTCCAACACCAAGATTGACGCCTTTTTTCTCCCACCAAGAAAAAGGGTGATCCTTATAGTCCTCAAATCTGCCCGTGAGTTTGTTATTCGAAGAAGGAAGTGAAATCAGCGAAACTCCTTTATCAAGCATGCGATTCAATACATCATGCTGATAATGCTCCACTTCTCGTGCTGTGTGAAACTTTGCTTTCAGAAAAAAGGTATGATCCTGTTGCGACAATTTCTCACCTTTTTGAAGCTTTTCGAGCACCGGCTTGTAACTTCCCCAGTCAAGCTCACTGAGCTCCCGATACTCTGAATCCGTCGGAAGAATCGCAATGCCATTTGCATTTTTCTCCATCACCTTTTGATAGAGGCGATGAAAATAGAAATTAGGATTAATTCCCAAACTCAAACCATGCTCCAAAGTGTCTATGTGCCAAATGTTCATCGCATTATCGACCGCCTGAATTCCTTTCTTAAGCGTGTGAAAGGTTTCACCGTGATGCGAGCGTATTTTAAAGCCTCGATATTGAAGCTTACGAAATCCAACCTGCATTTCATTGAAATGCTCTTTGCGATACAATTCAGCTTCGTTACCAACTGTATCGACGTCGGTCATGTGCCGCTGTAATTGCGGATGCAACTCGATCATACGGACGATTTCATTGATCTGATGCAAGAAATGCTCTTTGCGATTCGCATATTTGCTGGAGTCAAAAGAATTCGATTCCTTACGAAATGATGGCGACAATACAAAGTCAAAATCAGGGTGCTCATCTTGAAATTTTTTAAAGCCATCATAGAGTCCCAAAACAACATCTTCAGGTGTTACATCATCGGCACCAGGAACTTGTTCTGTCGAAGAAGAGGAGGCGCGCGAAAGAGTAAACTTCAGTCTGATTTTTCCGACGTTATACTTCAAATAGAGCTCACTCGCCATGTGGTAAGAACTCGCAGCATGTGCTTCTCGATCCACGAGTATCAACTTTGGTAAATAAAGAATTCGAAGATAAGTATTGAAACCCTCACCCTCTTTGAGGCGGATCAACTTATCAACATCACCCACATTTTTTATGGGTATCGCATCGTCGCCGTAGACCTCTTTGATTTTGGCCTCATAAAGATCTCGATTCGGCCCATCCATCAATTTTTTCAATCTTGGATAAATAAAATCGGCGGTAAGTGCGCCAGTCAGATGTATGTGTTCTTCATTATATTTTAGCGGAAAATTTTTAAAAAATTCAAAAAGAGCCTCGGCCACAGGATGCTCGAGGAGATCCTGTATTTTAACTTCATCCTGTTGGAATTTTGCAATCAGGCGGCGAAACTCCTCGGTCAAACGCTGAGACTCATGCTCTTGACCATCCCTCAGGGAGTACAGCAACAATTCGACTGTATCCGCCAAGGAAATTCCATTTGTCTCACTAATGATTTTCATGAAGTTTTGAACTAAACAACGATGCGCATGTGGATCTTTTTTTCGATGTGCCATGCTTCATTGTGCAGTCCCGAAATATGAAGTCAAGTCCGAGCCGTTACTTTTCAGCAACGACGTAGGCTATCCATGCTTCACATTCTTCGCCAACTTGCGACTGCTTAAAAACGCCGTTTCCGGTTCCGTCTTTAGCAGTACCTTCCCAATAAACATGGGTTTTCTGAAATCCGACTTCTTCCATCATTTCGCGCAACTCGGGAATGGTCCACATTCTCCAATCATAAGAAAACACTTTCTCAATCTTCCTCGATCCCTTGGGCTTGAAGTGTATGTGAAACAAC
This sequence comes from uncultured Bdellovibrionales bacterium, assembly GCA_964405465.1. Lineage (GTDB taxonomy): Bacteria > Bdellovibrionota > Bdellovibrionia > Bdellovibrionales > JAMPXM01 > CAYONZ01. The sequence continues at coordinate 28,548 of CAYONZ010000006.1, read as the reverse complement.
GCGTGGCCAGTGACAGGATCAAAGCTCGACTGGTCCCAGTAATAGGTAAAATCCTTGTGCACAGTCGCTTCTTCATTTGCCTCTTGGCAACGGCTTCCACCAAAGCAATCTACCAAAAGGATTCCATCGCTATTTAGAGTGGAATGACAATTGTGCAAATAAGACTTCATCATCGCTCGATCTTTAAAAATATAATGCGAAAAATTCATTGCCGCGATGATATCAGCTTTAGGTAGTCCCGGATTCAAAACATCGGCCTGCTGAATGTTTACGCGAGCTCTTTGTGCTGCTGTCAGCTCAGTCACATAATGAGTGTTACCGTATTGTATTGGCTCTGCATCGATATCAACCCCAAATGCAATATTACGGGAATTCAATTTGGCCCATTCACATGAAATGGCGTGAGTTCCACAAAAATCTTCGCGTAACGAAACCGGAAATTTACCACGTAGCTCTTTATAAGTGTCACGAATGAAAATCACATCTTCTTCTGGCCCTTGAACGGATCGACGATAATATTCGTACTTATCAAATGGCTTTTCACTGGGTTGATGCGCCCCACGCTTCGATGTTTTTTTCTTAGTCGACATTACGGTACCTCTTCGATCAACTCATGAATTTCATGCAAGACTTGCTCATACCCGGGCACAGTTGCATCTTCCAAATTTGGATGTAAGCCAATCCCAGGCACATTTTGACCTGCCACAACTCTTGGTCTAGCCATAAGCTCGTAAAACAACTCCGTCGTGGTACGGTAGGCGAGATGCTCTCCAAAATTTGTGACATCTGTATCTTCATTAACAAAAATCACTCGACCCGTTTTTTGAATCGACGCTTTCACGGTCTGCCAGTCATAGGGATAAAGCGACCTGAGATCTATAACTTCGATCGATAAACCTTGCTCTTTCAAATCATCAGCAAGCTTATTGCAGACCAATACCATTCGCCCATACGTCACAATTGTAGCTCGGTCGCCGATACGAGTTGTCTTTGCCTCACCAATTGCCACGCTGTAATCTTCGAGTTCCGGCCATTTCGCTTTCCACCTACTTCGATCTCCGATCGGGGCATCGATCATTGCTTTCAAAGCTTTTTCATCACTCGGTTCACCAGGGATCAACTCTTCTCCCCTTACCCGCATCAGCGCTTTGGGCTTCAAAAACAAAACTGGATTCGGATCTTTAATTGCACTCAACATTAGACCATAGGCATCGAGTGGATTTGATGGCATGACAATTTTCCACCCAGGTAAGCGAGTGGCCCAGGCATCAAAGCTGTGACTATGGTAAACTGAACCACGTATGCCTGCTCCAACAGGTGTCATCACGACGATTGGCATATTGTATTGACCATTCGAAACCCAAAGCGTATTGCCTGCAATTTTCATCAGGTCGATTGTGTTAAATATATAATCACAAAACTGAATCTCTGCCACACAACGGTCTCCGGCCAAGCCCATTCCGATCGCAGCTGAGATAATTCCACGCTCATCAAGTGGCGCATTCCATGCCCGGTCCAACCCTTGAGTCGCAGTGAATACTCCTCCAAGTGGAGCCCCTACATCTTGTCCAAAAATATCTGTTACGCCAAGTTTTGATTCACCATAATGAAGTGCCATTCGAATGGCCTGTGCCATGTTTGCCATTAAAATTTCCTCCAATTTGCATTCTCGCTATTTTGATAAACATGGTCCCAGATTGTCTCACTTGTTGGAACAGGTTCCAGTCGAACCTGTTCTGCGACCTGGCGAGATTCTTCGTCATAACGACTCCAGATCTCTTTGATTTCCTTTTCAGAAAGATATCCCGCGGACAGAAGTTTCTTTTCAAAATTAGCAATGCAACACTCTCCAGCCTCACGATTTGCTCCCGATGCTGAGGAGTGTCCATACAATCTTGAAACATGAAATTCAGCCAACACTGGCCGGCCGGTTTTTCGAATATACTCCAGCTCACTTTGAATCGCGAGGTAACACTCAACCGGATCATTACCGTTGATCACAGCAGTGCGAATCCCAAACGCCTTTCCGCGGTCCGCAATATTTTTTTCTCCATGCTGAGTCTCATAGCTCGTCGATATGCCCCATTGATTGTTTTGGACCGTAATGAAAATTGGCAATTCACTTCCAGGCCGACTCGACCAAACCAAGCAGGAAGCAAAGTCTCCTTCAGCAGTTCCCGCATCTCCCCCCGTAACGATACTGATTCCCTTAGATTTTTTTCGCCTCTGCGAGATTGCCGTCCCTACAGCAAAACCATATTGCACTTCAATAGGTGAGCTGACCGGCACAACATTCCACTGCGGGAAACAATAGTGATTACAAAAATTCCGGCCCCCAGTTGAAGGGTCTGTTGCCCGATTCATCATAAGTCTCAATGAATCCTTCATCGTCATACCCATTGCAACCAATGTGGGCGTACATCGGTAGTGCAGGTGAAGATAATCATGGTCAGGTCCCTGACCTTTATTCACCAAAAGCCCAAGGGATACGCCGAAGGCTTCTTCGCCTGGACCGCCAATCCAAAAAAACGAATCGCCAGTTTTATATACTTTGATCAATCGCTCTTCCAAAACACGCGACTTCACCATGAGATCGTGCATTTGCAAAACAAGGTCCTTCGACAAACCCAAAAACAGATGAGAGGAGTTCTTCTTTTGTGCCGATTTTTTTGCAGTCGGTGAAACCGCTTTCTTTGATGTTTTTTTCGAAGCTAAAACACTCGCGGTTTTGCTTGCGCTCGAACCTTTGGTCACAGAGGCCTTACCCATCATATTTCCTTTGTAAGATTCATTAATTTTCTCTTATTAAAAGGGGTACTAAGCACCCTTGGCTTTGTCAAACTGAAGGACCGCCTTTATTTCATGCAAGGAGTTCAGTTTTCTTATGTATTAATCCTGGTGTTTAAAGGCCCCGTTTTGAACGGGACCGGAAACTTTCAATGCCAGCAAATTTTATGTCACATTCACTATCATGATCACTGCCATCTTCACTGCCATCTTCTCTGTCATGCTAGAGCGACACCGTCCATGACACTTTTCACCACCAAAAAAGCAAGTCCCAACAAATGCGCACGATTGCACACGGATACTCAGTCGCGCTCCGCCTGCGGCGAGCCCTTTCCTTTGGACCCCAACTTAATCGCCACCTTATTTTGATACTCAATCAGATCCACCAATACATTCTCGGCCTCATTGAGATCTGCTCTTTTCAAATATTCAGCAATTTTTTCTTCAGCAGACAAAGACTTTTTTTGATCCTTCTCTGACTTTTTCTCTTTAGCATCATTAAAGGCCTCTTCAAGTTTAAAAATTTTCCCTTTAGGACCAATTTTTTTCAGGTCTTTTTGAATCTTTTTAAACTCATCAGAATTCGCCACTCGCGCGACCGACTTGGTTCGCAGAGTCTCGATTGCCTTACCGTCAACCTTCATCCAAGCATCTGACCCCTCACTGACATAGGCATCTTCAGATTTGAACGCGGCAATTTTTCGAGGAGGCAACGAATAATCTAAGCTTTTCTCACCCACATCTTTGGTTGAAAACGGACCTGGTAAAACAATGTCGCCTTCCACTCCCCGATGTTGAGTCGAGTATCCTCCTGGAGTAAAGAACATTCCCACGGTCACCTTCAGCGCACCCAAGCCAGGAATAGGCACCACCTGCTGCACGCTGCCTTTGCCAAAGGTATGATCGCCGCCAACAATGACCGCCCGCTGATAGTCCTTCAAAGTTCCGGCAACAATCTCTGATGCGCTTGCCGAAATTCGACTGGTTAAGACAACAAGTGGAAGTGACCAATCGACAGCTGGGTCGACATCGTCCAATACCAACTCTTCTTGATCAGGATCCTTTACAGACTGCTTAACAACATTTCCTGTTTTAAAAAACAAGCCAGCAATACGAACGGCATCTTCTAACGATCCCCCGCCATTCACGGCCAAATCTAAAACCATTCCTTTCGCGCCTTTTTCACGTGCCTCACGTACAAGCTTACGCATGTCTTGCGCAGAAGAGCGGCCTTCTCCCGCGTAAAAAGTGGGAAGATTCAACACCGCAATTTTTTTCTTTTCACCGAGAATTTCTTTTTCGACATACTGAATCGACGCCGCCTCATCTTCGAGATTTATTTTGTCTCGAACCAGTGTCACGGTAAACTGATCTTTGCCCTTTGGCGTTTTTCTTTGAATCGTCAAACGAACCTTTGATCCCTTAGGGCCGCGAATACGTTTCACCACGTCACGCAGATCCATTTCAACGACGTTTTCCATTTCTTTGGGTTGACCGTCTTCAACCTGTCCTACCGCTACGATTTTGTCCTGCGGCTGTAACATTCCAGACTTTGCTGCAGCACCTCCTGGAATCAACTGCTCGATCACTGTAAAACCATCTTGGGAACTCAAGTTTGCGCCAATCCCATCCAGCGACAATCGCATACTGATCTGGAAATCCGTCCACGCATCTTGGGAAAAATAATTCGAGTGCGGATCAAGCGCTCGCCCGAAAGAATCCAAAAATCCAGCATAGATTTCATCATCTTTGGTCTCAGTGACACGCTTTAATAGGCGATCATAGTATTTCGATACGGTCTCTTTGGCTTCTTCAAGCTTCATCCCAGTTGCGATGTAGTTAGATAACTGAAACTGCAAATATTTTTTGTGAAAGGCATCTGCTTCGGCCTTTGTCGCCGCATATTTTCGCACATCTGGATCCAGCACCAGCTTGGTCTTCTTATCGACATTGAAGTCTTTTTTTGCCAAAGTCTCTTTAGCAAATTTCACCCGTTGTTCGGTTCTTTTAAGCAAGAGACCCTGAACCTCATCTAAAAATCGGCAATTGCCTTCTTGAATTTTACTAGAAAGACCACCCATTTTTGACTTGATGTCCTCCACGTCATTGCCAAACAAATAAAGTTTAGACGGATCCAGACGCTTGACATACTGATCAATCGTCCGCTTATCCAGATCTTTTTTTTCTGTTTTCGCATCGTAGAGTACGTGCATTTTGAGAAATCGTTTCTCGATTTTATAAACCTCCGAGCAACTGAGATCATCACTTGCCAAAGAGCGAACCGATAATACGAGGAGAAACAAAACTACCAATGACTTCTTCATAGCTGCCTTTCAATCACGTTGTCGTCAACGCACCATCTCTATCATACACTGCTACAAAAACGTATCGGTATTGCAATGCTTGAAATCCAGTTGAAAGTCTGAAAATTCCACATCAAGCCTCTAGGCGAGTGATCCATTGTCTCCAACGCCACAACCTCAAGACTAAGGTCCAGGGCAAAATGGGTAACCACATTTTTTTGATTTTAAGATGAAGAGCCTGAAAATAAAGTCATTTGCTCAAAGGCTTTTTCTCCAAGATCCGAAGAGCAAAGAGTGGCCTCTTGATGGTCACTAAAGACCTCCCACTTCACAAAGCGCCCGCCCTGAGTTTCAATCACAAAGAAAGACATTTCAGGATAGTCGCCCTTAAGATCTTTCATAGCAGAAAAAATAAGTTCAATATTGTGTGGATCGTCATCTGACATTCCGAAACGATGATGAGAGTTGTAGCCATAGCGCTCTATTGCCAGCTCAACTGAAGCTCGAATAGCTCGTTTTTTCAGTTCGGCCACCGAGGCCTTTCCATCGACATCTCCCAACTGCTGCCTCACCGTCTTATTTGAGACCGGAAAAATACTTAAAAAATTCGGCTCTTGCGGAAGATGTTTTTCCTTCACAAAAAGTCCTATAGCTTCGCGAATCGTGATGGGGTGATGACCGCGAGCGGTGATCACCGATACAGGGCGCTGATTCAAACTGGCATGGTAAAAACAAGACCAACTGGGACCCTTCCACTCAAGATCTGGCCGACCAAGAGCTGCCGCTAAATCTTGCACAAACATTTGCTTCTTACCTACAACACGCTCAAGCCATGAGAGTTCTTGATCTCGAAAATTGCGAAAAGTCCCCGTCCGATCACAGTAGTCGATAACATAGTCACGATAAGGTCCTGTTCGCCCTATAGAACGATGAACTTGCGCAAACTCACCACTAGAAAGAATCAACTCTCTTTTTGTATCTCGATGAAAAATATATGAAGGCGTAGTTAAAAATGCGACATTGTCGTCAAAATCGAAAAAATAAAAGCTACGGCCGCCACGCTCAAAGTTCCGGTCCTGTGAGATCTCACGCGCAATGGGTAGTTCCAACTGGCTGTGCCCACTTGATGGAAATAATGGAAAATTAGTTTTAATTGATTCTAACAATCGTTTCACAGTCCCTCGGCCTCAAGGCCCATAAAGCCTTGAATTCACAAAGGATTGTATCATACCCTTGCGAATAACGCAACGAATCACACCAGCCTACTTCTTTTTCTTTTTCCCTACTACTTTCGATACTTTAAGTAGCTTTGCTTTCGCCGAATTTCCTTTTTTCGCGATCGACGTTGGTTTTTTTTCGGGACTTTTACTGGCTTCCTTAATTTTTTTTAGCGACGGACTATTCTCTACGATCGACTCATCCTGGGCTTCGACTTTTTTCTTGGCGATGCTTTTTTTCTTGGCTGCAGTTTTTTTAGTGGGTTCACCAGAGGACTTTCCTTTCCCCTTAGCTCCTCCACCAGCTGAAATTTTAGCCGCCAAAAGCTCAAGAGCCTTTTCAAAGGTGAGTGCCTCGACCGTCACACCTTCTGGAAGTGAAACATTGACCTTACCTGCTTTTACATACGGACCGTAGCGACCACTAAACAAAGCCACCTCATCTTTGGTTTCAGGATGGGAACCAAAAACCTTGATTGGCGTAACTTGCCCACGACCCTTCTTCGGCTGACTCAAAAGCTCAAACGCTCGTTCAAAGGTAATCGTGAAGAGATTATCAGTCTTAGGGATTGAGCGAAAATCTCCGTCACAAACGACATACGGCCCGAAGCGTCCCAACCCCACTTTAATGTCTTTTTTGGTATCAGGATGCTGACCCAATAGTTTCGGAAGTTCGAGAAGCTGGAGGGCCTGATCAATTCCTACTGATTCCACAGACATGGTCGGAGGAATTGACACTCGCTTTGGCTTTGCCCCTTCGCCTGCGGCCTCACCCAACTGAACGTATGGTCCATAACGACCAGTCAACACATAGATTGCTTCCCCAGTTTTTGGATGCTTGCCCAGAGCATCCTGCCCATTGATCTTTTGATCGATCAACTTATTTGCCGACTCAACAGTCATATCTGCAGGAGCCACACTCTCTGGTATTGAGGCGCTCACCTCTTCACCAGAAGATTTATCCGTTCGTATGACATAGGCTCCATATCTACCTACGCGAAAGCTCATATCCTTAAATCCTGGCAAGTCCACAGATCTCGCTTCATCGGCATCAATCTTTTTTTCTTGCTGCTCGACCGATTTCTTCAGTCCACGATCACCAAAATAGATCGTCTTCAAATACTTGACCGACTCAAGGTCCCCTTCAGCGATATCGTCCAGAGAACGCTCCATTTCACTGGTGAATCCAAGGTCAACATACTGAGGAAGATGTTTTTGCAAAAGCTTTGCAACAACCATCGCCGTGAATGTGGGAGCCAATGCATTTTGAATTTTCTTAACATAACCTCGATCGATGATGGTTGAAATAACGGCCGCATAAGTTGAGGGGCGTCCGATCCCCTCTTTTTCCATCGTCTGTACCAAGCTGGCTTCAGTAAATCGGGCAGGAGGTTTAGTTTCATGCTCTGTTGCTTCAGATTTTTCACAGCGAACTGGGTCATTCACATTCATTTGTGGCAAGCGAACCTCGCGCTCTTCAAGCGCCGCATTCTCGTCATCTTTCCCCTCAACATAGGCCCGCAAAAATCCTGGGAATTCGATGGTCATACCGCTCGCACCGAAAATATTTGCCTCAATCGCAAAGCGAACACTCACCTGCTTTTGCCTTGAATTGACCATTTGGCTGGCCATAGTTCGCATCCAAATCAACTCATAAAGTTTTAGCTGAGGTCCACTCAACCCAGTTTCTTCGGGTGTAGGAAACTCGGTCCCAGCTGGACGAATAGCTTCGTGAGCTTCTTGTGCTCCCTTAACTTTTTTGCCTTCATAAGTTCGAGGTTCGTCGGGTAGGTACTCTTTGCCATAGAGTTGCACTATTCTTTTGCGCGAGGCCGAAAGAGCTTGCTGTGACAAAAACGTCGAATCGGTACGCATATAGGTGATGAAACCTTGCTCATATAGGTTCTGCGCCACCTGCATAGCCTCACGTGCTCCCATGCCTAGCTTTCTATTTGCCTCCTGCTGCAAAGTACTTGTGATAAAAGGTGCCGGTGGTTTACGTGAAAACGGTTTTTCCTCAGCTTCAATGACCTTCCAGGATTTACCAGCGACTGAGTTGCTGATTTTGATTGCTTGCTCTTTGGACAGCAAAAATAACTCAGTTTTTTTATCGGCAAGAAGTCCCCCAGTGTCTGCATCAAAATCCTTGCCCGTTGCAACCCGCTTCCCTTCCACCGAAAGAAGTTTAGATTCAAACTGCACCTTGTCTTTGTCACAGACAGCTGCAACTCCAAAATATTCAGATTTTTTAAACTTCAATCGTTCTTGTTCTTTTTCAACTATCAATCGCACAGCAACTGATTGCACACGTCCCGCAGACAACCCATATGCCACTTTTTTCCATAGCAATGGAGAAATGGTGTAGCCGACCAAACGATCCAGTATTCGACGAGCCTCTTGGGCCTTCACTAAATTGAAGTTGATATCGCGAAACTCACCTAACGCATCTTCGATGGCTTCTTTCGTGATCTCATGAAACACCATTCTTTTATACGGAACTTTTGGTTTCAACACTTCGATCAAATGCCAACTGATACTCTCTCCTTCGCGGTCTTCGTCCGTTGCGAGAATCAGTTCATCAGCTTCAGCCAACGCGTCCCGAAGTTGTTTTACAACTTTGGTTTTATTTTTAGGCACACAATAGATGGGCTCAAACTCATGATCAACATCTACACCCAAAGTTGCCCAGGGTTGCTTTTTTACTTTTTCAGGAATGTCCTTGGCCGACTGGGGCAAATCGCGAACGTGCCCCATGCAAGACTCAACAATATAGTCTTTACCCAAAAACTTTCGAATCGTTTTTGCTTTTGTGGGAGACTCCACCACAACTAGTTTTTTTCCTGCAGAAATTTTCTTAGCCATTCAATTGTGATCTCCGAAATTTAGGATCAATTTGTAAAATGAGCCGTATCAAGTTTTAAGACAAGCGAAAATTCTGACGCATAGTAAGAACCTACACGTCTCCTTCAAACTTTCACAAGTTAGGACTACCCCACGCCCATGATACTGGACCAAAGACCTCACATCAGAAAACACGCATCATTCAATCGCCCATCTTCACTTCGAATGAGTGGCCCACAAAAATTGTCACAAATTTCTAGCCATGGTCTTGTTCGCACGACAAAATATTTTGGCAAAGGCCGTGAATACCAAGCAGCTAAACAGACCTGCGCCACTTCTAAATACACCTTCACTTTTTTATTCGGGTATTTTTGTTTCCAGAACAGAGTGAGTTGGTTACCATAGATTTATGAAACCAGTGAATGAGTTCCCCAAACAAAAAATTAAATTTCTCTTTACCGATATCGATGACACGATCACCGACCACGGCCAACTTACTCCAGATGCTTACAATGCTCTTTGGAGACTACATGACTCTGGCATCGGAGTCATTCCCGTGACAGGACGACCGGCTGGTTGGTGCGAGATGATTGCACGCTTTTGGCCAGTCGAAGGCGTAATCGGCGAGAACGGCGGTTTATACTTTCGCTACATCGACAAAAAAATGCGCCGGCATTTTTTTGTGACCGAGGCGACACGAGAAGAGAATCGCAAAAAACTGAAAATGATCGAAGAAGATATTTTGCATAATGTGCCAGGTGCCGCAATAGCTTCTGATCAATTCTGTAGGGTTCTCGATCTCGCTGTTGATTTTGCCGAAGATGTCGAACCTCTCGAAAAAGCCGAGGTTCAACACATCGTACAAATTTTCGAAAAATATGGAGCCACGGCAAAAGTCAGTTCTATTCATGTCAATGGATGGTTCGGAAATTACGATAAGCTCACAATGTGCAAAGAGTTTTGTCAAAGAGAGTTCGGGCTGGATCTAACGGCAAAAAATCACGAGTTCGCGTTCTCCGGCGACTCCCCCAACGATGAACCCATGTTTTCATTTTTTAAAAACTCGTTTGCCGTTGCCAATATCTCAAAATTTCTCCACGAATTGAAATTCAAACCCGCCTACATCACGCAAAATGAAGGTGGCCATGGTTTTGTCGAAATCGCCAATGCACTCTTAAAATGAAAACAAAAAAGCTCATCCTTTCAGACGAGCTTTTTAATTCAAAATCAAAATAGATCCGCTAGGAAACCTATTTTTTCCCTTGATTGAACTGCGCTAATGCAGCGAATGGATTATTAAACGGAGCCGCCGCTGGTCTTCGCTCTTGCGGAGCCTGCTGCGGTCGCGCACCTCGATCTCCAGAACCACGTGAATCACCGCCACGAGCCGCTCCAGGACGTCCATCACCTGCGTGCTGACCCGAGCGCCCCTGCTCCTGCTGTTGATGCTGACCTGCCGCTGGATTTTGAGAGCGATGCCCAGAACGAGCAGCTGCCCCCGCTTCGCGCGGTCGACGGGCTCCTTCATCTCGATTCTCGCGACGTTCTGGGCGTTTTTCAGACCTGACATCATCAGTAAGGGGCTTTGTTTGGGGACGCTCATCCAACAGCATGGTTAAAGAAATTTGATTTTTATTTGAATCTACACCCAATACCTTAATCGTCACTTGATCCCCGGTCGACACGACCTTGCGGGGATCATCGACAAACTTATGCGCCAGCTGTGAAATATGTACGAGTCCATCTTGGTGAACACCAATATCCACAAAAGCACCAAAGTTTGTCACATTGGTTACAATACCAGGGCAAATCATGCCATCTTTGAGGTCTTTGACTTCAAATATATCATCGCGAAATTTAAATACTTTAAATGGATCACGTGGGTCACGCCCAGGTTTTTCAAGTTCCTTTACAATGTCGTCAAAAGTAAATTCACCAACAAGGGTCGCCCATTTCTGTCTGACCTCATTGAGTTTACGAGCACCTTCTCCAACAAGTGCCGTAATATTCACTCCAACTTCATGTGCCATTTCTCGAAGCGCACTATACCTCTCAGGATGGATTCCTGTACTATCAAGAAACACCTTGCCATTTTGAATGCGCAAAAATCCTGCGCACTGCTCAAACACTTTTGTTGAAAAACGCGGAACCTTCATCAAATCGTTTCGATCTTCAAACAGGCCATTTGATTTACGGTAATCAACTATGTTCTTAGCGAGCTGCGGACCAATACCCGCAACAAACGACAAAAGTGAGGTCGAAGCCGTATTAAGATCGACTCCAACACCGTTCACGCAGGACTCAACCACCTCTTCAAGACCCTTTTTTAAAGATGTCTGAGCCACATCATGCTGATACTGCCCAACACCAATACTCTTTGGATCAACTTTAACTAACTCTGCAAGTGGATCTTGTAAACGTCGTGCAATTGAGATTGCACCACGAACAGTTAAGTCAAGATCCGGGAACTCCTCACGAGCTACGTCCGAAGCGGAGTACACACTGGCTCCAGATTCACTCACCAAAATGATTGGAATTGTCGCATCAATTTCTTTCAAGACCTTTCGCAAAAAAGCCTCTGTTTCACGGCCTGCGGTTCCATTTCCAACTGCGATCGCGTCAATTTTGATTTGTTTTGTCACTTCAGAAAATAGTGTTTTTGCCTTCTCTTCAGCACCATCGCCCAATATCTGCATCACCGTGTGCGAAATGAAATTGCCCTGCTTATCAATCAACGCAACCTTGCAACCAGTACGCAATCCAGGGTCAACTCCCAAAACACACTTGGCCCCAAAAGGACTTCCCAATAAAACTTTTCTGACGTTTTCAGCAAATACCGAAATAGCATCCTTGTCGGCCTTCTCTTTCACAATCCGATGAACTTCATTGGTGATGGAAGGTACAACATGTACCGACAAAGCAATCTTCGCTGCATTTTTTAGAAAAGGAGCAGCATGCGATTCGCCCTTCGTACAAGCAAAGTTTTCAAATTTCTTTAATTGCAAAATTTCGTCGCCAACGATCGTGACCGCAAGCTCTCCTTCGTTCCAGCCTCGTCGCATAGCAAGGTATCGGTGAGAGGCCTTTGCCTCCTGCACAGACTTTACTGACTCCTCAAACTCAGCATACATTTCGTATTTTGAATGAGGCTTAAACTCTTTGGTTTTCTTTGAAATGATTTTTCCATTTTCAAAAAAATCATTGCGCAGAAACTCACGCAGGTCAGGATTATTCGAGATTTTTTCAACGATGATGTCCTGAGCCCCTTTCAGAACCTCTTCATATGTCACAAAACCAGCTGCCGTATTTTGAAACTCCTTCGCCTTTACCTCTAGAGTGGTTTCGTCAGTGATCTCCCCGTGACCGAGAGCCCAAATCCAATCGGCCAATGGTTCGATGCCCGCTTCTCTGGCAACTGTCGCTTTGGTTTTCTTTTTCTTTTTGAAAGGACGGTAGATTTCCTCTAACTCGCCGAGATCCATCGACACTTCGATGCGCTTTTTAATTTCGTCTGTTAGATTCCCCTGAGATTCAATTTCTTTTACCAAAAATAATTTTCGTTTATTAATCTCATTGAGAGTTTCGTTGGCTTCAATAACCTGTCGAATCTCTACTTCATCCAGATTTCCTGTCTTTTCTTTTCGGTAGCGAGCAATGAACGGAACAGTCGCCCCCTCTGCGGCGAGCTCAATAACAGCCTGTGCCGACTTCAGTGAAATTGCGGGGTGAACGACAGACAAATACTTCTGAAAGCTCGTTTCCATAACTCTCAATCCCTCTTGGAAAAAAATTTACTCATTGGAGTATCAGACTACTTATGACGATAAAGAATCAAGCCATTTGTAGGATCGTACGGAGAAACTCCAACAGTCACCCGATCCCCAACAACAACTCGAATATTGAATTTACGCATTTTCCCACACAACCGTGCAATGATCTCAGGTCCATTATCCAGCTGAACTTTGTATAAGCCGCCAGCAGCGGCATCAACTATTTTGCCCTCAAGTTGTGCTAAATCATCTTTTGCCATGTGAAAAAAACTAGTCGAAATGAACGATCTTGTATAGCAAAAATCTGTACCCTTTGCCCAATGCACTATCAAACGGAAGAGGGATTTACCCACTTCAGAAAAGCTCGGATTGCAGACTCTTACTGAATTTTTGAAGGATTCAAGACTAGCAAAATGAGAGAGGAATCAACGATCACCCCCTCAAAAAAAAAACATCACGGATTGTAATTGGAAATCAAAACCTTCACGCCATCCTGAAATAAAACTTCAAGACGATCGTTTTGGTTACTAAGAATAAAACCCCAGCCCAAAACCTTGTGCAAAATTGGCGTCTCAGCTTCATATTTTTGCGACATTTTATAATCTACAGGAGCTAGCTTTTTGGACTTATTAAAGAGTTGCGCCCATTTTTGTTGAGTCGGAGTCGCATCGGGACCAAGCCTAACTGGCTCATAAACAAAAGACGACGCTCCCCCTGAGGCCATATGCCCAACTGTAGCGGGAACCTGCTTCAAATCATCCTTTTTCTTAGTGGGTACTGCTTCAGCTTTCTTTTCAACAACCAGCTCGGCGTCTTTTTTCGCTGGTCTCTGCCCAGATGGTTTTACCTCGGCAGGCAACACAGCTTTCGCGCCAGATTTTGCAGTTTTGGCTTTTGCCGATTCCACCAAATTCTTAGCTTTAGGCGTCTCTTTGGCGACCACTTTTTTATTCGCAACCACAGCCTTTGCTGCCACACTTTTTTCAGGCACATTTTTCGATTTTTTTTGGGGAAGAAAAGACGAAGCTATTTTTTTTGCTAAAACCTCAAGAACCTTCGGCTTAGCGACAGACTTCGAAGAGTCCGCCTTAACTGCTTTTGGAGACGCTGTTGCACGACCTTTTGATAGACCCGCTTTTGCAACAACACCCTTCACACTTTTTTTAGCAACCGTGGCCTTCGCTGGCTTCGCTTTTACGCTTGCGGATTTGGATGGCTTGACTTTTTTCGACATACAAAACTCCGTTTAGCAAATCTTAATATTCGACAAACGTTAGGATAAACAAAAACAGAAGACAAGACCAATTACACGTTATTTTGCAGCGAATTATGGTTTGTCCGCACATATCTATGCCTGCAGAGTATCTCTGCAGCACCTAACCAAAAGAGAGTAAAAGATGACTCAACAAAAACAATTTAATACGTGTCAACAATGGAAAATAGATTTCCCGGACCTGTTCTCCGAAATCCTCGGCAATCCATCTTATGCCGTATCAGGAGTGACCTCTCCAGATCTTGCTGACGAATCAAATGCCGTCTTTATTTCAAATCCAAAATATTTAAATGCAGCCTGCCTCTCCAGAGCCCAAGTGATCGTGATATCGCCCAAACTGAAAAATCAAGCGCTCTCGCTCTCACCAACCAAAACATATTTAATTACGGACCAGGTTGAGCTCGCCATGGCACGGGTCATCAATAAATATTATTTATCGACCCCATTTCGTTCACGAAGTCTCTCTGGCATTCATCCAATGGCATTTGTCTCTCCATCAGCAAAAGTTGCTAAATCTGCAACTATCTCTCCGAATGCCTTTGTTGGAGACCATGTTGTAATTGAAGACGATGTCTTTGTTGGCGCATCTGCATACCTCGAAGAGCACACGATCGTTCGCAAAGGAACCACAATTCACCCTCTGGTCTACATTGGGCACCACACCGAAATCGGTGCTGAATGCGAAATTCATCCGAATTCAACCATCGGCAAAGAGGGGTTTGGGTATGCGCACACCAGAAATGGCGAACATATTAAAATAGCCCATCAGGGCAGAGTCGTACTTGAGGACAAAGTTCACGTAGGAGCCAATTGCTGTATTGATCGAGGCACCATGGGAGAAACACGAATTGGCAAGGGAACGATTTTCGATAACCAATGTCACGTTGCTCACAACTGTGAAATTGGAGAGCACGGGATCCTCACAGCTCGATTTGCCGTCGCCGGCTCTAGCAAAATCGGTAAGCACTTCGTGGCAGGGGGATCGTCCCTAGTAACTGGTCACATTGTCATTGGTGACCAAGTTCACCTCGGAGGCCTGTCGGCCGTTACCAAAAGCATTTCAGAGCCAGGCCAATACGGTGGCAACCCACTCGTCTCACTTCAACAACACATTAAGACGAAAGCTGCTTTGGCCCATCTTCCCGAAATGCGAAGCCAAGTCCGACGGCTGCTAAAAGCCGTATTTGCGGACGAAACATCCACAAGCGCAGAGGAATAAATAATTTCGCCACAGCATTTTTTTTTACGAAAGCGTCGTATGATTTTTCTTCTTTTCTCGAAGGAGATCAAAATTTTCTTCAAGTGAAGTGTAGCTGGGAATCTCTATCCAGTCGTAATTCTTTCGACAATACTGAAATTCCACTTCTGGGTTCGTTAGATCTGTTAGGTATCGAGCAAATAGATCCACATCGACGGCCTTCCCCCAGTCTCCCTCCGCGGGCAATATTCGATCGGGCTTAAATCGGCCGACCAATTCTCCCAACTGACGAACCCACGAATCCACATCAAATCCCAGACCTGGATGAATGACCGGATGAATTCGATTGTAGAACATCCCACCTAAAATCAATATTTTACGCCGATGCAAAAAGACCGCTAAATCGCGAGTCGAAAAGCCTGGGGCCAAAGGAACAATTTCTACTTTCTCCAGCCCCCACTCGATGATTTTCGGTTCAGCAATCGAAAGACATCTTTCTCCAAAATACTCTCGAAGGCGGTCAACTGGATAGGCTCCAACAAGAACTTGCGTAGGGGCCAGCTTCTCCCATCCATTGACAAAGTCCTGAAATAAGGAGGTTGCGATTAAGATCTCAACCTGCCTAACACCCAGCTGCCTCAACTCCTCAAGCATTTTCTGCGCAGGTCCAGCTTGACCCGAGTTCACTACAAGTGCCTTATCGCCCTGCCGAAGCACCAAACAATTCGACGATCCTCCATGTTGAACGAATGCATTTTCATCAAGGGGCTCCCAAAGGGTACCAAACATATGACGTTTTGTTGGTTTGATGTACTGGACAGAGGTCCCCATGAACATTCCATATATGAATCGTAAAAACTCTTTTCCGTTCACCTAACCCCCACTCCTCGCTTCACAAATACAAACCTGCTACTTGGCTTCGCGCAACTGTTTAGGTCCAAATGGCAAAGGTAACAACTCTTTAAAGGTCCGTACCATCTTCGGCTTTTTTAAATCACAAATCCAAATTCGTGTGGAGGGAGAACAAAACTCGGCCATCATTTGTAAGCAAAGAGCACAAGGACATGCTGGTTTTTTCGCATCTGTAACAACCACAATATCTGTTATATCTCGAATACCATCACGAACGGCCGACAATAATGCCACTCTCTCAGCACAAACCGCCCCACCATAGCTCGCATTTTCAATATTGCACCCTGATACAAACTTTCCGTCCCTGGTCACTAGAGTGGCTCCAACATGAAAGTTCGAGTAGGGAGCATAGGCCCGTTCTCGAACTACAACGGCCAACTGGTGTGCCTCTCTCATTTTAGCGTCGAATTTTATTCCAGCCATTTTCAATCCTCTTCTATTGAATCACCGTGCACTGAAATTTCCCTGCCAAAGAACAGTATATTGCGCATCAGAAATCTCATGCTCCAAACATTAGGTCCCACAAGTTTTCATCATCTTTCTTTTGCCATCAACTCAAAAATCAGTTTATCGTCTGTCTCCAGAAAATACCGAACCAATCTCACCTCAAAAGGGGCCAATATGTTTTCATATGAATTCTACAAAGTTCTTCATTTAAGCTCGGTCTTCATTGTGCTTTTGTCCTTGGGAGGAATCTCGCTCCACATGATCAATGGGGGCACACGTGACTTCTCGGGAAGAAAATGGGCAGGAATGTTTCATGGAATTGGCCTAGCATTCGCGCTTATTGGTGGATTCGGTCTGATCGCAAGACTTTATTCTGGTCAAAGCTGGCCAGCATGGATTCATGCCAAAATTGCAATCTGGCTAGTTTTTGGAGCGATGCCAACATTGATGTACCGCCTGCCGAAATTTAGCAAACTTCTTTGGACTCTTACAATTTTGATTGGTTTTTTGGCTTCGTTTCTTGCCGTACTAAAACCATTCTAAAGATTACATTAAGCTTCTCTGGTTTTCTTCGGAAAATTGGCAAGTAACCAGAGAAGCCACTCTTTTGCTAATGAGAAATCTGTCCCATTCGACCGATCATCAGAACTTAAACTTCTTCTTCAAATCATCCAGAACCTTTTTACCTTCTCCTTCTAGTTTCTTTTTTTGCGAATCAGAAATTTTGTCTTTCAGCTGAGGAGCAAGCTCCTGCAATTTTTTGAGACCTGCTTCTCGATCAGTCAGAAGACTCGAAAGTTCTCCCTCTGATAACTTGAACTCATTCATTAGTTTCTGCTTTTCAGCTCCCACCTTGGAATCATATAAACTTCGCACCTGTTCCTTTGCTTTTGCAATTTGTCCAGCAAGTGCCGCAGAAAATGCAGTTTCTATTGCCTCACCGATATTTGAATGCACCTCAAGCTTGGGCGCGCTCCATTCTCCCGAAACCATAGTTTGAATATGAAATTCTCCTATCTTTGCAAACGCATCCCCCAAAACCTCTTGTACCCTCGCATTTTTTGCGCCGACATCAAACTTCGGTCGAGCGACATTCGATTTTGAATCGATAGAAAGCTCGTTTCCACGAAAAACCCCCATGAGGTCGACACTATACTGAGGCTCGACCACACGAATTTTAACGTCATCCGAGTTCGACAGACTCAGATCTTCGGAACTCAATTTTCCAACTTTCAATTTCAATCGTTCTTCAGGAGACTCTCCCGTGTGATCAATTTCGAGCCGCAGCAAAAGATCTTCTAGTTTTTGTGCTGGAAATCCCCCCGACAACTCGAGTACAGCCGGTTTTCCCGTCAAATGAGCGTCAGACGATACATTCGTCAAAGAGCCAGACAGATTTCCAGACGTTCCTGATTCGCTGGCCTTCGAAGTAATTTTAGCCAACTTTAACCAAAATAGTGGATAACTATTCGGACGCCCAAACTGGTAAACCCGCCCCCTGCCTCGCTCATGTGGCTTTGGCTTAAACGTTTGTTTTTCTTCATTGGTTTTTTTGGGAGGCATATATTCGCGAGCTTTTGAAATATAAAACTCTGCCTTTCGTACTTTGGAAACAACTCCAGGACCTAAGAGGTTGAGAGCCAAAGACTTTGCATCCAATTTAGGAATTTTCAACTTTGCTTCAAGATCTTTCAGATCATCCTGAGCCATTTTTTCAAGCTCGTTTAACTCATCCCGATATTTGTTTACATCTGAATGAAGGTCATCAGATGTTGATTTGACCATTTTTACCTGGGAATCAATGTCTTTATAAAGCGCCTCGATCTCCTTCAAAGACTTTTGAATTTCATCAGGGCCATGAAATCCATCAACTTTAATTTGTTTCATTCGATCCTGCAGAGCCTTGAAATCCTTGTCTGCCGGAAGCTCCGAAAGCTTCTTCTTCCAAACCGCCTGTTTTGCTCTTAACTCATCCTGCAAAACTTTGATTTTTCCAGAAGATTTCAACTGATCTTCTAAATTTTTTAATTCCCCAACCTTATCATTTCCGCTCAACAAAGTCGCGATATCGCCAAGCGCATTTCCCTGAAGACTCTGGCCCAATTTTTCGATCGCCTGCTGCCGCAACTGTGAAGGCTTTTCCTCAGACTCCGGCTCCTTTGGCAAAACACGCCCTGCAAATTTTCGAGGCGAATCCAAAAACACATTCAACACAGTCGCTTCATCGATCACTACCTTTGCCCGTAATATGGCATCCCATAGAATCTTAAATCTGACCTCACCAATTTCGAGACTATTGTGGGTCGGCTTCTCTTTATCTGTTATCTGAATACCCGCCAATCGAAGCGACGCATTGAAAAAACTTGATTCCAACTCTTTCAAGTTAACTTCAGCACCAACCATATGTGTCGCAGCGAACTCAATTCCCCGGCGAAGATGCCCATCAAAAAAGAAATGAAAATAAGAGATCCACAAAATCACGAAAATTATAATTGGAACCACAAGCCCTGTTCTAATTGGACCAGGTCTTTTCCCAACCTTTGACTTAATATTCCCTGTATTTTGTCCTTCTTCACTCATCACTTTACCTGCCCTTAACTTATGTCCTTAGATTTTCCAAAGTTCTTCACGAGTCCATTCAAACAAACACGCCAAAATCTATTCAGCCATAAAGCTCCTGATATTGTGCATACCATTTGTAAAAAGATGTGGCCTTCACGAGTTTCCAAAATTTTGTTTGCTCAAAACGAGCAAGTATTTTTTCACGATACTTAATCACCAACCAGCGAGCCCCCAAAAAGACAAGGGGAGACAAGACAAGAGAAAATACTCCCGCCCCCATCACCAGATTATTATTGAAGCGAGTAAATGGTACGAGTGGCATGTTATACAAATGCTCAAAAACCGGACGCAACGGTTCGATCTCGAGAATCCAACTTCCAAGTCTCATCATCAGCGGATCCAATAGCCAGGCAACGAAAGAAAATGCACAGGCCGAAAGAGTCGCAGCACCGATTTGAATTCGAAAAAACAATAGGCAAAAAAGCAGTAAAATTCCCTGTAAAGATAAAATAGGGGAAAAACCCAACACAAACCCCGCCGCCAGGCCGGCTGCGATCTGATTTGTTCCAATTTCAGAATTTAGCAACTTCAATAGATTGAAAAGTTGCTTCAGTAAAAACACCACAGAACCTCCTCTGAAAGAAATCGTTTTTAAATCACAACGCAGTTTTTAAAAAAAATCACGTTAAACTTAAAATTGAAATCCAGAGTGTTCCACCAACAGCACGACACTCGTGTTGTTAAAACATTTTGTAACGCAATAGCCGACACTCAATCGGCCCATTAAAGACTTTGTATTTATGAGTTGCCTTCAAGCGCATCTCTGCAGAAAGCTCAGGATCACCTGACAAGACGAAGCAATCCCACCCTTTGAATTCTACCTTCAGCAAATGGGCAAAATTTTTGTACAACTCAATCAACTCGTCTTTATATCCAATTCGCTCACCATAAGGTGGGTTGGTAATCAAGAGTCCGGTCTCGACGGGCTTTTTTAAAGTCTCAAATGGCTGACGATGAAACTCCACCAAATGATCAACTCCTGCCATTTTTGCATTTTCCTTCGCAATAGCAATGGCCTTCCGATCAACATCAAATCCATAAAATTTAAAATCAACTTCTCGCTCCAAGGCCAAAGCAGCATCAAGTTCGTCCTGCCAAGTCTTTTCGTCAAAACTTGAAAATCTTTGAAAAGCGAAACTCGAACGCATGGTGCCAGGACTCATTCTCTGGGCCATCAACGCCGCCTCAATCAGAAAAGTTCCAGATCCACACATCGGGTCAACGACAGACATTTCCTGATTCCACCCCGAAAGCAGTAACAATCCTGCAGCAACATGTTCTTTGAGTGGTGCTTCAGTATTTTGATCACGGTATCCCCGCTTAAACAGTGGCTTCCCCGAAGTGTCGATACTAACAGAAACCTGATTCTTAACTACACGAACCACAACCCGCAAATCTGGATCAATGGAGTCCACATTGGGGCGACGATCAAATTTTTCTCTAAACTGATCAACAATCGCATCTTTAACCTTTAACCCAACAAAGCGCTGATCCTGCATCGCTGAGTCACGAACCTTGCTCTCCACGGCCAGGGTGTCATCTGGTCCAATATATTTTGTGAAATCATGCTTCTTCAGGTTGTTATAAAGGTCGTCGCCGTTATAGGCAGGAAAATCCTGGACATGCAGCAACACTCGGGTTGCCGAACGCAACCGTAAGTTGGCTCGATAACAGCCGGCCCAGTTTGATTCAAACCCGACGCCACCGTGATCCTTAACCACATTTTTCATCCCAAGTTGATCTAGCTCACGAGCAAGAACGTCACCCAATCCACGCGAAGTCATAGCAAAAAAACGAGGCATATCTTTTAAGTTTCCTTATAGTTTGGACCTCCCCCTCCTTCGGGCGGCGTCCACAGTATATTGTCAGCAGGACACTTGATATCACACGTCTTACAATGAATACAGTTGGTATAGTTAACTTGTAGTTGTTTCTTTGAGGCATCAGTCGTGTGTTCCACCATCTCATAAACACTTGCAGGGCAAAAATGATTGCAGGGAGACTTATATTTTGGATAACAAACATCGCTGCATATCCGGGTGTTTGCGACAAACAGATGATTAGGAGAGTTCTCATCATGCATCGTGCCGGTCAGATAAACACTTCCCAATTTATCAAAAAACAACACGCCATCTGGTTTTGGAAGCTGCACATCCTCATGATTCATAGGATTGGCACCCCAAATCTCAACTGCTGGCTCAGTATGGGCTAAGTCTTTCTCGATCGTCATGCGCTCGACAAGTCCTCGGCCCCCCGTGATTTCTTGCAGAGCCAAAAGTGGTGCAGCCTGCACCAAACCCATGCTTAGAGTTTGATGAAAATTTCTCGTTTTGTACAAATCGTCTTTGACATAGCTTGTTTGAATTTTATCGCTATAACCCTTCAATCGAGACGAGGAAAAGTCATTGCCGACCAAAGCATCTAGAGCAGTCTCAGCTGCTAACATGCCTGACTTCATGGCAAGATGAATACCTTTTAAGCGTTTCACATCAACCATACTTGCAGCATCGCCAATTACAAGACAGCCATCATGGTAAAGCTTTGGCATCGAATACCAGCCTCCTGCCGGCAACGTCTTGCCTCCATACGCGATGACCCTGCCACCTTTGATACGCTCATAAATGAACGGATGTGTTTTCAATCTCTGTAATTCGCGATGGGGATCAAAGAGTGGATCCTTTGTATCGAGATATCCGACCAATCCCAAAGCGATTTGATCGTTTGCCAAAGTGTAAAGAAAAGTTCCGCCTATTGTCGAAGAAAAAGGAAACCCCATTGTGTGGATCACTTCTCCGGCCTGAACTGTGCCCTCAGGCATTTGGATTATCTCTTTCACACCTTCTTCATACACATCAGGATTTTTCCCTGCATAAAGATTTAACTTTGATGCAAGCTGCTTAAAAAGAGACCCTCGAGTACCTTCCGCGAATATCGTGACCCTTGATTTCAACAACATCCCAGCTTCAAAATTTGGTTTGTGCTTGCCATCTTTATCTAATCCCTTGTCCCCAGTGCGAACACCTACAACCTTATCCCCATCATAAAGTACCTCTACGGCAGCAAACCCTGGAAAGATATTGATTCCTCGCTCCTCACACAGCTTCCCAAGCCAACGATTCAGTTTCGAAACGGAAACAATATAATTCCCCTCATTCTTGAACGGGGGAGGAACAATAGGAAACTTGAAAGAGTTTGAGCGAGACAAAAAATAAACTGAATCCGCATGAACCTCAGACTCAATCGGGCATCCTAGCTCACGGTAATTTGGAACCAGCTCCCTCAATGCGACAGGGTTCATCACAGCTCCAGAAAAACTATGTGCCCCAATCTCATTCCCTTTTTCCAGAACAACAATCATGGGATCAGCCAATACCGGACCAAGACGCTTCCCTTCCTGTACCAAACCATTGTGAAAATCAATTTGGTTTTTCAGATGCAAAGCTGCAGATAGACCCGCAGATCCTCCCCCAACAATTAGAACATCAACTTCCATTTCTTCTCTGACCACTTCTATTGCCATAAACTCCTCTTAATCCGGAGTGCCTGTAGGAGAAACGTTGCCTTCACCAAGCTCAACACTGCCCCCAGGACTCCTCGTTGGAACAATCAACACCGACATTATCTTCAAATCCTGTTCATCACGGCCACCAGCATAAATCCTATGCTTGGCCTTATCAATCATTGTAGGACGCTCCCTGCCGCCACTCTCATCTGAGTCCTCGTCAACAGTAAGTGCCCAACTTGATCTAGCCAGTAGAACTACCACCCCAAAACAAAGCCATCTTTTAATAAGACTCATGCTGCCCCCTTGTGTGATGATAAAACATCACACAAATGCTGTCTTGTTTTTTAAGATTAATTTCGAAATTTCCTCCATATGTTTAAAAATCAAGAACGCCAGTTATTGCCATAGTGGCTTCCACCAGAAAGTCTGGTTAGTATCCAATGCATTTTGTCCAGACGGCGATTTTTAATTTTAACCTCTAAAGGCATACAATCCCTGGACGCAAAAAATATTTCCGCAATGTTTTAAATCATTCCCCAATCTCCGATCGGATTTTTGCTCCTACACAGCTGGAATTAACGAGAACTGGTGGTAAGTAGAATTTGCTATAGGTACACAAGGAGGTTCCTGTAACCATTGGCAGTAGAAGGCCAATCCTCTGTAGAGTCCACGGCCTTGGAAAGCGCTTCAATCATTGCTCCGTAAACCTCCCAAAAGTTAATGGGACACCATGCAATAGGACTAATCATGAAGGTAAGCATACAAGGAGCAAGTTAATTCGTACAAAGTATCGAGCAGAGGAATCGTTCGAACGAAGATAAATTTGTAATATAATTTCACAAGCTAATGGGAAGAATACCCAACAACCCAACAACCCAACAACCCAACAACCCAACAACCCAACAACCCAACAACCCAAC
>CAYONZ010000006.1:0-4653 GCA_964405465.1 uncultured Bdellovibrionales bacterium | reverse complement strand
AACGAAAAATCATTAGATAAACTGTAAACATTGTCGAGTTAAACAACTAAGCCCATGACTTTGAAAGTCAGACACTTAGCAGTTTTTCATTCAGGTCATTCTTTTAACCTGAACTCCAATAAAAAAACTGTTGCTTATACCAAGTTTCCTGTTGGTCCATGAGCAAGCTCATAAACTTGTTATGTACAGGAGTGATAGATTACCTAACTCTTAATCCTGATTTGATTGGCATGCTGAAGCTTGAGAGCCTCTTTTAATTGAATTTCGATTTCATTGGAGTATTTCTCTTTTTTCACTGCAGTTAGCGGTGAATTCAAAAAAAAGAAGGTGCCTTTCCTGCTGCAGGTTTGAAAGGAAAATTCGGCTTCCACTCATGCCAAAATAGGTATTGAAAGAAGTTGAGTCCTGGATGGCAGATTATAATTTTCAAGCGAGTTATTCGACTCGCTGCTCTCACCCATCCTATGCGAAATTAATGAAAACCCTCTCACACAGTTGGCCATTAAATTTTTAATGAGTAGCCCATCCCATTCTTTGGAAACAGACAAAATCAAAGTCTACTGCATCCATCGCTCGACCAAATCGGTGAACAGTTCAATAACAAGTCCACGGCGCAGTTCGCCCCAAAAAATCTCCTGAAAAAAGGTCTAAAATGAAATCCAGGATCGACATTTACCTCATGAGATCAGAGTCGACGATGCTTTGCCATCGGAATTTGCCGACGCACCTTCTCGATATCCTGGCGCCTCATTTCAATACGCAAAATTCCTGCGCCAGTTCCCCCTGCACGGACCATTATCTCCCCCCAAGGGCCAACCACCAAGGAGTTCCCAAAGGTCCATCGTCCACTGCTCCCTTCGCCTTTTTGCCCCTCGTGATACCCAGCCTGTGCCGGAGCCAGGACATAGCACTGCCCCTCGATCGCCCGAGCACGAAGTAAAACTTCCCAATGAGCAACCCCCGTCGCAACTAAAAAAGCAGACGGTATGAAAAGAGCATCAACTAAGGCTTTGTGGTACACAGAAAAGAGTTCGGGAAAGCGAAGGTCATAACAGATACTCAAGCCCATTTTAAATCCCTGAAACTCCAACACCTGAGGAACCGCTCCTCTCCCAAACTTATCAGACTCCCTCACCGGAGCAGCGCCATCAACGTCAACATCAAATAAATGAATTTTCCTATATACTTCCCGAACAGGTCGTCCTGGCTCAAAAAATACCATCGAATTGAATGGGCCGTCCTCCGTTGACAAGGCCACCGACCCAATCAATATCGCCACTCCACTCTTTTGGGCCAATTCAGTGAGGCGTTCAAATTCCGGAGCATCCATATTCAAGTACCGACTGGTTCCGCCACTTACCATTTGAAGCGCATTCTCAGGAAACACCAAAAGCCGACTTGGATTTGATCGCCCGGCCTCTTCCATTACGATGGTCACAATCTTTTCGAGATTCAATTCAATTTGGTTGGAGCTACATAGCTGAACTACACCAACCGATAAAGACTCGGATTTAACGTCTCTCAATTAACCCCATCCCCAACTATAGACTTAACCCTTGCAACAGACCTACAGTTCCACTTCGCATCCAAAAGGTTTTCCTGAATACTCCTCAGCACTGACTCACACATGGTGGCTGATCTCCCAGCGCCAACAAGCTCCTCGTTTCCGAACTTTGAATAACCAATTGCACACCCTTTTCCCTCTGCATCAATGACTCGAAGCGTCCGAACCTGCCTCGAGTTTTTACAAATCACCATGGAACCAACCGATTCCTGAGCAGCCCAGGTATGGTCAAACGCAAAAACCATTAAAACGAAAAATATCGCAGTTTTCATCCAATCCTCCCCTCAGTGGCACTCACGCAATAGTTTAAAGATTGACTCTCCAATGAGCAAAAACAAAAAAAAAGCCCAAGTAAAAAAACTTGGGCTTCGCAACAAAACATCTTGTAGAGATTAAGCTTGTTTCGCGACTTTCTTTACGCTTCCTTTTTTGGGAGCGCTTTCTTCCAACAACTTCACATTTGAATAATGAATAAAGCCCTCAGTTTTAACAAGACCATCTTTTTTGGTGTGCTTAGTCATCATTTTGACGCCTTCGATCTTCACTCTCATAGCATCGCGATCTACAACCAACACCACCCCAGTCTTACCTTTTTCAGACCCAGTAATAACCTTAACTTTTGAACCTTTTTTTACTTTTAGCTTCATACATTCGTCCCCGTCTTATTCAATTTCGCTGTTTTTACTTTTTTGATCTCATTTCGAACAGCAAGAGCTCTTTTAGAAAGTTTCGATTCACACTGACTCATGATGAATTTATCAAATCCCCCAGTGTGTTCCAAATCCCGAATAGCACTTGTAGCAACTCGAAGAGTAACCAATTTGTTTAGAGACCGACTAAACAATCGCTTCTTTTGAACATTCGGTTTAGCAACAGACTTAGTCTTGATATTCGAATGGCTCACCAAATTTTTAACAACAGGCGATTTACCAGTAAGTTCACAGCGTCCCACAGCGGACCTCCATTTCATCGTTCAATCGTAAAAGGAAAAACTATCTATAAATTAAAAACATACTTGTTGGCAATCAATTTCTAGCGTATAGTCTCCCTTCCTAATAAATCGTTTTTATTAAAAGTGAGTACCATTGCTACAAAGGGTTGGCTTATGAAAAGAAATGTAAGATCTAAATACAGACCAGAATTCTCAGGCGATCAAGTTTTTGACTACAAAGACACTCCAACCTTAGGGAGATTCATCAGCGAGGGCGGTAAAATTACCCCTGCAAGGATTAGCAAGCTTAGTCTTTCCCAGCAGAAGAAAGTTGCTGCCGCAATCAAAAAGGCTCGTAACTTGGGAATTCTCCCAACCGGATCTTCTGCATACGACTTAAATGAACGAAGCGAGATCATCTCTCCAAAACCGTTCAATATCGAATAACTACTGAGCTAAAGTCCCTGGAGATCAATTAGGGGAAGGATCTAGATAAATCAGCTAGATTTATCTAGATCTGACATCTATACGAGAATATAGAACGATTCCAACTTTCGTTTTCGCCAATTTTTTTGATCCCTGGAAGCGCGTGAAGAATATCGACCACGTGATTATTCCAGGATTCCTCCCCAACCAATTTTATCTGGTTTTGCTTCAGATCACAAAATGTCGCCATTTCAGAGGCTCCGAGCCACCCCTGCCGCTGAATAACACTTTGAGGACCAGCAGCCCCCCAGGCAAGCTCGCTTATCAGCTGAACTGCCTGCCAATTTAAATTAAGAAGATCTGAGATTTCCACGAAATAACCTGAACAATCTTTTGGAATATTCCGCATATGGAAATTCAATTGATTTAGAATTTCAAAAAATTGTCTACATCCACCAACACTGTTTGCATCGCGACAGTTAGTCATACTTGCGATCAGTTTTGGACTCCGTTTGCCCCGAATCCCTGAAGAAATTAATAGTTGTCCAGTCTGGACCAAAAAATCACTGCGCTGCCAAGAACACCTGTTCTGGGGCGGATCACCGAGGTAGAGAAGTCCCAACACCACAGATACAAAAAGAAATGCAATCAAAGACTTAGCAAACGAACTCAACTAGTTGACTCCTTAGCAAAAGCTCACCGAAACCTATCAACTCTTACTCCACACCTTGCGGATGCTTCAGTTAAGGGAAGAGGATTCTGGGCATGGATCTTTTCCTCTTGAATCCAATTTCGATTATCCAATGCACAATAGAAAATTAGATTTGATGTACTGAGTTTGTAAGTTGTCACCAGGTCAACAAATATATCCATGGCCTTCTGAAAACAAAGTGTCCTCGCCTCGCCAGAAGCAGAAAGAGCTGCGGTCAAATATCCGCTAGCGGGATGCAACATTTTAATCAAATGCAAACGCTCATACGACTTCACTTCGCGGTTCAAAACAATTTTTAGGTGTGAGATCCCATCTAAAATCTGCTTGGTTGCCATAAAAACTTTATCCTCATCTGCTACATAAAGACTGGTACTAAGTAGCCGTACGCTGTCCATCAAACCATTCAACGGTTTCATCGCCGCAACAGGCAGCTCAATCCGATCTGCTTTGGCAAAAACTGAAAGGCCGTAAAACATAAAGATAATCGACAAAATCCTAGCCCTACCCACGAGTCCCCCGAAAAATAGCGATCAAAGATACATGACCTATCGGCGCCGCAAAGGAACCCCTTAAGAATTTAATTGATACAACTTTTCAAAATTGAACATCCAGCTTCTTGCCAGCTGGCATAAATTATCGAAATGCACTTATTGAAAACAGAAACAAAATGATGAATGATACACAGTCTGCCGACATTGTTCCAAATTGATACGGAAAAAATTAGCAATCCCAAAACACTAGCCAAAATCAAATGAACTGTGGAGTTTAATCAAGGGCAATTGCCGCTAAACTGTATTGTTGCGAAATTAAGATAGTTTAGAATTACAAATGACTTCGTCCAAATAACACAGGGCAAGCATATTTCAATAAATATTTATCAGATATCAAATTTTCTAACAGACTCAAAGTTATTATAGCCAGAAGCGAATCCCAAACACTAATCAGACATGAACTATGCCCGAGCAGGGCTGAGTTCTGTACCGTTTTTACTGACCACAACAATAAACGTCTTCGTGAAGT
>CAYONZ010000005.1:31615-113479 GCA_964405465.1 uncultured Bdellovibrionales bacterium | reverse complement strand
AGCAGTGTCATCTCCTTGAACTTCCCCGAGTACGGCTCGATTCATGTCTTCTTCAACTGATCCAGAAAGAAAGCTCAACTGCACAAGCTCAAGACGTTTAATTTCATCTCGCATCTTCGCTGCTTCCTCAAACTCGAGGTTCTGCGAAAGCGTTTTCATCTTTTTGCGGAGTCCCTCGATTTGCTTTGTCATACTCTTCGGATCACTCATGTAGGCTTTCATCGGCGCCGAGACTTTTGCGACTGTCACCCCTGGCAATGGAGCCGCAAGATCTTGCGAAGTATAGATCTCAAATACACTTTCACGAATGCGTTTTTTCACAGTCGCTGGTGTGATTCCGTGTGCATCATTATACTGTTTCTGAATTTCTCGACGCCTTTTTGTCTCACTCATTGCCTTTTTCATCGATTCAGTAATCGTATCCGCATACAAGATTACTTTACCCTCAGCATTCCTTGCCGCCCGCCCAATAGTTTGAATCAAACTTCGCTCCGAACGTAAAAATCCCTCTTTATCCGCATCGGTAATCGCCACTAGACTGACTTCAGGAATATCCAATCCCTCACGTAAAAGGTTAATCCCAATCAACACATCAAAAACTCCGAGACGAAGATCGCGAAGAATCTCTGAACGCTCCATCGTTTTAATATCACTATGCAGATACTTTACCTTGATGCCCAAACCTTCATAGTATTCGGTCAAATCCTCTGCACTTCTCTTGGTGAGAGTCGTAATGAGCACCCGTTCATTGCGAGTTGTACGTAAACGAATTTCTGCCAAGAGATTATCAACTTGATGACGAGCCGGTCGAACCTCAACCTCAGGGTCCAAGAGGCCAGTTGGCCGAATGATTTGTTCGACGATCAGTCCCTGGCTCTTCGCCATTTCATAGGGCCCAGGAGTGGCCGAAACATAAACCACCTTATCCATATAAGTTTCAAACTCCTGAAAGTTCAGAGGCCTATTATCCAAGGCCGAAGGCAACCGAAAACCGTGCTCAACCAAAGTCATTTTTCGAGCTCTATCTCCACGATACATTCCACCTATTTGTGGAACTGTGACATGGCTTTCATCGATAAAAGTCAAAAACTCGTCAGGAAAATATTCAATTAAAGTCGGCGGAGGCTCACCCTCGGCCCTGCCGGTCATATGCCGAGAATAGTTCTCGATTCCAGAGCAAAAACCCAACTCTTCCATCATCTCAATATCATAATATGTTCTTTGTTCGAGACGCTGGGCCTCAAGCAACTTCATTTCTGTCGAAAGCTGATTCAATCTCTCACGAAGCTCATCCTGAATTGATTTAATTGCTGTCTTCAAACGATCATCAGAGGTGACATAGTGACTTCCCGGATAAATCGCAATTTGATCCAATTCCTGGAGAGTTTCTCCGCGCAAGGGGTCTACCCATGACAGCCGATCAACAAAGTCCCCAAAAAACTCCACACGAATCACCCGCTCATCTTCATAAGATGGAAACACATCGACAACATCACCTCGAACACGGAATGTTCCACGATGAAAATCTATATCACTGCGTTTGTACTGAATTCGAACCAACTCACGTAAAAACTGATCGCGCTTAAGATCTTTATTCGCGACAACCTGTAACATCATTCCTTCATAGGCTTCGGGGCTTCCTAAACCATAGATGCAGGAAACACTGCTCACAATGATCACGTCACGCCGATCAAATAGCGATCTGGTCGCAGAATGGCGCATGCGATCGATCTGCTCGTTGATGGCAGAGTCCTTCTCAATAAACGTGTCCGTCGTTGGAATATAGGCCTCGGGCTGATAGTAATCATAGTAACTGACAAAATACTCCACCGCATTGTGCGGAAATAACTCTTTAAATTCACCGTAAAGTTGTGCAGCTAAAGTTTTATTTGGCGCCAGAATCAATGTTGGTAAATTCAACTTCTGAATCACATTTGCCATGGAAAATGTTTTTCCAGATCCAGTGACTCCTAAAAGAACTTGATGATTCACTCCATCTTGAATGTTCTCAACCAATTCGGCAATCGCCTTTGGTTGATCACCCGAAGGCTGATAGTCAGTGACCAGTTTAAATTTAGTTTTCGAACTTCGACTCGCACGCATGTTTCTCTCAATTTCTTTTGCCGATGTTTTTACTTTTATCAGGAGCACCATTCTGCATGAGGTCACCACCAGTGCATTGCACTTCAGAATCACTTTCAAACGCCTCTAAAATTTAAACACAACTGGCCAGAATAAAGAAATTTAATTTCATGCGCCTAACAGTTTTTTTATGAACCAGGCTCTGTGGACAGTTAACGACTGATTTGGCCAAAAAATTTCAAGCCAAACAAACCAAGAAAGGGATCCCGCACTTTACATTTTACAGCAGATATTGAACTCGATAATCTACAATCAACAAAACAAGGAAACTGCAATTGCTTATTCAATTACATGTCAGGCACAAAAAACAATTTGTCTGGATTTTACAGATAAGCTTACTCTTAATTCTAACTACGTCCTGCGCCGGATATCGAACACATGATGCCAGCAAAGGTTGCGACAACTACGAACCCTACTGCGAACTTCTAAATGCTCATCAAAAATGTAGCTACAATGAATTGGGCTGCCGAACTTGCACTTGTGAGCCCACGACAACCTCGCCCCTCGCGCCGCCACCATCTCAGTTCAACCTTCCACCAAGGTAGCCTAGGGCGTGTCCTCAATTGGCTAGCCTACTACGCAAAAGCAATAGAAATGATTTGAGCGTTGCTCGTCGTCGAAATAGCACCACTATTTCTCCTCCTCGTGCCTTCAACTCATTTCTATTGCTTCCGCTCGCGACGGCCGACCAATTGAGGACACGCCCTATTTCTGAACTTCCCAGCGAGACCCACTGACCAAGTCCTGAACAGAAATTCCCAGCTTGGTGAGCTCCGCACGCAACTCATCACTCCGAGCAAAGTCTTTATTCGCGCGAGCCTCGGTTCGCGCTAATACTAAAGCGTCTACACGAGAACGCTCCAGACCCATTTGCTCCAAAAGCATATCATCAACTGTTTGCAAAAACTCGGCGGCCGGCTCTTGAAACAGCGACATCAACTGCCCCTTACCAACAATCCAATCCACAAAAGCCTGAGCGTTCGCCTTGATCTCGCCAGTGACCTTTTGCCCATATCTGTAGGAGTTATTTAAATTTCGCACCAAATTAAAAATAGCAGCAAAAGCCTCAGGAGTATTGAAGTCGTCATTTAAAGCCTCAACCCAGGCCTTTTCGGTTTCGCCTAAGGCCTTCGCAAAACTCAGGCTTGGCTTTAACGCCACCACATCACTTTTTAAAACTTCAGACGCAAGGCTTAGCGCTGAGTAAATTCTCGCCAACCCCGAAATCGCATTGCCAATCTGTTTGTCTGAAAAATCAAGAAGTGAGCGATAGTGCCCCTGCAGCATCATGAACTTCATAATCTCGCCGTTGTACTTCTCAACAAACTCGCGACAACTCACAATATTGCCAAGAGACTTCGACATCTTTCGATCACCGAAAGTCAGCATATTGTTGTGCATCCAGTAATTGACAAAAGACTGCCCAGTGGCCCCTTCACTTTGAGCAATTTCATTTTCATGATGCGGAAAAATCAAATCCATCCCACCACCATGAATATCGAGGGTGTTACCCAAAATCGCTTGGCACATCGCCGAGCACTCGATATGCCATCCGGGTCGCCCCTCACTCCACTCTGATGGCCAGGTGGGCTCGCCAGGTTTCGCCGGCTTCCAAAGTGCGAAATCCAGTGGATCACGTTTTTTCTCATCGACCTCAACACGCGCTCCACTTTGCAAATCATCAATTTTACGATGCGAAAGTTTTCCGTATCCATCAAAACTTCGCACCGAATATAACACCTCTCCATCTTTAACGTAGGCTTTGCCGCGAGAAATAAGTTCGCCCACGATTTTACGAATAGGCTCCATATACTCTGTCACCCGAGGATTTAGGTCATGACGACGAAGCTTCAGCGAAGCGAAGTCTTTTTCAAATTCACGAATATATTTTTCTGAAATTTCGCTCGAAGAAACACCTTCCTCCTTCGCACGATTGATAATTTTGTCATCGACATCAGTGTAATTGTAAACATATTGAACCTGATACCCACTCACCTCAAGCCAGTTGCGTACCAGATTAAAAAAAATAGGGCCCCGAAAATTTCCGACGTGTAAAAGACCATACACTGTGGGGCCACAAACATACATCCGTACCTTTCCTGGTTCCTTAGAAACAAAGTCGAATTTGTCCTGTCGTAAAGTATCGTAAATTTTCAAACCCACAGCGTCTCCCCTGGCGAATACAAAAACATCTTATTGCTATTTTCTCTAAAGCGATTTCTGACAAATCGCCACACGCGAGAGCAGCGACAAGCGTGGAATCAACGGCACCAAATCTTTTAACTCAGCTCCATGCGGTTTTCCGATAACAGCCACCCGAATCGGCATAAACAAAAACTTTCCCTTCACCTGCAACTTTTCTTTCACCTGATCTTGCAAACGAACAAAGTCCTCCGTCGTTAAATAAGCTTTATTTTCAGATGCTAAAAGCTCAGCCCATACCTGCCAAACTTTTGAGGTCTCAGCCCAACCCAAAGTCTCTTTAGCCTCTTCCTGAACACCAAAGGCCTTATCACTCACCAACTTAAACAACGGAACGGCATCAAGCAGAGTGTTCATCGATGTCTTAAACAGACTCAAGGCGCGATCCTGCCATTCAATGTCTGCAGGTAGCTCCAACTGTGCCTCAGCAAAAAATGGCTGCAGCCTCTGCCAAAGATCTCGGTGATCAAGGGCTCGCAAATGAGTGGCGTTGACCCAATTTAACTTTTGCTCATCAAAAACTGCAGCAGCAGAGTTAAATCGATCATCAGAAAACTGTTCGATCATCTCTGTCATCGACAAAATCTCTTGACCCTTTGGTGAACTCCAACCCAGTAGAGCAATAAAATTATTCATTGCCTCGGGCAAATAGCCCTTGAGCGCGTACTCATTAACACTGGTCGCACCATGCCTTTTACTCAGCTTTTGTCGGTCGGACCCAAGAATAATTGAAAGATGTCCAAAGCGTGGCATCTCATAACCAAACGCCTGATATAACATCATCTGCCTTAATGTATTCGACAGGTGCTCTTCTGCCCGAAACACATGGGTGATTTTCATCATAGCATCATCAATCACATTGCAAAAATTGTAGACCGGCATACCGTTCGATCGAAGAATAACAAAATCTCCCACCATATCTGATGGAAAAGTCACTTCTCCCCGGATCATGTCCTGCACAACGTAGTCACGCTTTTCTTTGATTTTAAAACGAATGGCGGCCTTTTCACCTTGTGCCAAACGACGTTTGGCCTCTTCAAGAGAAACAAGTTTTTCAGGGCGCTCTGTCTGGTGAGTCTTACCCGTTTTCATCATTTCTTCTTTGGCTTTTTCGAGTTCCTCTTCTGTACGAAAATCATAATAGGCTAAGTCTTGTGCCAATAACCGTTCGGCATGCTCTTGATAGATTTTCTGGCGCTGGCTCTGGCGATAGGGTCCAAACGGCCCCATATCTTTCAGTGTAACCGGATCAACTCCCTCATCCCATTTCAAACCCAACCACTGTAAATCCTGAATTTGCATGCGCATGGCCTGCTCGGTGCTTCGCTCAAGATCTGTGTCTTCGACCCGCAATATGAACTCACCGCCCATTTTTTTTGCATAGAGATAGTTATAAAGCGCGGTACGAGCGCCCCCAACATGAAGGTAGCCGGTTGGGCTAGGAGCAAATCGAACTCGAACTTTGGAAGAACTCATGAAAACCTCAGTCATTATTTTAAATTAAATTTAAGCCAGGCTAACAAAAAACCTAAGGGCGGTCACGCGACAAACCGGAGTCTGAACCAGGGCAAAAAAAAAGCCCAGCTACAAGCCGGGCCCAAAAAAATCGTCTAACAAAAATAATCGCCAAAGAAAACTGCCGTTAAAGATCGAAGATCGCTTTCACTTCTAATTCTTCACAAAGCTCTTCACGACTGGTCGCCAAAGAAAGCTCTTTCAACAACAGACCACGAGCTGTATCAAGCATCTTACGTTCACCAAAACTCAATTCTTTGTCCACCTTAAGTAAAAACAAATCACGCAAGACCTCGGCGATCTCATACACCGAACCTGTCTTGATTTTCTCCATGTACTCACGGTAACGCCGATTCCATGTTTGGTTATCAATCTTTACATTGGTTTGCTTCAAAATACTGATCACACGCCCAGCTTCTTCTTTGGAAATGATTGGACGCAAGCCCACTGATTCCACATTTTTCTTTGGAATCATGATCTTCATGCCACTCTCAAGAATTTGAATAGTGTAGAACTCATGCTTTGTCCCAAAAATTTCTTTTGCTTCGATCGCAGTCACTCGACCCACGCCATGACCTGGGTAGACAGCGTTATCTCCCACATTGAATTCGGCCATTCGAACCCCCTTAAAGCTGAAAAATTTGGACTTCGCTTACAGAACACCCTCAAAACTTATCTTACGATCAGAAACTAAAGAGCGAAGTGTGGGGAGTATAGCACTTTTGACACTACCTATCAAACGCTAACAAGTTTCGTCATAGAATCGAAAAAATTTCAGGAATAATTTATTCAGTGCGTTAGTTTGGTGCAATACTCGCGCAATACTCACAGACATGCGGCTAAGTGCAAAGACCACATTTCAATTTGCCCGAACTCGATCACAATCAGTTTCAAAGGCCCTTACAAACTGAACCCCATCTGATTAGGGCGTGTCCTCAATTGGTCGGACGTCGCGAGCAGAAGCAATAGAAATGAGTTGAAGGCACGAGGAGGAGAAATAGTGGTGATTTCGACGACGAGCAACGCTCAAATCATTTCTATTGCTTTTGCGTAGTAGGCTAGCCAATTGAGGACACGCCCTGGATCTAGAGGCATAAAAAAAGGGAGAATTGCTTCTCCCTTCATTCAAGACTCATTCAAAGTATTCACTTAGTGTACTGCCATTTGAACGCTTCAAAAATCTTACTGGAGCGTTACGATGAGCGCATAAGGCTGACGTCCATTCAACCCCTGAGGTACATTTACACCTTTAACGAGCACTTGATATGAGCCCGCTGGAACGGCCATTTCGATCAACTCCACATTGTTAATGTGATCATTCGGTCCATACTGCTGACCATTAGGTGCGACCAAGACAATGTCTAAGTCGTTCACCAATGCCTTAGCGGCACTCGGAGCTGCAGGAGCGTCTGTATAAGCCAAAGTCACAGAAATTTTGCCGTTGGCATTCACCTTAATTGGATAGGTGTGCTGCTCATTTGTACCCAAACCGTTCTTCTCATCTTGCATCATCGCCGTATCGAGAGAAGTGGCGCGGTCCATATTCACTCGTCCAAAACCTTCGTCACTGTTCGGCCGCATAGTGATCAACTCTTGACCTCGGGCCGCCCCAATTGCACCAAACTGGCCTGGATACATGTCATCTGCCGAATGCATCAACACGGCCTTCAACAAAGCAGCTGATGGGTTAGCAAGATTCCATTTGCGTACAAGGTATTCACGTGCAACGGCCGCCGCCCCAGCTGTAAGCGGGGTTGCCATTGAGGTTCCTCCACACCAAACGTAGTCCTTATTGTACTCACCCCAAAGAGGTTCTGCCTGGGGATTATGTGAACGCATACTTAAAATGTTTGTTCCAGGAGCAACAACATCTGGCTTTGTGCGACCATCCAACGTTGGTCCACGTGAGCTAAACATCGCCAAACCATTTGGATTGTTCGACATAAAATCGCTGTTAATTGGATCGACCGGCCACTCATCTTTCGCTGGCTTGAGGTCTCCAATTTTTCGTAAAATTCCGCCGGTTTGAGTGAAGTTTTCTGAAGCACCGACAGTTAAAACGTTTTTCGCTGTTCCAGGAGTTCCAATCGAATTCGCATCAATGCGTCCATCTTTATTCATGTCGACGCCACTGTTTCCTGCAGCGAAAATCAACAAAAAGTCTGGATGTGAAAACATGTACTCGTCTACCTGCTGAGCCATTCCATCATACACTCCGAAACCGCTTGAAGCTCCCCATGAGTTAGTGTGTATGCGAGCCCCACGTTGATAGGCTTGCTCAAACATGTCTTTGAGTTTTGGCGGAACCGACAGATTTTTTAACATCGGACTCCACATTCCCTCAGCGATAAAGCCAGCGTTGTAAGCCGACCCACGAAGCCGACCACCCGAAGCCGCACCATTGGATGCTACAGAACCTGCGACGTGGGTGCCGTGGCCCATTGGATCACTCCAATCACCCTGTGCAAACATCCCAAATGCCATACCCGCAACAACACGCCCCTTAAGGTCGGGATGTAGATTATTGATATCGCCCGTATCGAGGCCCGTATCCGCCATGGCTACAATCTGCCCAGCTCCTGAGTATCCCCGAGCCCATGCGCTATCGAGCCGCATAACCTTCGTTCCAGTTTCATATCCGACGATGTCGGTATAGTCGCCTTTTGATGCCGGCGTCGCCTGCGCATCTAGAGGTCCTGCTTCTGGACGAAAATCAAATGTATCGACTTGTACAGTTGGTTGAATCCACTCGACGCCATCAACACGTGCCAAATCTTCTACTTGTGCACGAGTCGCTTCAACGATCATCGTGCGAGCCTGGCTAGCCAATACTTTAACTCCAGGAACAGCCGCAATGGCGCTTGCTACAACCTGAGGCTGCGCCACAGGCAAAATGCGAATGGTCACCGAGCCCGTCTCTTGGGCATTCAAAATTGAAGCAGGCTGAAACTGCGGAGCCACTTTCCATTTCGGCTGAAAAGGAACGATAAGACGAACATTCTGCGAACCTCGCGCGATCGTCTCAATCACTTTTGATGAACCCTCGACAATGTAGGCATCATCAGGGATATAGCGCAAAATTCTTCCGCCTAGAGTTTCAATGTTTTTTCGATCTTCTTTTTGAATAGTCGTTTTAAACTGCACAACAAAAGTGCGATTGTCTTCAGGAGTCATCGCTCCAGCTTCAGCCAAGAGTCTTCCTGTTTTTTTCGGATCTGCAGTTTGCACTTCCCCTTGCACAAACCGTAGAACATCCCCTGCGTAGACTTTCGATGAAAGTCCAGCAATCAGAATGCACCCTAAGATTAAGGCCTCTCTACTTCGTGATGTTTTTGCCATGTTCCCCTCCACTCATCAGGTATTCATACTTTCGTGAATCATCAATCAATCGAGCGATCAACCAACTCAGCACGAGAACTCAACCCGCCTTGAACCCTGCTAAAAATCACCCTCATCAACAGAGTTAGGCCAACTGAATTTGCTGACAGTCAAACACGCTCGTTTTACTGTTTCAAAGAAAAAATCAGGCCTATTGGCGAGGGCGCCGCGCAGATCTCGAAACCTGTCACCTAAAAAAAATAGAGTTCATTGGTTCTTCACAATTCGGCGATTTTTTCAGAACAATAATGGGACAGGTGAAATATTAAAATACACAAGGTTACTAAATAGTTACGCCAAAAACACGAAGCACTACTTTGATCTAGCTGGAAATCTTATGTCACATCGCACTTCGCGCCAATATAAGCGCGACCAAAATATCCTATTAAAAAAAATTAAGGATGCGCCGCCAAATTAGCGGCTGAATTTATGGGTTGAAGCAAAAGCAAACGAGACGATTTGCCAAATTGATTTTTTGAGCGAGACGTTCTGACTCGAGAAAAATTGACGATTAGTTTCTCTTGAAAACGCCAGTCCTTACTCTCTCCAAATTGACTGTCGAGAGACACTCTCATTTGCCAATCAACCCACGCCAGCCAATGCAGCTGGACCATGCGTCTTCAGAATCTCCTGACGTAGAAGTCGATGGTCTTGATGGCTCAAAAGTGCATCGCGCTTCAACACTTCAAACGCGGCTTGCCTCGCCTCCTGCAGAATCTGCACATCACGCACCAAATTCGCCAGCTTAAACCCTGGCAGACCCGACTGCCTTGCACCCATAAACTCTCCTGGACCGCGAAGTTCAAGGTCGGCCTCTGCGATTTTAAAACCATCGTTGGTTTTCTCCATAATTTGCGCGCGAGCGCGAGACTCTTCTGAAACCGCTTTACCCAAAACCAAAACGCAAAAACTTTTATGCTCGCCGCGACCCACTCGACCTCGCAGCTGATGAAGTTGCGAGAGACCAAAACGCTCAGCATGCTCAATGATCATCAAATTGGCGTTCGGCACATCCACTCCAACTTCAATCACCGTGGTAGAGACTAAGACTTGGGTCAATCCCTGACGAAATTTTGCCATAATCTCGTCTTTCTCCTGAGATTTCATACGGCCATGCAAAAGATCGAACTGAACTTCTGGCATCAGTTTTTTTAGTTTTTCAAATTCAGACTTTGCATCGCGAAGATCAATCTTTTCACTTTCTTCAACCAGCGGGTAGACCACATAGGCTTGCCTCCCCTTTTGCAATTGTTCTCGCATAAATCCCCAGACTTTTTCGTGCTGAGATTCATACGCCACGCGTGTCACTATGGGAGAGCGACCTGGGGGTAACTCATCAATCACTGATACGTCAAGATCTCCATAGACGGTCATCGCCAAGGTTCGCGGAATTGGAGTTGCTGTCATAACTAAAAAATGTGGCGAAATTCCTTTTTGCTTAAGTAGATTTCGTTGCTGCACTCCAAAGCGATGTTGTTCATCAATGACCACCAAGCCCAACTCTGCAAACTCGACAGTCTCTTGAATGAGCGCGTGAGTGCCGATCACCACGCGAATCTCACCTGCGCGCAACAGCCCTTGCATGGCCTCTTTTTCTGAAGCCTTCATATGCCCAGAAAGCAAACCGATATTGACCCCCAAGGGTTGGAGATATTTTTTGGCATTTTGAAAATGCTGTTCAGCCAGGATTTCGGTCGGAACCATGATACAGCTTTGCAAACCATTTCGGTGAGCCACCAAACAGGCCAAGAGTGCCACCATAGTTTTGCCACTTCCCACATCACCCTGAACCAAGCGGTGCATAGGATGGTCTTGCGCCATATCTTTGGTCACTTCACTAAAGGTTCGCTTTTGGGCTTGGGTCAATTGAAATGGAAGCCTAGCCAGAAACTCCGCAATCATTTGCTCATCAAATTTTAAACTTGGTGCTGTTTCTTTGCGTATGCCAGCACGCTTTGCTGCAAGCAAAAGCTCGAGCCAAAAAAACTCTTCGAAGATCAAACGCCGATGTGCTGGTGATTTCATTTCAATGTAAGAAGAGCTCGCATCTGGAGGCGGCCGATGAACGGCTTCGAGAGCTTGATATCGAGGCAGAAGCTGGTAGTTTTTTTGTAACCATTCAGGCAGTTTCTCCAGCGGCTCGGGAGGTTTTGGCTGAAAGCGGTCGTCTTGCGAACGACCTCCCCTTTGTTGAGATCCGAATACACGAGAAGGCCCCGAATGCCCTTGCTTTCCTGGAAAGCCCACAATTTCTGGAGACAAACGAAGTTCATCAAGAGCCAGATGAACCAGCTTACCCAGCTGCCGAGTCGTTAGCCCATCGGTTTCTGGGTAAATAGGAAGTATTTGGTCCTGCTCAGACTCATCAGCAGGATCACCATCTTGGCTCGATTGAATGGTCTGGATATCTGGATGATGAAACTCAATCTGACTTCGGTAAAAAGTCACTTTGCCTATCACCCGTACAATTTGGTTGGGTTGAAATCTTTCGAAGTAACCCTTGTAGGGAACACGAAAATACTTACAATGAATTTTGCCTGTGGCATCAGCCAAGGTGACATCGTAAATCTTGCGCGTGCTTTTTCCCATATTGAACGAACTGACTCGAACAACTTTGGCCTTCAAACTCACCAGTTCATCTGGTTTGAGACTTGCGATATTGCGAGCTGCACGGCGATCTTCATACGCGCGCGGATAGTACTCGAGCAAATCTTGAATCGTAAAAATACCTTTACCCTCAAGAAGAGAACCTAACTTTGGTCCAACTCCCTTAAGGAACTGAATCGGTGTGTCAAGACGTAAGCCCATGGTCGAAGATGATGCCATCTTTTCTTGGAGAGTCAACCGATCCATGGCAGACTTTTTCTATGGACAACATTGAGTATTTCAAAATTCGTGTCGGCACGTTAATTCCCGAACGGCCTGTGCCATTCGATATTTTCATTCTCATCAACAATAAATATGTTCATTATCTTCGCGCCAACGACAAATTACCTAAAGAAAAAATCGCACAGCTTGATCGTGCGAATGTTTTTTATATTCCGCAAAATCAAAGGCAGCTTTACAAAGACTATGTTTTTGAACGCATGAATGAGGGCTCCCTCGACGCTGGAACAAAGGCAAACGTGTTGCGCGAAAGCTCACTCACACTTGCTGAAGAGATTTTTGAAAAACCAGATGTGCAAGCGGCGCTCAATGACTCGAAAGAATTAATCAACCAGTTTGTTTCATTCATGGAGCAAGAGCCCGAAGGAATGGCCCATTTGATCAGTCTCTCGAGCCATGACTTTTACACTTACAATCACAGCTTGGATGTCAGCATCTATGCGCTTGGGCTTGGCGTCGCCGCCGGCTACTCAAAAGAAGACCTCATTGAACTCGGCCGCGGCTCGCTTTTTCACGACATCGGTAAACGCCAAGTCCCAGTTGAAATCATTTGTAAAAAAGGTGCGCTTGACGATCTCGAGTGGGCACAGATGCAAAAACACCCACAATATGGATTAAAAATCTTAACCGATTACAATTGCTCTGATTCTATGAAGGCGTGTTGCTTCGAACATCATGAAAGCTTTTTGGGTAACGGTTACCCACAACAACTGCCAGGGCCAGAGATACATCCTATGGCCCGCATTGTAGCCATCACTGACACTTATGATGCCCTCACCACCAAGCGATCCTACAATACGCCGATGACTCCGAAAGATGCTTTGGAGTTTATGAAAACCAAACTCGGCAATCGCTATGATCCAGATTTACTTAAGGCGATGTACTCTGTGCTCTTCAAAATGCATCCAACAGGAACATAAATAAATTTTGTTTGATCATCTCCGCAAGAGATGACGATCGTTGCGTCCTACGACTCCACTCTCGTGGCTTTAACATCGATCACATTGCGGCGCCTTTTTTTGGTGACGACATATTTCTCGGTCGTCTCTCCTCCAACAGCGACCAACCAAGATATCGTGACCAAATAGGGATTGGTTTTCCAATAGGCCATCGTCGCGAGCGTGGCAACCAAGTAGCGTGGTACAAAAATAAAACTCACCCACCACAAAAGTCCACCAAATGGAACGCTTGAAAAAAGCAGCGTCAAACGCGGAAAAAGAGCAATAAAGATCAAAAACCAATAGCCGTGCCTGGTGAAAAAATCAATTTCACCAAAGGTGAAATCCGTGTACTGCAAAAGCAATGTGGTGAATCCTGTGAGACACAAAAATATAATCAAAAAGCGGAGGAGTGTTTTCATAGACTGCTTTTAACTCGATGAACGAAAAGTTTCAAGAAAGCTCTCACATCAAGATGGATACAATAGAAATTCACGGCGCTGCTCACGCCATTGGTTCTCATCTGGGACGCAGTACAAATCGAGATCGCGAGCTGTCGATTCACGGTCATCAACCCACTCGCGAAGAAAGGTGCCGCCATTGATCAAATCAAATGCAAGGCGATCCTTTTCGTACTCATAATGAAAATCTCGCCAAATTTGATAATCTGGATAGAGATTGCGTATGGCTTTTAACCAGAGAGCAATCACCCGATAGGGTTTAAATAGTTCATGTTTATACTGCGGGTGATCGACATGCATCTGAAACCCCTGACAGATCTTTCCCGAGTGTTTGTGGAACGTGGGCTGAAAATAGCAAGGTCGCAGCCAAAACCCCTCAAGCCATTGCGGCGCCAGCTTTTGCATCTCTTGAAGCAACGGAAGAATCTCAATATCCGAAGCCCCCACCATCTCCAAAGGGTGGGTGGTCCCTCTCGCCTCAGACAAATGCGTACCTTCAATAAGTACAGTTCCAGGAAAGCATCGAGCCATACTCAATGTCGCAGCATTGGGACTCGGGTTCACCCACGGCAACTCGTTGGCTGTCCACCCATATCCCGGCCCCTGAACAGGATCGTATCCCTCGAGCGCAATCACTTTTAGATCGACATTGATTCTGTGTATCTTTTGGAACCAAAGAGCACACTCTCCCAAAGTCATCCCGTGGCGCATAGGAAAGTGAGAGGCGCCAACAAAGCTGACCCATCCATTTTTTAAAAGCGACCCTTCAACAGGACGCCCTGCTGGATTCGGTCGATCTAAAACCCATACTGATTTGTTTTTTGCGGCGGCCGCCTCGAGCACATAGAGTAACGTGGTCAAAAAAGTGTAGATGCGTGTCCCAACATCTTGAAGATCGATCAAAAGTACATCAAAGCTATCGAGCATTTTGTCAGTGGGCCTTCGAACTTCGCCATACAACGAGAAAACTGGAATTTTATAAAGCGGATCAAGATAGTCTTCTGTTTCAACCATGTTGTCTTGCTTCTCACCTCGCATACCATGTTGCGGACCAAATGCCGAAGCTATTTGTAAATCAGAACATTTTATCAAGGCATCAAGGCTATGCTGCAAATCACTGGTGATTGATGCTGGATGACCGAGCAAGGCCACCCGTTTGCCTAACAATTGCTTGCGCAGATTTTTATCATGCAAAAGTACATCAATCCCTAATTTCACCTAACTATCTCCTTGTTCAACCTCAGCCAACCCATCGTGCATTTGTAAAATAAAGCTCGCACGCTGATGAAAATCGGCACGATCACCAGTGTGCTTCAGAGCCCAATAAGTCTTACTATGGTCGCGCATTTCAATCACAGCTGTTAATCCAAGCTGAAGATTTTGAATCGAGCCCAAACCGATTCGCAATGTTTGGAGCGAAGCCACATCAAAGCCAAATTCATATCGCAAGGTTGCAGTTTTATTTAGAAGCGCTCCTTTTTCAATAGCCAAACTGACCTTTGCTTCAACATCCGTTAAACGATATTCCGGGGTCATTCCCTCTCGATAGTCGTTAAAATGATATACGGCCCATTCTTTTGCTGGAGACATATTCAGCTCATAATATCGTTTCAACGCAGGCGCAGAGATAAACGCTTCAAAACAAGTGTGCTCCCAAAGTCGATCTTTGCGACTCAATGCCACTCGCGGCAGGATATCAGGCTCCGCCTGTGCGCGATCCACCAACCATTGAATGGCTTCAGGAAACAAAACATGTTCCAGCCGACCTGAAAGCTCATAAACAAAAAATAGCCCTTCGGTGCGCAGATCCACATTTGCACGAAGACGTAGGTCTTGAGTCTGAGGAGTCCCATGAAATGGCCTTAGATTTATCATTTTCAAGTGCGCGACTCCTTCTTGCTCTATTCTATGTTTGCTTCAAGGCATTTGTCCACCGACCTCCTACTTCATGGCGAGGAGATACAGCTAAGCTCGACGATTGTCGGGCTTAAAAAAGTTAAATTAGAAGTTCAATTTCTCAATGATGGTTTTCAGTTTAAACTGGTTCTATGGCGAAACGCTTTTGGGCCTTTTCTATTTTTGCACTCCTGCTCTCGGCCTGCACCCTCACGTCAATGAATTCAGACCTGTCAGACACCGCCCACGAATACAACAACCACGTAGTTCTACGCAGTGACGAATCGGTGGGATGCCTTGCCATCTTTGACGATTACTGTGACTTTCTTTACTCCCCCTCTGCATCAGGAAACCTCAGGTTG
Source organism: uncultured Bdellovibrionales bacterium (assembly GCA_964405465.1). Classification (GTDB taxonomy): domain Bacteria; phylum Bdellovibrionota; class Bdellovibrionia; order Bdellovibrionales; family JAMPXM01; genus CAYONZ01. The sequence goes on along the minus strand of CAYONZ010000005.1, from coordinate 97,699 downwards.
TCGCGCGGCAAAGACTCGGTCCTTGTACTGCAAGGGCAAACGCGAAACGATTTTTCGGCAGTCGAGTATGCCTACAATAAAGCCAAAATTAGATATGCGAGCCTGTTGCCTCGAGATTTTGCTGATGCACTGGAATCCCAAAATTACTTTCCACGTCTCAAACAACTTCTCGCTCGCCCCCCACGTGAACAAATGAGTCTGAGTGACCGATTGGGTTTTGAGAAAATCGAATCCAACCTAGAACAAACGTGGGTACATGCCCTAAACGAAACCGTGCTTCGTCGTCTCGAAAAAAGAAGCCCAGGTTATCACAAACTCAAAGACGATCTGATTCCAATCGAAATGCGACTCGAAAAACGCCGGGTTCGCAGGCAGCTGATCTCTGATATTTCAAAATCAATTTGGCGACGAGACCCCAACTGGCTCAAAGTTGAAAAAAACTTTGAACAAATCCGTCAAAACTACCTCAAAACCATCGCTAAACTCGATGTTCCGGATGACCTCCAAAATGATTGGAAATCACGCATCGAAAGCGTTCGCCTCGTGCTTCCTGGATCAATGCCTGAACTCGCAGATGAAGAGTGTGCTACAACCAAGTCCAATGCCTACTACTACCCGAATTTCAATGTCATCACGGTTTGTGCAGGGGATTTCAACAGCGAAGAAATTCTGCAAACACTTGCGCATGAGATGAGCCACGTCCTAGACACACATCGCTCGACCTTGATGGACCAACAAAAATCCCACATCGGAAGAGATACGCTGCAGCTTCGCGAACAGGTTTGTCAGCCCTTGCATTTCAACTGTGCGGATTGGACCAAATACAAACGCAATTTCGCTCTCTCACTCAATGAACTGGGAAGCTATCAACATCCGTTGAATGATTTTCTTGCCTGCCTTCAGCCTCGCCCCATCAAAGAAGTGGAACGCGAAGATGTTTTGGCGCGCGTTGCACGAACCGAAATCAACCAGCGATTTTCTGAGCTCGCCGAAGCCGATGTTTTTCTGCGCCTAACTAAACAGCAAATTCCCAGCACCAAAAGACGCAATTTCAAAAATCCCAATTACCTTAACCCCTGCAATTACTCTGTACTCTCAACGGGAGACGAGCCAATTGAGGACGAACTCACATCATTGGTCTTCTTTGTAGCGGAATACCGATGCCAGAGCGAAGACTCTGAATTGAAATTCAAAAATGCAATTGAAGTCGCCAAGCAAATGTCGCAAGACCTGTTCGAAAAAATCCTCTCCCATGAAGGGAAATATTCAAGTCGCTCAGAACTCGAGCGTGAAGGCTGGGCGTCCTCTCCTGACGAACGGTTCGCTGACACCATGGGAAGCTATGTATTTGCCAACTTACTCACTGAAATCGAAAAGCCTGCTGATCGGCGCAGCGTATTTCTTGGTAACAACTCTTGGCAATGCACTCCCCCGTCGCTCAAAAGCTTTTTCCCTTATGAAAGCCGAGTTCAACGAGACTATGTTTACGAATCGCACACTGAGGGTGACACACGCCTGAAAGAAATTTTAAATCGCCCGATACGTGAAGCACTCTCATGCCAGAAGGACTTCGATTTTCATGCCTGCGAATTAAAATTCAAAAAATAGGCAAACAACCACTGGAAACCAAGACAAGCTTTGACAGGCCCATGCACCTCAAGTAGCCTGGCGACCGAATTGGGTAGACAATATAAAAGACTGACGAGGACTTATGTATCAATCCAAAATTCTGGGAACAGGATCTTATCTTCCTGAAAAGACACTGACGAATTTCGATTTAGAAAAAATGGTCGAAACCTCGAACGAATGGATTCTCGAAAGAACTGGGATTAAGGAAAGGCATATCGCCGCAGAGGGTGAAGCTGCAAGTGACATCGGCATGGTTGCAGCGAAGCGCGCACTCGAGGCCGCAAATATCACGGCTCAAGATATCGATGCCATTGTATTTGCAACTGTCTCAGCAGACCAATTGATGCCAACAGCTGCCAATATGTTGCAATACAAATTGGGCTGCAGACCTATCATGTCCTTTGACATTTCGGCAGCCTGCTCTGGATTTGTCTATGCACTGACTGTAGCTGATTCATTTATAAAAACCGGATTATACAAAACAGTGCTAGTTGTCGCGGCAGAAGTTCTTCACCACAATGTTGATTACACAGACCGCGAAACATGTATTTTATTTGGTGATGGCGCTGGCTCAGTGGTTCTTGGGCGAAACGAAGAACCGCAAAGCTCTCGAATACTTTCATCGCACCACTATTCAGACGGCGATCTTGGAGATCTCCTGATTGTACCAGGGGGCGGGTCAAAGATTCCGATGACCCATGAAGCCGTGGATTTGAAACTAAACAAGATCAAGATGAAAGGTCGCGAGATCTTTAAACATGCAGTGCGCACACTCACACGTTGCAGCCAAGAAGCCCTGCAGTCTAACAATTTAACGATAGAGCAGCTCGATTGGTTTGTGCCCCACCAGGCGAACATTCGAATCATCGAAGCGGTAGCGAAACACTTTGGCATTCCGAATGACAAAGTCATTGTGAATATCGAAAATATGGGAAACACCTCCTCTGCAACGATTCCAGTTGTTTTTGATCAGGCCGTCCGTGATGGCCGCATAAAACGTGGTCAGACCGTGTTGTTTTCTGCTTTTGGCGGAGGCATTACGAGCGGGTCTGTGATTTTTAAGTATTAGGGGACATTCAAACACCAAGACTTTTCTCGTTTGATGAGAACTCCCAGTTCAATTGCCCCAATTCAAATTAGGGCAACTCCTCATTTTGATCCAAGGGCGGATGAATTCTCTCCGTCTTTTTACTCCCCTAGCTTTACATCTCACTTTTTTTCTGGGTTAATAGATGTGGAGATATTTTAGGCTATACGCAAACACTTCAAATCAAGGAGTTTCTATGAAAGTTTTAGCTGTCATCGCTGGGTTATTGATTTTATCATCTGCAAATGCCCAAACAACTGGAGTCAAGATCGACAATATTGATTCTTCTTCTGAGGACACAACGATCTCAATCAAAAAAGGCTCGAGTGCCGCAAAAGCCGAAAAGAAATTCGAAATCATCGATGGCGATGGTGAAATTGTAAGTGACGGCAAACTCCTACGCAATGAGGCCCAAGAGTCATGGAAAAAAGCTTGTGAAAGCTGGAAAAAGGAAATTCGCGAAGACAATAAGGACAATAAAATTCTCGCAATCAATTGTGGTTCCCAAACTTGCGCACCAGAGAATGGGCAAACTGTTTGCAAATCTAAAGGTACCTATAAACTAAAAGTTAAGATGGCAGAATAGCTGTGAGAGGGCCTTTCAAGATGGCCCCCTAGTGAACAGACTCTTGCGGGAGATACCCAGGAAAACCCCGAGACCACCATCATGAATTTAGACTTTTTCAACGGATGAAAAATGAAACAGAAAAAAATAGCTCGTATTGTGATATCAGTGGCACCCGCTTTTTTTGCAATCTCAGCATTGGCCAACGTCATTGGAACTGATCTCCAAAATTTTAATTCAACCACCAACGGCTTGGACTTCGTCACTGTTCAAAGTTCGAAAACTCTTGATCCAGGAGTTTTGAATCTCGGACTCTTCTTCAACTACGGCGTCAACACTCTTCCGTATTTCGAAGGAACGGCAGGTCAGAATCAAGCTGATATCAGAGACTCGCTCACAGGTATGGATGCAAACCTAGGACTCGGCCTCATGAAAAATTGGGACGTCGGTATTAGCTTTCCTTTCATTCTATCCCAGTCCGTTGACGGTCTAGGTACGCATGGACAATTTGCTCAAAATGGGTGGACCGAGTTTCGTGCGAACACGAAAGTACGACTCTTCGGAGGCCCAACTGGTGGAGTGGCGTTGATCGGCTCAATGAACCTCAATCAAATAGAAAACAATCCGTTCGTTGGCCAAAGCGCTGGCCCCATCTACAATCTCGAAGCCGCTGGTGACATCGCGATAGACAATCTCGCTCTGGGAGTGAACGCTGGATATCGCTGGAGAAATCCCGGAACCGCCATCGTAAATTCAAGCGTTGAACCGTTTCGCAATCAAATGATCGCATCAATGGCAGCGAGTTATCACATTCCTTCAGCTGATACAAAATTGATTTTTGAGGTCTTTGGTTCAATGCCGGCCGTCTCGACAACCTTTGACTCCGACCGAAAACAAAGTTCACTCGAGGCACTTCTCGGTCTTAAGTACGACATCACCTCCCGCCTTGCCTTTCATTTTGGAGGAGGCACCGAACTGGATCATGGAACCGCCACACCTGACTGGCGCGTCTACACAGGGATCAATTACACCTTCGGTCCTCTTTGGGAACAAAAGCAAAACGTGAAGCAAACCGAACCCGCTCCGCTTCCAGAACCTGAGCCCGAAAACATCAACGATCCTTTTGCTGGAAACCCCAAAGCACCACTTGAGACCTACGTAGTTCGCAATATTCTATTTGATTTCGACTCAGATCATCTACGAGCGGAATCGCGCGATGTATTGAGTCGGCTCGCCAATTACCTTCGTAAGCCTCCGGTCTTTGATAAACTTGAGATCTATGGACACACCGATTCGGTTGGCTCTGATACCTACAATTTGGAACTCAGTCAAAAGCGTGCGAACTCAGTGAAAGATTTTTTGGTTGAAAAGCTGGCTCTTCCTGCTGGGAAAATCGTCGCAGTCGGTTTGGGCGAGAAATTTCCGGTCTCCAGCAATGCAAACTACCAAGGCCGCAATCTCAATCGCCGAGTTGAATTTAAAATTTTTCGCGATATGAGCCATAAAGAAAAAATTGAAAATTCAGTGATTCCGGCCAATCCGCCGATGACACACGAGCCTGCAGTCCTACCGGTTCCCGCAAAACCTGCAACAACCAAAGTTCCTTCCAAAAATCCTTCGGTGAAATCCAAGAACACTCCGTCGGGCTCAGTCAATGCATCAAAGAAGTCCGTAAAAAAATCAATTAAAAAACCAAGGCAAACGCAAGACTGATCGGAAGTTGAACCCAAAATAAAAAACCCTCGCGTCTATAGCGAGGGTTTTTTATTTTAAACACTTGATTCAAAAATACCAAATGCCACACATTTTTTGTAATGATCTTTGCGGTCAATATTTACTGCGGATGCTCAGCCAAATACTTGCGCTGTTTTTCCAAAATAGATCCGCAGCGGGGGTCAATTTGCTGTGGGATTCTAAAATCGAATGGCAGCAAATATCGATTTGGATTTCCGGGCTCATGCATTTCGAAATTCTTTTCACAGTACCAAAATTCAATACGTGCACCTGATTCTGCAGCACCCGGAACATGAACCTCATTGCGCTCTTCAATCAGATCATAATCGAAAACTTCTTTTCCGTCTTTGAGTACACAAAGAGTTTGTGGTTCCAGAGGATATTTTGTACCGGTCAAGCTGAACTCAGTCTTAAACTTCAACTTGCGCACCATAGCCTGGGAAATTTCGCGAAGGCCACTTGCGATATCATCATTTGCAAGATCAATGGCCTTTCCCGCATTCAGCTCGATCATTTTTAGATAGCCATAACCCACTTCATTTTCCTGTGCATATCGATAGCTAGTCGGTCGCGGAATTGTGGCATCATTGGTAAAGATGATACCCGAGACCAATACTGGAGAGCTGATATTTTGTCCTCCGCTTTTGCGTTTAACCTGCAACAACCGCTCATAGACATTTTTATACTTTATTCCTTGGCAATATTTCTTTGCAGCTGGAATTTCAAGATGATCAACGTCTGGCCGCAGAGTTACCCCGGGTGGTGGCTCCGTCCAAGTGCAGATATCATTTTCATCTGAAATAAACACCACCGCAAGTGCGGCGTCAGTTCGAAAAAAACCAAGTTGCTGGTTTTTATCAAGCTTATCAGTGATTCCCTTATAGAGTGAGTACACCCCAAGCTCTCCTCCATTTGATTCACGTTCTTGTGGCGCCTGTGCTAACTTTTTAAAGAGCTGAGCTCTTAAAGCTCCACGGTCATCGGTGAGGGTGTTCATCAAGGCTCGATCCCCATCCTGAGAGATCAATTCTCCAGCGAGTTTCGCTTGTCCCCACATCACTCCAATGTTGATGTCCATCTGCTGAGGCAAGCCATCAATGAAACTATCGATTTCATTTGCGATCTTTTCACGTTTATTGTGAATCGAGGCAGAAGTGTCAGCTACAAAAAGTAGGTCGAGCTTTTGTGGAGGCAATTCGTCTTCTTGGTTGTACTGACCATGAAAACATTTGGGACAAGTTTGCTCGATCCGAACCTCTCGCCGCACGGGAGGTGTCACAACAGGCGCCACTACAGGCATAGGAGGAGCCGCACACGGATCGGGATTCACGCAAGGTTGAGTGACCGCAACGGGTGGAGCCGCTACACATGGTGAATTCACAGGAGCCCCACACGGCTGCACTGTAGGTGTTTGAAGCGGAGCACAAGGTTGGGCGCAACCAACATTCGCGTTGCCATCTAGTTTGGCACGAACTGGTTTTTTAGGCTCGGTTAAATCATATGTTACTTTCTGAACGTTAGGGCCATCTAATGCCGAATTCTTCTGGCTAGCAGGCCGAATCGATCCATTTAATGGAAGCGTTGGCGATTGTGTGAGTTGTACATGTCCCATGGGCTCAATTCTTCGACTTAAAAAGGTCGGGTTCGATTGTGCCGCAGTTAGTACTGGCCCCGCTGTGGCCTTAGGCTGTTCAGTGACCTTCTCATACTGCGCCTTTTGACAGGCTCCCAAAAGAACTGTCGTCAAACCAAAGGCCATTACCATTTTTGAAAAACTCATTTTCTTTTTCATACCATGCTACCTCTACCACTTCGCTGTGCAAGACCAAGACCCGAAAGGAGTCCTCCAATTACTCGAGATCACAGTCTCGATTCGAACCCAATTGATTTCATTGCTAGTGAGCGGATTTTTCGCATCGATCACTGAACAATGCGCCAGATTTTGGCAGGCACCAGCGACCTGCAACGGCACATGTCTAACTTTTGGACAACTTCGTTCCCAATCAAATGATTTGCCAAACACTTGAAGAATTCCCACAAACAAAACTATTGCAGCGTTTACGACGCTTGCCTTTTTGTTTGTCCTTTTTGTTTGTACTCCACCACAACTTGCGATTTAATTTCATCTCAATATGAGACATCACTGTTTGCCTGCGATTTCATTTTCAAAAATTTCAAAGCCGTTGAAAATCAACTTTATTGCGGGCACCATATCTGTGCTTTTGCCTTGTGTATTTTTAATGATCGATTTGGCGTTTTACGCCATTCCATCTGTGGCAAATCAAGATGCCTTTGAGGCACCGACAAAGAAACCGACGGCAACAGCAATTGCACCTGAAGGCCTCGGTCACGGTGAAAGTCCAAATAGAACGATGAAGCCGTCCACATTTATGGATCGCCTTCTTGAAATCTCGCAAACCAAATCGCCTGACATACTTTTAAAAGCCAAGGCCAATGAACAAAAACAATTTGCCCAGTGGAGTTCGGTCAGCGCATGGCTTCCTCGAGTGGATTGGCAGATTTCTGCCAATCGAACCAATGCCTCGCTATATACAGGCATTGTCGGTGCAGATCTGGACTATAAACAAAATGTGTTTTCCATTAGTTTGCCACTATATAAACGCGGCATACACCTGAGTGTTCTTGAGTCACTCAACGACACCCAACTGAGCAAAGAGGAGCTCCTTGCTGCGAAAGGTGAAAATGATTGGCAGGTGTTTCAGCTTGTCGGCTCAACGTTGATAGCTGAATACCGACAAGCCGCAGTTCTTAAGACTCTCGAAGCCGCAAAACGCACGGAACATGAAACGAAAATTCGTTTTGAGGCAGGAGGCAGAAGTCAACTGGATGTACTCAAAACCCAAGCTCAATTGACCTCACTAGAGAGTCAAAGTTTAAGTGCCGAAAATGAAATTCGCATTGCACTTGATGCGCTACTTCTCAAAACTGGATTGAACGTTGAGGATCTGAATGCAATAGGCTTCCCAATGGGACCACAAACTGAACAATCCCTTGAGCAAGCGCTATCGGCACTCTCACGAACGAGTGAAGCCAATACAGAATCCATGCATGCACTATTCAATCAAAGACTTAGTGATTCACCAGAAAAAGGGAAATCGGAAATTGCACTCGAGGTCTTCGACTCAGACTCTCGACTCAAAAATAGTATCGAACTTACAGCTAAGAGCAATGAGCTCAAGGCCAAAATGATCTCTGCCAAAGACTGGCCCGATCTGAGCATAAAAGCAAGCTATCAAAAAATCGCCAACGGCTGGAGCGACCTAAAAGATTCGACCGAAAGCCGTAGCATTGGTCTCACGCTCACCGTACCTTTGTTTAATTTTGGTTCAGGCTATGCCAGCCAAAGAGAAGCTACGGCTCTCATCGAAGCGGCCACGCTTCAACGCGAGCAGAGTCTAAAAAGCGCCCGTCAAAAAATTGAACAATTGGTTTCGCAACTTCAAGTTCTACAGAAGCTCATATCTTCACTCGAGATTCGTCGATCCCAAAATACAGAACTGGAACGTCTCACGGCAAAAAGCTTTCAACTAGGTAAGTCGACAGTTCAAGACTATTTGATTGCGCAAAATGAAGCCATCAACGCCAAAATAGATCTCGCCAAAGCAAAAATCGATCTTCTTGTTTCAGAAAAACAACTCGCTTGGAATTTAGGAAAATCAGCAAAATGAAACTAGTTTTGAATTTATTCGCCGCTGCACTCTTAGTCGCCAACATCTCATGTTCAAAAAAAGCACCAATTAAAGTCACGGAACCAAAAATCGGAACGGTTGAAAGCACTGTCTCTACCGTCAATTCGGGAACGGTCGAGGCGATTCAACAAGCCATCCTCACTTTCTCCGGAAATGGCAAAGTCGAAAAGATATACGTCAAGTTAGGAGATGTGGTTAAACAGGGCCAACTCATTGCTCAAACCGAAAATCGTGATGCGCAGGCTTTGCTAGAGCAAGCGTCACGAGATTTCGAGACCTCGAAAAAACTAATGAGTGAAGGCCTGATATCAAAGGCGGCACTTGATGAATCAAAAAAAGCTTTCGAGATGGCTCGAAGCACCTTTGATCATACTCAAATGATTGCCCCTTTTTCTGGAATGATCAGTGAACTCAATCTACAGGTTGGCGAAAATCCAACGACCTCTCTTACCTCCACAAATAAAGTAGCCGTTCGAATCGTCGACCTCAAGCCCCGTTTCATCAAAGGAAATATTGATGAAATGGATTTGGCAAAAGTCAAAGTTGGTGCCGCAGCCCGAATCCGCATTCAATCTGTACAGGCAAAAGCCATTGAAGCCAAAGTCAGTAAGGTCATTCCATTCATTTCAACATCAAAAGAACAAGAGCGAACGGCCCAGGTTGAACTGCAACCCATCGACACCAACCTGCAACTTCCGGTTGGAGCATCAGCGGATATCGAAATCGTGGTGGCAGCAAAAACCGATGCACTCACTCTACCAGCACGCGCCATATTTGGGGTCAGCAAACAAAGGCATCTTTACCGGGTTGTAAACGATCGGCTCGTCAAAACTGAAATCGAAGTGGGTCTCGGCAATTATGAGAGTATGGAAATCGTCAAAGGAATTTCACTTAGCGAAATCGTCGCACTTCCAACAGAAGGTGTCGATTTTTCGGATGGCCTGAAAGTGCAAACAACGAAGGTGACATGGCCCTAATCGAGGTACAAAATCTCAAGCGACGCTTTCAAATGGGAGACGAAGTCGTCAACGCACTTGATGGCGTGTCTTTTTCAATTCACGAGGGCGAGTTTGTAGCAATTGTGGGCCCATCTGGGTGTGGCAAGTCCACCATGATGAATATTCTGGGAATTCTCGACGTACCAGACGAAGGCAATTACCTACTTGATGGCAAGAACATCAAGAACATGTCAGATGATGAGCGAGCCATGTATCGTAATCAGAAATTAGGTTTTGTTTTTCAAAGCTTTCACCTACTGCCTAGAATGACCGCGCTTCGCAATGTCGAACTCCCACTTGTCTATTCAGCAAGTTATGATCATTCGTTTTCAGAACTGAAGATGCATGAGATGGCCCATGAAGCTCTTCGCAAGGTGGGACTCCAAACTCGAACGGATCACCGACCGAATGAATTATCTGGAGGCCAAAGGCAGCGAGTCGCTATTGCTCGAGCTTTGGTGAATAATCCCAAACTCATTCTCGCCGATGAACCTACAGGCAATTTGGATTCCAAATCAGGACAAGAGATTATTGAGCTATTCACAACCCTCCACAATGCAGGAGCAACTGTCATCATGGTCACCCATGATCCTCAGCTCGCCAAAAAGGCTCAACGAGTGATCACATTTCGTGACGGAAAGGTGACCCAAGACCATGCCAATTCGTGAAGTCCTTCTTCTCGCTTATGAAGCTCTCCTTAGCAACAAACTGCGCGCTGGCCTCACTATGCTTGGTATGATCATCGGTGTCGGAGCCGTTGTCCTCTTGGTTTCAATTGGCAATGGAGCAAAAAACTATATCACCAGTGAATTCGAAGGACTCGGCTCAAATTTAATTATGGTTCAACCAGGTAAGACCGACGGTAAAAACAATATGGGTCCACCCATGGGAAACTCCAAGAAAAAACTCACGCTCACAGATCTTGAGGCACTTGAACGCCAAGCTTATAATGTCGAGGCCATCACCGGAGTGATGTTCGGAACAGCCGCAGTAACAAGAATTGAAGCCACAAGTAATGTCACCCTTTTGGGCGTTAACGATCAGTTCACCAAAATTTTTAATGTTAAAATTGCACTCGGACAATTTATTGCTAGAGATGAAGATGATTCTGCAAGAAGAGTTGTAGTCTTGGGTCACAATACAGCTAAAAGTCTTTTCGGCGAAGAGACCCCTGTGGGCCAATGGGTAAAGATCAACCAAAGCGAACATCGAGTTATTGGGGTTCTTGCGGCTTCTGGACAAACCCTGGGATTCAACATGGACGACATGGCACTCATTCCTACACGAACCGCCATGCGCCTACTCAACGAAGACAAATTATTTGGTCTTCGAGCGAAAGCAAAAACCAAAATCGGTATCGACGATGCTGTTGAAGAAATTCGTGCGATTTTAACCAAGCGTCAAAACGGTGAAGAAAACTTTACGATCACAACTCAGCTTTCAATGCTCCAATCAATGAACACCATTTTAGGTATGCTAACTTTTGTACTTGGCGGAATAGCTATGATTTCAATGCTCGTCGGCGGCATTGGAATAATGAACATCATGCTTGTGAGCGTGACTGAAAGAACTCGTGAAATTGGAATTCGCCGGGCCGTTGGAGCGCGACGTATCGACATACTCAAACAATTTCTCGTTGAAGCTGTCGCATTGTCTATGATTGGTGGCCTCTTGGGCCTGCTCGGATCCACCCTGATAACATATTTAGTGTATTGGTTTGTTCCATCCTTCGACATGCGTGCACCGTTTTGGGTGATGGTGCCTGCTTTTCTCATGTCATTGCTCACGGGCGTGATATTTGGAGTCTTTCCCGCCAGAAAGGCTTCGCACATTGAGACTATCGAAGCGCTTAGATTTGAGTAGTTGTCATTTCATTGTCCACCAAGAAATTCTTTGCTCTTAGAATTTTGATTTTATTTCTGGAATTTTTCGCAACCAAAGTTCAATTTGTGAAGGAGTGAAACTTTTCGCGAAAAACAATTTTAGAATTTTTCCTTGGCTTGCATTGCAAAACATTCGATCTGACCGAATTTCAAAACTGCACCAGTTTAAAAGTACCTATGCATTTTCTCCAGCTGTTCAAATAATTTCTAGTCACAGAACCCGTTTAAAAAGTCGGCTACCGTCTTGCAATCCACCAGTGCAAGACATTTAAAGTAAACGTGCAACTGCACAATTAGCCGATTTAATTCGGAACAAAAGGAGCCTTCTCATGAAGAACAAAATACTCACACTCACAGCCCTTTCGATGGTGCTTGCTGCTCTTTTCATTGGGCCAAAGGCAAAAGCCGAAGAGGTGGAACTAGGTTGGATGAATATCGAACCATGCATGACCGACTTCCAGTTCTCTGACCAACGTTTGGTTTTGTACTTCCACTACAATTCCAATGCGGGAAGAGACATCGCTTATGAAGTTCAGAGCTGTGCAATACAAGGAGCCGTCGCGGCCGGAATTGGCGCTATGATTTCAGATGGAGCTGCCGCCGCACCTGCTTTCTGGGCTTCTCTAGCAGATTGCCTTGGAGAGTCTGTGTATAGTCAGATCGACGATCTCAACTTTTACGCACAGGCGCAATGTGACTAAAATGAATAACCAGATGAGTTGCACGTTTAACGATCTAGCTCCCCTGTTGATGCAACTCCTCTGGTCCATTCTTTTTGATCTACAGCACTTCTCCTTTGATCACTAGAATGGTTGGTCACGAGAATGGTCACGAGTAATGTGGTGACGAGAAGATCACTTAAAGCCAGCAAATTTGCTGGCTTTTTTTTATTTTCGGACCTCGCCTACTCCCAATATATCAACTGTTGCTAAGCCATATTTGAATCACCAACCAACTATCGCTAAACAGCCATAGCTAAAACCATAAACAATCACCACATGCATCACGATCAAATAAAATCTGTTAAAGTTTTAGATCAAACCCTATTACCTCCTTGCATCCGTCACAAATGCCATGATTCTATCACTAAACTGGAGGTATTTATGAGCAAAGTGATTTTTACCGTTTTAGGAATTCTTCTTTCATTCAATGCCAACGCGGCAAATTCTTTTTTTTCAAAAAACAAGTATAAGGCGCAAAAGTTTGAATTTGAATGCGCTGTCTATCAGGGAGTATTTCCCGAGGCTGTTCGTAATCCTTTTTGTCCCTCCGTTTTTCAGTTTGATTTTCCTGTGAACGCATCCATGGCAACTGTTGAGCTCAATATTGAAAAAGCTCTGGAACATGAAGTGGATGAAAGTATCTTTACAAAAGTGGAGGCAGACTTCATTTCCGACATGAAACTAAGACAGTTCAAAGGAATTGATAAAAACTTTGCCGACCAATACGATAAACTCTTTAAAACCATCTATCGATCAATTAAAAAACCCGTGGTTTGGGCTACTCCATCGATTGGATATATCGTTTTGGTTTCTCCGACACAACATACACTCTATGTGATTGAATCCGGAGCCATGAAAAAATAAATTGCTAAGAAAACGGACCGAGGGCGTTCTTTCAAAAAAACGCCCATGAAGCATTTAATGAAAATCAACTCTTGGTTTTCTTGTTGATCATTTTCACAATGTGCGCACCAATACGACCCTGAAACGCTTTAACGCGAGCCATATTGCCAGGGGTCGTAGCCGTCAAAATCACGAATGGAACATATTCTTCGACCTCTTTGGTTCCCTCTTTAAATCGAGGAGCATATCCCACGAGCTGATAACTCCCGCGCAAAGTTCCGGTCTTTGCTCGAATCAAACCTTGGGCCGCAGTTCCACGCATTCGCCGCGCAAGGGTTCCATCCACCCCGGCAATCGGCAACGAATTCAGTAAAGATTGAAACCATGGTTTTTTAGTAAATACCTTAAGAACTGCCATAAAGGCCGATGGAGTGACGCTGTTTTTAAAGGAAAGACCCGAGCCATCAACAAAATTCAACTCTTTTGCCAACTCCGGCGTACCATTTTCTTTCATCCATTTTTCAATAGAATCAACATACAGTTTTTCTCCGGCTTCACGCAGAGGAATATCCTTTTCTTTCCACTTCAAGGCTGAGGTTTTAAACAAGGTATCGGCCAAAAAATTATTACTGTGCTTATTCATCACCTTCAAAATGTCCGAAAGTGGGGCTGAAGCAAAAGAAACAGTTTGCTGAATATTGAATTCACTTGATGCAACCTCAGTTTCATTCCAAGCAATGCCCTGCTTTTTTATTTCTTCAATCAACTGATTGCGCATCCAAGACTTTACATCGTAAATGGGTAATGTCGCGCCCACTTGCCTGCCTCGGCGACCAGCCCAAGAACCGCTCACTCTCAATGACTCCATCGACCCATCACCTGCCCAGACCGGTGTGATTGCAACGGCCACCCGCTTACCACTGGCCATGTCGTACTCAATCGGAAATTTCAAGGTCGAAGAGATCCAGTGCGAAGAGTTCAAACCGGTCACCACTAGCGATGCCCGATTTTCATTAAAATTAAAGGCCTGACTGAGGTGACCATACTTTGCCAAGTAATCCTCTTTTGCCGTACCGGGCGCCGGAACCGGTCGATCCCAACGCGCATCGATCGACTGCAAGCGAATCGGTCCGATAACTGACGTGATCCCAGATTTTTTTAAGATCTTTCCGATCTCAGAAATCTGCAGTCGTCCTTCATTTGAAAACTCATCCATTCCGACAGTGGGATCACCCGGTCCATAAAGCACTAGATTTGCCGCAACCGATGGTCCGGCCTCCTTAGACTGCATCCACATCAAATACGATTTGTATCGAAAATCGGCACCATATTGTTCCAACGTCACAGCGCTCGTGACCACTTTTGTTGTCGAAGCTGGAATAAAAGTTTGGGTTTCATTGTTAGCAAATGGAGTTTCTCCCTCAACGGCAGTACCAATTGTTAAACTCTTACTCTTCATACTCCCAACAATAGTGCCCAGGCTTTTTGAATCATCGCCTTTAGAACTATCTGCAGCCTGAGATCTCTTCTTGGATTTTTTTGATCCAGTCACAAAGGACCAAAAACTACCTTTCAGAGGCACGACTTCCATCGAGGCATTCGTAAGTTGCGGCGAAGAATTTTTCGCTTCGGGCTCAGTGTAGATTGCAACGTAAGAGCCTTTTAGAAGCTCCTTATCTTCATCATCATATTCAGGAAAATTGGCCATCTTTTGCGAGACGGATCCACTCACTGTAGAGTCAGACTTTCCATTGTGCCCCGAAGACGCACCTGACGTCGTTTGCGTATTTTGATTGTGAGATCCACAAGACATCACCAAAAGCGAGCAAGCAACCAATGACATCGAACTTTTCATCAATTTCATATTTGTTCCCCTTGAACACCCTATTCCCAGATCCATGTCTCTCATAACACTCTCTCAAGCTTTCAATGAAGACGTTTTCAATGACCTTAACAAGGTTTCTCAATTGTCAAAATCTTGGACACTTGAATTCCTATGTCGAGTGACTATTCATGCCTTACCTTTTTCTAGAGTGTGACATGGTAAAATCGAGCTCAGAGCACAAGATGATCAAAGTCAATGGCATGGCTGTTGATAGACCGTTACCAAAGCGAGTTCCAAACCTCAATCAGGAGACCGATGTGAACCTCACTCTCAAAGCTTTAATTCGAACAAAAGACCAGCATCGACTTTTTTTGAGAACGATACTTCTAAATTCTTTTGTGAGTTTTTCAATCGTCGCAGTTTGTATTTCGAATGTGTATGCATTTGAGTTCAAGAGTCTTCTTGGCTTTGCGGGCTTCAGTAAATCTGAATCAAAATCTCCGTCACAGAAAAAACTCATAGTACTTGGAGTCGATGGTTTAAGTTTCAACGCCTACCAGGTCGCACGTCAGAAAGGTCTCTTTACTGATTTCAAAAATGCAGGAGCCCACGTTGCACCTTTTCCCTCAATGACTGATTTAAGTTGGTCAACTATCATGCACACTCCTGAAGTATTTGGCCGAGCAGGCCGCATTCGCTCAGTCGAAGCCACGCATTACGACGAAGCTTCACAATCTATAGAAGGTGATCCAAGAGACTATTTTCGTCGCCTTGCCTTTCCAAAATACTATATGAATGCTTTCGAAAATTTCTTCAATCCTTACGTGGAAGCCTTGATGTACTTTCCAACAGAGGAAGTACCAAAGCTGGAAATTCGATCCGTCATCGACCAAATCCTAAGCTCCAAGTCTGAAGATGTAATAACTGGCTATATTGGCGCAGTAGATTCTACGGCTCACACGCAATTTAATCGTTTATTTCCGGTCTTAGTCACGCTTGATCTCGAGATAAAACGCATGCTTAAAACATTCAAAGATCGTGAACAAGAAGTCGAACTCATCATGATTTCTGATCATGGCAATATTGGCCGTTTTCAAGAAGGTGGCATGGAGTCCGAGCTCATTGGAGTTGACCTCGCTCCTGTTATGGGTAGGGCAGGATTAAATTATGTTTCTGAGATTAGAAATCAAAAAGATGTGGCCACTCCACTTATGGCATTGGGATCCTGGGCACCTGTTTACCTAAAAAGTCGAAACAATGAAAATGCCCTGCTGTCTGCTCTTCGCCAAGAGCCTTGGTTTGACCTTGCAGTGTCCATTCACGAGCGAAGGCTCGATTCTTTTGGCGATGAACAGTTTTATACGATGAAAGTGGTCTCTCGCGATGGAATGGGCTTTGTACAAAAAAATATAAAAACAAATTCTATTTACTACTTTGTTCAAGAAGGAAATCCACTTCAGATTGCTGATTCGCTTATCTCTAGTAAGTCAAATCTCGTTGCAATTGATCCACAAACTGCACTTACAGCTACTGCTAAATCTGGCTATCCTGATGCCCTTTATCGAATTGCTGAGGCTGGATCTCTTGAGCACTTTGACTTTCCAAATCTCATCATCACCACCAAAGATGGCTATTTCATTCGTGGGCCACTCGGTGGATTTACCAAAATGTACCGTACTCACGGCAGTTTAAGTGCTGCGTCGAGTTTTGGACTCTTGGCTTCAACCTCTCGAAAAATTCCAGGCATGGTGCGATCGAAGGATCTACTTGGAGTTCTTGATCTCAAAGCCGAAGAGCTTTTTGGATCAATCGCGAAATCTCAAAAATCAGGTCAAAAAGAAATTTTAAAACAAGCGCTTAAGGATCCACAGATCGAAACCAAAGCTCGAGACTTTACGCAGAAAAGAATTTTTCAATACATGAGCCGCTTTGTTGCAGACACACGATCCTACTTTTTGGTCACTGAGATTCAATCTATGATTCAGGCTTTTAAAATGGGAATTTCCAACACAGGTTCGATCAGTTTACCCCCTAGTCAGTTTGAGCTGTCTAATTTTGATTTTCAGAAGCTGATTACTCCTGAAGAGATCGGCTCACTCACCGACACGATAGTCCGAAATCCATCGATTGAAGCACTTGCACAAAATCCAACTATCAAAAAAATTCAGCAAAAATTCCCACTGCTCCAACGCCTTTCGCCTGAGGTTCTGACCACATCATCGGCCGGTAGCGGTGCTCCTTTGCCAAAGAATTTTCAACTAGCAGCACTCGCAGCAAAGAGATCTACTATGAAACTTTATCAGATGCCATATTTGCTAGAGAGCGCTTTGAACATTCAAGAAAAAAATGAACTCGATGATCCACGCGACACTGATTTTGCTAAGTCATGGATCAGTTCTCAGACTTCGAATTCGAACGATCCAAAAACACTAGCCAAGAAATTCAGTAGCACTCAAACCCTGGCGCAAAAACTTTTTTTTGAAGCCATGCAAGAGTCTTCTCTTGAAGACAAACTTTACCCCACGCCAATTGCAGAGCTCTACCCTGCTGATCTTAAGAATACGACGATTGTTTACATTCCCGGTGTTTACAACAGCATCTTTGACAAAGAGATCTTTAGCCTAGGTCTTGCTGCAATTCGTGAGGAACTTGGACTTCGAGTTATTTCTCCTCCTGTTGAAAGCACATGTTCATCAGAATTCAATGCTCGCATCATTCTCAATTATCTGAAAGAAGATCAACGCCTCGAAAAGGAGCGTGGAAATAAAGAACCGAGCTATCTGTTCTTGGGTTATTCTAAAGGTGCTGTGGATGGTCTACATGCTTTGGTTAAAGCCCCTGAGTTCGCATCTTTAAATATTAAAGCATTTGTCTCGATCGCAAGTCCTCTTTGGGGATCCTCGATTCTCAATAAAACAGATTTGCCATTCACGCTAGTCAACTTGCTTTCTGAAAATCAGGGACCCAAAATTTGTGCGACAGAGCAACAGGCCTCGCGTTCAGTTGTTCCAACTTATATGGCGCGATTTTGGAGAAAAAATGAACGAGCTCTTACGGGTCTCACTCGGTACTTTTCGATTACATTTAAATCAGACCCAGAAAACTCACACCTCTTTATGAAAGCAACCAAACTCATCGCGCAGTTTGATGAAGAAAACGATGGCGTCGTCACGGTCAGCGCCTCTAAATTTCCTGAAGCCATGGGCGCAATAGACCTAGGTACACTCAACGCCGATCATCTTGCGGGAATTCTTTCTTCTCGTTTTCCGCAAAAAGCATTTATGAAGGCCATTATCAAAACCCTTTCTCAACTTGACATCGAAAATGAAGATCAAAATCTTAAAATCAATGCACGACAAATCTTAAAACTTCACAACAAACTCGCCAGGGTGTCTGAAAAGTCTTTTTCTACAGTAAAAATTCAAAATGACCAGGCCGTTATCAACTCCTGGTTGCTGAACCCACTGGACTACCTCAAAGACAAAGACTTTCGCACCCGTTACCAATCCAGCTATGACCTCAACAAGGCTCTTCTCCCTGAGGTAAATGACCCGGCAGACAACTATGAACCTCAGGTGAGTTTGCCATCCAACCAACTCAAATTTGAACCCTACAATACACTTGATGTTGCAAAACTATCGGATGCACTCGGAGCAATTCGGGTTTCTCCCACAACGACTCATAACTTTCCAAACGGAATTGATATTTCTGTGCATCACCAGAGCTTTGTCCACTTTCGCATGGACCACCAATTCAACTATGAATCGCGATCGCCAGGAGGATGCGACGACAATACTGGATTCGGCTACAGCATCGCAAACTTCAACAACGAGCCAGGCTGGGCCCTGATGCGTTCAAATAAGAATTCAATTCGTCTCACCACTGCCGCCTATCGATTCAATCCGACAGAATTTTCCCATATGCAACTCCGCCTCGCCGTCACCAAAGGCGTTAAGGGTGCAGATCCTGTCAAGGGTCATACTGGAAAAGATGATTCTGCATTTCAAGTTTGGTTCACTATTCGCGAGAAGGTGACCAATGGCGATCGCTCTATTCTTGATATGAATCGCGATCACATTTTTTTATTTGGCTACTATTGGGGTGACCCAGCAGAGGGAGAGGCAAGAAAGCCTGGTGACATATTTGAAAACTGGTACTCGAACAAAAACATCGTGGTTGCAACTCTCCCTGAGGCAAAGCAGCTCTTGCTGAATGACCAGAGTATGCTTGGCAAACCACAAAACTTTGACCGAAGTCTTGCCGAAGATCTTGCCCGCGCATTTCCAAACCGCAAGGTTAGTGATATGGAAATCATCGCAATCACGATTCAACACGATTCTAACGACACGGGAGATTCTTCTGAGGCCTACTTCAAATCACTCAAATTCATACCCTGAACGTCCGCGTGGTACTGAATACGGAGTTCTCCACAGGCTCAGCCCTATGGGCGGAGCCCTTTTCATTGTACTCGCCGAAACCTTTGCCGAAATTTCCGAACAGCGTTTGCGTGAGCTTTGTGCCTTGGGCGCACTTTATCATGACGGGCGAAGAGTTCGGCCGGAACAGTTTGAAGATCCAGTTGCCAGTCAATCCTATTTTCGGCTTCACACCCAGCCACGACGATTTCCAGAAGTTCCTGGGTTAAGATCGAGGATCATCTTTGAAGATGAAGCTTTTATCGTTATCGATAAGCCCCATGGCATTCCGACTCATGCAACGGTTGATAACCGACAAGAAAACCTTCTCTATTTACTTGAAAAAGAATTTGGAGCACGAATCTATATCACCCACAGACTTGATGTGCCCACCTCTGGTCTGATGGTTTATGCCAAGAGCACCGAAGCACAGGAATACTTCAATAAACAAATCCGTTCCGGAGCAGTAAATAAATCATATTTAGCGCACTCGGTCGTGCCGAAAAATCTAACTCATCTTACGGACTCGAGCTGCCTACCCTCGGGCTTGATTCGCCACTATATGCAGCCTAGTGCACGAGGAAACAAAACCGTATCCAAAAATCTAGAAGCCGGATGGCAAGAGTGCCTCTTAAAAATTAAGTCTGCAAAAATATCCCATGCACTGAATGACCAAGGTGCCACTCCAGCGGAGGTGCCATCAATGGTCAAAGTTGCATTTACAATTGAGCTCATCACGGGCCGCACCCACCAAATTCGCGCGCAACTCTCCGCCCTCGGCTTTCCCATTTTAGGTGATCTAAACTACGGCGGAGCTCACTGGAGCAACCCTCCATTTGAAGACTCTCGCGAGCAAATCGCCCTTTGGAGCACTCAATTGAATTTCAAAAATCTGTATGGGCAAGAGCTCAGCTTTGAGCTCCCACAATTAACCTAATTGAAACGCGAGCGAAATCGACGCAAATCATCAATCAAGGACCGCATTTTCAGCGATGCCATTTCATGCTTATGGGTCAGAGTGAGCGTCAATGTTTTGATTTCTTTTTCTTCTTTTACCTGAGCTCGCAATGACTTCAGAGCGGCGCGCGCACCTTCAATTGAAAACCGATCACGGTACAAAAGCTTTTTTATCAAAAGCGCATTCTCAATTTCTCGCTTTGTATAAACACGCTGATTATTTTTGGATTTTCGCGGCCGCAAAGAATCAAACTCAGTCTCCCAGTAACGCAAAACATACTGCTTCACGCCCACCATATCGGCGGCCTCACCTATTTTATAGGCCATTTTTTGCGGAATTCGCGATAAGTCCTTACGCAACTCTTCATCTACACCGATCGGCGCTTCCATCGCATCCACATTGAGAAGTAGCGGCTCGACATGGTGGTCTCGGGTCAACTCCTCCATTTCAGCAACCGAAATTTCCTCATCCACAAAGGCATCATCAAGCGCCAACTCTTCTAAGCCCTCAATTGCAGCGTCACTTACTGCTGCAGGGTGTTCCGAATGTTTTTTTGACAACTCAACTCGATTCTCATTTACCGAAGGTGCTGCGATATGAAGGTCGATATGTAAATCAATACCACCATCACTTTGCTGATCCCTTTGCAAAATTAAACTTTCAGACACTTCTGCCTGTGCCCGCGCAACAAAGTCGGCGGCATCCAATTCATCGGAGAGTCGCTCTTGTCCGGTTGTAATGGAAAACACTCCATAACGTCCCATAGAATTCATAGAATAGGTTTCGCCCGCGACAACCGTGGCTATTTTTTGCAGAGACAAAGCATCCTCACCACCAGATTGATTTGTCGAATCCTGCCGAGATTCAGAAGCCGCTGATTTTGATAGGTCCTGACTTAATCCCTCTTGGGAAAATCCGGCCTGAGAACTCTGCGAGGATGAGTGGTTGATTGAATCAATCGTTGTCATCGTTCATCCCAGAAACGTCTTGCCCATTGAGCATCGCCTTCAGGACCTGGCTATATTTAAACTTCACAACACGACGAGCCTTTAGCATCATCGGCTCGCCTGTGCGAGGATTCCGCCCCAGTCGTTCATGTTTGCCGTTCACCACAAAATTTCCAAATGCCGAAATTTTAACCTTTTCGCCCTGGTGAAGAGCATCTTTCATGCAATCAAAAACCAGCTCGACTAACTCTGCGGCTTCTTTTTTGGAAAATCCAATTTTCTCGTAAACCTTCTCAACGATATCTGCCTTCGTCATTGTCGATTTCCCAACATTTTGAGCGTCCATATAATGCCCTTCCTCTGTTTTTCCGTCATTTTTATGCCACCATTACCGCCACAATCATTGTTGCAGTACCTGGCCTACATCTAAACCAAAAATCATCTCTCAATCCCGTGAGCGTTCAATCTCGGCATTCAGTTCACTTATCTGGTTCCAAATAATACTGTCCAAAAAAAACTGCACCGAGATAAATCTTGCCCAAGACAAAACTGGCATTCACGCTCGAGGCGAGTGCACAATCAAAAGGCTATCAAGCTCAGCCAAACTTTCAAGAAAAGTTTCAATTTTTTTGCATAGCTGAACTCACGATGCGCATTCTTCAAGTGCAAACGAGACCCCTTGCGCAAAAAATCCGCCTACCTCACTCCAATCGAAAACTTCTGCCCCACGGCGACCAATACCTGATCTCGCAACTCGTTCACCTTTGTGTCATCCAGAGTTCCCTGCAGATCTTGAAAAATCAAACGAAAGGCCACCGACTTTTGACCAGCGGGTAAACTTGCCCCTTCAAAAACATCAAAGACCTTTAACGAAATCAAAAGCTCACCTGCGGCCCGACGGATTACACTTTCCACCTCAGATGCCGAAAGCTCTTTCGGCATCACCAATGCAAGATCACGCTCCATCGATGGAAAATTGGAAATAGCTTTGAAGCGAGGCGAGGTCTGCGAACCCAAAATTTTATCTAAGCAAATTTCTCCGAGGGCGGTGTTTTCACGGATTTTCAACTCTTCTTGTAACGAAGGATGAAGCGTCCCGATAAATCCAACCTGTTTACCTTCAACTTCAAGAGCAATACACTGCCCGGGGTGAATAAAATCCGGAGCTTCTTTGGGTTCAACCAACTTTACCCAGCGAAATTTACTCACACCAACATTACGAAGCACTTTTTCGATATTGGTCTTTAAAAAAAATACGCTTGTGGCAGAACCCTGCTTTTGCCACAAACCCTCTGCAGCACCCCAGTGCGCAAATCCCACTCGCCACTCTTGTGCATACCCTTCGCCTGATTCAGCCTTGGCATGTGAAAACCCAACCTCAAACAGCCGTCCAACCTTCGAGCCATGTCGCAATGAGTGAACAACGTTTTTAATCAACCCTGGAAGCAACGACAAACGCATCACATTTAAATCTTCATTCAGAGGATTCAAAATCTGAACGCCTTTAGCGCTTGTCTTAAGGCCGAACTTATTCAGCTTTTCAGTAGAACCCAAAATCTGATTTTGATATTTATCACTGATAAAAGCATAATTGATTGCCTGATGATACCCAGCCGCCTGAAAATGCTTACGCAACTTTTTTTCGAAAGAATATGACGAAACATCATCCGAAGGCGCCTGATTCCAGCTCGGCAATCTTTCTGGAATGTGCTCATAACCATGAAGACGCGCAAACTCTTCAACCAAATCCATATCAATTGAAATGTCCCAACGATAACTCGGTGGCGTGACCTTCCATGCCTCAGAAGATCCTTCAATGCGACAACCCAACCGAGTCATCCAGCTTTCAAACTCCTTTGCATCAACGGTGTATCCCAGACTTTCTTCAAGTGTGGCCAGCCCGATTACAATCGGCGCCCGAACGACAGGATGAGGGTAAAAGTCATGAGCATCGCCACAGATCTCACCGCCTGCAATTTTCTGAATCAGCTGTGCCGCGCGATTCATCGCCAGAACAATCGCATCAGGATTCACCCCACGACTAAAACGATAGGCTGAGTCAGTTTCTATTCCAAACTTTCGAGCGGTCTTACGAACTCCTCCCGAAATGAAATAGGCCGATTCAATAAAAATATCCGTTGTGTCATCTTGAATACCTGAGTTTTTCCCACCCACAACTCCAGCCAAAGCCACTGATCGATCACTATCACGAATCATCAGTTCATCACCTTGGAGCTCAATTTCGGTACCATCTAATGTCACAAACTTTTCACCACTTCGTGCGCGATCTACGACGACAGCCGAGCCTTTGAGTTCACGTAAATCGAAGGCATGCAGAGGCTGCCCCAATTCAAGCATCACAAAGTTTGTCACATCCACAATGTTATTGATCGAGTTCATCCCGACCACTTCAAGCCTTTGTTTCAACCACTCAGGACTTGGCCCCACCTTGACGTTTTTCATCAAACGACCAGCATAGCGCCCGCACAGGTCGGTGGCCCTCACGTCCAAGCTCACTGCGGCCTTTGTCGACACGGCACTTTCACTCAAACTCTCCATTGGAAATTTGCACTCTCTTCCCAACAAGCAAGCAATCTCACGAGCAAGCCCCCAATGACTGAGGCAGTCCGCACGATTCGGAGTCACTTTCAATTCAAATACGATATCGTTCATCCCCATGTATTCGGCAAACGGTCGACCGATCGGCGCATCTGGAGGCAGAATCATTATCCCTTCGCTCTCTTTAGCGAGCCCCAATTCTTTTAACGAGCAGAGCATTCCGCCCGACTCAACACCACGAATCTTCGAGTGTTTGATTGCGAAATCCCCAGGCAAAACTGCTCCTGGAAGGGCCACCACAACTAAATCATGCTGCTTATGGTTTTGAGCGCCACACACAATCTGGTGCACCCGTCCTTCCCCGGTTGCCACCTGACAAAGAGAGAGTCGATCCGCATTGGGATGCTGCCCTTTCTCCAAAATATGTCCAATCACCACCTGTTCAAATTGCTTCGCCAAATTTTGAATGCTTTCAACCTCAAGGCCTCCAGCCGTCAACTTCGCAGCTAACTCTTGTGGTTTTGCAAAGAACTCTTTGACATCGATATAATCATTTAACCATTTCAACGAAATTTTCATAGTCCACCTAAATACTAAATTGCTTCAAGAACCGCACGTCGTTCTCCGAGAATAAACGAATATCATCGATGCCGTATTTGATGATCGCCATTCGCTCAATACCAAAACCGAAGGCGAAACCTTTCCATTTCGGATACTCGACACCGGCATGATGAAAGACATTTGGATTGATCAAACCACTGCCACCAATTTCAACCCACCCAGAGTGTCCGCACATGCGACAGCCCTTACCTAGGCAGAGCGGACATGAACAATCAACTTCAGCCGAAGGCTCTGTGAACGGAAAAAAACTCGGGCGAAATCTTGTTTTCAAATCTTTGCCAAAAAACTCTCGCACAAAAAAAGAAATCGTCCCTTTGAGATCTGCCATCGACACTTTACTATCGACCATCATTCCTTCGATCTGATGAAAATTTGGCGAATGCGACACATCGCTATCACAGCGAAACACTGGACCAACACCCAATATTCGTAGGGGAGGTTTTTCGGTCTCTAACGTATGAATTTGAATTGGTGAGGTGTGCGTACGCAAGACATGGGTCGGATCTATATAAAACGTGTCCTGCATATCGCGAGCAGGATGATCTTTCGGAATATTCAGTGCTTCAAAATTATAACGGTCTTTTTCGATCAATGGCCCCGTGCGCACCGAATACCCAAGGCGAGCCAAAATAGAAACAATCTCATCCACCACCAAAGCAATCGGATGGGTCGAGCCGGTTTCAGCCTCCGGACCAGGCAAAGTCAAATCTATCGTTTCATTCATTAAGCGCTCATCCAACTCTTTGCGCCTCAACTCGTCTTCACGCTCAAGATATTTCGCTTCAAGTGCGGTCTTAACCTCGTTGACAAGTTTTCCAAACAGAGGTCGTTCCTCTGCGGAGAGTTTTCCCATGTCTTTCATAACCAGCGAAAAACTTCCCTGCTTACCTAAGAATTGGACTTTGAGTTCATACAAATCTTTGCTTGAATTGGCCTTCGCAAAAGCCAGCAAAGCCTGCCCCTGGATTTCTTCAATTTTTTCTTTCAACATGCTGTAAATATTGAATGATTTAAAATCGACAGGCAACGAGATTTCCATTCAGCATGCAGCATCAAACCACGACCGAGGGTGCAGTCAGATTTCCTCAGAACGGTCAGGCCATTACAATATCAATATGCTAAAATAGTGACAGAGACTGCCGCCCAATACAAAGAGATGCCAAATTCCGTGCCCATGCTTCAGCTTCGAATCAAAAGCATAAAACAAGATTCCACCAGTGTATAACAGCCCGCCCGCGACCAACCATACCAACCCAGAAGTCGACAGTGCTTCCGTCAGAGGCTTTAAAGCAAAAACGATGAGCCAGCCCATTAAAACATACAAAACCACCGAAAAAATTCGCGACTTACTTTTCAGAAAAAATTCCTGCAAAATCCCCAGACCCGCCATCACCCAAACAGCCACCAAAAGCATCCACCCCATACCAGCACGGAGCTTTATCAAGGCAAACGGAGTGTAGGATCCGGCGATCATCAAATAAATCGCAACATGATCCATCTTCCGCAAAACTGGTTTCGCCGCTCCCTGAACACTGTGATACAAAGTCGAACTGAGATACATAAAAAACATCATAAAACCATAAACGGCCACGCTGACCATACGCCAAGGGTCACCACTCTGCACAGCGAGAGTCATCATCACCGATACCCCCACTAAAGAAAGCGCTGCTCCAACCAAATGGGATATCGAATTGAATTTCTCGCCGTGATACATGCTTACCCCTTCGTCCCGACAAAGGCTCCAGCGCAACTTACAAAAAAAGGCACACCATGAAACTTCGCTCTCGTCATTTTCAGTGAGATCTCCCTAAATAGCCACATCAAAAGTGAGCTGAATCAATATCCTTACTCTCGAAGCGCTCGTCGCAAAATCTTTCCAACGTTGGTCTTTGGTAAGGATTCCATAAATACAACTTGTTTAGGGACTTTATAAGCAGTTAAATGCTGACGACAAAAATCAATCACCACTTGTTCCGTTAGATTCGAGTCCTTCTTAACGATATACAACCGCACCACCTCTCCTGATTTTTCATCTGGAACCCCAAGTGCTGCCGCCTCAAAAACCCCCTCATGCATACATGCCACTTCTTCAATCTCATTCGGATAGACATTAAAACCCGAAACTAAAATCATGTCTTTCTTTCGATCCACAATTTTTACGAACCCCTCGGGAGTCATATAGCCAAGATCACCCGATTTAAAGAATCCATCATGAGTCATCACCTGCTTCGTCTCATCTGGGCGCTGCCAATAACCTTTCATCACTTGTGGGCCCTTGATACAAATCTCACCGACTTCATTAAAGGGAACCCGAACCTCGTGTTCATCTTTAATTTCGACATACGTGGAACCTATTGGAATTCCAATGTACCCATTAAATTCTGGAATGTTCGCAGGGTTGATACAAGCCGCGGGACTGGTTTCGGTCAAGCCATAGGCTTCGATCAACTTTGCACCCGTAATCCGTTTCCATTTTTCGGCAACGGATTTTTGCACAGCCATTCCTCCACCCAAAGTCATCCGCAACTTCGAAAAATCCACTGTTCCAATTTCTGGGTGATTCAACAAGGCATTGAACAAAGTGTTCACCGCCGTGATCGCCGTGAACTTCCACTTTTTCATTTCTTTTATAAAGCCAGCAATGTCTCGTGGATTCGTAATTAAAACATTTAAGGCACCCAAAGCAGAATAAGTGAAGCAGTTCGCAGTTAATGAAAAGATATGATAGAGCGGCAACGCCGTTATAATAATATCCTCACCTTCACTCGACAGCGTTCGAACCCACGCTTTGGCCTGAGTGATATTCGCCAACATATTTCGATGTGTGAGCATGGCCCCCTTTGAAACACCAGTGGTCCCTCCGGTGTATTGCAAAAAGGCCAGATCATCTAAAGTGACTTCTGATATTTTTTTAAAAGTTTCACTCGCATTCAAAGTCTTGCGAAAATCAATAGCACCTGGAAGGTTGTATTTTGGTATCATTTTCTTCACATACTTTAACACCATGTGAATCAAAAATGACTTTGGAAACCCAAGTAGATCGCCAATTCCGGTCTTGAAAATATAGCGAATATCAGTTTCTGCCAAAACTTGCTCAAGACGATCAGCTGCATTGTCAAAAATGACAATGGCCCGAGCTCCAGAGTCCTTCATTTGGTACTGCAACTCACGGGCGGTGTACAGGGGATTCACATTCACCACCACCAATCCCGCCCGCAAACAACCATATATCGCGATCGGATACTGCAAAATATTTGGCATCATCAACGCAATTCGATCGCCTGGCTTAAGATCCGTGTTCCGTTGTATGTATGAAGCAAAACTTGCAGAAAGCCGATCCAAATCAGCATAGGTCAACGTCCGCCCCATACAATGCAATGCAGGTTTTGATTTAAATTTTAAAAACACATGATCAGCAAAATCGGCAAGACTTCGAAATCCTAAATGATCAAGCTCATTTTCAATATCAGCAGCGACTCCTGGCTCATACAATGCCAACCATGGCCGATCTAAAGTCCCTTCAAGTTTTGCTTCTCGCCCCACACATCCTCCATCGGTGCACAAGTCCCGCGCTTTGATCCTCCAAAACGCAACAACACTCGCCCGGTCGACCGGAATTAAACCGTTCGCCTACGATCAAGTGATTTTGTTTAACAAAATCACTCTCAGAAGACCGATTCAAGATATTATTTCCTGCTTGTCCATAACTTAGACACATACAGCAAGACTCTCTGCTATTTTCATATACGTGCCCTCTGGTTTTCGTATATAAATCAACCCGCATGGCACACAAAAATAGTTCCAATTGGAGCCCCTATAAGGCTCGACAAAAATCCAATTCAAGTTCCGGATCGCCACAAAAGTCACAAGGCCATCCATCACAAAAATCGCAGCGCTCACATCACAAGAAACCGTTGGAGACATACACCTTTAACGAAGCTGATGATCGGGTTTTTAGCGTATTTCGTAACCATGGCTTTAGTAAAGTCCCCCACAGTGACAGGCAGCAGCTCACCCGATTTTATCAGTTGCTGATGGAGAATCAGAAAAAAGAAAATTTCACCCGCCTTCTCAACCTGCGAGATGTTGCGATCAAACATTTTATAGATTGCCTGATGATTCCCCGTCTCACACAGCTAAAGTTTCCACTGCTCGATGTGGGAACGGGCCCAGGTTTTCCTGGAATCCCGCTGAAGATTCATTTCCCGAAAGAAAAAATCATCTTAGCAGAGGGAGTACAAAAAAGGGTTGAATTCCTCAAAACGGTACGCGACGAACTTGAACTCAAAAATCTCGATATCTTGGGGCGAAACATCAATGCCGATTGCTTTTACCCGGTCCAGGGAGTCATCACACGAGCTGTCGAAGATGCACGCAACACCCTCGGGAATGTTATGTCTTGCCTGCAAACTGGGGGACGAGTGTATTTAATGAAGGGTCCGGGCTGCGACCCCGAAATTGAACCAGCACTCAACACCTGGGGGGAGTATTATAAACTGGTTGAGGATATCGCTTACCAATTACCATCGACCCCGCATGATCGAAGACTGTTGGTCTTCGAAAAATATCGGGCGACCCCACTTCGCGATCTCAATCAGGCTCTCGAAAATGAGGGCGACTGGGATGAAAACTAGGACTAGCCTATTCGCTTAAACTACGAGGACCTCAGAGTGTTTAAACAAATTCAAAGTGCGCAAAACGAAACGTACAAAATGCTGGAATCACTGCTCGCAAGTAAAGGCATAAAAAAAGAGCGGCGATTTCTTTTGTTCGGAGAAAAGGCCATTGCAGAGCTCACGCAAGAAATGCCCGAGCGAATTTTTGCAATTGTGACAACGAGCCATTACTTAGAAAACGCGGAGTCATTGTTACAGTCACTATCGTCGGATAACCACGAGAGAATGACAAAAATGCGAACTGTACATGGCTACGAACTCCATCCTCCTCTCTTTCAAGAACTCGATGTTTTTGGCACGCGGGCTCCATTCGCGGTAGTAGACTGCCCGCAACTTCAGGAATTTACCGGGGACAAAGAACCAGGTGGACTCGAAATCATTACCAATCTCCAAGACCCGTCAAATCTCGGAGCACTGATTCGATCGGCCGCGGCCTTTGATGCGACGGTGGTACTACTTAAGGATTGCGCAAACCCGTTTCATCCTAAATCCACAAGAGCCGCGAGTGGGACGCTATTTAAGGTTCACCTCAAGCAGGGACCCGGCTTAGAGGAAATTCTCATGCAAAAAACAGTGAAGAACACGTTGTGGGGACTTGATGCAAAGGGGACGAATATTTTTGATTTTCAATTTCCGAAAAATATGCGCCTGGTGATCGGGCAGGAGGGCGCAGGGATCCACTCCCAGCTTAAACAGCAAAGCCTTGCGATTCCCATGCAAAACGGTGTGGAGTCTTTGAACGCCATGGTGTCTGCAAGTCTCGCCATGTTTCAGTACCGAGGGCAGCACCGCACGAATTGAATAGCGGCTCGCTCAATCAGTCCCGAAAACTGGGTCGCTACTCCGTTGAGATCAATGACAAATACCAAATAAAATCAGACAGTTAACAAGTTCCAGCCGTGCGACGTGAATTGCTCATACAAAAGCCAAGCTAAATGTCTCATTTGTTTAGGGCGTGTCCTCAATTGGTCGGACGTCGCGAGCGGAAGCAATAGAAATGAGTTGAAGGCACGAGGAGGAGAAATAGTGGTGCTATTTCGACGACGAGCAACGCTCAAATCATTTCTATTGCTTTTGCGTAGTAGGCTAGCCAATTGAGGACACGCCCTACCAAAAACAGCTGAAACGAAAATATCTTCAACAATATAAGGAGCCAGTTCAGTAGATTTCAATAAACAGAGATCAGTGTCTTGCGAAGGTCCATTGGAGGATCGTTCCTCCAAAGACTCAAAGCAAAGCCACCATCTCCCGACCCTGTTGGTTTCACCGCCACAGCACCCTGAGCCAAAAGCCACTTCAGATGCTCACCAGCCTCCCCTTGGGTTAAGCCCCAGCTATCAAAACACTGCCGCCCCAAGTTCATCGCTTCCACTAGCAGATCAAATCCATTCAATTCATCTCGCATCAGTGCAACTTCTGAGATTTCGACAGCTCTTGCCATCATGGCATCCAACTCTCTGGCCAAACCAGGATTCTTCTCTGCTAAGCGCTTCACTCGCGCAACACAATCACTCGTCACCCCTCTCTTACCTGAGTACGACAGATACCATTGCGGCCTCCAGATTGGAGTGACTTCACGCCGAATACCATTTCGCTCAAAATGCAAACCTCGCCCCGACAAGGCGACAGCTATATCCACACCGCTACTCTCGCCATGAAAAAGATTTTCTAGCTGACGAGAAAACTCGTAAAGGTCCTCTTCCTTAATCCACCCCTTTGACAAAAACCAACGACCTACCGCCACGCACAAGGTCGCCGAGGCACCCATACCTGCTCCCAGAGGAATGGAGTTTTCCAACTCAAAGCGCCCCGTCACCTGCCCCAAAGATTTGGTTAATTTTTCAAGTCCACGCTCCATCACACCTAAAAACAAAACACGCAGATCTTCTCCGAACTCACCAGAAAAAGAAGTTGAAAGTGGATCTTGCGAGTCAAAATACCTGAGCCGCAAGGATTTCGAAAAAATCGGAAACACCAACGCCGGACATCCACGTAAAACAGCATGTTCGCCGGCCAAGATCCATTTACCAAAAATTTCAATATCCAAAGCCGGAACTATTGCACCACCTGAAGCCATGACCACTCCCACCCGAACTCAAAACAAAAAAAAACAATCCACTGCCTATTAAAAACTTGCACCAATCACGATAGATTTGAAATCACTTGCCATTTCTCACCAAGTTGCCGACCCATCATTCGCGCCAGGTCGGCTTGGTCTTCCCGGTACAAGAGATGAACATTCGCTCCCGCATCCATCGTTACCAATGGACCGTCACCGAGCTTGCCCCACACCTGCTCACGTACAAAATTTAATACATCTAAAGATCCTGAGCGCATGTAGCCAAATGCAGGATTTGAGGTCTCAAACAAAGCATGCATATCCCAAAACTCCTGCCAGCAGATTTCAAAACTCTGGCGCCATTTTTTTTCGCGCATCAACGCGATTAAATTCTTCAAGCGCCGCTCTGCCCGTTCCACTCGACCGTTAAACAAATCACTCGAGGCCACCCGTAGATGGGCTTCACTTGACGATACTGCCTTAAGCGAATCGTCGACCAAAATCACCTGATGCCAAAGCTTGCCAATTCCTAAATCGATTCGTTCAGCTCCCTCATCACGCCATAGCGAAAATCCCTCAAAGAGTGAACGACAAGAAGAGCCTGATCCCTTTCGACTTAAGATTGAAATTTCATTTGGAGTTAGAATCATTTTACCTTGCATCTCGCGTATTGCCCTCACTCCCGCCAGAGTCAAAGCGGCAAAGCTCGAAGCCGAACTGGCCAAACCGCAATCCGAGGGAAAGTTATTTGCTGATTGAACCAAAAATCCAGCAGAAAAACCAAACTCACTCTTGAGCATTTGCAGATGCTTCAAAAACCTCTCTTGCCCTTTGGTTGATAGCGTAAGGGGCTGCCAACCCTGCCGATTGAGTGGCGCCCATTGATCCCCAGCTTGACCATCAGGTCTCAGCGATAACTCCACCCGAGTCCGGAGGTGATCTAACGAATAGGAAAGAGATCCATTGGTAGGTCGATTTCCTGATTTTTCGGTTTTCCCCATATACTTGATTAATGCAATATTCGAAGGAGCCTCTGCCACCCAAATCTTGTTAGTCATACACCTGCCCCCTTTACCGAACCAATTTCATCTTTTGCTCTAAACTGTGTGAACAGCAATTCCTCTATAAAATTCACAACGACTCATCACCGGAGCTCATTAAACCTCGAGTATCAATACTCCGTTGATCCGCAATCCAATGCATGCCAATACCTACTCCCCATCGCCGCAAGGGCTCAAATGCCTGAGGTCGATGTAAAACCAAGATGACATCAGCACCTAATGCTCCGCAGCCCTTAGCCGACAGTACCCCTTGAATACTTTGAGCTCTTAATGAGCCCAAAATTTCTAAAGTGTGCGATGCAACCAACCCTTGTTCAGACAGATTGATGCCGTACTCACCAATCGCGTTTGCAAATGACAATGGATCCCCATTTTCAAAAGCCTGCTGAGCTCGCAAAACAATGCGGGCCAGTGAATCAACCGAAAACTCTTTTGCCAATCGCAAGTGTTCATGAGTCGCCAGTTTTTTTTGCGTGTGAAACAATGAAAAATGTAAATCAGTAAACGGCCAAGTGACACCTCTAATGCCAGAACTGTCGGCAAGCTTCGAAGTTTCAATCCAAGTCAAGCCACCTTGCCACTGTGCCAAAAGATCAACTCCGCTGGGAGCCCAGCCCTCTCCATTCCAAGCCACCGCACGATAGGCTTTGAGTAATTCTGCAGCTGTCCAGTTCGCTCCTTCTGACGGGAGTCCACGCGCCGCAGCCCAAACTCCTAAAAATTGGGCGGTCGAAGCCCCAAAGCCACCCAGCTCCCCATAGCCGTCCTCAAAATCAATCATAGACAAATCGTATTGTTCAGCAAATCGCCCTGCTGGGCTCAACGGATGCGCCTTTGATTGCCCATCTATTTCTGAGACAAGAAGGGTGCCCTTGTTTGATCGGGACGGCATATCATGTTCGCCCAATTGGTCGCAACTCGACAAAGACGATTTCACTGTCATTATAAACCGTGGCCTTGTTGCCACAACGAGGGACAAGCCCCCAACAAGAGCCAGATACTCACCCAATAAAAAAGTTTTTCCCGGACAAGAAAATCTCAAGCTACTCTCCCAATAAACTTGCTCTCGATCAATTCGTTAGAGAGTGGGTTGATTTTCTTTTTGGCCACGAAATTCACGTAAAACTTCAACCGCATTTGCTAGCGAAATCCGCTTTTTCAAAAGCAAAATCTCTTCTAGTCTTTTTTGGACATAGGGAACTTCTTTTTCCAGAGCACCAGCCCCAAGTGTCAAATTTTTAATATGTAATTTCATATGCCCCTCAATTATTCCCACTGTCGTAAGAGCCCTTAGAGCACCTAGGTTTTGAACCAAACCAACGGCAGCAATAACTCGAGACAAATGAGCGGCATTGTCGACCTTCAACATCTGAAGGCACATTTGCGCCGTCGGGTGCAGCTTGGTTACACCACCCACAGTCCCGACAACAATTGGAGCCTCCAACACACCCACCAATTCATTTCCATCATAAGTCCACTCCGTGATCGACCGATACTGTCCAGACCGAGCAGCATAGGCATGAAGCCCAGCTTCAACTGCACGCCAGTCATTTCCAGTCGCCACCAAAATCGGATCGATGCCGTTCAACACACCTTTGTTATTTGTAGCCGCACGGTAAGGATCCTGTTTTGCAAATAGACTCGCTTCAGCGATCAGCCGAGCCTCAGGCGCATCAAGGCCACGTAGGCGCACCTCCGCACGAGTTACACGTGTATCAACAAGATTCGAGAGAATACACATCGTGACCTTTTCACCGGTCAACTCTTCGAATGGCGCCTTCAAAAATTCACAGACTTGATTCATGATATTTGCACCCATTGCATCACAGGGATCCATGTGCACATGAACAACAGCCATATCAAAACCATCACCGCGCTCCACCCGCCTTACGATAATGTCTTTTACTCCGCCCCCCCGGGACACAAGGCCATGCGCCACTTCCAAATTGGCCCGATCAATTAAATTTTGTTTATTTGAAAAAATCACATCCTGAACCGCAGCAAAATTCGCAACGCGACCAAACTGAACCTGTCCAATAATCAAATTGCCCAGCGTGGAGGTACGAATCTCGCCATTCTCTCGAATCCACTTCGCTGTCTTACTGGCCGCCGCAACTATCGAAGTCTCCTCAACCGCCATAGGAATAACATGATCAGCACCATCTATTCGAAAATTGGTCGCAACGCCGAGAGGAATCTGAAAGTAGCCAATCACATTCTCGATAAAATTCTCAGCTAATGTGAAGTCCTGAAGTCCACCAGACTTTAAATATTTGATATCAGATTCGGTCAATGCTCCAACATCCTTTAAACGTCGAAATCTCTCGGCACGATCTAATTTAGAAAAGCCTTTAAAAATATCTTTCAATTCTTGTCCCATTGCCATAGTTGCCTTTCTTGAAGCTCATCAATACTTCGACATCCAGTACAAAACAACGCTGTTTTCAATTCAAATTCAAGCCTTTGCAGTTCAAAATCTAGAGCTTCATCTCCATTCATTGCTGCGACCAAAATAGGTTGTGCCAACCCCACCTTTTCAGCACCAAGAGCAAAGAGTTTCGCAGCATCCAGTCCAGATCGAACTCCACCAGAGGCCCAAACTGCATAATCTGTGTCCAACTCGTGCGCGGCCAGCATAGAAGCCACCGTCGAGCTTCCCCAATTTTGAAATGTTACGGCGGCCCTCTCTAAAACTGAATTCCGAGGAGACCTTGCTCCCTCAATTCTTCCCCAATGTGTGCCACCCAAGCCACTGATATCAACAGCCGACAAACCAATCCCCACCAACCTTGACAGAGTCTTTTTGGAAAACCCACAGCCCGTCTCTTTCAGCACCACCGGCACCCCTAAACACTTCACAAGTGCTTCAAGTGCCTCATAGCCACCTTTAAACAACGGCGTTCCTTCTGGCTGTAAACACTCTTGAAGTGGATTAGTGTGAACAAAAATTGCCACCGCTTGCATGGCCTCAACCAGGCGTTGAATCTCAGAAGGCTTCGTTCTAATAATTTGTGAAAGACCAATATTTCCCATTAACAAAACATCGGGACAGGCCTTTCGAATACGAATCCATTCCTGATGGGCGGTGGAATCAAAAAGCTCTCGTCTTTGTGAGCCAACCCCCAAACACCATCCGCGCCTCTCTGCGACTCGAGCTAAAATTAAGTTCAAGTCGAGCGAGCCTGTGTGCCCCGCAGTCATGGAACTGATAAACAAGGGGGAGGCAGAGCGTTCTCCAAAAAAATCACAACCTAAGTTTATATCTTGAAAATCAAGCTCTGGAAGCGCCTCGTGGAGCAATCGAACCTGAGACAATCCAGACATACCTTCGGCTTGCGTTGATGAGCTCAATGCCAGACGTATGTGATCTTTTTTTCGATTTTCAAACTGTAAAGGCGGTTCGGAGACAGACTGATCGGTGTGGTCATTTTGAGTTGGGATATCTGAGTCACCCATCACACCCTCCGAGTAAGGATGATTTCCTGAAAAGGGCAAGGCCCCTTTCAGGAAATGTATAACAGCTCAATCTCTTTTAGTGAGCCGAATTTGGTAGCACTTGTTTTACGATCTGAGTGAACCCAGCGGCATCTTTAACAGCAAGATCAGCCAAAACTTTACGGTCAAGCTCGAGGCCAGCTTTATGAAGCGCACCCATAAGAACTGAGTACGATGTTCCATTCAACCGAGCAGCAGCATTGATCCTTTGAATCCAAAGACCACGAAAATCACGCTTGCGAACTTTACGATCGCGGTAGGCGAAAACCATTCCACGATCATTTTTCTCTTTTGCATGAATGTAGCAGCGGCTTCCCGATGAATAGTAACCACTTGCTCTCTCTAAAACTTTTTTACGACGACGACGGGCTGTAACGCCTCTTTTTACACGAGCCATTTCTTATTCCTCCAAAATTCTAAATTAAAAATTCAACAAGCGACGAGTTTGATTCATATTGGCATCATCAACATATGACGTATCACCAAGATGTCGCTTCAATTTGGAGTTATGGCTCTTAAGACGGTGACGTAGACCACACTGCTTGCGCTTGACTTTTCCTCCAGGCAAAAGCTGTAAACGCTTTTTCGCACCGGAATGAGTCTTAGGTTTGCTTCTCATTTTTCCTCTTTCCTGATGAGGCGGATCTGTCGAAATGACAGCTCACTTCCAGTGCCCCGTTCAGTTATATAGTTCTGGGATATAACTTGTAATACAATGAAATGACAAGACTATTCTCTAGCCCGTCTAAAAAAAGAGCAGGCTAATGAATTGGAGCACTCTACTCCTTGGTACCAGAATCGGGATCTTCAGTTTTCTTCGGCGACGGGTTGGCCTTTTCATACTCTTTTACCTTAACTGGATCTGGAGCATAAAGTGCAAACAACTGACGACCTTCCATTTTTGGTGGTACCTCAAGTAAGCACAAGTCATCTAGCATTTTAGTAACTTTCGCCAACAACGCGAGCCCTAGCTCTTGGTGAGCCATTTCTCGACCATAAAACCGAAGATTGACCTTAACTTTGTCACCATCCAAAAGAAAGCGTCTTGCATGACGAATCTTTACGTCAAGATCGTGCTGATCAGTTCGAGCTCTCAATTGAATTTCTTTAACCACAATAACGGTTTGATTTTTACGAGCCTGATGTTCTTTCTTCTTAAGCTCATACTTGTACTTGCCATAATCCATAATTTTGCAAGTTGGAGGTTTCGCAGTTGGCGCAATTTCGATCAAATCAAGGCCCTTGGCTTCAGCCATTCGAATAGCCTCAATTGGTGGGAAGATACCAAGCATGGTACCATCTTCATCAATCACGCGAACCTCTGGTACTCGTATCTCACGATTTACCCGCAAGCCGTCTTTGCCGCCACTCGGTCCCGGTTTTCTCGGACCATTAAAGTTTCCTCGACCACCTTGAAAACCGCCGCTACTGCCGCCACCACCAGGTCCTGCTGGGGGACGTCCACCACCGTTAAAGTTCTTAATTTTGTGCCTCCTGGTTCACATTTTCAATTCGAGCCTGAAGCCATGAGCTCAGTAAATCTCGATTTTGGATTTCTTTAGACAATTGCTCGACAAAGGTGTCAAGCGCAAGACCATTTTCAACTTTTCCGTTTTTAAATCGGATAGATACAGTTCTCGCCTGCATTTCGGCATCCCCAATTGTGAGCATATAGGGAACTTTTTGCAGCTGGGCTTCACGGATTTTATACCCTAACTTTTCGTTGCGAGAGTCATAGTGAGCCCGAACACCCGCTTGCTTCAGCATTGCCAAGACCTCTTCGCAGTATGGGTCCTGCTTGCTTGTTACATTTAGAATTTGGACTTGAACCGGCGCAAGCCAAGTCGGGAACTGACCCGCGCAGTGCTCAAGATATACACCAATAAAACGCTCCAACGAACCCAAAATAGCTCGATGAAGCATGACCGGTCTGTGCTCTGAATTGTCTTCGCCAACGTATTTAAGCTCAAATCTCTCTGGCAATTGAAAGTCGCACTGGATGGTTCCCATCTGCCATGAACGCCCGATCGCGTCGACAAAATGAATTTCGACTTTTGGTCCATAAAATGCGCCTTCACCTGGGGTGATTTGAAATGGAATTTGTAATTTCTCCAGGCCATGCGCAAGCGCTTGCTCAGCCTTATCCCACACAGCATCGGAGCCAAGTCTTTTCTCGGGACGAGTGGCCAACAAGACCTTGTAGTTGGTCATACCCAAAATGCCATAAACCTCATCAGTGAGCTTCATGAAACTCTCGATTTCAGTCTGCATTTGATCGATGGTACAAAAAATATGAGCATCATCTTGGCAGAAAGAACGAACTCGGGTCAAACCATGCATCACTCCGCTACGCTCAAAACGATGAAGCCGACCGAAATCGGCAACACGCCTTGGAAGATCACGGTAAGAGTGCCTATCGGCCGCAAACAGCAAACAATGGCCTGGGCAGTTCATCGGCTTTACCGAGGCTATTTTCTCTTCTGTCTGGGCAAAGTACATATTATCGCGATAGTGATCGTAGTGCCCACTCGTCTTAAACAAGTCGACATCGAAAATCTGGGGAGTGATCACTTCTTCGTAATTGTACTTTCGATACATCTCTCGCATCAAATCTACCAGTGAATTGTATATGATCGTTCCCTTTCCCGTAAAAAATGGGGCACCAGGTGAAAGTTGATGGAACATGAAAAGTCCGAGGTCCTTGCCAACGCGACGATGATCGCGCTTTTTAGCTTCTTCAAGTTGAAGTAGGTAGGCATTGAGCTCTTTTTTATCGTTAAACGCTGTCGCATATATTCGCTGGAGCTGTGGCTTGGTCTCATCGCCGCGCCAGTAAGCGCCGGCAATGGAGAGAACTTTAATCGCTTTAATCTGGCCAGTACTCTGCACATGGGGGCCACGGCATAGATCAAACCAATTTCCTTGCCTGTAGACACTCACCGCCTTAGCACCGAGATCCTGAATAATCTCGACCTTAAAATTCTCGTTCATCTTTTTGAAAGTGGAAATCGCATCTGAAGCGCTCCACTCCTCGCGAACCAAAGGAAGGTCACGAGATATGATTTCTGACATTCGTTTTTCAATTTTTTCAAGGTCCTCAGGGGTGAATGGTCGAGCAGATTCGAAATCATAGTAAAAACCGCTCTCAACAACCGGACCGATGGTCACCTTGGTTTCTGGCCACAACTCTTGAACGGCCTGAGCCATCACATGAGCAGCAGAATGACGAATCACCTCGTTGGCCTCTGCACTTCGTGTCGTCACAATTTCGAGACGAGTCCCGTCTTTCAGTGGAAGTCGAAAATCGATGATCTCTTTTGATCCGTTGATTTTCGCTCCGAGAGTGGCCTTTGCAAGACCAGCCCCAATTCGAGTCGCGACATCAAGCGCGGTCGGTTCTTTATCAAATTCTTGAATCGAGTTATCAGGTAAAATAATTTTGACGGAAGCCATTTTCTCCTAAGATATTTGCCTTGAGGCTGAAAAAATTCAGTGAGGTCCGAGCTTAAATGTACAATAGAATTAAAAAAAAGAAAAGGGTGGATCAACCCAGACTGGTAAACAACAAATGTTTGTCAATTTTTACGGTCAATTTTCTTGTGTCAAACATTCACCGCTAAGGACAAGGGAGCAATCCCTCATCCTTAAAACAGCTTCAAAACAACACACAAGAACAACTAGGTCGTAAAACTAATAAGTCACATGGTGAGCAATTGATTCATGACGACGCGGATCTTTCGTTGGCACAATGGCATTGGTGCTGAGAAATCTCATGATCGAGAACAAGAAGAGACCCAAGAATCCCAAAAACACACCGATCTCCTGCCAAGACAAAAGCACTTCCTGATTGTTAAGCACGGGATAGATCATCCAATGGATATCGATATATTGCATCACCAAAATCAAGACCGCAACCGCACCCAAAATAGATGGATTTCGCTTTGAATCTCGTGGCAACAAAACCAAGAAGGGTACGGCAAATTTAAACAGCAATAATCCAACACTCATCACCATCCAACCTCCATTTGCACGATTGAGGTAATAGATGGTCTCTTCAGGCAAATTCGCGTACCAGATCAACATAAACTGACTAAATGCAATGTAGGCATAGAAAACGCAGAAGGCCTTAAGAAACTTGCCAAGATCATGCATATGATTCTCGTTTACAAGCCCTTTCAATAATCCCAAATTCTGCAAATAAATCACCAATACAATAATCGCTGCAATTGTAGAATGGAACAATCCAGAGAAGCAGTAAATCCCAAAAATCGTGCTAAACCAATGGGGTTCAAGACTCATGATCACATCGACACTGAATAGTGAAAAGCTCAGTGCGAACGTGATCAAAAATGGTATTGAGGCTTTGACATTCTTATGTGTCAACTCCTCGTCGCCGGTCTTATCTTGCTTCAAAGAGTTGCCGACCAAAATTTTCGCAAACCAAACCCACATTACAAAATACACTGCCAACCGAACCACAAAAAATGGCTTGTTGAGATAGGCCGACTTTGCTGTCAAGAGCGCATCTTCAGCCACTTTAGCGGAATCGAGCCACTCGTAAAGGTGACCTGAGCCCAAGACTAAAACAACAGCCCCAACCGCAGCGAAAGGCAAAAATGCCGTAAAGGACTCGGCCAACCTGCGGATATTGACGCTCCAGCCAGCATTGGTAATGTGCTGGATGGCCGCAAAAAATAGACCTCCCAAGCCCAAGCAAAGAAAGTAAAAAAATGCGACCAAGAACGCATGCCAAGTTCGATCGGTATATTTCCAAAAACCGAGGCCCATAGTGAGTACGCCGATAAACATACAAACTGAGTACAAAGTTTTCGCCGAGGACGGAACTTCAAATTTACCAGGAAGAACATTTTCATGATGACCATTTTTTGACATTTTTATTTCTCCTCAACTCACTTCGAAAGCTTCTGCAAGCTTCGAATGTAATTCAC
Organism: uncultured Bdellovibrionales bacterium; assembly: GCA_964405465.1. Classification (GTDB taxonomy): domain Bacteria; phylum Bdellovibrionota; class Bdellovibrionia; order Bdellovibrionales; family JAMPXM01; genus CAYONZ01. The sequence goes on along the minus strand of CAYONZ010000005.1, from coordinate 56,963 downwards.
AATTGCCCAACGGTCCTTTTCGTTCACCAGCTGATAGGCATAGCTCGCCATAACACCCTGGCCATCGGTTATAATGTGATAAATATTAGCATCATTGAAGGTACGGACCTTTTCACTCAAGAGACTAGGTGGTTTAAGTGGCATCTTCGCTGCCACTGGCCCATCTCCCAGAGCTTTTTCGCCGTGACACATCATGCAGTAAGTGTTGAATTTGGTTCGCCCAAGATCCAAAACTTCTGGACTCATCTCCCCTGCCAATGGGTTTTTCAAATTCTTACCCGCAGCAACCGGATCCAGGTGATACGGATAGGGCTTGTAGCCCACTGGAACTGTGCCTTCTGGAGGAAGCCGGGAAGCACTTTTCATCACATCACCAGGTTCATAATCTTGTGCCTTGAGAGCCGACTGATCCATCATATCCTGAATCAATTCAACATTCGGCTGAGACTTATCGCCCGAACACCCTACGGTTGTTATCAATGCTAAAACTGCTAGTGGTTTTAAGACATCCAATTTCATTTAGTACTCCGCAATCTTTCGAACTTCTTGCGCCCCAAGGGACCTCAAAAGTTGTTCAACTTTTTGTACATCATAACCCGTGTCATCTTCTGGGATAAACAACCCGAACTTATGAGAAGTCAGGTCTGGGTCAATAATCGGAGGGTCGACTTTTGGCAGCCCACACATCACAAACATAGCCACGACCGAGGAAAGTGCCGCGAACAAAATAGTAGTTTCAAATGCAATCGGAACGAAGGCTGGCCAAGAGAAAAATGGTTTTCCTCCAATAATCAATGGCCAATCGACAGCAGACGTCCAATACTCAAGCAGCATCCCCAATGATCCGCCGATAATCGCAGCAATAAATGTAATATACGGAATACTTGAACGACGGATGCCCATGGCCTCTTCAATGCCGTGAACAGGAAATGGGGTGATCGCATCAAACTTTTGAAAACCCGCATGTCTAACTTTTTCTGCGGCATGAACCAACTCATGGTCGTCAAGCCAAATGCCAACTATTCCACCCGTTCGCTTAGCCATGATGTCCTCCTTCGGGTTGCTTTTTTCCAACAAACAAAACTGGTTTCACTTCAGCAATGGAGATCGCTGGCAGCACTCGCAGATAGAGCAAGAAAATCGTCAGAAACATTCCAAAGCTTCCGAATAATACCATCGCATCCCATCGAGACCAAGCATACATACCCCAGTTGGAGGGCAAGAAATCTCGGTGAAGAGATGTCACAGTGATGACAAATCGCTCAAACCACATTCCCACGTTCACAAACAACGACACAACAAACATAACTGGGATGCTACGTCGGAAACGCTTGAACCAGAAAACCTGAGGTGACAAAACGTTACAGCTCACCATGATCCAGTAAGCCCACCAGTAAGGACCAGTCGCTCGATTCACGAAAGTGAATTTCTCGTAAGCACTGCCTGAGTACCACGCAATAAAAAACTCACTGGCGTATGCATACCCAACCATCATACCTGTGGTCATAATGATTTTATTCATGACCTCCATATGATCAATAGTGATGTAATCTTTGAACTTCGGAAAACCGATACGCACGAGAGTCAACAAGGTCACAACCATGCCGAACCCAGAGAAAATCGCCCCAGCAACAAAGTAGGGAGGAAAAATCGTCGTGTGCCAACCTGGAAGTGCTGAAACTGCGAAGTCGAACGAAACGATTGTGTGAACCGACAGAACCAATGGAGTGGAAAGTCCCGCTAACAGGAGATAAACCATTTCGTAATGGCTCCAATTGCGAGCAGAACCTCGCCAACCCAACGAAAGCATTCCAAAAATCAAACGACGAACCTTGGTCTTTGCACGGTCCCGCATAGTCGCCAAGTCTGGCACCAATCCAATAAACCAAAACACGCTTGAAACCGTTGCATAGGTTGAAACGGCGAAAACGTCCCAAAGGAGAGGTGAGCGAAAATTCACCCAAAGCGGACCACGCTGATTCGGATACGGAAACAACCAAAAATCAAGCCATGGACGACCTGTGTGAATCAAAGGAAAAATACCAGCGGTCATCACCGCAAAAACGGTCATCGCTTCTGCTGTTCTAGCAACCGAGGTTCTCCACTTCTGACGAAAAAGATAGAGGATCGCTGAAATCAAGGTTCCAGCATGGCCAATACCAATCCAAAATACGAAGGTCACAATCATTGTACCCCAAGCAATTGGGTGGTTGGTTCCAAGCAGACCCATACCAGTCGAAATAATCGTTGCAACGGTAAAAATGTAGAACAGGAACAATGCCTTCGCACTGAAGAAAAGGCCGAACCAGTTCTTCGAAGGAAATGTCTCTGTTGGTTCACAGATATCGTTTGTAACGTCTTTATAGGTTTTATTTCCTAAAACTAAAGGCTTGCGCTCGATCATACGTGGCCACCTTCCTTATGCTGCTCATGTTGTTTCTTCTCAGGCGATCCTGAGTGTTCATGCTCTTCAATCACGCGCTCGGCATTTCGAATTTTCGAAAGATAGCGAACTCGTGGAACAGCATTGACCTCTTCAAGAAGCGAGTAAGCGCGCTTCTCAGCAAAAATCTTAGCCACACGACTTTCAGGATCGTTCAAATCACCAAAAACGATAGCATCTGCCGGACAAGTCTCTTCACAGGCCGTTTTGATCACGCCGTCTTTCAACTTCTCACCAGTGACTTTTGCAATTCCAGTTTCTTTGCGAATACGCTGAACACAGAATGTACACTTTTCCATCACGCCGCGTGAGCGAGTGCTAACATCCGGATTCAATGCCATATGCAAAGGCGCTTGAATTTTAGAATAATTGAACCAATTGAAACGTCGAACTTTATATGGACAGTTGTTTGAGCAATAACGTGTGCCCACACAACGGTTGTAGACCATATCGTTCAAGCCCTCATCGCTATGGACTGTCGCTGCCACAGGACAAACGGTCTCACAAGGCGCATTTTCACACTGCTGACATGTCAACGGCTGAAACACGGCCTCTGGATTATCTGGTGTTCCTTTGTAATATCGGTCGATGCGAATCCAATGCATCTCCCTACCCTGCATCACATATTTTTTGCCGACGACTGGAACATTGTTTTCACTTTGGCAAGCAATCACGCACGCTGAACAACCTGTGCAGGTATTCAGGTCAATCGACATCGCCCATTTGCGATTTGTGTATTTATGCTCAGACCAAATCGAAAAGATCTCATGCTTATGAATTCCTGATGCCGGATTTTTTGCATAAGCATCGTTGGTGGTTTCAACAACCAACTGACGACCTTCCATTGAGTGATGCAAGTGAGTGCATGCAAGTTCATATCTCTCAGAAGTTTTCTTAAGAGAAACAGGTAGACCCGCGGTAACAAGTTGGCCAGCTCCTACCGAAGCCAGGGCAAATGCATTGACACCGATATCTTTGGCGACCTTGCCAGCTCCATCACGACCGTACCCAACGGCCAAAGCCACCACCGAGTCATGCATTCCTGGCTGACGGAAAACTGGAATCTTAACAGTCTTGGATCCAACAGTGAGTTCTACGATTGTTCCGTCTTGAAGACCTTCTTTTTGAGCCATCTCAGGAGAAACAGCCAAATAGTTATCCCAAACAATCTTGCTCACAGGATCTGGAAGCTCTTGTAGCCAAGGGACATTGGCATATCGGCCGTCACCTAGTGCCACACTTGGATAAAGAACCAATTCGAGACCAGAAATTTCTTTGGCCGCCTTTAGCATCAATGATGCTGCATTAAAACTGCGCGACGGCGAAGTCTTCTCACGATTCAATGTTGCGACGGCACCTGTTTGAAGCACATGGTTCCAAAAGTCTTCAAACGAAGAACCTTTGGCGTTTGCTGGGGCTTTTGGAAAGACCTCAGACTTCCAGGTTCCACGAACATATTCGTACCAATTTGCCGCAGACTTAACTTTGGCAGGTACTGCGGTGGCCTTGGTGGACCAAGCATATAGAGTTTCATTGAAAGAACGAGTATCAAACAACGGGCGAAGAGTCGGTTGCTGGATGCTATAGAGACCTTTTTGAAGTTCGTAGTCGCCCCACTCTTCCATCGCTCCACCTGGAGGAAGCACGTAGTGCGCGAGACGGCCGGACTCATCAATATAGTTACCTACATAGATGACCGTTTCCACTTTCGCTGTCGCTTCAGAAAACTTCATTTCCTTTGGCAAAACATAGCCTGGATTTACATTGTGAATGATCAAGGTCTTCACCTTGCCCGCGTTCATTTCGCCGACAAGTTTTTCTAATGATGCAAATGACCCAGCGTAGGTTTCGAATGAATTATCGTAATCAACAGTCTTTCCGTCATTTTGCAGAATAGAGTTCAAGAGATTCACTGCAACTTGAGTTTGCACAGCCATTTCGGTCTGCGCAGCAAGTCCCCCTGAAATCACCAAACTCTTGCCTCGATTTTCCCACAGCTCTTTGGCAACTTTGCTAAACAACTTGCTGTCCACACCCAACTTATTTGCCACATCAGCATATTTTGCGACAAAGGCCTGCAATGATGCCGGTACCGAAGCTTGCCCACCACTTAGTTTTGCCACCTGGGCAATCAAACCTAGAATCACATCGAACTGCTGCGATGGTTTAATTCGCATGCGGTCATCAGAATTCATACCGGTCAACGTGAGACTTGATTCAAAGCTCACGAGACGAAGCATGTCCTTTCCAGGCTTTCGCTTAGCTGAAAATTGTCGGGTGAATTCTGTTGGAGAGATGTATGTCCCAAGAATATCGGCATCGACAGTTACAACAAGTTTGGCTTCATCAAGACGGTATCTTGGCAAAACACCTTTGCCATATGATTTTGCCTGAGCTTCGCGTACAGCTTCGCTCGAAAGCGAATCAAAAACATAGTGCTTGCCATCAAAAGACTTCGTGAAGTCCGCGAGAACAGACTGGGTCGATGGTGATGGCAAAGTTGATGTCAAAACTGCCACGCCACCTTTTTTAAGAGCAGCAAGAATTTGTGTGTCTGCATCTTCCCACTTAAGGTCAACCGACTCAAAGTTGGTACGGTTTTTATTGAGCATATTGCGCTTTGGTCCGCGCAACCGATCTGGATCGTAAAGGTGCAAAACTTCGGCATGCGCGCGCGCAGGAAGTTTTCCAGTGTTCATAGGATGAAGCGGGTTACCTTCCACCTTCAACGGTCGCCCCTCCATCGTCTTAACCAACAATCCACATCCCTCTTGGCCATCATACCAAGTCGAAGCGTAAAAAGCGGCCTCACCAGGGGTGATCTCTTTGGGAGCCTGAACGTAAGGAAGAATAGTTTGCACCGGGCGACGCACACATGCCGTCGTCGCCATTGCCAAGCTTGCGCCCATCAATTTTAAAAATTCACGCCGTGCAAATCCATCTTTTCCATCTTCTTCTTTTAGTGGAGACGAGAGAAACTCACTCTCCGCCATTTTTGCAAAAGCTGGATCAGCATAATACTGCTCAAGACCCAACCAAAATTCTGGTTTTTGATTTGTATCAAGATTTTTTTCCATAATCTAATCGCTCCCAAACCTTAGTAGTGACAGGTTGAACAGTTTGTTGGTGCTTTATTCTCAGGTTGCCTATGACAGTTCACACACCAACCCATCGACAAATTCGAGAACTGACCGATTTTTGCCATTGTTTCAACCGGACCGTGACACTTGTGACAAGCCTCTGGAGCTCCCCACTTTTTAACGTGCACCTTATGATTGAATTTTACAAAATCAGGAAGCATGTGCACCTTCACCCAAGGAACAGGCTGATTGTTATTCACATACTCTGTGAGTTTTTGAATATTTGGTTTATCTGTCGCAACAGTCATGTGACAGTTCATACAAATGTTGCCGCTTGGTACTGCAGAATGATTCGCTCGCTCTGCTGAAGAATGGCAATATAGACATGCCACCTTATACTGACCCGCATGTAGCTCATGCGAGAACGGGATCGGCTGATCAGGAGCATATCCCTGATTGTATCCGATATTACCCCATTCACAGCCGGTGATGAGATTTAGTGAAACTGAAAGCAACACAAAAAAAGCTATCCTCTGTGCTGCACGAACAAAACCTTCCATTCGTACTCCTCCACTGGTGACCGTTCCATGATGCGATCTTAAATCACATTTGAACAACACCGCTGCCTACTTCAATGTTCAACACACACTAAGTTCAACGTTGCGCCATGATCTGATCAACTCAGACTTCCGCCTCTTCGCACGAGCTGTCCGAATTTTTCAAAACATATTTTTTCGCAAGTTATTTTATTTGTTAGCCAATTTTACTTCTTTTTCAAATAATTTTTGAAAACCAATTGATTTTTTATTTTTGCTCAGTAGAGCAGAGGGCTCCCACAGTGACGGTAAACGAAAACTTCTCTCAAGTACCGAGCGAGAAATCGGGGATTTCATCGCGCCTGCCTAAACATTTAGCAAACAATCTGCTCGGCCAAAATAACGCGCACAAGTTCTTTTTGAGAGTCCGTTCAATGGCAAGAATTGTCCGGAATCAAAAAAACAATTCAATTTAAACAAAAAAACAGCACTCAAAAATGGTGATCGATTAAATATATTTTAGTTATTCGCTCTCGCCACTCGAATAATGCAAAGTTGCGCAACCCAGCTTGCATGCGTCGTCATATGCTCAGACTTCGCGAGAAGAAGAAACAGAAATTAAAGGCGTGCGAAGAAGAAGTATTGCCGCTATTTCGACTGCGACTCCTGCACAAATCACTTTTTTTTGCTTCGGCGTACTAAGATTTTTTTGTAATGAGTCCACCATTTGGTACCACACTTTAAACATTCTCCTAAAACTGGAGCATTTAGAAGTATACGTGGCCAAGGCCACGTTACAAACAAGCTGGCTCATACAAAAAAATCACAAGTAAAAAATTGCAGAACCAACTAGCTCTGCGCTGTTTTCATTTGCCTCGGATGTTTTAGCCTATACCCAACAAAGGCCACGAACAAAATCTGGGCACCAACGACAGCCGCAACATACTCGACCCCGCCGGCTCCAAAACCGTAGGAATGTAAACCAGCACCTAAAACGTAATTCACTCCATACCAAGCCATGATCACCAATGCGAAAGAAATGACGACTGCTGCAACAAAACCAAATGCCCGCAACATTCCCGAAATTCGACCGTGCAAAACTCCGATATAACCCATGAATGCGATGAATGCCCAAGTCTCTTTTGGATCCCAACCCCAAAATCTTCCCCAAGAATAGTCGGCCCAAACTCCCCCCATGATGATTCCAACGGCTAGCAAAACAACGCCAATTTGAACAGCACGATACATGGCGAGCGATATTTCGCGAAACTTCTCGCCACGCTCACTCTCGCCTCGAATGATCCCCCACAAGGCAATATTCCCAAGCGCCGCAGCCAGAAAAAAAGCCGAGTAACTGATTGTAATCACCAGAACATGAATCGTAAGCCAAAGCGTTGAGCGCAGAACTGGCTCAAGAGGTTGCAGACTGCTGTCCAATATTGCGGGTGCCGAATTGGCAATCACCAAGCAAATTGTGCCAACAACAGAACCTGCCATCAGCACAAACTTCTTTTTCTTCATCGCTTCAAAAATCATGGCAAAAAGGAGAGTTCCCCACGAAACCCATACCACCGATTCATACATGTTCGACACTGGTGGACGACCAGTCAAATACATGCGCAATCCAAATCCGTAGCTGTGCAATAGAAATGCAAAAACAGCAGTGACCCAACCGGCTGTGTACATTTTGGAACTGTCTGACTGCCACGCCATTGCCAGCAACACCGCGGTCAAAAGATACAAAATCCAAGTCCACATAAATGGATGAAACTCATTGTTGTGAACCTCCAGCTTCAAACGCAAATCCTCACCATATGCACTTGGGTTCTCGGCGCGAGCCATCGTCATATAGTCGTTAACAGCCTGATCAAGTGAGATCAACGAAGCTTCTGGCTCGAGCGCGGTTTCAGATAAACCTGAATCTTGCTTCAAATTCGGAAGGGCATGAATGAAGGACCGAATCACTGCGGCAAATTTTTGCTGAGGCACGCCTTCAAACTGAGAAATATCTAGCCAAGTGTCTCCAGTCTTTGGCGGCAAAATGCGAATGGCCTTGCCGCTTTTGATCATCTGAAAAAGGCCGAGCTGATTTTCAAGCCGCTGCACAGCTTGCCAATAAGGATCCAGTTTTTCTTTGGCCTGGCGTTTTTCATCCAGTAGCTTTAACTCAGTCATTAAAGCCATCGAAGCAAACAACTCCTGTGGAGAAAAATATTTTTCGTCAGGCTGTGCTAGCTGTAATTTTGCTTTTAATTTTTTATAGTTGATCTCAACAATTGGCTTGGTTTCCCAAAATTGTGGAATCAAAAACCAGGTCGTGACTACCTCGAGCGCCGGTCGTTTTTGATACACTTGTTGCCCATAAACCAACTGCAAGCTCTCTCGAGCGAATGTGTCGTAGGGCTTTACCCGCCCACCATCCTGAACGGGAAGGTACTTCAAGGCATCAGCAGCACTTGACCCAAACGTTATATTTGAAAAACCTGTCAAAAAAATAAGTATCACGAATACCAGAAGCTTATGCATTTTTCTCTCCTTGCTCTGATTTCTCAGAGGTGTGGTGGCGAAAACGGTTACGAAAATAAAACAAATGAATAGAACCCATGATCACTAGGATACATCCCAAATATTTGATTGCGCGCCCAGGATCACGGTTCACCGAAAGCACTGAAGCAACAGGATTACCACTTTCATCTTGCTGAAAACTTGCTTGATAAAATGTATAGCCATTACGCTTCAGTGGTTCATTCATTGCAATTGTATATGGAAGCTTTTCCTTATCGACGGTCACAACACTCTGATATGAAGCCGCACGCATTGTGCCCTGATATCGACCCACTAGAAAATTTTCTAGCTTCATATCAAACCCTAGATCAATGCGCCGATTCCCCCATGACAAAACATAGACAGCACTCTTTGAAAAGAATTTCAGAATGGAGTTCAATCCCATCCACTGCTCTTCCCCCATGAAACGAACAAGCATCGCTTCTGTGGTGAGAGGACTTGGCTTTTCTACTCTACTGAAGCGAATGACCTCTTTCGCGTGCGGGTAAAAATTCACAATGCGCAGATTGATTCCCATCCATCCTGTCTCAATGACATCCCCTGGCTTCGCGAAACCTTTGTCCACTTTTTGCGGTTGCTTGGCTCGATGGATTCGATATTTCAAGCGGTCCACTCCCGCCGGAATTAAAACAATGGCATTGCCAGTGAGGTGATCGATCTCTTTGGTGGAGAAATAGACTTGAGCAGGTCCAAGGTTTTTCACGACCTGCTGCTCGCCCGCGTTCATTCGCATCCACTCCACTAAGCTCACTTTGTCGTTCGCCAAGTGAAATCTCACGGCCGGTCCATCCCCGTCACGCGCCGAGGGCTCCACTCTTTCTGACCGCATGGCGTACCGATAATAATCGATGATCTGAATATCACCTTCAGGAACAGGCAGTGACCGAATATGTGTTGGGGAGGGAGAATTCAAAAAGAAATCAACTTGTTCATTGTGGATCGCCGTGTACTTTTGCCCATCGAGTGAGGTGTATAAGGCTAAATCTGTCTCGCCAACTGAAACCATTCTGTTGGTTTGCCCAATTGAGAACACGATCGTTCCATCAATGCCCATGTATTTCGTAATCCAAGCGCCGACCAACAAAATAATGATACCGATATGCGCAAGTACAAAGCTCGTGTGCTTTGCTTTCCACGGCCAGCGATCAACCATAACTCCGACGAGATTCACCACCAATAGGCCCAACACACCGTAATTGTACCATGAGTGATAAACTAATTTCTGTGCGGTAGTGGCATCGAATTTCGCCTCGACCACCGTGCCGACTGCCGCGATCACAGCAATCGCTATGATCACAAATACCGCAAGCTTCAAGGACGCGGTAAATTTTAAAAATTTCTGCCAATTTGTTTTCTGCTGGGCCATCGCCACCTCTTTGAAGATCAGATCAAATTTTTTTCAACTCTTTGCAAATCCTGTCGGTCGTTTTGGCCAAACCAGACCAACCGATATTTCGATCTGGTACACCTCACGTCTAAAAATTGCTGGCCGATCCTAAATCTCAACAAACCAAAGAGCAAACCTAAAAAAAATCAATGCCTCCTTCCGACTTTGTCTGCGTTGGTTTTCTGGCGTAAAATGGACCACTCATTCTCTGGCTGACAATTCAGACCAATGACTGCTGGTCGCAAAAAATCAGTCGACACACCCTATGAATCGCTGAGTTTTTGAACACCTCTTTGTACTGTTGCTAAAGCTCCCCCTAATTTCTTCTGCAGATGGGGCCACAACTCTGCTTTCTCTCGTTTTGTCGACTCATCCATATAAAGAGCTCGATTGAGCTCTATTTGAATTGAGTGTTGGCCGAGTTCAGGATGACCATAAGTTTCAGTTACACGACCGCCCATATAAGGCCAATTATAAGCCACATCAAATCCTTCGGCTCGGTAAGCATCAATCACCAGATCACGAAACTGTGTCGAACAACTTTTTTGCTCGCAATCGCTGATCACGATCGAAGCGCGAGTTTGTCCAGGATCACGATGCTGCGTTGTTCCCTTCGAAGGCATGCTGTGAAGGTCAACATGATAAACTTGTTTCGCACCCTGTTCTTTAAAAACCGCAAATTGCTTTTTTACATCACCATGAAATGGCTTAAAAATGAGGTCTATAAATTTTTGATGCATCTCTTGAGACATCGGTTGAGCCATCAGTCGTTCACCCTCTGTCGTTAATATCCAATGCAATCCTCGCGAAAATTTTCCGGAAGGATTGGGATGATCTTTGACCGAATCGCAGTCCACATCGTCGGTCCACCGATTAAGGTCGATCACATAACGATGCCACTGTGTTTTAATAAATGGAATCTGCAAATGAAGCAGAGAAGGTTCGTAAAGACGATCAACAAATCGATCTACATCTCGCATCAAAACTGGCTCACTCAAACCTTGAAGCCATGTCGCTTCACTAGGAACTCGTTCTCCTGAATGGGGAATTGTTGCAAAAAAAGGAATCATGGTTACCTCCGTCACATCTAAATTGAATATTGAAGTGATCAGCTCGTCACTGTTCAATGCGGGTGCTCCGCCACCCGACTCAATGCGGGTGCTCCGGCGGCACCCGACTCAATGGGGGTCGATGCGGGTGCTTCCAGTGGCTGATCGCTTGACCTCGAGAACAATTGAAATCAGGATTTGAAAATCTGCAGCAAGGGGAGATTCGATGTCCATAAAAGTATACACCAAGACAGGCGATAAAGGACAAACAGCTTTAGTCGGAGGGCATCGCGTTTCAAAAGGTGAAATGCGACTTGAAACATACGGAACCGTTGATGAACTCAATGCCCTGCTTGGCATGCTACGAGCAGAATTGACCGCGCCAGCAGATTCCGCTGAATCCAAACAGATTGGAAGTTCAATCCATCTCGATCTAGACAAACAAATGGCCAGAATCCAAAACTCGCTTTTTGATCTAGGCAGCCTGCTGGCCTGCGACCAATCCGATATCTGGAAGAAACTTCCATCGGTTGGTGAAATTGAAATTGCCGAGCTTGAAAAGTGGATAGATGAAATGACGGCTCATTTACCTGAGCTTAGAAATTTTATTTTGCCAGGAGGAACCCGAAGTGCCGCGACTACGCATCTCGCAAGAACGATTTGTCGCCGCGCCGAACGAGAAACGGTTCGCCTGCAAGATAGTGGCGCACCTCTGGCTCCTTTTCTAGTTCAATACTTAAATCGCCTCAGCGATTATTTATTTGTGCTCTCGCGCGAGTTGAACTTTCGCAGCCACAAACCAGAAACACTCTGGCAACCGAACAAATAATCACACCAACAAAGTCTGCAATGACCTCGACATCAGCTCGCACTTTGGAATTTAAATTTGAAGGGTTCGGATAGAAAATCCAAATGGCTCACATTCATTGGTCCCACAACTATCACTGGCAAAATGACTGCATATACATTCACTGCATATAAAGAGGAGCGGTATCAGTCAAAGCGCGAATCTCAGGCCAGAACCAGGTGAGTTTTTCGTCGTCCGCGATCACGTCTAAAAATTCTATTTCCTCTTTGGCACGGAAGCTCTTGATATCAAAGGCCATCTCAAAACCAGGGCCGAACCCCACAACCAATCCCGCCTGAAACTGATCTTTTAATGTTTTTAAAATATCGTACACGGCGTCTTCCGCGAGCGGTAAAATTTTATATTCCCAATCATTCTCTCGCAAAGTCACTTTCTGGTAGGCCACATAGCTTGAAAGAAGATCTGAGTTATCGAGAGTCACGGCCCGTTTAATCAAGTCGGGATAAGCCAAATGACCCGCGCTAAAATGCATCGCCAGCTGATCATGGCGGGCGACTAAAAAATCAGGTAGTCCTTGCTTTCGCGAGAATCGATCAAACAGTCCAACCTGCACCAGAGTGGACAATAACAAACGATCTGTCGGCGATGACCTGGCGAACTCGAGATCATCAGCAAGCAATAGACTATAGAGGTCCGTATGAACCAACTCACTTCGGTCTAGATGCTCTTGAGCTTGTCGCACGCGAGACGAGACCTGCGGAATTCGCATGAGTGTCGTTCGCAACTCCGAAAACTCCAAGCCTGGCTGCGATGAAAAAAAACCAGCGATCATACTCATACCACACCCCTACCCTCTATCTAAATTAACACCGATTTTTTTTCAGAACGCAAAACATATTCTTCATTCCATAATGGACCGAGTAAAAATCAAGATCTCTTGCAAGTCCTGATTTGAAAAAAGTTTTTAGGACCTGGACTTGCTCATCACTTCTGAAAAACAGGACCTGAGTAGAGGGGACAAAGATTTTCACTGCGAGGCATGATGTGGTTTGTTAGACTCAGTAGAGATCGGATTTAAAATCATCAACTAAGGACAAGACAACTTCATGAAGTCGCGCCAAAGAATGGAATCAGCCTGTGCGTATTTGCTCACAGCCCTCATGGGATACATGAGTGCAGATCTCACCTGGATGTACTTTCGCGATCAACTTGTTCCGACTAAAGCTCCACCAATGGGAGCGCCGCGATTCACGCCATTTGTTCCGGGCCTTGATCGAAACACTTTTGATCTCATCACTCGGCATAACTTCTTCAATGCCGATGGGAAAATCGCCGATCCATTTGGTGCACCCGATGCGCCGGTTGAGCAAAAAGACGGACCTCCAATGCCCACCCAATTGCCACTTGCACTTGTTGGTACATTGGTTCACGCCAATGGCAATCGTTCGGTGGCAACGATCAACTTAAAATCCAAAAACATGAATCAGTCGTACCCATCCGGAGCTGAAATCGAAGGTATGGCGAAGATTATTAAAATCGAGCGCAACATGGTGACCTTTCGCAATCTCTCCTCACGACGCCTGGAATTCATTGAAATTCGCAACGACGCTAAACTCACACTTGCTTCTGGCACTAGTGCTCCACGAATGGACGAAGAAGTCTTTGCTGAAAGCGATACACATTTCTCTATCAAGCGAACAGATCTCGACAAATATCTCAACGATCTTCCAAATATTTTGCAGACTGCGACTGCCGTTCCTCATATTGGACCAACCGGCCGAGTTGAAGGATGGAAACTCGTTAATATTCAAAAAGAGTCGATCTTTAATAAGCTCGGTCTCAAAATGAATGACATTATCAAGAACGTGAATGGCGAAGAAATCGATAGTCCAGCACGGGCAATGGAGCTCTTTCAAGCCATGCGAGGTTCAGCTTCGATTCGAATGGACATCGATCGTGCAGATGGAAGAAAAGAAACTTTAGATTATACGATCAAATGATTTGATTGGGGCTTGTCACCAAGGAAGGTGTGCCGATGAGAACTTGGAAAAAACTCTTACTTATAGCGATGCTCACGCAATTTGCGCAGACTGTGCCCGTGCGAGCACAAGAAGAAGAGCTCGACAATCTTTTCGAAGATGATTCTGATTTTAGTCCTCCGACGGGAACATTCTCTCCTCCACCGGCAGCACCGGGCACAGCGGTTCCTCCGGTTGCTCCGCAGATCACTCCTCCCGCTCCTGTCACTGACTTCGGCAACCATGGAGACTCCAGTCTTCCGACCTCTCCCTCTGGTGGTTCGTTTGGCAGATCTTTTCCTTCGACACCGACAAAGCCAAGCGGTAACTCTTTAAAAGCGGCAAAACCAACCACCCAAAGCAAAGCCAAGATGAATTTTGCCGATGCGCAACCAGAAGACATCACCAACGAAAATTTTCCGGATGTAATTGAAAGTTTTGATTACCCCAATGCTGACATCAAAGATGTGGTGGCGGCGATTGGCAATCTCACCGGAAAAAACTTTATCATCGAGAGCGGCGTGCAGGGAAAGATCTCGATCATCGCCCCGACAAAAATCACCGTGGCAGAAGCCTACAAAGCCTTTTTGACGGCACTCGCGATGAACAACTTTACCGTTGTTCCTTCAGGAAAATTTCTAAAAATTCGCCCTCTGCAAAAAGCCATGCGAGACAATCTTGATATCTATACTGGCAAGTACACCCCAAATGCGGACCTGCTAGTAACGCGAATCATTCACTTCAAACACACATCGGCTTCTGAAGTGAGTAAGAACTTAAGAAGTTTGCTCTCTCGCGATGGAGACATGTACGCCTACGAACCCACAAACTCAGTGATCGTCACTGACTATGGATCCAAGTTTGAAGGTATCATGCGCATGTTCTCCGAAATTGACCGCCCCGGATTTGAAGAAAAAATGGTGGTGATCAAAATAAAATATGCAAAAGCCAAAGACATCGCAGACCTCCTAGATCAAATTATCAACAAAACACCAAAGAATGGTTCTGGGTTTCGCCCAGGAGTACCATCGTTCAATCAGCCCAAACGTTCAGGTCCAGGAGGAACCACAGAGGAATTAAGTGTCGTTTCTCCAGACGAACGAACTAATTCTATTATCGTTCTCGGCAACCAAGCTGGTATTGAAAAAGTTCAAAATTTAGTCAAGACCCTCGACTTCAAACTTGACCCAGCAGAAGGCAACGGCGTCAATGTCTACTACGTGAAGTATGGCGATGCCGAAAAGCTTGCCACCACATTGAACGGTGTCACCCAAGCCGCAGGCGGAGCGAATTCTACTGGGGGTGCCAATGCCAATAACAACAACGCTGGTTTTGCCCCAAGTCCCTTTCGCCCCTACACCTCACCTGCTGAGCAAAAGGGTCTCTTCGACGGCAATGTCAAAATTCAGGCAGACAAAAACACCAATAGTTTGATCATCACCGCCAGCAAGCAAGATTATGAAGTCGTGATGAGTTTGCTGCAAAAAATTGACATCTCTCGAGATCAAGTTTTCGTAGAGGCCATCATCATGGAGCTCAATTCACAAAGATCACGCGACTGGGGAGCGACATATTACGGACTCAAAGGCGGCGACACTGCGGCAGGACGAGCAGGTTTTGCCGGTGTTCCACTTTCAAGTATTCTAGAACCCTCAGGGGACAAAGGTCTGGTGTTAGGGTTTGGCGGAGGTGCGGACGTCAACATCAAAGTCGGCGGTAATTCGATTAAGGTGCCGAGTCTTTTGGGATTCATCACTTGGCTAAAAAAAGAAGCCGAGGCCAATATTTTATCAACGCCAAATATTATGGCGCTTGATAATGAAGAAGCTTCGATCTCCGTCGGAGAACGAGTTCCGACAGCCCAAACGGCGACCGCCGCAACGGGTACAACACCCGCAATACCATCGATCGATTTTCAAGAAGCCAATATCGAGCTCAAACTCACGCCCCATATCAGTCCGGATTCAGAATCAATACGCATGAAAATCGAACAAGTCGTGGCCTCTCCTGTTGAGGCCAATATCAAGTCTGAAGTTCTAAAGAACTCAACCACAGTCATTGGTAAGCGTACGCTTAAAACCAATATCGTTGTCACGAATGGTGACACAGCCGTACTTGGGGGCTTGATGAAAGACGAAGACAGTGTGGTCGAGAACAAGATCCCGGTTCTTGGCGACATTCCAGTTTTAGGTTGGCTCTTCAAAACCAATCAGGTCACTCGAGTTAAAAAGAACTTGGTCGTGTTTTTGACACCGAAAATCGTCAGAAGTCTTGAAGATAGCCAAGAACTTTTAGCGAATAAAATGAAAAAACGAATTGATTGGGTGAAACAAAACCTTGATGGGCGCGACCCTTATGGCAAAACGATAGACGAATTGCCTCGAGCCGCGAGAGGATCAGAAAAAGTTGAGAAAACTAAAAAGTAAGTCTAGAATAAAAGCCTGCCTCGAGCAGGCTTTTTAGTTTTTATTGGCTTTTCATTTCAAGGAGCGAAATGGCAGCGCCGCAGATTGATCATATATTATTGAAAAATACGGGTCTCAACAATGACCAACTTCTTTCTGTATTAGCCATGACGTTCGACAATGGTCAGACGTTGCGTGAAATTCTAGAAAAGAAAGAAACCCAAACGGCAGACGAACTTGTACAAGAGATGAGTCGTCACCTGGGTATTGCCTATATTCGCGACATCCCCGTCAATGATATTTCGGTCGACATGATTCGCAACATTCCGATCAATATCGCGAAAAAACATGAAGTGCTTCCTTTTCGTGAAAGCCAAAACACGCTGACTGTTCTCACGACCAACCCAATGAACACTAAGATCATGGATGACCTTCGAGTGTTGTTTAAAATGCGAGTTGTGCCGGTGATGACAAGCAAAATCCGTCTGCTCGATGCTATCAATCGAGTTTACGAAAAAGGCACGGCGGCACTTCAGGGCCTAGACGAAATTGAAGAAGAAGACGTTGATCTCAACGAGCCCATTGTGGATTTGCTAGAGTCCGGCGACGATGATGCCCCAGTTATCAAACTTGTGAACTCGCTTCTATTTCGTGCCGTGAAAGAAAAGGCCTCAGATATTCACGTCGAACCCTACGAGAAAGACATGGTTGTTCGCTTTCGTATCGATGGTGTTTTGACCGACGTCTTTAAGCCACCCAAAAAGCTCCAAAATGCGATCACCTCACGCATCAAAGTTATGGGAAATCTCAACATCGCAGAGAAGCGTTTGCCGCAAGACGGTCGCATCCCTCTTAAAATTGGAGGCAAGGACATCGATGTGCGATTGAGCACGGTGCCGACAGCTCACGGCGAACGGCTGGTCATGCGCTTACAGGATCGATCCAACGTCGTTTTGGCCCTGGAGCAACTTGGTTTTTCTGAAGACAGTCTCAATAAACTCAATAACGATCTCTTGCTACGAACCTACGGAATTCTGCTGGTCACAGGACCGACAGGCTCAGGTAAATCAACCACTTTGTATGCCTGCCTCGCGAAGATCAACAAACCTGATTTGAATATTTTGACCATCGAAGATCCGGTGGAACAACGTATTCATGGACTGGGACAGGTACAAGTGAATGCGAAAATCGGCCTCACCTTTGCGGCCGGACTCAAGTCGTTTCTTCGACAAGACCCAGACATCATCATGGTGGGTGAGATTCGCGATCTCGAGACTTGCGAGCTCGCCATTCAATCGTCGCTCACAGGTCACTTAGTACTAAGCACTCTGCACACCAATGATGCCGCAGGAGCGTTTCCTCGGCTTATGGATATTGGCGCGGAACCATTTTTGATTGCCACTTCTTTTCTTGGTGTGATTTCCCAGCGTCTCGTGCGTATTCTCTGTCCGCATTGCAAAGCTCCTCACAAGCCTTCCGATGTTGAACTCGCGAGTTTGGGTATTTCAAGGCAACAAGCCAATCAGGGGCGAATCTTTAAAGCCGCAGGTTGCGATCATTGCAATAGCAAAGGCTACCTTGGCCGAACTGTTATTCAAGAACTTCTTATGATGAGCGAAGCTATTCGTTCATTGATTTTGCAGAGAAAAGATAGCAGCCTGATTAAGAAGCAAGCGATGGCTGAGGGCATGATTACTTTTCGCGATCACGGCGTTTACAAAGTCTTACAGGGTATCACCACGATCGAAGAAGTCTTATCGAACACTCAGACGGATATGTAATGAGGTTATGTTTATATGCCAATTTTTGAGTACCGCGGACTAAGTCAGGCCGGAAAAAATGTGAAAGGCTCTGTTGATGCCGAAAACATTCGGGCTGCTCGTGCTCGCCTCAAAAAAGACGGTGTGTTTGTCGTTGATCTCAAAGACAAATCCAAAGCTCAAGCGAGGTCAACCAAACGCCCCTCCGCCAGCCGTGGCGTTGGCGTTGAAGATCTTTCGCTGATGACCAGACAGCTCTCAACACTACTCAAAGCCAATATTCCACTCGTTGAAGCGCTCGCCGCCGTTTCTGATCAGGTTGAGAACCCTACTCTCAAAGAGGCTGTGGCTGATATTAAGAACATGGTGAACGAAGGAAGCCCGTTCTATAAAGGCCTAGCAAAATATCCCAAAATTTTTACGAATATTTTTGTAACCATGTGTGAAGCCGGAGAAATGTCGGGCACGCTCGAAGTGATCTTGGTTCGCCTTGCTGAATTCACTGAAGCACAAAACGAATTGAATGCCAAAATTCGTAGTGCCATGATCTACCCAGCGATCATGATGGTGGCAACACTTGGTATGCTCGCCGGGCTCTTCACTTTTGTTATTCCTAAGATGCAGGAGATTTTCGAAAGTGCTGAAATGGAGTTGCCCTGGTACACCCAAGTCGTGATCGGCATCAGTTCTTTTTTGGTCAATTATTGGTGGGTTATTTTGGTTGTGGGAGCTATTTCTACGTCCGTTTTCCTCAACTGGAAGCGCTCTAAAAATGGTTCAGATCAATGGGATGCCATTGTTCTCAAACTTCCAATTGTTGGAAAACTTGCTCGCATGATCGCCGTATCACGTTTTACCAGAACGCTCTCGACACTCTTGCAAGGTGGCGTTCCAATGCTAAATGCCATGGACATTGTTCGCAATGTTGTAGACAACGCGGTTCTTGGTGCCGCCATCGAGCAAGCTCGTGACAATATCAGCGAGGGAGAATCAATTGCAGCGCCGCTAAAGAAAAGCGAACAATTCCCTCCCATCGTCATACACATGATCACCATTGGTGAAAAAACCGGAGAACTTGAAAACATGCTACTTCGAGTAAGTGAATCCTACGATTTTCAAGTTAAAACCCAAATCTCCGGACTCACGTCATTACTTGAACCGGTCATGTTGATATTCATGGGTGGCGTAATTGGAATTATTGCGTTCGCGATACTCATCCCAATTTTCAACATGCAAAACGCTGTTCAATAGCCCAGAATCAGAAGTCAGAAAAAAAAGACTGAATAAGTTTTTGACAGCTGAGCAAATGATCGGCAGCAAATTTCGTCCACAACGCAACTCTCTTCTGTCAGAATTTGCCACATTGCCTTTTTGCGCCATACTTTGAAAGTCTTGTTCATCACGCAAAATCAATTCCTTTAAAACAATACCACGCGCTTCTGGACGTGGAGTACCATTTGGTGGTAAAGTCATTCATCATCACTGTTTTTTGATTCTTGATGAGTTCCTAAGGAGGACTAACGATGTATTCGGTTTTTAATCTGCTTCGCCCCAAATCAATTCTCAACCAACCTCAAGCACTCAGTGGTCGTCGCCATCAGATGCAACACCTAAATAACAGAGGTATGACTCTTATCGAAATCATGATTGTCATGATTATACTTGGTGGTCTCTTGGCGTTTCTCGGCAAGAGTGTCATGGACAACTTCCAAAAATCACGCGTGAAACAGGCCAAAATTCAAATCGCAGAAGTGAGTAAACAGCTTGAAGTTTACAATTCAGATTGCCAAAAATTTCCGACCACCGAACAGGGTCTGCAAGCACTTGTGACAAATCCAGGTACGGATGCCTGTCCAAATTGGGGTCCCAATCCCTATCAAAAATCTCTACCAAAAGATCCTTGGGGTGGACAATTTATCTATGAATCTGATGGCAGCACCTTCACGCTCAAAAGTCTAGGTCGTGACAAAAAAGAAGGTGGCGAAGGTTACGACAAAGACTTGAGCAGCGAAGACACCGAGTGATCATTAAACTTTTAAATTGAATCTGAACTGAAAGGCTCCATCTTTGGAGCCTTTTCTTTTTCTTGCACCGCCCTTCAGCACAGGCGATGATAGAAAAGATGACCGCAATAGAAGCTCCTAAGAATGACTCTGGTTTTACCCTCATCGAAGTGATGGTGACTATTACGATTATCGCCGTCGTCATGTCGATCGGAGCTTCACAGCTGGGTCGCAAGGGCGCAGATCTTCGCAATGCCGTTCGTTCACTTTCTCTTGCAATCAAACAATGCCACCACACAGCTAAAGTCACACAAAGTACGCTTCGATTGGTATTTCGTCTCGATGAAAAAAAGGGACACAGCTTCTCTGTCGACTCGTCTCCTGGAACTGCCGCTCTCATGACTGATGAACAGATCAAAAATCTTGATAAAGATCGTACTGATGCAGAAAAGGCCAACGATGGTTTTACCGAACTCAAAAAGCCAACGCTGCTTCCGAAAGGACTTTTTATTTCCAAGATTGAATATACCAGCAAAACAGATCCCGTCGAAGCGGGGATCACCTCTATTCACTTTTTCCCACAAGGTCTTGTTGAGGAAACAGCAATACATTTAACTGATCGCAAAACACTCAATTGGACCATCATTATTCGCCCACTCACCGGACGAGCCGATGTCTACGATGGCGATCTCCCTCTAAAGGAGTTGCGTGCACAATGAAGCCAGCTAAGGCCTATCCACAGCATCGCGATCCTGAACTAGGCTTCACTCTCATTGAAGTTGTCATTGCTGTTTTAATCATGGCCGGAGCCATTACAGCAGTGAGTATGGCCTGGAGTGGAAACACAATGCGCATTGAGAAAGCGCGCCTCAACAATGAATTTGCACACCTCTTACAAAGAAAAATGTCAGAGATCGAAATAAAATACCAAAATGTCAGCGCAGACGAAATACCCGAAGAAGACGAAGGAGACTTCCCAGACAATCCTGATTTTCACTGGAAACTGAAATCAAAAAAAATGGAATTCCCCGATCTTTCAAGCACTCTCACCTCTAAGGAAGGGGGTGCAAACGAGATGACATTGATGGTTATCAAACAAATGACTGAGATCATTTCGAAGGTTGTCACCGAAGTTCTCATTACAGTTTCATATGAAAAAAAAGGACGCAAGCCAGTCGTCAACACCGTCAGTACTTACTTTGTCGATTATAAACAAGATTTTTCATTGATGCCCGGAGCACCAGTTCCCGCGGCAGGCGACAAGAGTGAGACAAATCCTTCTGGTCCAGGAAATTCAGGTTCAGGAACCGGCGGCACTGGAGGTGGTCGATGATCGACAGACCAACTCAGATGCCAACACCTTCGCGAAGTCCAAAATTCGACAAACAAATTGGGTTTACCCTACTTGAAATCATGATCGCCATAACTATAATGGCGACGCTTACGATATTTGCCACGCAGGCAGTGCGAACGGCACTCGACAATAAAACCAAGTTTCAAAAACGAATCGAGCAAGACTCGATGGTTCGTGAAGCTCTAAAGGTGATCGAACGCGATATCAATCTTGCCTTTCATCATCGTGACTTCACCACTGCAATGTTAAGGCAAATCGACGAGGACAACCTTAAGCCGCAGGGACCTGACGCCAGCAATCCCCCGGCAAATCCGCCGAGTGGTAACCCGAATCCGAACCAAAATCCAAACACACCACCCAAGGCTCCACCGCCAAGGTACTCTCGCAAAAGTCCCCCGCCTCCTGTCACATTTTTTGTGGGTTCTGAGCATGAGATCAAACTCACCACCTTGAGCAACTTACGCACCTTCCGCGACGAAATGTCGGGCGACCAAGCGACTGTCGCTTATTATTTAAAAGGCTGCACCACCAAAAATCGCCAGAACAAATCGCAATCGAGCCAGTGTCTCTGGAGACGACTCGCTCCGTATATTGATGGCACCTCTGAGATCGGCCAAGAAACTGTGCTACTTGAAAATGTCGAAGAGCTTGTTTTCAAATTTTATGGCCCCGAAAAACAAGAATGGGTCAGCGAGTGGAAAACAGCTGATGGTAACATCAAACTTGGTGTTGTGGGTGATGCCTCAACTGAAAAAAATTTCCCGAGTGCTGTTGAAATCACTCTCACCATGTGGGACAGCAAAGATAAACTTGCACACAAGGTCAAACAATCACTCATTGCCTCACTTCGATTTCCAAACAATCCAAAAGAGGAGAAAAAATGAAGCTCTCTCTTGGTTTAAAGAAAAAAATTTTTCGCGCGCAAGTTCAAATCCAAAGACAATTCAAGCTTTCACGAAAAGGCTCGGCACTTCTTTTAGCGATGTTCACAATGATGTTTTTGGCTGGAATCGCAACCGACGTCGCACTTGAAAGTGTCACCGAGGTCAAACTCAGCTCTGTGTCAGTTCAACAAATTCAAGCCTACTATGCCGCAAAGGCCGGCGTGGAGCTTGGTCTTCTCAGAATTTATGCTTTCCAGAAGGCCGTACACCAACTAGGTGATGTCGTTCCAGACAAGTCGATGCTCGATATGATTTGGAATTTTCCAATGGCATGGCCCCCTCCTGCCTTACCCGGAATGAGTGCCGTCGACAAAGGGCAACTCAATGAGCTTGTCAAAAACTCTCTCATCAAGACACAGTATGTTTTGCAGATTGAAAGCGAGAGCTCCCGCATCGATCTTAACGATTTAGATTCGCCATCAAAAGTCGTGCGTGAGGCAACTAAAAACCAAATTCTTGAGGTTTTGCAGTCACGACTTAAGTCGGATGAAGAGTGGCAGAAACGCTATCGTAATTTTGATTTTAACAAACTCGTGAACAATATGATGGATTGGGTTGACGAAGATCACGAGAGCCGAAATGGCGGAGTCGAGTCAAGTTCCTATCAAAACTCTGAGCTTACAAAAAATGATTTGCCTCCGAATGCTCCATTCAAAACCATACAGGAGCTCCACATGGTGGCCGGAATGACGGATGATTTCTATGAGGCTCTCGCTCCCCGAGTGACGGTCTATGGCTCAAAAGGAATCAACGTTAATTATGCAAATGAGAAAACCCTTGAAAGCCTCAGTCCAGCCATCAACGCCGAAGCTGCAAAAAAAATTGTGGAGGCACGTAGCTCAAGTCGAGGCCCGTTTAAAAATATGGATGATTTTGTTGGTTACCTCGCGACCATTGGTATTTCCTCCAATCCGTTCAATGACGGCAAAGAAGAAAAGGTTCCACTGATATTTGATAACGAACAAAACTTCCGCATCACCTCGACTGGAGTCGCGGGCAAGATGAATCGTAAAATCGTTGCGATTGTGTATGACTTTGATAGAGTAAAGAGTAGGTTGAGTGGAATTTTAAAAAAAGAACTCAGTGGCACTGATGGTTCAGATAAGGATGGGGCAAAACCTCCGAACGGAAACCCCAGCGATCCTTCAGCAAAGGCAGACACCAAGAGCACTCCACCCAAACCACCTCCTCCCAAAGGCCGACCCAATGTGGTCTATTGGGTAGAAGAGTGATTTTTAAAAAACAATGAACCTTCACCAAGGATGGGTAAGGAATGAAGAGCGTCGGCATCGACATAGGATCGTCGAGTATAAACGTAGCAGTCGCCGAGAGTAGCAGCAAAGGCTATGCTGTTTTGTCTGTTCAAGACTTTCCACTTTCCCCAGATCCCCGAGCTGACCGGGCACTTGAAATCATTGATACACTCCGAAAGATTGCGGACCAATTCGACCATAGCACAACGAAGTTTTGCATTGCTATTCCGCAACGCCAGGTGAGCCTTCGCCTGCAACAGTTTCCATTTAAAGAACGACAAAAAATTGTCAAGAGTCTCGCCTTCGAACTCGAAGACGAAATTCCACTTGCGGCAGAAGATACAATCTATGACGCCAAGATTGTACAGTTTGTCGGCGAAGGTTCAGAAGTGCTCACCTGTGCTTGCCCAAAAGAAGACATCCTCAATTTGCTTCAAGTTTGTAAAGACGGTGGCTTCGATCCAGAACTTGTTTCAGTGGAGGGCCTTGCCCTTTCAAATGTTTTCGAAAAATGGCAACAACAACCACCTCAAACCTCAGCCCCGCCCATTGCGCCAACCAATGGTGAGTTGCCAATTCCACAACTTCCCCGCGATGCAAGACTTGTATTTCACTTTGGGCACACTCACTCTTTGGTCATGGTTTATCGCCAAGAAGTATTGGTGTCCGTTCGAAGTCTCTTCTGGGGCAGTCACGACATTGCACTTAAAATGGTGCAACAGTTTAATTTACCTTATCATGAGGCTCTTAAAATTCTGCGCACCAAGGGCTATATTTTAATGAATCCAGCTGGCTCAACCAAAGATCAAGTTCTGCTATCGCAGATTATCACCAATGCGGTTGAAGAATTTTGTCGTGAGATCCGCCTTGGTCTTTTGGAACTTCGCTCAGAGCTAAATCTTCACTTCACTCACATCGATCTTTTGGGCCAACTGGCCTATACCCCGCACATTGGGGCCTTCATAACCCAGCAACTCGAACTTCCTGCCAATCTCTATCGACATTTCGAGCGCAGTTGGAACTTAAAGTTTACACCTGCACCTGAACAAGAAGCGCAATCGGCCTTGGCCATATCGCTTGCAATTGAAGGGCTTAAAAAACCACGTAATCCCGCCATCAACCTAAGAAAGCAAGAGTTTGCATTACAGAATCAAACCCTACAAAAACTTTGGGATGAATGGAAAGTGGTGGGACAGTTGGCAGCCACTGGCGTCGCCATGTTTTTACTCTATGCCGTTGTTCGAGATTCACTTGCCACAAGACTCAACGACAAAATTGATGAAGTGGTCGTCGATATCACCAAGACCCTACCTGCACCGCCGAAGGGATCAGCGAAGTCAGAATGGATGAGCAAATACATCGACAAACAAAAAAAATTAATCAAAGCATCTGAAGCTTTAGCCAAGTTTGACAACTATTCATCTGCTCTCGAAATTCTCTACCATATTTCAGAAAAAATGCCATTGCGAGCACCGAAGTCTCCAGGGTACGGGATCGATGTTTCCAAATTATCGATCGAGAATGATGAGCTTATGATTCAAGGTCGAAGCCTTTCTCCTGATCAGATCAAACCGCTCAAAGAAGCTCTCGCACAATTAAATGGGGCCAAGTCGTTACAAGAAGTTAAGTCTGATCCTGTTGTTCCAGGGCCAGGACACCCATTTGCTTTTAAAGTTAAACTGAATCGCACCAACTGAAAACCCAGTGAGGCCTAAGTGATACTTGAAGACATCAAAGACCAAT
>CAYONZ010000005.1:26707-31515 GCA_964405465.1 uncultured Bdellovibrionales bacterium | reverse complement strand
ACCAACTGAAAACCCAGTGAGGCCTAAGTGATACTTGAAGACATCAAAGACCAATTCAAAGAACGAACCCAACATCTTTGGAGCCAACTTCAAGAGAGCTCTTTGTTTTTATCCGTCTCTGAAAAATACCAAGACCTTAATAGCGCCCAACAACGCATTGTTAAAATTGTTGCCGTTGGCGTGGGACTCTTCATCGTACTTTCTGTGCCGCTATCTTATTTGTCCTCCTCCTCCGAACAAGTCGACACCTTCGAAGCCAAGCGCAATAAAATTCGCGATCTCTTTCGAGTCAATCATGAGGTCTCGCAAATGCCCATGCAACCACGGCCACTTGGAGTGACATTTTTAGAGAGTCAGGTGAAATCCAAACTTGCTAAAATTGGAATCCCACTTGAACGCCTCAAATCAGTTCAGGAGCTCAAGCAAACCATTCGACAAAATGGAGTCAACATTGAAGTGGTCGGCGCCTCTCTCAATTTTTCTATTCTCAACCTCACTCAGGTCGTAGATATTAGCTATGTTTTACAGAACGAGGATAAATCTCTCAAAATGATCGGCCTTGACATGACACCAACTCCAAACGAGGCCGGACACTATTTTGACGTCACTCTAAAGTTTGCACAATTTATCGTTCCAATGGAAGCCGAGCCTGTTTCAGACAAGAGTAAAGGCAACAGTAAAAAGCCAAGCAAAAAATAATTTGGAGATGACACTATGGCACAGACTCAGAATCTCATAATCAGAATCTTGCGATTCCACAAACTCAAAATATTTGTAACCGTGCTTTTTACTTTTGTCTTTCTGGTGATTTTGACACCTGCTAATGATTTTATCGATCTACTCTCAGAGAAAGTCTCTGAGCTCACCAAAGAAGGGCCAATAAAAATTTATCTTAGTATTTCCGACATGCATCTCAGAGCCGTTCCAGCTCCGGCTATTGAATTTGAGAAGTTCAAAGTCGACTTTGTGCAAAGTTCAATTCCCGCACTTGCGAGCGACAAACTCACCATTTCTCCATGGATCGCAGGACTCCTCTCTTTTCGTCAGGGTGCCCAGCTCAATTTCGACGGCCTTTTCAAGGGACAAGTTGATTTTTCTTTTCACGAAGGAGAAAAACTCAAAACCCAAGACGCGAAATCAAACACAAGAATGCAAGAGATTGCCATTGATGCCCAGGATGTTGCCCTTCCTGCTCTTTGTGATTTCCTCAAAGGCTGGATTGGCTTCAATTACAAACTCAACGGCAAGACTGATCTCAGCACTCGCTTGCAAATTGATCCGACATTTGCAACACAACCCAAAGGGCCAATTGAACTTTCTTTGAAAGATTTTGGCTTTCAATCTTTGGTGATTCCTTTAGGAGGTCTCACACAAACCTTCCCCGCTCTTTCTCTTAAACAAATTTTAGTTAAAGGACATATGGAAAGCGGTCGCCTCACGCTGTCTGAAGTTAAGCTAGGCTCCGAAAAAGAAGCCCTACATGGAAACATCACGGGCGACCTCCTTATCGCTATGCGCAATCGCAACGGTCAAACCAGCCCCGAACTGACGGGATATAATCTGGCGATCGATTTAACAATGAGCGAAAATATCCACAACGCGCTGAAGTTTCTAGATATCGTCATTGGTTCATTTACCAAGCCTTCATCCAAGGGAACACGCTACCAATTCCGAATAAAAGCATCTGATATGTTTTCGCCACCCAAGATGGAAAGCTTATGATTTAGGCAAACCTCGATTCTGCACTTTCCCCTCCCCACCCTCACATTTCCATTGACCCCTTCAACATCCTCATGGGACGAACTAAAGAGAACCATTCAAAGGGGAAACACATGGCAGGCGTGAATAAGGTCATCATCGTGGGTCGATTGGGAACAGACCCTGAACTAAAATCAGTAGGAAGCAATCAATCTGTTGCAAGACTCAGCATTGCAACCAGTGAAACTTGGATCGATAAAGAAGGCCAGAAACAAGAACGTACAGAATGGCACCGCATTGTTGTGTGGGGCAAGTTGGCTGAGATTTGTGGCAAACACTTAGCAAAAGGCCGTCAGGTTTATGTCGAAGGTCGACTTCAAACTCGTTCTTGGGAAGACCAACAAGGTCAGAAAAAATACACCACTGAAATCGTAGCGAATACAGTTCAGTTTCTTGGTGCCGCTGGAGAGCGTGAAAACAATACGTCTCGAAGCAATGACTCTTATGGTGGATTTCCTGATTTTGGTCCAGAACCAAACTTTGATAGCTCTGAAGAAATTCCTTTTTAAATTCGCTTTTGATCAAACGGCGCTCAACTCTTAGAGCGCCTCGCAATTGAACCTCGTGATTCAATTTCAAGCGCACAAAACCTCGCCAACTCTCTGCTAGCTGGCCTACTGTAAAATCCGATGTTAACCCAACAAAATTTAGTGATGGCCATTGCCCCAATTGAATTGCTGCCCCCCCACCCCTAGACTTGTCATGAAAATATCTTGGCCGGCGCTCTGACATATCGGTACAATTTGATTATGAGCATCATTTGGCTGGAGGATCAATGTTCAACATTTCACGAATCTCTTTGATCAGTAAAACTCTTCTTTTCTCTTTTGTCGCAACATCGGCGTGGGCAGCTCATGTGGTCAACTCGAATTCAACTCAAGCCATCATCGAATTCGATTCGTCAGATACTCAGATGCAAGTCGGAGCCCGGTTTCTCGCAATTGAAGGACAAAAAAGTAAAGGTCTTCTTGAAATCATTCAAATTTCAGGAATGAAAGCAAAGGCCAAAATACTAAATGGTTCGGCACCAATCAGCTCGTCTTTGCGTATGGCTCCGAAGGGCACCACGAACCCTGCTGTGGCCCGTAAACGCTCTCTCTTTGGTCGAAACACCATGGTTGCGGGCATTGCTGGATATTCCATAGATTCACAAACGGTGAAAGCCACAAACACCTCAGGTTCAGTCACAGAAACTGTCGCCACAACGGGCAGTGGGTTTTCACTGAAGGGAATGGGGGACATACCTCTCTCGGGAAACCTCGGTCTCGTCGGACGATTTGGATTTGAAACTTTCAACACTTCAGGGAACTCACAGAATTCACTTTGTGTTGGAAACACTTCGGCCTGTACGACGAGTCTCACCTATATCATTGGTGATTTACTCATGCGCTATGCCTTTTCCTCTGGCGACTTTATGCCCTTTGTTTTGGGTGGCCTTGGTATTCATTACCCGATGTCAAAGTCGTCAAATATTTTGGACGAATCTAAAATCTCCGCAACGACCGTTTTTTATTTTGGTGGAGGAGCTTACTTAAAACTTACCGATCGATTTTTCGTACCCGTAACGGCCGAGTACGCACTTTTTCCTCCGTCCAATGAAGTCTCGACAAATTATATTGCCTTACGTGCAGGCTTCGGAGCCTTCTTTTAATAGAGAAAAGAGACTCAAATTAGGATGCTGATTTTCTATTGTTTTTTTGATCAGCATCCGTCGGCGCTGACGCATGTACAATAACCTCTTCATCTGCAGGCTGTCTTTTAGGAACGCTCAAACGAAATCTCGTGTTCGGGCAACTCGCATCATAGACCAATTCACCATGGTGAGACCGTGCGATGCCAACGGAGATGCTTAAGCCCAAACCTGTGCCCTTGCCAATTTCCTTCGTCGTAAAAAATGGCTGCATGATTTTCTGAGCCACATCGAATGGAATTCCGTGTCCTGAATCGGTAACCAAAATATCTACCATTTCACCTCGATCATGGACCTCGAGTTGAATCCATTTCTCAGGTAATGGCAAAACAGCATCCGCCGCATTGTTGAGAAGATTCAAGACCACTTGCCCAATTTGAACAGACCGACACTCAATTTGAAGCCCATTCATTTCTCCCGCAACTCTCAACTCAATTCCATTGTGATGAAAGCGGGATCGACAGAGCTCAAAGGACTCATCCAAAATGGTCTGCAATGTGGCGCGCTGAAACGGATCACTTTCTCCATCACGAGCGAAACTTCTTAAGCCTCGAATAATCTTTGCTATTCGCTCTGCTGTCTCAGAAATCACCGTTGCGGTCCGTCCAACCACTTCCGGATCGAGCCGTCCCAAATGCACTGCACGCTTAAGCTGATCAGCCTTTCCTTTAATAACCGCCAAGGGATTATTCACTTCATGAGCAACTCCAGCTGCCATCTCACCGAGCGCCGCCATTTTTGACGAATGCACATTCTTTTGCTGCAATACCTGAACCTCTTGAGCTGACTCACGAAAATCGCGAAGCGTCTTATCGAGGTCACGCGCAAGCGACTTGCTCTTTTCTCGCTCATTGAAAACATCTACAACCAGTTTGAGATTATTACGACTTGCCACCAAGGCCGAGGCATAAAAAGAAAAAACTGTAATCACCAGAAACCTTAGATCCTTGTGCGGCCCAAACAACATTGGCAACAGCAGTGGAAATTTCACCAATGGTATCCAATAGCGAACAATAAACTCGAATCCCGGATAAGACACAATCGCGGTTGCAGATACTCCTGTGGTTACCAAAAGCGAAGCAACCGCAATACCAATCGGCTTTACCGAGAGACCATAAAAACCAATAAACGACCACATAAACCCGGTGACCACAAGAATCAACTTAACTGCCCGATCCCATTTTTGAACATCGAGACCATCTTTATCTGCATCCAGCGCTCGAAAAAAACTTTTGGTTTGCGCAATTCGATAAAAGCTAAACGCCCAAAATAAAACAATCCATATGGCATAGTTAAGATCAAAATCTCTGATGTAAACCCATCCCACAAACAAAACTGATAAGAAAAATGAACCGCCAAT
>CAYONZ010000005.1:0-26607 GCA_964405465.1 uncultured Bdellovibrionales bacterium | reverse complement strand
ACATAAAGTCGGCCGCCGTGGTCTTCGACGATTCCCTTTGAGATACTAAGTCCCAGGCCTGTTCCTTTACCCACTTCTTTAGTCGTAAAAAACGGCTGCATGATTTTTTGCATAATCTCATTTGGAATTCCCGCGCCACTGTCGGTCACCGAAAACTCCACAAACTCGCCTCGATCTTCGGTCAGAATCTCCACCCATTTTTCTCCCAGTGGCTCTAAGGCATCCACCGAGTTGTTTAAAAGATTCAATAGAACCTGACAAATCCCAACCGAACGGCACTCTATCTCCTGGCCTTCACAGTGAGTATTCACAGTTAACTTAATACCATGATTGTCGAGTCTTGCCCTGCAAAGCTCCAAGGTTTCATTGATTATTTTCGCAACTTCAGTTTTCTCGAATGGATCCTTTTGAGCATCACGCGCGAAAGAACGCAATGCCGAGACTATTTTCGCAATTCTTGCAACCATTTGCTGAATCTTATCTGCCGATTCATCAATCTTTTGCCGCGACATTTCGGTTGGATTTTTATTGTTCAATGAAATTTGCCTTGCCCACCCCGAGATCACGGCCAGTGGATTATTCACTTCGTGTGCGACTCCAGCAGCCATTTCACCGAGAGCTGACATCTTTGAAGTGTAAATTGAATTCAGTTTCTGCTCCTCGATGGTTTTCAAAAAACGAAAAGTATTTTCACTTGTCCGCAGACGACGCAACATCACTGGAACCATGATAATCGCAATAAATACAATTAGTTTATTAAAACTTGGCCAAAACTCCTCTGACAAAGAGTTAATTGGAGCCCGTGATTGTGCCAAATAGAAAAAAAAGAAAGATACCAATACCAATCCAACATAATCCCAGATGTTTACCAAAAACATGGCCAAGCCAATAAAAACAATAGGCAAATAAACGGCCTGGGCAAAGGTAGGATTCAAGTAATTGCTCAACCATACAATGCCGCAGCTTAGACCAGAAAAGGTGACCAGCGCCAGCCTGCCACTCACCAATCTAAAAAAAAATGGCCGATGCACAAGAACGGCCATCAAAAAAATGACAAAAAATAAAATCAACGAACCTGCGACCATCAATTGACTCTCGGCGTGCCCTAAATCCACAGAAACAATATCTGCAGCACAAGCAATTGCTGTCAGCACAACCAGATACCCAGCCTCTTTCTTTAACATGGTCCGTACTTGCAACTCATTGTACTCGGCGAGCGTTCCCCTTTGAAAATCAAATTGAAAATCATTGGGAGAATCACTCATGTGTGAGCCACCCTCGTCACGCCCAAAATTCCCTGAATCTTCGACAGGTCTTGAATAATCACATTTAACTGAGTCAAATCACGAACACTCACATCAAAATGGCAAACGGCCTTTTTGTCTTTGGTTGTACGAATTTGCGCATTTAATATATTTATCCCACGCGCAGAAAAGGCCTCGCTCATACTCTTTAGCAAACCTGGAATATCGTGACTCACGACACGCAGGCGAACAGATCTCTCGACTCCTTCTGGAACCGAATTCACTGTCCACTCCACATCAATCCGGCGCCCCTCATCGACCTCAAACGCGCGATCACAGTCTGCTTTATGAATGGTGATACCACGTCCACGGCTGATAAAACCTAAAATCGGATCACCAGGAATCGGACTGCAACACTTGCCAAATCGTACAAGAACATCTTCCATTCCATCCACGCGAATGATGGACTGGCTCTTCTTTTTTTTGTTAATTGCACTCTGTACTACTTTTTGAATAAACGAAGTTTTCTCTGGCGTCTCATCAACTGGTTTCACACCTGGGGAAAGCTTTTCTACTATTTCTTTGGCCGTGACTTTTCCATAACCTACAAATACAAAAAGTTCAGATGGTTCTTTACACCCTAGCTCTTTCAACTTTTCATCAATGTTTGCAATCTTCAATGCCCTCGACAAACTCATCCCATAGCGACGAAACTCTTTTTCCAAAATTTCTTCGCCCAACTCTTGTGCTCGCTTACGCTGTTCATTCGCAATATAAGATCGAATCTTAGATTTAGCTCGTGTGGTCACACAAAATTTGAGCCAATCTTTTGAAGGTTTCTGGTGAGGATTGGTGATCACCTCAACAGTGTCACCACTCTTCAACTTCGTTCGCAACGGAACAAGCTTTCCATTTATGCGTGCTGCTGCACACTTGCGCCCCACATCGGTATGCACAGCGTAGGCAAAGTCAATCGGACAAGATCCATCTGGAAGCTCGCGCACATCACCCTTTGGGGTGAACACATAAATCTCTGACTCCCAAAGATCATTCTTAACCGTCTCTAAAAACTCGTTCGGATCGCGCACCGATTGATGTAAAGAAATCAGATCTCGCAACCAGTTAAACTTTTGCTCAGAGTCCTGCTCAGCCTTGCCACCTTCTTTGTATTTCCAATGTGCAGCAATCCCGCGCTCTGCAATAAGATGCATCTCTTTGGTGCGAATCTGAATTTCAATTCGCTCGCCGCCTGGCCCGATAACCGTGGTATGCAAACTCTGGTAATTGTTCGCCTTAGGCATTGCGATGAAATCTTTAAATCTCCCAGGGATAGGCTTCCACAAAGCATGAACATGCCCCAAAACCTCATAACACTCAGAAACTGAATTTGCTAAAACACGAAATGCCAGCACATCATAAACTTGCTCGTAATCAATTCCACGCGCTTGCATTTTTCTATAAATTGAAAACAAGTGCTTCGGTCGACCCGACACTTCAAATTTTACCTTTGAACGAGTACTCAACTCTTGCATCAAAAGGCGCATCGTCTCATCGATATATTTTTCTCGTTCTTTTTTCTTTTTCGCAACTTTCTGAGCCAGCGAATAATATCCCTCAGGATTAGAATAACGAAAACTCAAATCTTCCAACTCAATTTTCATCGAGCTAATACCCAACCGGCTCGCCAAAGGAGAATAGATATCCAGAGTCTCTTGAGCGATTCGGGCTTGTTTCTCATAAGGCATATGATTCAAGCTTCGCATATTGTGAAGACGATCGGCGAGTTTGACCAAAACCACGCGAACATCCTTACCCATGGCCACGATCATTTTGCGAATATTCTCACCTTGCTTTTCATGGGTATTTCGAAATTTAATTTTCGAAATCTTTGTCACCCCATCGACAAGCTCAGCAATGGTCTTTCCAAATTCAGTTTCAATGTCTTTAAGTGTAACCGAAGTATCTTCAACCGTATCGTGCAAAAGCCCGGTGATCACAGTGGGGAGATCCAAACGAAGGTCAGCGAGAATCGCCGCCACTCCAAGTGGATGCGAAATATAGGGCTCTCCACTTCGTCGAAATTGACCTGCATGCGCTTTTTCTGAAAAATCATAGGCCTTTTGAATCAAGGCCAAATCACCATTTGGAAAATAATCGCGAACACGCTCACAAAGCTCATCACATGTTTTCGGTGATTTTTCGTTGATGCCGTACTCTGAAGAAAACTCAACCATTTCGATCAATCCTCATCTTCTCAGACTAACCGAAAAAAAAAATAAAGACCATCTTAACGTCGTTCTTCGCCTTCGGTCAGGACTCGCCTTTGGCCCCACAGAAAATCACAGAGATGGAGGGCACTCACAGCGCAAAAAAAAAGCTCCTAAACAAGGAGCTTTTTTACTCTAAGACATTTGTCTGTATACCTATCGATTCAAATCTTTTTCTATCATCGCTCTGCGTGCAGCAGCGTCTGCAACTGACTCGTCAAAACTAACTGTTCCACCAGCAACTTCCCGCAGGGCTGTGACGATGTATTTATTATTTTTCGCATGCACAGTCGCTGTCGACCCCTTAAGGAGCTGCTTCGCTCTACGTGCGACCAAAAGCACTAAAGCAAACCTGTTATCTACCTTGTCCAAACAATCTTCAACCGTAACACGTGCCATCTCAACCTCCAAAACCTTAGGTTTTAATCCCGAGCGAGTAATTCCTCAACGATTTTCTTGAATTCTGCAAATGATTTCTCAAAGTTATCATTCACCACCCGGTAATCAAAGTCACCAGCATGGTCCATTTCACGAACGGCATTGACCATCCGAATTTCCATATCCTCAGGAACTACTTTATCTCGCCCAATGATGCGCCGCCTCAATTCCTCTAAAGAGGGAGGAAGAATAAAAATGCCGATGGCATCCGGAAACTTGGCCTTAAATGTCGCAGCCCCCTGAACATCGACGTCCATGATAATAACCTCATTCTTGGCCCATGCTTCATGAAGCTGATAGTAGGGAGTCCCATACATATTTGAATGCACCTTCGCCCACTCTACAAAAAAACCTTCGCTGACCAAATGATCGAACTTCTCTCGCGTCACAAAGTGATAGGGATTGCCCTCAGACTCTCCAGTTCTCATCTGGCGCGTGGTATAGGTCACCGTATCACGCAACCGAGGGATCTCCGCTGTAATCCTTGATACGAAACTCGATTTTCCGGCGCCACTTGGTGCGGCGATAATAATCATACGAACTTTCATTCGACGTTCTGCACCTGTTCTCTGATCTTCTCAATCAGTGTCTTACATTCTACTACTGCTGCTGTTAATGAACTCAAAAAACTCTTCGAGCCAATCGTATTGATTTCGCGCAAAAGCTCTTGAGCATAAAAGTCTAGTTTTTTCCCCTGAGCGACCCCTGATTGTAAAAGGTCGTGATACATTTTGATGTGCTCTTTCAATCGACTGATTTCCTCAGCGATATCAGTACGATCAATCTGAATCACTATTTCTTGAGCCAAACGCTGTTCATCAGCCGCCTTATCAAGACCCAATTTTTGCAATCGATCGCGAAATCGCTTCTCCAGGTCCTGCACCGCCTGCACACGAAATGACTCAATAGTCTGCACCTGCGCACTAAAGAGTCCAAGCAGCTTCAATAACTCACTCTGCAAAGCTTTACCCTCACGTATACGCTCTAGGTCTGCGGCTTTCACCAGGCGAGAAAACAAATCTAGTAACTCTGACTTTTCTTTCGCGGTCATGCCGAGCTCTTCTTCGACGTAAAAAACCTCAGGAACTTGAATCAACATTTCCAGACTTGGCTTGCTTCGAAGCTTCAAAGATTTGGCCAACTTCAAATAGGCACTATGCCATTGCTTAGCCAAATCCTCACGCACGCCAACCTGAACACTTTCGCTCCCCTGATTTTTTTTACGATTGATGTAAACATCAACCGTACCTCGCTGGTAGGTCTCACCAAGAATTTTCTTGAATTCACTCTCAAGAGCAGCGTACTCACGGGGAATATGCAAACGGGCTTCAAGAAATCGTCCGTTGACCGAACGTAAACTCACATCGAGATCACCTCGGACCAAAGTTTCACGTAAATTTGCAAATCCCGTCATGCTTTTCATTGTGCCCAGTATTGTGGTCTATAAATTCGTAGTCAAGTCAGATCGAATTCAAGAAATTTTGCATCGCCAGCAATGCGGCATCATATCCCTGAAGAGAATCGAACCATTGAATTTCTGGATCGCGCCGAAACCATGTCATCTGTCTCTTCGCCAATTGCATGGTGCTGATCACCATACGATCCACCATTTCATCATAGGTCAATTCACCATCTAAAAAAGACTGCACCTCTTTATAACCCACACTCTTTAGTGGGGACCATTGCGAAAAACCTCGGGCTCGCCACATTTCCACTTCGGCTATCAATCCGCGCTCCAACATTTTTTCAACTCGTGCTCGCACTCTCTTTCGCAAAACTTCGCGCGACATGGTTAGGCCGATTTTCACCGACCGACACCATGAAACTTGGTCACGTTGAGCAAACTGCTGGTTGAGGTCCGTCATTCGCTGCCCCAGTCCTCGCCAAATCTCGAGCGCTCGCAAGAGCCGATAGGTGTCGCTTTTGGAAATCTTTTCGGCGTACGCCGAATCAACGGTTGCGAGCTCTTCCCATAAGCGTTCACGTTCGCCCAACTCCATTTCTTGGTTCAGACGTTCACGCACATCCGTAGATACCTCTGGCAAAACAAACATTCCTTTTTCAAGAGCTTGAAGGTAGAAACCACTCCCACCAACCACGACAAACCCTGGCGGCGGCGCCTGATTTGCCCTAATTGCCTCTAGATTTTTTGACTCGATAACTCGCTTTACATCTTCGGCAAAAATGCCAGCCGTATAGGTCTCTCCAGGGGGAATAAAACTAAGCAACTCATGAGGTGCTCGGCCAAGTTCAGCTGGTGTCGGCTTTGCCGTTCCGATATCAACACCAACATAGACTTGAACGCTGTCACCATTGATGACGGGAGTGTGGAACCGTTCATAACTCTGAATAGCCAACTCCGTCTTTCCAGACGCCGTCGGACCGACTATAAAAATCACGCGAGGCAAAGAGGTCATACAATCCGACCAAAATCTCTCTCGATTTTTGAAAAAGGATAATCAATCGAAACAGGGCGTCCATGCGGACAAAAACTCGAAAGAGCAAACTCATCCATTTGTTGCAAAAGGCTGCGCATCTGTTCAAGACTTAAAGCCTGCCCCGCGCGAACAACCGAGTGACAAGCCATGGTTGCAAAAATATCACCTATTTTTTTCTCAAAAGCGAAGCTTCCGCCTTTTTGCAAAATCTCTCGGGCGGTAGTTTCTAAACTTTTCAAAACAGCCGACTCACTCAAGCCAGCAGGACATGATCGCAAAGCGATCGCTGTCGGACTGAGTCCATCAATTTGCACTCCCATTTTTTGAAATTCTTCCGCACAACCGAGCAAGGCCTCAACCTGTTCCGTTTCAAGATCGACCGTTAACGGAATCAAAAAGTCTTGCACTTCAATTGCCCCAGCTTTCCACCCTTGCATCAAACGCTCATAAGCCACTCGTTCATGTGCCGCATGTTGATCAATCAAATACAAATGAGTTTCACTCTGGGCCAAAATGTAAGTCAAATGCGCCTGTCCCAGGACATGAAGGCGCGACCAAAACTTTTCACTCGTCGAACTAGAATTTGAATCAAAACGTGTCTCGAGATCGTGCCCCTGCCCATTCAACCCAACTGAACTATCCTCAGAAACGACCGCCCCGTGAAAATCCATTCTCTGGGCAGCTGAACTCATCATCTGTTCCATAGTCGGCATTAAATCTTGCTTCACGCGAATCTGCACACGATCGAACTCTGACTCTGTCCGACGAGTAGACTCAGATGAAACACCCCGAGAAAACATAGCCTGTTGATATTCTTGCTCTGGGCTCTTGACCTGCATTTCATGCGCTCTTTTCACACCAAAATTCGCACCCTGCATTTGACTATTGTGAGCAAGCTGATTCTCGAGCAACTGCTTGGCAGAAAGCCACGGTGCCTTCTCAAGGCCTTCACGTAGACAGCGATGTACAGCGCGAAATGCAGACTGAGGATCACGAAACTTCACTTGAGATTTCGTTGGATGAATGTTCACGTCAATTTCATCAAACGGCACATCCAATCGCACCACGACGACTGGGAACTCCCCATGCATCAACAGTCCACGATAGGCATCAATCACTGCCGCTTGAAGGCCACGATCTTGAACCCAACGATTTTGCACAAAAATCCAAATTTGTTTCGAGGTCCCCGTGACCTCGTGCGGGCTCGCAAAAACACACTCGCATCTATAGGGCCCCTCTTTGCTTTCAAAAACCGATTGATGAGAAAAAAGAGGCTTAACACCAAGTACTTGCTCAGCTCTGCTTTGCAGATCATCAGCTCTTCCCCAGACATCCAAAAGTTTGCCTTGAGTTCGAATGCGAAACTCGACACCAGGGTGAATCAATGCCATCGCTTTCAGGGTGCTTTTAATTTGGGTTGATTCTGCCGTCTCAGATTTCAAAAACTTCAAGCGTGCCGGCACATTTTCAAACAATGCCTCCACTCGAATCGTCGTGCCGACATTGGCACCGCAGACCTCTGGTGCACCCAAAACACCAAAATCAGAAACCAACTGATTTCCTTCATCAGATGCAGGTTCCCGTGAGATCAGGGTCACGCGACTCACTGCCGATATACTTGCTAAAGCTTCCCCGCGAAAACCGAAGGTGCGTAATTTCCAAATATCATCAGTTTTGTGAATCTTACTGGTCGCATGACGAGCAAAAGCCTTCGGAAGATCAACTCCGGCGATGCCTCCCCCGTTATCTGTAATGCGAACAAAACGCCCACCTTGTTCGAATTCAACTTCAATCTGAGAGGCTCCCGCATCGATACTATTTTCGACAAGTTCCTTCACCATATGTGACGGACGCTCAACCACCTCTCCGGCAGCAATCTGATCTACAACCTCAGGAGGTAATATATCGATACGCGCCATTAAAATGACCCCTGCAATGCCAATTGAATCGTATTCCAAGAGATATTTTGCCAAAGATATTTTCCCTCAGCGCGAAATATCAAACCATTGGTAAATCGGTAGCCAAACCCCATAGCAAAGGTCAAACCGATTTTGCTATGATCACTGTTGGTTTTCGCTTCTCCCGCCTGATAAACAAAATGTGAAAAAGTCAGAGAAGGTCCAACGCCCATAAATAGCATCGAGTTCTGCCCAGTGCCCATCGGAACTTCGATCAATG
Source organism: uncultured Bdellovibrionales bacterium (assembly GCA_964405465.1). Classification (GTDB taxonomy): domain Bacteria; phylum Bdellovibrionota; class Bdellovibrionia; order Bdellovibrionales; family JAMPXM01; genus CAYONZ01. Next base: position 18,042 of record CAYONZ010000005.1, on the reverse strand, counting down.
AGTCCGCCATAAGCAAAAATCCAGTTGGTTTATTCGTCGAAATTGGCAGGTAATAATCTGGAGCCCCCCAGTGCAAACCAAAATTCAAATCCATCACTGGCCCCTCAAAAAACACATCTGGTCCAGTAATTTTCAATCCATAAATCGACAAGTCCTCCGAGTGAATTGAATCTTGCAACTCCTCTTTGAAAGTCACTCGCCCGTAGAACAAGCCTACGGCTCTGGCGAAAAACACAGGCTCAATTTCTTTTTTCTTACCCTTCGCTTTGGCCATGGCTTCGGGATCATCCCAAGAATTGGACTCACCATTTTCGCCGACAAAGTCGCTCGTGGCTACATACCCGTAATCACCATTCTCCAATTCGACGCGATAGAATTTAAAATACGAACCAAACGGTTTCGCGACAACGGACACCGTTCGACTTGCAGGAATAAATCCGATTTTGTCAGAATCAAAATCTGCCTCCTCATAAACGGCTCCACCCTCTGGCCCCAATTTCTTGCGCAGTAGGTTTTTAGTGGCCCCTATCTGCCCAATTTTCGATGACGATCTTTTTGAGCTCGTATTCTGTAAATTTTTTTTATTTACATCCATTGAATCGCCTGGCTTTTTTTCCCCAGTATTTGCACGATCCCTTTGGTCTCCCGATGCCTCTTTTGAAATTTCAGCTGCAGTTGCCGCGGATGCCGTTGATGAACCGGCCGCACGAGCGACAGTGCCAAATAAGAAAACCCAAACAGCAATGACCAGCCAACCATAGCAAAACAGATTCAACAAACCACCCACCAAGAACTGTTGCGGGCAATTTTTCTTCGCCAAATCGAGCGGCCAATTTTTGGTTTTTTCATTCGCCAATAAATTAAACATCAAAACGCATCCCCCAGACACGATAGAAGGCCTCGATGACGATCTTGAAGCTCATTTTACTTTGGCCAATTCTTCTATCCTCAAAAACTATCGGGACTTCTAACGCCTTGAATCCACGCTTAAGACTTCGATACTTCAATTCAATCTGAAAACTGTAGCCCTCTGACTTCACCGAGAGATAATCGATTCCCTCCAGGACCGATTTTCGCCAAGCATTGAAGCCTCCTGTCCAGTCCCTAAGGGGATAACCCAAAATCAATCGTGAATAAAGACTGCCGCCACGACTAATAATCTTTCGCATAAGTCCCCAATTGACCGTCGCTCCTCCCGGAACATAGCGTGAGCCCACAACGAAATCGACATCCTGAGCTGCCATCAAAATTTTCTTGAGATCCGCCGGTCGGTGAGAAAAATCGGCATCCATTTCTACCAAAATTTCAAATCCAGATTTCAGTCCCCATTCAAACCCCGCAAGATAGGCTCTGCCCAAACCCTGTTTTCCAGGACGTTTCAAAATATGGAGTTTCGGATTTGTAACTTGCATACTCTCAACAATTCCTCCCGTGCCATCCGGAGAATTATCATCCACAACTAAAATCTCAACAGAGGGGACCTCTGCACAAACGGCGGCGACAATACTCGCAATATTTTCAGCTTCATTGTAGGTAGGAATAATGACCAAAGATTTCATAGAGAGACTGTACTTGTAGGAAACAGCCTGGGCAACGGCTTTGCCGAATTAATGACATGCCTTTTCAAATGGCAGCAGTCGTTTTCTTGTCTCGCGAAGTCTCTGACCTCTCTGAATCAACCTGTGAAGAAACCGAGGCCGAACCTACGACTCCAGCTCGCGCTCCAGGTTTCAATCCTACCACTTGAGGCTTGGCAATCGGCTTAAGACGTACCACCTTCTTTAGAAGTGCAGTTGGATCTTCTTTGCGAGTCTTCATAAAATGTTGCACCATCGCGGCCGCCTGCTCAGGGTTTCGTTTATAAACTACCGGATCAAATCCACAATAAGGGCAAGCAATGGCCACTCTCCACCGCATAATCATAAAGGTCTCGGCTACCCCTAAGAAAAATGCGAGAATCATCAAAGCACGAGGCTCAAAACCCTGCCAAAAGACCAGCATCAAAAGACCTGTTGCCATCGTCGCCATCACGACATCAATGGCACTCAAGTGTTTCTTCCGAACAAACTTTCGAGGTTCACTACAAAAGGCGCAAAATCCATTTTTTGTATTCATACTTTCATTTTTGCAAATCTACACCAGACTTGAAAAGACGAGTTTTTGCTTTTCTATACTTTTTTGCTAAGCTGAGAGTATGAATACTAGCAAATTACAAATTATCCGAAGTCTTCTTATCCAAAAAGCCTCTCTCGCCCAATTGGCGCTTGTCTTAAGTCTAGCAGGAACAGCGGGTTCTGCTTGGGCAATTCCTAGCGTAGACGATGAAGATGAAAATTCTATTGGATACAATCAGATCGTGAGTGAGCTGTCGTCACCAAAAACTCAAGCGCGCGCCAGGCGGGTCCAAGCACAAGCTGAAGACATCTATAATGACCCATTTGAAAAGGTGAAGTTTCATACAGGCCTCGGATATGCAACAACCCTCAGCACACTCCAACATCCAGGAGGTGAAAAAACAAGAATTGCACAAAGCGGAATTCAGGTCTCTTTCGGAATTGATCTCTTTTCTGAAAACTGGATTGCCGAAGGAAGCGTACGAAGCTTTGGCGAAAACAGCTACCATGACTACATTGTTGGAATAAAGGAGTTTGACCTCAAACTTCTTTATCAAGATCATCTTTATTCCAACATTGGTTTCCACATTGGCGGAGGGGTAGCAGGTCGGTATTTAAAACTGCAAAAAGTTGCCACAACTGTAACTGAAGAGGTCAGCACTCCAGCTAGTGTAGCTGTCGCCGGACTGGATCTCCGATTCTCAAATGTCTTCAGTGTTGGAGGAGAAATTTCAACACATTCTTCAATGATCGATGACACCATCGATAAATCGGCTTTTGATGCCACCATCCGATTCGATGCAAAATTTTAATAATATCTGCGATTCAAATACGCCAACAACAAATTCCATCGGGCTAAATTCTTTTTTTTTCGCGCTCTTATTTGGATTTACAAAATATCTTGGCTTTCACCTTCTCCTTCGATTTTGGATCCGAAACCACCTTAAGCACAACTGCCTAATCTCAAGAACTCCTCTGTTCATTACTGGCGATCTTAATTTCACTGGCCGCTGCAAGTCTTCGATCGTCCGGATGATTCTTGAAGAGCACGGTTACACTATCGCCACACCAAAAGCCCAAGCTCAAGATCTATCACCCGCAATCATTAACTGCTCGCAGATTTCGGCCCACACGACCCGAGAACTTCGTGATAAATGTATCGAACTCGCAATTTCAGTTGCCGAGCAGGAACATAAATGCTGACATGAAGGCATGAGCGAGTTTTCTCAACATGCCAAAAAATACCTTGTCGAAATTAAAGAACTTTTACCTTATTTTCTTGATTTTATTAAAAATCCGGTCCGTGCCATCAAATCTGCACCTACCCTAGACTGGCCAATCATTTTAATTCTTCAATTTATTCTAAGTGCAGGCTCAGGAGCATTGTTAGGAATTGTCAGCCAGAACTACATCAACTTTTTTTTCGGAATTTTCATTTGGCCTTTTATAGTGCTGATTCTAGCGGGAGTTACTACACTCATCATTCTCTATAGTCTTTCCCTCGGAATGGCCAAAGAGGTACACATCAAAACACTGTCGACACTTGTCACCTTGTCTGGCCTTCCCTACCTGTGCTTTCATATCTTGTCTGATTTCTTTGCACCAATTGATTTACTGGGCTTTGGGTGTTCCTGCCTGATCCTAATCGTTGGCCTTGTACACCAGTTTCAACTCGACAAACAAAAAGTCTCGCGAATTATTGGAGCGCTTTATTTGATGTTTGTGATGGCCTGGGCTTTTAACGCATTAAAAGCCTCGCTAGAGCCCCCAAAGTTTCGAAGCTACCAGCGAGTAGAGTCTCTCGACAAAATGCAAGATGAGGTCAATCGTCAATAAAAGTTGTTTTTCAGAAATAACGTTTCAAAATAGAAGTCTGCCATAGATTCAAGGGGAACCAAAGCACTTTTCAAAAGACAGAATCGGTTCAAAAAATTTGCAGTTCGTTTTGTCTCTCGCTTCGAAGAGACTATACAGATGATTCAGATCCTAGAAATCAGTATCTATTTAGGGCGTGTCCGCATTTTGTAGGCCCACTACACAGAGGTAGCGAAAGTGAGTTGATAGAGAGCATGAGCAACGCAAAAATCAGTCCTATCGCCTCGGCACACGACGTCCGACCATTTGAGAATGCACTCGACCCATTTTCTCTTTGGCACGATCGGATCATGCTCAGATCCTAGCTATCCGTTTTTGCTTATTCAGTTTTTCTCAGGTCGGATCGAATCAGAATTGCCCTCTTACGGCCCCGCCCCCAAAAAAAACCACAACAATCAATACTTCTACCCTTTACCAGTACTTCCGAAGCCACCCTCTCCTCGAGACGAGTCCCCCAAACTTTCCACCCAATCGAATTCAGCTTGTAAAACCGGACACAAAACCAACTGAGCAATTCTCTCTTGATCTTGAATGGCTACAGGCTCCTGACCAAGATTAATCAAAATAATTTTCACCTCACCACGATAATCAGCATCGATGGTCCCTGGGGTATTGAGGAGTGTCATTCCCTGTTTGATTGCATAACCGCTTCGAGGCCGAGCCTGGACCTCATATCCATCTGGTATCTCAAATGACAACCCGGTTGGAATAAGGGCCCTTTCTCCTGGTTTCAAGGTTACAGTGGCATCAAGCTGTGCTCTTACATCAAAACCGCTCGCAAGATCGGTTTGATATTTAGGAGCTTCCCCCTTGTAATGACTCAATTTTTTGATCTTCAATTTTATCTTCAACACACATCCCCCAAATCAATCAAAACATCGAAAGCCAATTTCGATCCCGATACTCTTCCGGTCCCATCAAAAGCAATCCAAACTGCGAAGGCTTCCACAATGAGTCTAAATATTCTCGAACGGAATCCACTGAGACCTTCTCAATTTCGCCCATCACCTCTTCAATCGGACGATATCGACCGAATACCAACTCATTTACACCCAAAGAATTCATTCTATTTTCCAGATCATCAGAACCCAAAAGAATCTGTCCTCGCACTTGAGTTTTGAAAAAATCCAACTCACGTTTTGAAATTCCATTGGCTTGCAACCGATGGACCTCTTTAACAATCAATTCCAATACCTTTTCGACCTTTTCAGGATCAGTACCAGCATAGATCAATGAAAGACCAGTATCCAAAAAGCTCATCAGGGTCGAATAAACAGAATAGGCCAAACCACGTCTCTCGCGAATACCTTGATATAGACGCGAGGTCATACCGCCTCCTAACAAAGAATTGGCCACAAATGCTTCAAAACGGAGGCGCGATTTAAAATGAGATGCTGGCAGTCCCAAAAGTATGTGGACTTGCTCCGACGGACGACCAACATATTCCCGAAACCCTTTGAGCTTTGCACGTTGAAAATGGTCATCGCCACGAGCTTGTCGTTTCTTAGACCAGACAAACTTTTCTTCAACAAGATCAACTACCTGATGGTGATCAACTCTTCCCGCAACGGCCACGATTGTTTGCTTAGGCCCATAGTGAGTGAGGTAGTAGTCAAGTATCTGCTTTTTTCGCATTGTTTCGATTGATTCAACCGTTCCCAATATGGGCAAACTCAGAGAACTTCCCCGATAGGCTAAAGTTAGAAATCGATCAAAGATAGACTCCTCAACTTGTTCTTCCGACATGCGAATTTCTTGAATAACAACTTGCTTCTCTTTCTCTAAATCAGAAAGATCAAACGCCGGTCGACAAAAGACATCCGACAAAAGGTCCAACGACAAGGACAAGTGTTCACTCAAAGAATGTGTATGAAAACAAGTATGCTCCCGCCCGGTGAAGGCATTGATATCTCCACCCACCGCCTCCATCTCTTTTGCAATTTGAAAAGCGGTTCGATTTTTAGTTCGCTTAAAAAGTAGATGCTCAATGAGATGCGAAACCCCAGAATCATCTGGTGATTCATATCGAGTACCAACATCTGACCAAACCCCAGCAACTGCAGCCCTAGCGGAAGGGTGATTTTCAGTCACCACCCGAATTCCGCTCTTCAACAGAGTTTTTTGAAAATTTGAATTGGTCTTCATTAATTATTTTTTGAAGGCTCCAAAATAGCCTTGCGCGATAGTTTCACGCGACCCGCCCGATCAATCTCAAGAACTTTAACATCCACAAGATCTCCCTCGCTCAAAACCTCAGAAACCGTACGCAATCTCTCATGAGCAATTTCCGAAATGTGCAAAAGTCCCTGGGTGCTCGGCAAAATCTCAACAAAGGCACCGAAGTCTACAATTTTAACAACTTTCCCCTTATAAACCTTACCGACTTCAGCCTCTGCTGCAATCTGCATAATCAAATCGATGGCTTTTTTCGTCATCTGGGGATCACTAGAGGCCACATGCACTGTTCCATCATCCTCTATGTCAATCTTTACACCTGTCTCTTCGATGATCCCTTTGATTACCTTACCGCCGGCACCGATAATTTCTCGAACCTTCTCTGGCTTAACTCTGATCGTCTCAATACGCGGAGCAAATTCCGAAATTTGCCCACGAGGTGATTTCATAACTTTTTCCATCTCATTCAAAATGTGATTTCGACCATCCTTTGCCTGCCGTAAAGCCTGCTCCATGATATCAAAATTGATGCTGTCAATTTTGATATCCATTTGAAGCGAAGTTATGCCATCCCGATTTCCTGCGACTTTGAAATCCATGTCCCCAAGATGATCCTCATCACCCAAAATGTCCGTCAAAACGGCCACTCGATCACCCTCTTTAATAAGACCCATCGCAATCCCAGCTACATTGCCCTTAATCGGCACACCGGCATCAAGCAATGCCAAAGTTCCAGAACACACGGTCCCCATTGAGCTCGATCCATTGCTTTCAAGAACCTCACTCACAATACGCATCGTATATGGAAACTTCTCAAAGTCTGGCAAAACTGCCTTCAAGGCACGCTCAGCAAGATTACCATGGCCCAACTCTCGTCGACTCTGCCCACCCATTCGGCCCACCTCACCGACAGAGTAAGGAGGAAAGTTGTAGTGCAACAAAAATCGACGTTTTTCAGTTCCATGCAACGCATCGATCATTTGCTCATCATCGCCTGTTCCCAAAGTCACTGTTCCCAAGACCTGAGTCTCACCACGAGTAAATAAACCAGAACCATGAGCACGCGGCAATAAGCCCACCTCACAGGCAATCGGACGTACGGTCGTCGTATCTCGACCGTCTATTCGAATCTTTTCATCGAGAATTAATAGGCGAGACAGCGTATACTTCAAAGCTTCCACAGTAAATCCAAGCTCTTTTTTACGAAGTTCGAATTCAGGCTGACCAGCCAAAGGAACTAAAAACTCGGTCTTCGCGGCATCTTTTGCTGCCTCATATGCAGCATAACGCTCCTGTTTCTCACGAATATGAAGCGCCGCTTTAATTTTTGGAGACAAAAAGCTTTCGAGCTTCTTTTTAAATTCGGCATCAACTGCGAATGGAGTAAAATTCCGTTTTGATTTTGCTCCCATTTTTTTACGAAGTTCATCCTGAATATCAAACAAAGGCATCAAGGATTGATGAGCGAATTTCAAAGCAGCCAATGCATCTGCTTCTGAAACAAATTTCGTCTCCCCCTCAACCATTAAGATTCCATTTCGAGTTCCCGCAACAATGATATCCATATCTGATTCTTCAAGCTGAGCCATGCTCGGGTTGAGAATAAAATCGCCTTTAACACGAGCAACTTGAATAGCTGCTGTAGGTCCATTGAATGGAATATCACTAATATGAATGGCCGCAGAAGCTCCTAAGCTCGCAAGCGTTTCTAACGGAAAAGTTCCATCATAACTTAAAACAGTCGCAACAACTTGTGTTTCATAGTTATATCCTTCAGGAAAAACAGGACGAATCGGTCGATCGATGAGACGAGCAATGAGCGTTGCATTAGTCGTAGGTTTTCCCTCACGCTTAAAATATCCACCAGGAATTTTTCCTGTGGCATAAAATTTTTCAACATATTCAACAGTCAGAGGAAAGAAGTCTTTATCGGTTTCGTTTTTTGAGGACACCACTGTGACCAAGACCATATTGTTTCCGCATGTCACAAGTGCAGACCCATCTGCCTGCTTTGCCAACCTGCCAGACTCAATTGTAATAGTTTTGCCACCGACCACTGCTGATACTGTTGTTTTCATACAATCTCCTTAGATGCCCACCTCAGTGGTGCTTAAATCAGAAAAATATTGGGAGTAGACTTAAGAAAAAAGAGGGAACCATCTGGCTCCCTCTTTTGTAAACATGCTTTATTTACGTAGATCCAACTCACCCAAAAGTGTGTTGTAACGGGTTGGATTCTTTCCCTTGAGATAGGTTAACAGTTTTTTACGACGATTAACAAGTGTCACAAGACCTTCACGACTATGGTTATCTTTCTTGTGAACTTTAAAGTGCTCAGTCAATTCACGAATTCGAAACGTCAAAAGAGCGATTTGAACTTCAGGACTTCCTGTATCCAAATCTTTACGTTGAAAATGCTTTACGACCTGTTCTTTTTGATATCCGTACATGCCAGTTCCTCCGGTTAAAATGTTCGCCCCAGCTTACGTTTTGGCCTTCGTAAAGCAGAGCTTTTCCTAAATAAAATATAGGCTCAGATAGGTTTAGATGACCACCCAGAATGCGTCAAGCCTCTATTTCTTTCTGTCTGATTTTATTGATGATTTCACCCATATCGAAACCGCGTTTAAAATTGATATCCAAACCAAAAGACGACAGCATTCTATACCGCGCCTTTTAGGTGACCCGAAATCCGCGCCTAATCCTGAATTCGCCAGATGTCTCCCGACCCAAAATGGCGATCAGATCCTGAGATGACTCACTGATTAATGAAACCCATTTCACGGTTTGACTTAATTCATTCAATTCTTCCACCAACGCATTGGGAATTTGGCCATTGGATGCCAATCTCTGATCCCTAGTATTCAAAATGAGGCGATGCGCCCCCGGGACGGCTCGGCTCATTTCAACCCATGCGGGTCCAAATACTGTTCCAGCACGCTCTGAGCGTGCAAGCCAAAGACGCTCAATTTCTTCGAGTGACAACGCCTGTTCCACTGAAAATGGAGAGGACCAAGTCCTTCGCAGTCCTGACATGGTGGCACCAACCTCAAGCAATTTTCCCAACTGATAAACCCATGAGCGCACAAAACTTCCTTTCGAGCATTTGAACCGAACAGAAGCCTCGTCTCCCTCGAGCAACTCAAGATGCGAAAATGTCATAGTTCGCAAGGGCAAATCGAAAGACTTTCCAGACCTCGCCAAATCGTATAGTTTAGTGCCATTTATTTTTTTAGCAGAATATGCAGGAATAGGTAAGTCAAGTGGACCAACAAGACCCTCTGCGACACTTTTCCAGGGAAGGTTTTTGGGATCCATACATCCAGATTGCACTATGGACGACTCTAATCGAAGGCCTTCAGTATCCCAAGTCTCAGTTTCATATCCGAATTGAAATTCGACCTGATAGCCTTTTTCTTCATTCAAAACATAATCGGAAATTTTTGTCGCCTCACCAACAAGCACAACAAGCAGTCCGGTGGCCAAAGGATCTAAAGTACCTGCATGGCCAATTGCTCGAATACCCAAAAGACGCCTTAATCGCCCCACAACATCATGACTGGTCATTCCAGTGGGCTTGTCGACCAACAAAACACCATTGACCAAATTCATGATGGCCCTGAGGCACCATCTGAGCCACCGCTTTTTGGCTTATTCATTTCTCGTAAAATCGCATCGATTTTTAAGGACTGCTCAACACCCCGATCAATCTCAACACTCAATTTCGGGGTGTTACGCATCTTCAGTTTCACAGCCAATTCTTTTTGCATTTCGAAGAGACGTCCCTCGATTTCCTTTAGGGAATGAGCCTCATCCTCCTTAGATCCGAGAACTGAAATATAAATTTTTCCGACGCGCATATCGCCGGAAACCTTAACTCGAGTGAGGGTAACCAAACCCTTCAGAGCTCCGCGAAAACCCGCCAACAAATAAGAGGCGAGAACCTCGCGAACTTCTTTTTCAATTCTCTGAACACGTCGATTATCTGACATCAAAGCTCTCTTGAAATTGACTCTTGCGAAAAGGCTTCCAAAACATCGCCAACCTTAAGGTCATTGTAGTTTTCAATACCAATACCGCACTCAAATCCAGTCGCAACCTCTTTAGCGTCATCTTTGAATCGCTTCAAGCTACCAATCTTTCCGGTATAAACAACTTTCCCGTCACGCAACAATCGCACCTGTGCCGAACGCAAAATTTTTCCATCCTGAACCAAGCATCCAGCAATTGTTCCCATTTTAGGAACAGAAAAGGTATTTCGAACCTCTGCGCGTCCATATACCTTTTCGACAGATGTCGGACTCAGCATTCCAGACATTGCTTTCTTCATATCATCCATCAACTCATAGACAATCGAATAACACTTAATCTCAACACCTTCACGTTTAGCAGCAGCCTGTGCTCCAGAATCCGGTCGAACATTGAATCCGACCACTATCCCTTTTGCCGTACTGGCCAACAACACATCATTTTCACTAATTCCGCCAACTGCAGCGTGCAAAACTTTTAGCTTCACTTCAGATGTCGCCACTTTATCAAACATGCCCTTAATTGCTTCAACACTTCCAGCAACATCAGTCTTCAAAACAACGTTCAGCTCTTTAATCGCGCCAGCTTGCATCTTAGCAAAAACCTCTTCCAAAGAAATTTTCGCTGGAGCTGCTGCCTCCAATACCTTCTTTTTACGTGCATCAGCTATTCCCTGCGCCGATTTTTCATCATCGCAAACATCAAATCTTTCACCCGCCAATGGAGGTTCATTTAATCCCATAATTTCAACTGGAATACTCGGACCTGCCTCATTCACACGCTCACCGCGATCGTTCATCAGGCTGCGCACACGGCCATAGCTTGTTCCACAAACAACAGCCTGCCCAACCTTCAGAGTTCCATTTTGAATCAAAAGGGTAGCCACACTACCTCGGCCTTTTTCAATTCGGCTTTCGATTACAATTCCAGTAGCAGAACGGTTCGGGTTCGCCTTTAGCTCCTCCATTTCAGCTGCCAAATAAATTTGCTCTAAAAGCTCCTGAATTCCTGTCTTCTTGAGCGCCGAAACATTCACGAAAATCGTACTTCCGCCCCATTCTTCTGGAACCAATTCATATTCAGTCAACTGCTGCTTGATTTTGTCCGGATTAGCTCCAGGTTTATCAATTTTATTCACCGCCACTATTATTGGTACTTTGGCTGCCTTAGCGTGACTAATGGCTTCAATTGTTTGTGGCATAACACCATCGTCTGCCGCCACTACTATAATGGCAATGTCAGTTGCGTTTGCACCCCGAGCTCGCATCGCAGTGAAAGCTTCGTGTCCCGGAGTGTCAATAAAAGTGATCAAATGCCCATGCTCTGTTTTTACTCGATATGCACCTATGTGCTGTGTGATACCACCGGCCTCCCCAGAGGCAACATCTGCCTTACGTATAGCATCTAGTAACGACGTCTTTCCGTGATCGACATGCCCCATTACAGTAACAATGGGCGACCGAGGCTCTAAATCCGATTCAAGCCCAAACGCTGACTCTTGAATCAAATCGTCAACCGATTTATGCACATTGACTGCTTCAAAACCAAATTCTGGTACAATCAATGATATCGTATCAAAATCAAGTGCCGTGCCCATTGTTGCCATCACACCATTCTGCATTAATGTTTTGGTCAATTGTGCAGCTTTAACACCCATCTCCTGAGCTAAATCGCTCAGCTTCATCGTTTGATCAACCCTCACGACCCGCTTTGAAGCCTTAGGCGTGGTAATTTCAGTAGCCAAAGCCTGACGATTCAACATGCCCTTCTTCTTTTTGGGCTGAAAAACCATTTCTCGTTTGCGAAACTCTGTTGAAGAAAAATGAACGACTTCTTCTTCTTTTTCTTTAACAACAGGAGCAGCAACTCCAATACCAGCACGTTTTTTAAGATTTTTTTCCAAATCTTTTTTGCGGTTATCCTGAGAATCAACTTCAATATCCATAGGTGGAGGAGGAACAAATCCAGTCCTAATGTTTCGCATTCCACTTTGTGGCCCTCGGGATACGCTAACTGGACGAGCGGCACCCATACCACCACCATGTTGTTGTGATCCCCCGCCAGACCCCTGGGATGGCGGCGGCGTCACTCGACTTAAATCCATTCGACCAATAATATTTCGTTTCGGAGGATCTGACTTTACTCCACTGACAGGACCATGCGCCGTCATCACAACCTCTCGTTTACGAGCAGGGGCACTAGGTGCAACTGGAGCTGGAGCTGGAGCCGGAGTCACGACAAGGACCGGCTGTGGCGCAATTTCTTCCTTTGCCACGGGCTTCGTTTCCTTTTGGTCAGAGACGACTACAGGAATATCAGCGACCTTCGGCACAACAGGCTTAGCAACTACCGGCTCTACCACCTCAGGCGAGACAACAACTGGCGCAACTTCTTTTCTTACGATATCTGCTGGTACAGCCTTGTGATCCAGAACTGTATCTTCCACAACAGGTGAAGCATGCTTCTCATCAACCTCATCATCAGCCTTGCGGCGAATTACAGTCTTCGCAGTCGCTTTTTTTACAACGACGGTCGCGCCTTTCTTTGCCGATTCATCTTCACTCGGATCTGTTGGTTTCTTTTGAATCGTTTTTTTAACTGCCACTTTTTTGGCAGGCTCTTCTGTTGCTGATACATCCGCCATTTTTGTCGCTGCTTTGGCGACAACCTTTTTGACGACTTTCTTTTTTCCAGGAGAATCTAGTTTTTCCTGTTCCGCTTGAAGATTCTGTTTAATCTGGTCCAAAACCTTTGGCTCGAGTTCAGCCATGTGACTTCTGACAGGAAGCTTCCACTCACGGATTTTATCCATAAGTACAAGCGTCTCCATACCAATCTCTTTTGCAAATTCGAACACTTTAGGTTGACTCACAGTACTCACTTCTCCTCAATTCGGAACGTTTCAAAAACTCAATTATTCATTTTGGGAACTTGTCTTATTATCTAAAGCCGCCAATTCAGCCTTCAAACGAGCATCTGCCTGAGCTTTAGCATCTCCCTCTGGCCGAGAACTGCTTTTTACAGTTGGAGCCTTCGGAGCCTCAATACCTTCTGCTTTATACTTTTCAATTAAATCTTTTGCATCCTGAATCAACTTCATCGCCTTTTCTGGAGAGTTGTAACCAGGAATCACCATAATATCTTCGAATGAGGCATCCGCAATGCTTGCGTAAGACCCGAATCCATTCTGAAAAATATTCTGCGCCATAGTCTCAGTCATTCCAGGGATCAACATCAAATTGAACACGGACTCTGCCGTTTTCGCAGCCGAATTAGATTCAGAAATAATATCCAATTTCCAGCCTGTGATTTTCGCAGCTAAACGGACATTCTGCCCTTTTTTCCCAATTGCCAAACTCAACTGATTGTCAGGAACAACAATCTCCATATGCTTATTCACTTCATCAATAAATACGCTCGAAATTTCTGCTGGTGCCAACGCATTACAAGCAAAACGAGTGATATCCTCATCCCACGGAACAATATCGATCTTTTCGCCCTTCAGCTCCTGAACGATATTCTGAACCCGACTGCCCTTCATTCCAACACATGCACCCACAGGATCGACGGCACTATCCTTACTTGTCACAGCAATCTTGGCCCTCTGCCCTGGCTCACGCGCGGCGGCCATAACTTGAACTATACCATCATAAATTTCAGGCACTTCAATTTCAAACAGCTTAATCAAGTATTGCTCAGAGGATCGAGACATGATGATTTGTGGGCCTCGAGTGGTTTGCCGAACATCAGAAATATACCCCTGAATTCGATCACCAGGCTTATAGATTTCTCCTGGGATTTGCTCGCGCAAAGGGATATGAGCTTCGGTTCTTCCTAAATCAACAACAATCGCGCCACGCTCAACCCTACGAGCAATTCCAGAAGCAATTTCGCCTTTTCTCTGCTCAAATTCACCAAAAATTATCTCACGTTCAGCATCACGAACTTTTTGCGTGATGATCTGTTTGGCTGTTTGAGCTGCAATGCGCCCCAACTCATTGGTCTCAAGTTTAATACCAATTGAATCATTAATCTGAATATCAGGATTGAATGCCTTCGCTTCCTCAAGTGGGATCTGAATCTCCTCATCAACGAAATCCTCAGGCTTAACTACTTCTTTGAACTCATAAAGCTCAATTTCACCAGAGTCTTCATTGAACTGAGCTTCAATTTCACGATAGGTTCCATATTTTTTTCGGGCCGCAACCAACATTCCCTGCACAACAGCATCGATAACCAATTGTTTATCAATACCTTTATCTTTTCCAATTTGCTCGATCATTCGACTCAGATCTGAAAAAACGCTCTCAGCTGCCATTTTCACCTCTCAATTATTACAAACTATTTCTTTTTTAAACTCTTCTTCTCTCCAGACACGACTTCAAAAACCATATTCGACTTAGTAATGGCGTCGAACGGCACAAAAGCCGGTCCCTTCTCCAAATCAACTGTCACCCCTGTATCCCCAACAGCCTTAAGGGTGCCAGTCATAACTTTGGCCTTCTCCAACTCTTTACGGCCAGGATTGTATTCACCAAGATAACCAAAAGTCTTCACCTGAATTGTCTTGCCAAGGGCTCCAGAAAAATGAGCCGGGGTCTTGAGAGCTCTTTCCAAGCCTGGACTAGAGACCTCCAAATCATAGGATCCCCCCGGAATTAAGTCCTCAACATCTAAAAGCAAATTCAAACCTTTAGAGACATTAGTACAATCATCAATAGACACAGGAGTACCATCTTTTCGATCAATGTAAACCCTTAAAGTCCGGCCTCGAGCGGCCCCTAAGAACTCAAAATCATAGACAACGCAGTTCTCCCGATCGGCCACTTCATGGACCATCAATTTAATTTTTTCTAGGAAGCTCTCAGACATCGTTCACCTATGAACTGTTTCGACAAAAAAAAATGGCCCATAAGGGCCACCGTGTACCGAAAGTTTTACCAAATTCATTAAGGAATTGCAAGGTGTTATAAAAGCTTAACCATTTCCTAAATGCCTCCCTATCACGGGAAATTGAATAGGATTGCTGCTGCACCATCAAAATAATAGGCCTTTCGGCTCCCAACCTCTCGAAATCCAGCTTTTCGATATAAATGACGAGCTGGTTCATTGTGCTCGTGAACCTCAAGCCAAATTTCAAAACCCGAGATGTCCCCCATCCATGACTCCAGTAGGCCCCACATTAAACCACCGCGTAAATATCTTGGATCGCTCGCAAGAAACGTCACTTCGTAATGAAACGGATTTTTTCGAAATAAAATAAATGCGACCAAATTCCCATCCAGGTCTGCTCCAAATCCACCACCCTGCTCGAGCTCCTCTTGCACTTGAGATAGACTCCAGTTCGGAAGGCCTTTTCCATTCGGACGCAGTTGCCAAGCAGACAGAATTTGAAATATGGCCTCATTATCGCTCTGAGTAAGAGCCCGATACTTCAGCAAAAATTAGTCTCCCATTTCATTTTTGACGTCGTATTTTCGGTACAAGACTTTAAGCCACTCAACAAGGCGCCTCTCGGCCTGCTGCTTGGTCAAAAACGCTTTAATGTTTTCAGAGAAATTAGAAAATGGAAGCCCACCGAATTTAATTCGATTTTTTTTGTAATAGTCCATGGCATCATCATCAGAAATCGTGATCAATGAAGAATTTGTTTTGATTTGCAAAAAGTCCTTCACAGTCGATTTTCGAGTCAAGATAGCCGAAAGCTCTGCTTGTGAGGGTTCAAGTTTTTTCAGTGCAAAACACCCTTCTATATTTACCTTTTCAGGTAAAACAGCCGAGCTTTCTTTTAGTGCTCGCTCGCCATCTTTACGAAATGCCATAGATTCAAGAAAAATGACCCACTCATTGAAGACCACCACTAAAAAATCAGAAAATGGTTTTGAATCCATCTCAAGGTCATTACTGCAGGCTGCCTTTTCATCCTTTTCAAAAACTAACTTTTCAAGAATGTAATTGATCTTTACCTCACGGCTAGTGACCACCTTGGTGCCAACCTCGCCGACAACTCTCGACACCAACAAGGGCGTTCCTGCGCGTAAATCCTGTTGGCCAACAAAAGACATCGCAAGTGTTGACAACAAAAAACGACGAAAAAACAAAAATCGATTTCTAAAACTCAGCATACTGAGTTGGCTTGACCTGTTACCCACAGTCAAACGATCGCATAAAAAAAGCCCTCTGTCTAAACAAAGGGCTTCAAAATATCGATATCTCTAACAAAATTTAGGCCTAAAACGTGAGCTTCCCACTGATTGCCATCGAATAGTAATCAAGCTCCTCGACTGGAGTCGAACTCTGTGGATTGATAAGCGAATACCCATAATCATTATCGCGCTTATTAGATATATTTGTGGTGTATCGAAATTCAGCACCAATGGCCAAGGTTTTTGTGATCTGCAAATCAAGTCCAGCTGAGAGCCCGGCATCAAACGCATTTGACGACACATCAGGCCCCTTGACCAAAGACTTAGAAGGATCAGAATATTTACGATAAGTGTACCCCAAGAACGCTCCTAAAGTTGGCTTAATTTTCCCTGGCAAAAGTTGATACTTCACTCCAACAGATGAAGCGTATTGCGCCAAATCTTTAAACATAAGCGTAGGATAGTAATAGTAGGAATCAGCGATCTCTAATCGATAAGTCGAATACAGAAAACTTCCCTCGACAACGATTCGCTCAGGAGTGATCACCCCAAGAGTGAAGCCACTAGCCACATAGCCCTTCAAATTTTTCACGTCTGGATATTCACTGAGACCAACCTGGCCACCAATGTAATAAGAGGTTAGCTCTTCCTCTTTTTGCGGCTGAAAGTCTTTAAGTGCTTCACGAACTTCTTCGCGAACAGAGACTTCCTTGATATCCTTTTCAACCAATTTCTCATCGATGGGAGCGACAGGAGGAGCTATTGGAGCCGGAGGAGCAACCACCACTGGTTGCGGGGCAACGTAAACTGGTGCCGCCACCGGAGCCGGAGCCGCAACCACAGCTTCATTAGTGCTGTTCTTTTTTGAACCACCAGAGAAAGCATCACCAAATAGACGCTCAGAGCGAACCTTCTCGTCTTCAATTCGACTTTCCTCGAGTTTCTCAACGATTTTCTGCTCCGTCTTTGCCTCAATGTCTTGTCGCTGCTTTCTCATGACATCAGCACGGGATTCTCGCAGGGGAGAAGCTTCAACAACTGTCAGCGGTTGCTCTTGGACGCGTTGATTTCGAAATGCACGAGGGGCTTCTTCAACAACCTCGACCTCTTGAACCTCATTGGCAGCCTCGTCATATTGTACTGCTTTTTTCTTTTTCACTACGAGGGGCTTTTTTACGACCCGTGGTACAACCACTTCTTCCTCGCCGGAATCAGCAGACAGGCGAATTGAGTTTTGCGCTTCGACTCGGGCCAATGCGATAAACGCCAAAAAGAACACTAACTTTTTCATAAAAATCTCCCGTTCATGAACAGGCTCCCCGCCCATTTTGGAGTACTTGTGTGCAATCGGTGTGCCCCCTGCGTTAAATATCATGGAGCGGCCCATAACGATTCTATTTGATTGGAAGTGGAATGCTTTTCATTTTATCAAAGCCGGCCAAGGCACATGATTGGATTTATTTCACGACTGTCAGCTTCGCAGCTCCACTTTAACGATTAGGAAGTTCCTATCGGAGATTCCAGCACCTTTGCCACAGTCAATTGCCAGAGGTGCATTTTGCCCTCAATTGAACCATTGACAAAAAAAATTGAAAATTCTTCTTGAGTTCTCAGCGGCAAGAACTTAGATTGTCGTTCTCTTTGTAATGGCCCTGTGGTGGAATTGGTAGACGCGCTGGACTCAAAAGAGTTAGGCGACGAAG